>JBEKUX010000051.1:0-21515 GCA_049514575.1 Chitinispirillaceae bacterium | reverse complement strand
ACCACCGACATCACCGGCGTGATGATGCCGAACGAGGCGTAGGCGATCCGGATCCAGATCACCTGATAGAGCAATCCGCAGAAACCGGAAACAATGAACATCAAAAATATCGCACGGCGGATTCCAACCGGCATATATTCTCCTATGTTAAATATCCGTGGTAACGTAAAACTATTCGCCCGAGAGGAACGGTAAGGGAAAATAAATAATCAAAACGTTCCGATGAAGTATTTTAATCGTGATGCATATCGCAACCATCACTCTGCACCCCGAACGGTTCCCGGATCGGGCCGTCTATCCCTTCAACCAGCCCGTTTTCCGGAACACGGGACGCATCGAATTCCGGACAAACGTCACTTTTTTTGCGGGGGAAAACGGCAGCGGGAAATCGACGCTGCTCAAGGCGATCTCCAGGAAAAGCGGCGTCCATATATGGGCGGATGACTGCTGGTCGCGCGCCCACTTCAACCCGCATGAGGAATCGCTGTTCCAGTATCTCGATATCGCCTGGGCCGCGGGTCCGAAGCCCGGTGCGTTCTTTTCCGCCGAGACCTACGAACACATGGCCAGAATGATCGATGTATGGGCGGCGACCGACCCCGGCCTCCTCGACTATTTCGGCGGCAAATCGCTGCTGGAGCAGTCGCACGGAGAATCGTTCATGTCGTTCTTCACCTCGCGGTACACGATCGAGGGCGTCTATTTCCTGGACGAACCTGAGACCGCGCTTTCACCGGGAAAGCAGCTTGCGTTCCTGGAGTTTCTGCAAAAAATGGAACGGGACGGCCACGCGCAATTCTTCATCGCCACCCACTCCCCGATCCTGCTCTCATGCGTAAACGCTTCCATACTGTCGTTCGAACGCTCTCAGATAAAAAAAGTGCCATATCATGAGACTGAGCATTTCCGCGTGTACAGGGACTTCATCATGAACCGGAACACCAGCGACATAAAGGATACATCGAAGAAACGATAAAAGCGGGAGACGGGATTTGAACCCGCAACAGCCACCTTGGGAAGGTGGAACTCTACCATTGAGTTACTCCCGCATGAAGCGAGGATTAAGATACATCCTCATTCTTAAAAAAGTCAATAGAACAAAACCGCCTGCGCGGAATTACTAAAATCCGAACATCACAATTCAAAAAAATCCTTACCTGTTTGAAAAGCTTCTATCTGAATAACGTCATGGCCGCCGACAGAGAGTCTAATCCTTGTTGCCGGCAAGCTATATCACTTATTTTATACGGTTAAGCGGGAAAAGAACGTTTTGTCGCCTCAGCAGGTGATATTTCCATAAAGGGAAAAAAATGGCGGCTGCCATCATCGGTCTCGTGCTTCTGGTCGCGCTGGTCCTTGTTGCCGTAAGGCTGATAAGCCTCAGACAGGCGTCCGGGGAAACGAATAATGACATGGGAGACGACGGATCGCTGATCCATGCCAGCGGCATCTATTCCATCATGCGGAAAAGCCCACGCGAGGACATTGTCCGTATCAGGCCGTCGGAAGCAGAAATACGAAAATATCTGGCCTCCCTAAACGAAGACTTAGCTAGGCGGCCGCTTTCTCCGGCAGACCGGCAGCAACTCGCTGAAAAATGGCGGCAATCGATGGAGGAAAACATCAAGGTGGTGGAACAGGGTGATGCGGCAGAGGTTGAATTTTACTATTACGATTTTCCAGGCGATTCACGGTGTCCGGTCTGCGTTTCGTATCTGAATCAGGGCCAGTTCGTCTCGCGTCAGGAAATTTTCAAAAACCCCTCTATCATACCCCCTTTTCACCTGGGTTGCATCACGAGAATCGTGGCCTACCACGGCAAGGAAAACCTGCGTGAGACCACAATTTCCGGTATGGCGCCGTTTTTCAGCAAAAACGTTCCGCCGCCGATTCCCGAATGGACGAACATTGTCAAAATTACATGATACGGACTTTCTCATAATGAGTCCCTGCTGTTTTAAAAAACTGGGGAGAGCGCTGCTCGTGAGCGCGATGTTCATCGCGTACACGGTCCAGCCGACGTGGTGCGCTATTGGACAATCCGCGGTGATCACCCTCGTTTTCCCGCCGGGCGCTCGTGCGACAGGCCTCGGCGAAGCGTTTACCGGCCTGGCAAACGACGCGAACGCGGTTTTTTTCAATCCCGCCGGTTTGGGCCAGGAACCGCTCGCTAATTCGTGGAAATCGTTTCTTGACGGGAAAGGCCCTTTCCTCGCCGTCGCATCGAAACACAAAACGGAACTTATTGCAAGCGAGGACGTATGGGCGGGCACGGCCGGAGGCGTGCTGCACTACAACGGCAGAATATGGGAAACGTACGACACCTATCTTGTCGAACAGGATGACGAGATTAAAACCATTGCCCGCCGCTACCTCAACGTGGACGACGATAAGGTCGTCAGCGACGCCGCATGGAAAATCCGAACCACCAACAGAATCGAAATGAAACGGTACGCGGTCATCACCGCAAAGCTGCGTGCCGTGCTGGCCGACTCGTTATTTGTCAAGTTTCACACCAGCGCGGAAAAAATCGCGCGCCAGATCCTCGACCTGCCGTCATCCGACCGCACCGCGGCCAAAATATTCGTCGAGCTCATGCCGTTAGCCGACACCCTCACGGCCGATAAACTTTCAGGCGAGATCGTCACCCTTTGCGGGAAAAAAGACAGAGAGATAAAAGACGTCGTGGAGTTGCACGTTCCCTTTACCATCGCGGTGAACGACAGCGTCACGGCAATGGCTATGGACGAATCCGAACGACTATGGGTGGGTACTCCTCATGGACTGTGGCGCACCAGCGAATCGAAATGGTACAGGACTACGGTGGCCGACGGCCTGCCGTCAAACGTCATCACCGCCATCGCCCTCGGCGCTTACGGCGAACTGGCCGTGGGCACCGATGCCGGAGTCGGTATCTATAAAGACGGCAATTGGTCGAAATTGACAATTGCCGACGGTCTTCCCGATTCGGTCGTTTCCGCGGTCACGTTCGGCAAAGACGGCGCTCTGTACGTGGGTACTGCCGCAGGCCTCTTCAGAAAAAAAGACTCTACGATCACCCTGTTCGACACCGCAAGCGGGCTGATTTCGACCCGGGTCAATGCGCTCTTTCACGACTCTCAGGACAGGCTCTGGGTCGGCGGCGATAACGGCCTCAGCATCTTTACCGGAACCGCGTGGAAGCGGTTTAAATTCCCGGGCAGCACTGTTCTGTGCTTTTCCGAGCAGCACTCCGGTACCGTGTGGATCGGCACAAACAAAGGTGCGATCAGTCACAAGGACGGAAAAATCATAAACGGCGAGGCCATCCATGAATGGAAACCCTTTCATTCCAAAAACGTACTGCGCGGCAATATCGTGCGCGGTCTTGCAGCCTTCGGCAACGATATATGGGTCGCAACCGACCAGGCACTTAACAAATATCAGTGGGCGCAGAAAGAGGCGCTCCTGTTCTACGAACCGCTGCTCCCCGCGTTCGGTCTGAAAGAGCTCTGGCACATTTTCTGGACAGGGGTGATGCCGACCGAAGACTGGGGCACGCTCGGCCTCTCGATGAACTTCATCAACATGGGCGTCAACACGTGGACCGATGACCTGGGAAGGGAGCTCGGCCAGGCCCGTTCGTATGAATTGGTCGGCGGCCTCTCCTATGGTCTCCCCCTTTCGCAGACATTATCGGCGGGTATGAACATGAAATACGTCGTCAGCGCGCTTGCTCCGGGTTACAACGGGGCCGGGGTCGGAACGACGTTCGCCATCGACGCCGCGATACTTAAACGCGAATGTTTTACCCGCAATCTGAGCATAGGATTCATGCTCCAGAACATGGGCCCTGCCATTTATTACATGGACCAGAGCGAAGAGGACCCGATTCCTTTCACCCTCCGGCTCGGTGCGGCCTATACCGCGATCCAGACGGCGGTCCACGAATTGACGGTCCTGCTCGATCTTGACCGCGAAGTCGTGAAAAATTACGCGGACAAAAAACCCGATCCTTTCTACGTCGCGCTGTGGACCGATCTTCTGGCCGACAAGGACGAATCCGCCAAAGTCGAGATTCAGCAGACCAATGTTCATCTCGGACTCGAATACTGGTATTCTCATTTCATGTCCCTGCGCACCGGATTTCTGGGCGATTATATCGGCGAGCGCTACGAGCTCGATTTCGGCCTCGGCCTGAACTACGGCAACATGAACTTCGACTGGTCGTACATTTATTCACCCGAAGGGTTTCTTAAGGGAATACTGCAGAATATCAATCCATTGAAAACGGGCGCCACCGGCGCGAGAAACGGCCAGTGGCGTGTGTCGTTCTTGTTCAGATTGTAAATAGTAAAAGTCATTAATATATTTTTTTGGCTAAAGGCTCCGCAGGAGCGGAGGGTAGCGGGTGGGCATCGCCTGTGCAGGGTTGAGCATTCTTTACCCGCACCCTCAAACATCATTAAATTCAATCAATCTCCTGTTGTACTGTTGCTTGATTTTCAATCCAACAGGGGCTTGTGGGTAGGGGTCAAAGGAAGGCTGGTTCTGCAATCGGGTGCCCACCCCATACCCCACAGACTGCCTTTAGCCAATGAAAGAATTATGCACTATTCTCGCCTTCTCATTGCAGTGTTACTCTGTACCGCGCTCTCAGTCTCCGGCACTGTTCAGCACGCCCGAGCACTCCGCCAGCAGCAGGTGACCGGCGGGCCGCGCGGACCGCACCCCTATCTTCTGAAAAGCGTCTCAAAGCGTGGACTGCTCAAAACCGCCCGCGACTACCAGTGGTCGATCACGTTTCCCCGCCAGAACGCCGCTGATACGCTCCGCATCATCGCCCTGCGCGTGGAGTTCAACGGCGGCAGGCCCGACACCTCGACGCTCAAGACCGGCAACGGCCTCTTCGGCATCCGCGGCGGCACCGGCGACCAGGATGAATATCTGCGGTACGCCAACGGCACCATTTACAAATACGACCGTCTGCCCCACGGTTTGCGGTATTTTGCAGACCAGCTCCGGTCGCTCGCCGCCTACTACGCGAAAGTTTCCCGTGGTATGCTTGTGCTGCGCTCAACTATCTATCCGTCCGTCATCGACTCGAACAGCCAGAACGAGAACGGCTATGCAGTCCCGCAGCCGGTGATCTACTACTCCCCGGGCGGCAAGATGGCTGAGGAGACATGGGACGAATACTATTTCCGCAAGACGAGGGGCCTCATGCTTTTTGTCCGCGACGCGCTTCTTGCCGCTGCGCATGACCCCTCAGGTACTTCACCTTTTGCAAACTTGCGCTTCGAGCCTTCGGATTCTACGATCCGCGACGAAAACAACCTGAAAACGGTATTTCTCATCTTTCATGCCGGTGCTTCGTACCTGACCGACGGCGGAGCGGACGGGTCAACTGGCCGCAACTCTCCATCGGACATGATCGACGCTTTCATTGACCGCTCATGGTTCGACCAGTTCGAAAAGGACCTGAATATTTCGATCCCCGGCGTGAAGGTGAAAGGCGCCTCCGGCGACAGCATCGCCATTTCCGAACTCATGCTGTGTTCGGAGACGTCGAACCAGGACGGCTTGAACTGGGGCATTCAGGGGATCCTGGCGAACCAGATGGCGCGTCAGCTCGGCATTCCGGACCTGTTTTCCACGTCAAGCGGCGCATCGGCTATCGGCGCCTTCTGCATCATGGATTTTGCCGGCTATTCCGCGGGCAACGGCTTCATTCCGCCCTATCCGAGCGCCTGGGTCCGCGCGTTCGCAGGATGGGACAACGTAAAAACCGCGTCGGCAGGCGCCGCATCGTCGAACCGCGTCAAGGCGTTGACCTCGGTGCTCGACCTCGATTCGCTCCACCGCGACGTCAACTTTACCGATACGACCATTCTGCTCGTCCCGATCAACGACCACGAATATTACCTCGTCGAAAACCGCCAGCGCAATCTTTCCGGCGACGATTCCCTGTTCAGGTTCGACTCGACCCAAGTGGGCAATACCATGGTGAAAGTGATCGCCGCCTATCCGTTCAACGTCAATCTCGATTCCAATGTCGTTGCCACGAGCGGCATGTCCGCTTCCAACGTGATCCTTAAAGTAAGGAACAACGACGTCTGCCTTCCGGCGTCAGGCGTGCTGGTCTGGCATGTCGACGAGAACATCATCCGCAACCGGCTTGACAACGACCTTGTGAACGCCGACTCCATCTACCGCGGCGTGGCCCTGGTCGAGGCCGACGGCGTCTTCGACCTCGGCATCACGTTCACGGACATATTCTACCAGGCAATCTACGATTACGGCGGCGCCGAAGATGTTTTCCCGCACCGCACGAATAAGAAGACTGCGCAAAACACGGACACCATCTTTACCGTCAGCGGCTTCGGCCCCTACACCGCGCCCTCTTCCAGAAGCAACGACGGCGGCAATACCTACCTGCACCTTGCCATGCAGCACGGTTCCGGCATGACGCGCGAAGAACGGTCGGCCATCCGCGATTACACGGTAGCGGATTTCGTGGACAGCGTTTTTATCGTGACCGCTTCGTGGGACTACAGTGTCCCGGGGTGGCCGAAATTCGCGGCGCCCGAAGGTTTTTACGACCCGCTCCTGGCAGGCCTCGACTCGTCGCGGCACAGTAACGAGCTGATTCTTCTCGGTAAATCAGGCAGGCTGTACGGCTGGAGCGCGGACACCGGCTCCTCGGGCATCACCTATGGAAGCAGAAAAGCGCTGATCGACCGCATCGGCGTGCGGGGCGACACGGTGCACGCGGCCGACTCCGCGTTCTTCATCGACAGCATTCCCGGCGTGGTCGGCATGCCGAGCGCAATTGCCGGCAGGGTATTCATCCCCTGCCGCGACAGTACCCTGCGCGTGCTGTCCGGCCTCTCCGTTTCAGCGGCCACGTGGACAACCGTCAGTCTTGGCACTGCCCCGTCGTCCTACGTATGTGGATATAACAGCAATGACTCCGCCTGGGCGGTCGGATGCGAACACGGTCGCGTCGTGTTCGGCAGAGGGTTCGCGGCTGTCGGGTCGCTGCATTTCGCATCAGACAGCGCCGTGTGCGCTGTCGCAGCTCTGCGCGAAAAGACGGCCACGATCGCCGTCATCCAGCGCGACGGGACGCTTTCGTTATGCAGCGAAAACGCCCTGCGGGCCGACACTTCGGTCAGAGTGCCGTACGGCGTCGGCCCTTTCACACTGGTCACCGCCGATCTCAACCGCGACGGCGCCAGCGAAATCGTCGTGTGCGACAGCAGACACGGCCTCTGGGTATATACGCAGAAAATGGCGCTTGCGACGGGATGGGAAACCCGTCCGTCGGACTGGCCGTCGTTCTATTCAGATTCGCTGACGCTGACGCTCGGATACAGTGACCGCTCAAAACTGCCTGTCAATTATTCGCCCCCTATGCTTGTCGACCTCAACCGCGACGGATACCTCGACATCGTCGTGGGCGGTACGAACGGCCTCTATGCGTTCAATTACAAGGGCGTGCTCATCGGCGGATGGCCGTCGTATCTTGACAACCGGTTCTGGTACCAGCGCGGCAGCGTGATGGCCTCCCCCATCGCCGTGACCGGCGCCGGCCGCGAACCGCTCGTCATCTTCTCCTCGCCCACCGGCGAGCGGGCGACGTTCCTTGTCGCGAAGATCGACAGCGCCAGCAGGAGCAGGGGCTACGTGTGGTACAAAAACGATGCCGGCGTTCCGGACAGCCTCTGGGGGCTTTCCGCCGGACTCATCGATACCCTCCTCAGACTCAACGATTCGCTCGTGGCGCCCTACGCAACGCCGGGCGGCTTCGTCGACGCCGTCAACGGCAAAGGCAAACGGCCGTATCTCAACAGCGCCCTCCTGCCGCCGGACGTTGCTCCAGCCTTTATGTCAAGCTGGCCGCTCACCACCGGCTCATCGCCCGCCGTTGCACCGCTTGCCGGACTCATGGACGGCACCGCGGCATCGCCCGACCTTATTGCCGTTTCAATCACCGGCTGGGTCTACCGATGGCGGCTGGCGAGCCAGATCATGCCCGATTCGCTGTTCTGGCCCTGCGTGGGCTATTCGTCCGGCCGCCCGTTCGCCTATGGCGGCGGTCTGCCGCCGATACTGGCAACCGATAAAAACCCGCTCGTCTTTTTCAGCTATCCCAACCCGACCGGGGGAATGAGCGAAGTCATGTTCAAATACAAATTTTCGGCGCCGGCGACCAATGTCCGGCTCGATATTTTCACCTTCACCGGGTTCCACGTTTTTTCATCACCGGGAATGGGCAGTCCTCCCTCGCACCTCACCGGGAGCTATCCTGACTGGAACGAGCTGCGCGTGCCGGTCGACAAGCTCGCCCCGGGTTTGTTCCGCTGCCGCATGGAGGCAACAGTGGGCGGAAAGAAATATGTCCAATTCTGGAAGCTGGCTGTGACGAGATGAACAATAATCAATATTTTTTACCCTCTATTGTAGGGGCGACCCGGCGGGTCGCCCCTACATTGCAAATGCAGGTAATGCCGTTCTTATGATGAACGCGATAAAAAATATATTGGCGCGGCCGGTCCGCTTCACTACCTGCCTTTTATCAATCATTCTGCTGTCATCGCTTCCGGTCTCCGCCGCCTCATGGAACGGTTATTCCATGAAGCGCTACACGGCCGAGACCCCGCATTTCCGGATTTATTACCATAAGGGAATCGAACATCTCGTCAAGCCGGTCGGCGACAAGTTCGAATCGCTGTACGCCATCTATGAAAAAACCTACGGCTGTAAACTCCCCTCAAAAACGCAGGTGCTGCTGCAGGACGGCGACGAGAGCAACGGCCTGACCTTTGCCGGCCTCAATTTCATCATTCTGTGGACGCACGACTTCGATTTCGACCTCCGCGGAAGCCACGACTGGTGGAGCGACGTCATTACCCATGAGTTCGCGCACGTGGCGTCGATCTGGATCGCCCTCAAATACCCGTCGTGGCTCGATGGTATCCAGTTCGGTTATTTCACCCACCCCAACGAACCGCGGCGCCTCGATTGTTTTTACATGCTGCCGTCGGACATCCTGCCGCCGTGGTTTTCCGAAGGGATCGCCCAGTACGAAAGCAGCAGGCACGGATCCGACGCCTGGGACAGCCACCGCGACATGATCCTCCGCACCCTCACGCTGTCGGACAAGCTGCTCACCTGGGACCACATGCAGGTCTTCGCCGGCAAGGGCGACGATTTCGAAAAAACGTACAATCAGGGATTTTCCCTTGTGTCGTATATCTCGAAAAAATACGGATATGACAAGATCGTGGCCATGGCGCGCAGAAGCGCCAAGGCGTACCATCTTGATTTCGACGGCGTCATTAAAGACGTCCTCGGCATTACGGCCGGCGCGCTCTATACGGAGTGGAAGCAGGACCTGTACGCCCGATACGGAAAACAGGTTAAAACGCTCGGCGGCACTGTTACCGGCAGGAAAATCAATAAACACGGCTATGAGAACTACTGGCCGCGCTTTTCCCCGGACGGGCATAAGGTTTACTTCCTGTCAAACGGCAGGCAGGACTACGGTTTCAAGAGCCTCTTCTCTTACTCATTGGACGACACGGTAAAAGAGGACGCTAAAATAAGGCCGGAAATGGCCGTCAAAAGCTTTTATGATATCCACGCACGTTCCGGCCGCATCGCCTACTGCACCGCGGAGTCCGATAAGTCGGAACTTCCTCCGGACCGCGGCGGCATCAGGTCGCTCGACCTTTTCATCGACACGCTGCCGCCGGAACATCCGCCTTTCAGGCTGTTTCCGAAAACAACCGAACATCAGGTCACGGTCAGACAGGGCGTGTTCAGCGCGGCTTTTTCGCCCACCGGCGACAAACTTGCTGCGGCAAAGCGCACCTTCGACCGTTTTTTCCTCGCCATCACCGACACCGCAGGAAAATCATTCAGGACAGTCTACCCTGACCCGGATTCGGCCGGTCAGAACGTCTATTTCATCTACAGCGTGGCCTGGTCGCCTGACGGAAAAACCATCGCTTTCAGCTATTTTGACAAGCGCAACAGGAAAATCGGCCTGTACGATACGGTGACCCATGGGGTTTCACAATTGACCGATACCAGCGACGACCGCGACCCTGCGTTCAGCGCGGACGGCAGGGAGCTCTATTTTTCCTCGGACCGTACCGGCATCTTCAACCTTTACCGCTATACCTTCGGGACAAAGCGGCTCAGCCGGCTGACGAACGTGCGGGGCGGCGCCTTCGCCCCTTCGGCGTCCCCGGACGGAACAAAGCTCGCGTATGCCGGTTACGACAGTGCGGGGTACGGCATCTACCTGCTTGACACCTTACGATCCGTCTCCGACACGGCCGTTGACACCGCGTTTGCCGCGCGCGCCCCGCTCCCGCGGCCGACCGGTCCGGACATCACGGCGCCCACGCACCGGCCGTACCTCAAAGTGCCGCGGCAATTCATGTGCACGCCGACCATCATCGCAGAGCAGCTTAACACAAAAGAAAACAACATTTACTCCGGCGCATCGGCACTGAAGGCCGGCGTGATGCTCGATCTCATGGACCCGTACTCCTGGCTCGGCATGGGCACCGAACTTCGGGGACTGTTTCTGATAGAGCCGACCAAGATTTTCAAGTTCGTCAACCTTGACCAGGGCCTCATCGATATCGGGACAAGCTTCGACGCGGAAATCTTCGGCACCACGGCGCTCCTTCCGCTGACCCTTTCGTTCGATTATTCGCTTCACGGTATCGCGGGCCAGGACCAGTTCTATGACGAAACCGAGCAGAAGCAGACGACCGTTCCCTATAATATCCGTCTTCAGGACTTTTACCTCTTGGCATCGCACTATCTTGCGGGCCAGGGCGGCGGCATGGGCATGAATGACGACCAGCTCGCCGTACACCTTCTTGCCGGTTATAACAGTTACGACGTCTACGTCCCGCTTGAAGAGAACCTCCATGTATTCGGCTATAATGTGGGTGAAGAGTACCGGGTGGGAGCAATGGCGACCATGATGGGCCGCGCCGTTGATTCGCGCAGTTCGATCTCGCCGCGCGGGCTTGCCGCAAGGCTGGAGTATAACCTTTGGCGTCTTTTTTCGCTCAATGAAAACAACAGCTTTTCCGTCGATTCAAGCGGCATGCTGAAGGAAAACCAGAACCGCTATCTGTATCACGAAGCAAACGTGCATATCATGGCCGGAACCGAGGCACCGTTTTTCGGCGATATCCATCTGGATCTGCGGGGCGATGCGATCAAAGTCATCAAACAGGACACCGCTTTCCCTTCGTTCTACCTGCCGCTGACATGGGTGCCCGGTTATACGTACTATTTCCGCACGACAAAGATCAAATCGATCGATGCTTTTCATGACACTTCCAGAGCAACGTACGACACCGTCCTCGTGACCGGCAACGCGGTGGTGAGCGTCGGCCTTTCGTACCGGTTCCCGCTTTCGCGGCCGCTCATTGACAAAAAACTCTGGATTTTCTATCTCGAAAAGCTGTACGGGTGCCTGAACCTGAACGGCGGTATCGGCGTTGACCGGCCATCGCGGCTGCTCGAATTCAGGCGCAGCGACTGGCTGCTTTCGTGGGGGGCGGAACTGCGGCTGCAGGCGCAGACCTTCGGCGGCATGCCGCTCGCCATAAGCGCCCGGTTCGACCGGGGATGGGACCGCCCGGCCCCGCTCGGCGGAAACCGGTTCACGCTGAACGTAGGGTTTGACTTTGACAACTGGTACTTGATAGGGCTGCCCGATTACCGCATTCCTGTGCATGCCGATTGAATCGGCGCTATCCATTCGTAGAGACGTAGCATGCTACGTCTCTACGCCGGGTAATAATCAATAGATAATTTTTAACCGTAGTAGAGACGCAAATTATTGCGTCTCTACTTTATTAATTTAACAAGTTCTTCGGCAGACAACTGGCCGGGCGCTACGGCTTTATTGATATAGCCATACGTAAATAACGATCCATATTCACATGCTTTGATCCTTGAAAATCTTCCCGCCTCCCCCATCGCAAACGCAACAATCGGCACGGTACATGACTTTACGAATCTGAGCAGCCGCCACGCGTCCTCTTCGGAATTTGCCGTGGTCACCACCTTGACGATGTCCGCACCCTGAGCCGTAGCATTGTCCACGATCAACTGCAAAGATTTATTGTCCGGTGTTTTCTCAAAATCATGATCTGATACGATCACTGTTCTGCCCGCTTTTCTTGCCTGCGCCTGAACCTGTGCCGCTATTGATGCGCCAAGTTCGATATCGACGCAGTCGACGTACGGCATGATGGCGGTGAAAAAAGTCCTTCGGTCTTTTTTCGTGCGTCCGTTTTCACGCACCGTGCCGATGACCGGTAATGCAACCGACTTCTTCAGGTCCCTTAAGCACTCGACGATGCAGTCGATCGGCCTGTCGATCAGGTCGACGCGTACTTCCAGAAGATCGACGCCCTTTTTCTTCAGGTCAATGAGGTCCTGCATGGGCACGACCGCATCCACGACCGCGGCTACCCGTGCTTCGCACGCTTCGCACGGCTTTTTACCGAGTTCGAGTGAGCCGATCCGTATCATATTTTCCCTCAAAAAAGAACCACCCCGCAGCAAACTAAGGGGAATTAAACCCATAGAGATTTAAAATAAATCCTTCATCGTCCCCGCGTGCTGGCGACATCATACACCTGGAGATATTTCCCCGCGGCACGCTCCCAGGACAACTTCTTGACTTCAGCGAGCCCGTTCACGATGAGCTGCGCATAGTTTTTTGGCTCAGCATAGAGACCGATGGCATTATTAAGCGCGGTGCCGGCCGCGCGCACGATCGAACCGAAAAGGGGCACGGTCCGCCGCTTTGCCGGCGGGAGTTCTAAAAGCCGCCGCCACTCGCGCCCGGCCTTTGCGTCCGGGTACGTTTCCCTGAAAAGAATGCCGGTCGGGAATTTCCTTTTACCGTCGAGTCGCAGGGCGCCGTAAAAAGGCGGTACTGTGACCGGGCAGGCGGAGTTCACCTGGATCCAGAGGCCACCGGTGCCGCGCGCAACGATCGGCGTGCCTGAGAGCAAACCCTCGTTGGCCGAACCGAACGGCTCATAGAGCGAAGGCATCAGAAGAAAACTCGCGCCTTTGAGAAAAAGATCATACACCCGCCTCGGTATCTTGAAGGGCCAGATCTCGATGTCGCCGGCGCAGCGCAGCGCGATTTTTTTGAAAAAAGCAAGGTCCCTATCGGTTATTCCGGAGGTTCCACTCGGGCAGAACAGGAGTTTTGCCTGCCCGCGCCTGAGCCGCTCGAACGCGTAGAACATGACGTCAAACCCTTTCTGCATGAAATCGAGGCGGCCGGCCATGAAAAAAACCGGTGTCGCCGTATCGCCGGAGTCTATGGCAAGCTTCCCTATCGAGCGGCCGTCGCGCCCCCGTTCCAGTATCTTTAAAAATCTCCGACGGTAGGTCAGTTTTCTGGTCAGGAGTTTTTCAAACGCGCCCCGCCGCGCGGCCTGCAGAGTTGCATCGGTAAAAGGCAGCGACGCGTCGCCGAAGACGCCGTTCTCGATTCCGGCCGGCGGGTTCTTTGAAAAGACCTCCTGCAGATGGTCGGCAAAAAAAGAACGCTGGAGCGGGTCGCAGCACAGTTCGCGTGCAAACGGCGTGCTCACCGTGACGAGCGGGCCGTTGAGCAGCGGGATCGCGCACTGCAGCACCGTATCGGTCCGACGCAGCTCTTTCCCGAAAAAACGGCGCTGGTACGCCGCGGACAGCCTGCAGTCAAAGGAGTTGTGCAGGGTAAGCACGGTGCGCACCTGGCGGAGCCGCCCCTGCATGACTGAAAGCATCGCGGTCACGGCGATGGCCGCGGTCTCCCATTCGTGCGCGTGAAAAAGAAGATTGCCGGCAAACCCGAGCTGCGCAAGGGCGAACGGCACGGCCGCGGTGAATGCCAGTGCGTCAAGAAGCAGTTCCTCCTGGTCGGCGTAACCGTAAGGGTTTTCGCCGGCAGTGAAACGCCCCGGTATCTCAAGATACCAGGACGGTATGGCGGCAGTGGTATCGCGGTAACAGGTCAGCAGGGCCTCATAGTTGGCTGCACGGAACGGAACTCTGGCGAAACAGCGGTCGAAAAGGCCGTCCTTGAGCGCGGCCTTCATTGCCTGATTACCGCAGTGAAACGGACTCAGGAACATGACCCGTTCCCCCATTCTGATGAGCTGCCGCGGCAGGTATTTCATCACCGGCGTCAGACCGCCGAGCGAGGCGAACCGGTTTTCGAACGCCAGAAGCACCACGGTCCTCGCCTCGGCCGGGAACTCCTGTTCCGACTGCAGCAGCATGCCGATCTGCTCTTTGTCGAAAATCCCCTCGAGGCCCCGCCGCAGAAACGACCACTGCTCGAGCCTCATCGCGAACATCCGGTCGAACTGGTCAAGAATTGTGGTTGCCATGATGTCTTTGAATATCTTAGGAAAGATTTTATACTGATGGGGAGTAGAATATAATTAATACTTCTGTAGAGACGCACGGCCGTGCGTCTCTACCATCCACCTGAAAAATTACGAATATTCATTCACATCATATATACAGGGTCAACATCAATTACGAGGCGCATTTTTTTAGGCAAGTCCTTTTCCATCATTCTTATCCGTAAAAGCACTTCGGAAAGGACTTTCGGGGAGGCAGATTTTAACAGCAGCGAATAACGGAACTCGCCCCTGATCTTCTCGAACACCGCCGGGGACGGGCCGAGGACGATAACGCCGGTTGACGGGCCCAAGGCTTTACGGTCGATTTTGCCGATTTCCGATCTGACCGTCTGGTCGTGCGGCCCGGCAAGCACGATGCGGGCAAGCTTGGCAAACGGCGGATAATGCAGCTCCCGGCGCTGCGGCAGCTCGGCCTCGTAAAACGCGCCGAAGTCGTGGCGGCTCGCGGCCAGTATGGCCGGGTCCTGCGGGTTATAGGTCTGGACCACCACTTCGCCGGCGCCGTCGTTCCTGCCCGCGCGGCCCGCGACCTGGGCCAGGAGCTGGAAAGTGCGCTCCGCGGCGCGGAAATCCGGCATATAGAGGCCGGTGTCCGCCTGCAGGACGCCCACGAGCCCCACGCCCGGGAAATCGAGCCCCTTGGCGACCATCTGGGTGCCGAGCAGAATGTCCGCTTTCCTCTGCGCAAAGACGTGGAGCAGGTCATGGTGCGCGCCTTTGCGCCGCGTGGTGTCGTGGTCCATGCGCAAAACGCGCGCCTGCGGGAATTTTTTCGCGATGAGCTCTTCGGCCTTCTGGATGCCGGTGCCCTGAAAACGCATGTGGCCACCGCGGCAGACCGGGCAGGCGTCGGGCGCCGGCATTTCGCGGCCGCAGAGGTGGCATTTGAGCCGCAGGTCGCTCAGGTGGTAGTGCAGGGCCACGGAGCAGAACCCGCAGCGGTGGACATACCCGCACTCTTTGCACATGAGAACAGTCGAATATCCGCGCCGGTTGAGGAGCAGGATGATCTGCCTGCCCGCGTCGAGGCACGCGCGCATGCGCTCCTCGAGCGGCCGCGAAAGCACGGTCCAGTTGTTCTGCCGGTGCTCCTCATTCATGTCCACGATCTGCACGGCCGGAAGCCGAGCTTCGCCGAACCTTTTTTTTATTGTCAATAGATGGTACTTGCCGGAGACCGCGTTGTAATAGCTCTCAAGGCTCGGCGTGGCGCTCCCTAAAAGCACGGCTGCCTTCTGGAAATTTCCACGCATGATCGCCGTATCGCGCGCGTTGTATCGCGGCTCAGTATCGGTCTGCTTGTAACTGGCGTCGTGCTCCTCGTCCACGATGATGAGGCCGACGCTGTCCATGGGCGCGAGGACTGCGCTGCGAACCCCGATGACGAGGCGCCGGGCGCCGGTGACCAGGGACTGCAGGCTGTCGTGCCGTTCGCCGCCGGACATGCGGCTGTGGATCACGGTGATGCAGTCGCCGACCGCGGCCCGGAAACGCATGATGGTCTGTGGCGTGAGCGATATCTCCGGCACCAGCACTATCACGCTTTTCCCTTTTTTAAGCGTGCGGTCCGCGAGTTCGGTGTACACGTGGGTCTTGCCGCTGCCCGTGATGCCGTAGAGCAGGAACGGTCTGTCCGGCGCATCGAGCGCGGCAGACACGGCCTCGACCGCGGCCTCCTGCTCGCCGGTCAGGGCCACGCCAACGGCGCTTACCGGCGTGATCGCTTCGAACGGCTCGCGCCGCAGGATTTTTTCCTCCCTGATCAACACGCCCTTTTTACAAAGGGCGTCGATGACTGCTGCGGTGATGTTGAAACGCCCAGTCAGTTCCTTTTTCGTCAAGGCGCCGCCGAGCGGTGCGAGGGCATCACGCGCCTTCACCTGTGCCGGCGTGAGCGCGGCAATTGGAGCGGCACCGGCCGGCGCGGTGCGGTATACGGCGACCTTTTTCTCCCCTTTTCCGGCCACGTTGCGGCTGACGAGCGGCCTGAACACTCGGGCAAGATCGCACTGGTAGTAGGCGGCCATCCACTCGTAGAGCCTGATGAGCGACCGGCTCCGGTCGGTCCAGTGTCCGGACTGCGCGGCAAGGACTTCCTTAAGCTCATTGATTTTCGATCCGGCCTTGAGCGCGACCGCCACGCCCCAGGTTTTCCTGTTTCTCAAATCAACAAGGACCGGCGTGCCGGGCATCACTTTATCGGCGAGGTGCGGAGGTATGCGGTAATCGTAGAGGCCGGGGACCGCGATCGGAAATGCGACTGCCGCCACGTCATTGCGGACTTCCTGCTGCGGCATTAGGTCCATTGCCATAAAGGAACGTTCCGGCTTAAAAATGCTTCATCTCGGGTTTGCCTATCGGGAACACGTTGAACCCGATATCGAAGAGCGTGGCGTGGTCGAGAATGTTACGGCCGTCGAAAATAAAGGCCGGTTTCTCCATGGAATCGAAGACCGCATGGTAATTCAGCGTACGGTACTCCTCCCATTCGGTGCAGACGGCGATGCCGTGGGCCCCTCTGGCGGCCGTGTAGGGATCCGCGCAAAATTCGATCTTCGGGAGGATCAAGGCAAGGTCGGTTTTTGCGTTGTCAAGCGCTTTCGGGTCGGTGATGACCACGCGCGCCTGTTCCTCGACGAGCTGTTTCGCCACGTCGATGGCCGGCGACTCGCGGGTGTCGCCCGTGTCCGCCTTGAACGCGAATCCGAAAAGAGCGATCCGCTTGCCGGCGACCGTGTTGAACATGGCGGAAATCATGTTCCTCACAAAACGCCGCTTCTGGTAGTCGTTCATGTTGACGACCCGTTCCCAGTAGCGCGCCACTTCGTCCAGACCGTAGGTTTCGCATATATAAACAAGGTTGAGGATGTCTTTCTTGAAGCACGAGCCGCCGAAGCCGATGCTCGGCGTGAGGAACCGCCGACCGATGCGGCTGTCCATGCCCACGGCATTCGAGACTTCCATGACGTTCGCCGACGTTTTTTCGCAGAGCGCTGAAATGGAGTTGATCGACGAGATGCGCTGCGCAAGGATGGCGTTGGCAACGAGCTTGGAGAGCTCGGCGCTCCATACGTTGCTCGTGACGATCCGCTCGCGCGGCACCCAGTTGGCGTAGATCTCGACCACCGCTTCGCGGGCCTTGAGTCCCTCGTAGGTCTCGCGGCTGCCGACCAGCACGCGGTCGGGCCTTTCAAGGTCCTCGATGGCCGTGCCCTCGGCGAGAAACTCGGGGTTGGACACCACCTCGAAATGCACGCCCCTGTCGTTGTGGTTCAGGATCCGCGCCATGGCCGTGGCGGTCTTGACCGGCAGGGTGCTCTTTTCCACTATGATCTTGTCCGTGGTCGCCACCTTCGCGATGGTGCGCGCCGTCTTTTCCCAGTACTGCAGGTCGGCCGCCCTGCCCGCTCCCTCGCCGAACGTCTTGGTGGGTGTGTTGACAGAAACGAATATTATTTCCGACTCCGTGATGGCCGCGTCCGTGTCGGTGGAGAAGAAAAGATTGCGTCCCCGTGCCTTTTTCACGATTTCCAGAAGCCCGGGTTCGTAGATCGGCAGATTGTCCGAGTTCCACGCCGCGATTTTCGCTGCGTTGCTGTCGACCGCGATGACTTTATACTGCGGGCACTTCGCCGCGATCATGGCCATGGTCGGTCCGCCCACGTACCCGGCGCCGATACAGGCGATGGTCCTTTTGAATTCCGGTTCCTTTTTCATGGATTACCTTCCCCTTTGCCCCTAAAATAATCAATGATTTAGGTTGAGCCAACAGGAAAAATATAACAATAAATAATTAATATTTTTTTTGGCTGAAGGCTTCATGCGGGGTATGGGGTGGGCGCCATTATTACAGGATTAGACTTCATTTTACCCCTACCCTCAAGTTTCAGTGGAATAAAAAACGCCGACAATAATACAAAAATAAAAAAAATCAACTATCAGCTTGCCTGTTCTGCTGCGCGGCTGAAAAAACGCCTTCATTAGTCCAGACTTACGGCCTCATTCCATTCGGCCTTCAGTCCGCCGGTGAAGTCACCGGCACCACGCCCGGTTTATTGAGTACGTGCGTGTAGATCATGGTGGTGGCGACATCGGAATGGCCCAGGAGCTCCTGCACGGTGCGGATGTCGCTGCCGCTCTGCAGGAGCGCGGTCGCGAACGAGTGGCGCAAGGTGTGGCAACTCACCTGTTTGGTAATTCCCGCCTCTGCGGCGGCATGCTTGATACGCTTCTGGAGCATGTCAGGGTCAACGTGGTGACGCCTGACCGTTTTGCTGCGCGGGTCAACTGACAGCCGCGACGCCGGGAACACATACTGCCAGATCCACTCTTTTCCGGCATTTGGATATTTCCGCTCAAGACCGGGCCAGATATAAACACCGGCCGTATTGTGGAGCCGGTCGGTTTCGTATATCTTTCGTGCTCTGTCAATCTGCTCTCTCAGGGGCCCGGCGAAGCTTTCAGGCAGCATGGTGACCCGGTCTTTGGCGCCCTTGCCGTTGCGCACCGTGATCTGCCCGGTCTCAAAGTCGATGTCCTTGACGCGGAGCTGCATGCACTCCATGACGCGCAAACCGCTGCCCCAGAGCAGTCCGGCCATGACAAGAAACTCGCCGTCCAACCGTTCGAGCAGCCTGTTCATCTCATTTTTAGTCAGGACGGTCGGCACGCGCACCGGCTTTTTCGCCCGCACGAAGCCGGAAAAATCGCCCGGATCTTTTTTAAGAACCTGCGTAAAGAGAAAAATGACTGCATTAAGCGCAAGGTTCTGGGTGGCAGCCGAAACTTTGCGTTCCTGCGCAAGAAATTCGAGATACCTTTTTATCTCCTGCGCCCCGAGCTGCGCCGGATCTTGACTATCGCAGAACGACAGGAACCGCCGGGCCCAGATTACGTAGGCCTCTTCGGTACGCATCGAGTAGTGGCGCACCCGGCACTCGGCCTCTATGCGGCTTATGAGTACGCCGTGCAGTTTTTCAAATGCTTCGGAATTTTGTATCGCATCCCTGAACGGCTCCTTTAGCGCGCCCGGTGCCTTGAAATCGACCTTAAGGTACTCGTCGAATAGTACTTCGAGCGCATGCCGAGCCTGGTCGATCTGCCAGTCATTAACATGTTCATCCTGTGCGAGATCAGCGAGAAACGCCTTTACCATTTCAACCGTGGCCTCCTGAAGCGGCAATCCGTTCAGGAACCTTTCAAACCGCTGGGCCCAGCCGGTGTAGAAATTGACTTTCTTTTCAGGAACACTTAGTTTAGTTAAGATAGCCTTGTACTCTGTCCAGAATGCGGGTGAAGACGGGGACATGACCGTACTCCTTGTATGATAAGGTGATGTGGATTAAAAAAAGGTTAGGGAATATAATCACAGCCAGCCGGAGTGGGAAATAGATTTATTTTAAGGTTTGGAAAGGGGTTATAAAGTTGTTTTGCGAGCAAGGGACCGTGATTTTGTTCTGTTTTGATACGTTTTTCCTTCGTGGCACTAATATATTAGTACCATTGCGATACTAATATATTAGAACCATTGAGTACTAATACCTGTTATGGCCTTATATTTAATCAATCAACGCAAAAAGGCATTAAAAGATAAGAGATTAAAGTCAACTGATACTTGGTTTGGCCGTGGTGATTTTACAAAGGATAGTTAGACGCTGAATGGGGAGAGAAATAACAAACAATTAGGTCAACCGCGATGTGGGTTAAAAGAAAGGAAATAAAAATGGAAAACCAAGAAAAAGCAATCAATGATTTTCAAGAAGAATTAAAAGAAAACATAGACCAAATGCACAAACTTATAGAAACTCCCTATGATCCCAATAAGCCAGATAAAAGAATAGTTGATTCAATAGCAATACAAGGTAATATGTTTACTTGCGTTTCGCTTATTAGTGGTATTATGGAAAAAGAATTAATAATAACATCAAGAGAATTGATACATCTTTCTCAAGAAGCGGCAAAACAAACGAAGTGGGTCACACGTCTTACCATTCTTCTCGCCGTGATAGGGGTTATCCAAATCTTCATAGCATTCAAACAGGATATACCAAAAGGCATAACTAATAACTGCACAATCACCAATAACGCACAAGTTAAGTCTGACACTATTAAGACAATGAAATCCGTTGACAGCATAACAAATAAAACAGAACAAAATAAAAGTCAAAAATAATCCGATCCCCTGAACACCGAAATTATATACAAAACGGCCATAACAAGGGGATCGAGCGACTGTTTGCGCGTCTTTATTAGATAAAGGCGGTGTTTTGACCGCGCAAGCCAGTGGCTCATCCCTGTCGTTATGGCTAGATTAATTTAAAAGCAATATGCAAAACAACAATAAATTACTACGTAAAATTATCTTTACCATCCTTCTTATTCCAACATTTTTATTAATATTGATTGTTGGCTTTACTCTAATTTATGGACGGCAAATTACAGAAGGAGTTGCAAAAACCGCCGGAAATAATTTTATTAAACCAATAATTACACCGATAATTATACTTTCGA
Source organism: Chitinispirillaceae bacterium (assembly GCA_049514575.1). Taxonomy (GTDB): domain Bacteria; phylum Fibrobacterota; class Chitinivibrionia; order Chitinivibrionales; family Chitinispirillaceae; genus BOG-1184. Next base: position 543 of record JBEKUX010000051.1, on the reverse strand, counting down.
AAATTATAAACAATAATGACAAAAATGGATTAAAAACTAAGAAAGAAGATATTAAGAATAATAAAGAGCCATAACAAGTCGTTCAAGCTGACTCGGCCAGCTACGGCATTAGGTTTGAAGTTTATAATATCTGGCCTCGCTGCTTAACTCCGTCGTTATAGCTAAATATTATGAAATTAATACCAATAATATTTATCACTGCATTTCTATTCTGCACCACCAATAAGACCATTAAGGATAACAATCACGTCATCAATACAGAATTTCAAGCTGATAATGAATGTATTAATAAAACACGAAAAATTGCCATCGATTCATTAAAAACCGATATTCTGGATTATCATTTAGAAAACCACGAAAATGGAATCCATTTTATTGCTTACAAAATCAAGAACAGTTTAAAATTAATGGTTTTTAAAATAGACGATTCATGCAATATTGATAGTGTGAGGGTGGGTATTATAGATACTTCAAATAAACACATAGCACCAGAATGATTATTTTAATAGCTATAACAAGTCGTTTAAGCTGACTCGGCCAGCG
>JBEKUX010000050.1:0-22060 GCA_049514575.1 Chitinispirillaceae bacterium | reverse complement strand
CCCGTTATTCCGAAGACCAAGGGTGCGAACAAAATATCAGCTATCACTGAAAGAGCTGTCATAAGACGAGGTTGTTTTCCATTATTGGAATAATAACCTATGATAAAATGAACGAAAAACTATTACTCCGGCAATTAATACGCCTAAGATTCAACGTCATTTCATAGGGAAAATGTTGCGTTTTTTACGCTTATATAGTTGCCGGAGTAATAGTATATTCAAACAGTCAATAATTGAACGACCTCGATATAATCCAAATGCGGTTATGAATAAATAATTAGTCCGATAAATAGTTTGTTCGTCGATTTTCAAAAGAAAGTGTAAGAAAATTAATACATGGCACGTGATACTATGGTTCCCTGTCCGCATTGCGGAGAAGAAATAAAAAGCAACGCTCATAGCTGTCCCCATTGCGGATCTGATGATGAAACAGGCTGGTCAGAGCAAACCTATCTTGATGGAGTTGACATTCCAGATGAAAATTCGTATGAAGAAATACGAAGAAGTGAGTTCGATGATGCTATGGAATGTAGGAAGACGGTATCTCATCGATTAATAGTCGTTATTGTATCTATTGCTGTCATCGTCGTCCTCATAGCATGTATACTGATACGATAGCATCGATTTAAAATATCGTCCCTCCTCTGATGACACTTAACCCGCTTACTGACAATTCCGTACAAGCACGGTAAGAAAAAAAAACGTTTTAAGGGTGTTGTTTCCGTTTGTTATGCAAATTAAACGACGGATTATGTTCACCCGGTACTGAGCGAGGAGGCGTTGCAGCAGCAGGAGGTTGTGGCTGATAATATTGTGCCTGCTGTTGATACCCGTGATTTATGTATCCACTTGCAGGTGCCTGTTGAGGGGATGGATATCCAGACGGCTGGCGCAGTGGAACCTGGGATGAGGCTTCCTGCGGTATATGCTGGAAAGAGTTGTTTCCCATATCAAGGTCAAGATCAATCTGATCCTCATCTTTATCGTAAACTGCTCGTAAAGCCTCTTTAAGCTGTCGTTCAAATTGCCGGATAAACACTTTGACGCGATCAATATTCGTCTGGTCGTCAAATACCACAGAAAGAAATGTGTTATCGTCGATAGAATCAATATAAATGTTCTTGTCTTTTCCTTGATGATACATCGCTGAAAATTCGGCTTCACCAACCAGATTCGCGATAGCAAGCGTTGACGCCGTATTCCCCGCCACCAGAGCAGCAAGAGAGACAATGTCAACCTGGCCCAGATTGCCTTGATGTGTCAGTACCCTCCCGTCACGATTGATAAGAACCGCCAAGAGGAGTTTCGACTTAGTGACAAGAGGAGCCAGAACGGTATTAAGCCGGTCAATATCCTCTGGAAAAAGGATCATGTCTTTCATTGATCATCTCTATTGAAAAACTTTGATAAAAACCCTTTTTGTTGTTTGCCCGGTGGAGTATTCAATCTTTCTGGTATGCTGTTATCAGCGTCCTCTATTTGATCAGCGTCATTCGAAGATAAAGGTTGCTGCGAGGTCTGCTGGGAAGAGTCGTAAACGCTATAATCTCTTTCATCGATTTGTGTCCTTGCTGGACGTTGTTTTTGGGGATATACAACCGTATGGCCATTACCCTGCGGTTGCCGCTCCATACGCGGAGCACCGGAAGATTGCGGTTGCAGCGAGGGAGGTGAATTGCCGTTGGGGGAAGACGCTGGAACATCGGTCAAATTTTTCGTACCAGGATCAAGTGGAACTTCATAACCTGACGGTGATGCAGGCTCAACCGCCGGTGTTGATTGAACAGGCTCTATTGGAAGCGTCTCAAAATTTACAAAGCCATATTGCTGTTGTCCACCACCAGCCCCTTCCTGAGGTGGTACCGGTTTAGGAACAAATTGCTGCCGTTGCTGGGGAGTTGGTGAATATTTCTCAACATTTGGGGCTGCAAAAGTCTGCGGAGCACTTGGTGCAGGAGCTGAATAGGCAGTGTTGCCTTGAAAAGCAGGTGCCCGCGGTTGTTGGTTTTGAGGTTGATTTGCCTGAAATGGCTGCATCGGTATCTGCCCGCCCGGGTACTGTATTGCTGGTTGGGACACCGGTGGCCTTCTTGGTGGTTGGGGAGTCGCCTGCGTCTGTTGCTGATAAGAAGCCGTTGGAGCGTTTCCATATCCAAATTGTGTATTTTGCTGTTGGTAACGTTGCTGAGGCTGCTGTAGGGCCTCCTGAGGCCGAGGGGCGGCGGGGTATGCCGCAGGTTCAGCTTGAGGAGCTCGCGGCGGTGGGGTTACTGGAATGGAAGTTCCAACAGAGGCCGGGGCTCCACGTGATAAACGCGAATACTTTCTATTCAAGCTGTCGATGACAATTTTACCCATTAATTTAAGTGAATCAAAAACACCGATTCCTTTATTAGCAACCGCTTCCGTCCAAGGCACATTATACTTATTAATCTGCTGTTGCAATTCTTCAATTGACAGTGCATTGGGAAGATCACGTTTGTTGTATTGTATAATAATAGGGGTTTCTTCACGTTTGTAGTGGTACTCGGCGAGATTATCCTCGAGGTTCTGAAAACTTTCGAGATTTTCAGGTATTTTATCAGCAGCCGAATCCGCAACAAATACAACGCCATCAACACCCCGTAACACTAATTTGCGCGTTGCATTGTAATATACCTGTCCAGGAACGGTATAAAGTTGGAACTTGGTCGAAAAACCTTTGATGGTTCCTAAATCGAGCGGAAGAAAGTCAAAAAACAGCGTACGATCTGTTTCAGTAGCAAGAGAGACCATATCGCTTTTATGATCAGGTGGTATTTTCCGGTGAATGATTTGGAGATTAGTTGTCTTTCCACTTAATCCAGGACCATAGTAAACTATTTTCACACTTATCTCACGGGCGGCGTAATTTATAGATGCCATGAAATCATCCTTTGGAGTAGAACACTATATCAACTAACAGAACCACCTGCTCATTAAAAACTTGGGAAATACCAATCAAGCTAATATAGTTCTAAAAATTTGTTCGATGCAAGGGAGGAAATGCATAATTCATCTTTTATCGTTTACCACGGTTCCCTGATAGAGTATATAATTAAGTCTCTTGGAAGGCAAATTTTTAAATGAAAGCATCTTTTGCAAAGGTCTGATATCGCTGTTCAATAATAGAGAAACATTAATCATTTGGTTTAAATCCGGGGCTGCAGTACCATAGAACGCACGATATTGTAAAGAGGCGATGGTCACCTTCTCCATCGTTTCAGAAAGGGGTTGTTCCAATGCACATAAACGGGAGTTCGTTTCCATAGTGGAGAAGATCAGTCTATGCAGCAGAAATTGCCCGATGAAGATGGTCGTAATGATCATCGTCGTAATGACAAGCATTGAAGCTATTGTTGCGAAAGATGGAATAATACTTTTCTTTTCCTGCTCTTTTTTTTCCAATGCGGCGACTACCGATTGAGAAATGCGTGTTGAAAGCGGGGTTATCCGTTTTGCTAATAGAAGCGAATTGAACGCTTCATAGATCTTGTATTCGGTCAGACAGGTAGATCTGAAAAAAGTCGCAACGGTTGAAATACCGTCAATTCTTGAATAGATGAATTCGTCAGGTTGTGTTAAGGGGTCGATATCTTTGGTGATATCCCTGGCATGCCGTTCATTGGGAACAAAAACAGTATCATCATGGATGAGCTTTTCCATACGGTGCCACTCATCCACACGCCGCATTGCTTCCATGATAATGTTCTCGACTGATATTGTCACGCATGAAGCAGCCACATCATCGACAAAGGAAACGGACGAAAAATAGTATGTTCCTTTTGTCCACAAGAAAAAGCCGCATGAAATATCCTCAACGACTGAAATAGCGAAAGATTCAAGAATATCTTTGCGTAACAGATTCAGATGAATGATCTCATTGAAAAGACTGTTAATATTGCTTTCATAGGATCCGAATATTCCCTGAATTTCTTCGCGTGAATATCTATAGGCACCAACAAGCAGATTGAAAAGTTTGTTAACAAGTTGTTCTTCACCTTTTATCGCTCCGACAATAATACCTTCCCTGAAAATAATAGTGCCATCTTTCTCTCCGGTAGAAAGCTGTAGCTTTCCCGTTATTTTCTGCTGAGCAATAAGGTTGAAGATATCTGCGAGAATGAATTCCCGTAATGATCCCTTAAGAACCAACTATCCTCCCTTTTTAGGAGTTAAAAAAAGGATCATACTAATCCCGTCCTTTTTTTCTTTAAAGTGGCAAATACAGCTCGAATAACAAAAATAAGATTGTAAAATCCGAGAAAGTATCGCATTTTGTCTAAACCTTCATAAACTGCCCAATGCGGATAGCTAAAGTTAATGTTAGAAAATAGAAAATACAAAGCGAATACGATCGCGGTTAAAAGGATAACAGGAACAATAGCCAGCATTGAGTACGTTTTTGCAAAAAGCATGCCGCTTCCGGGAAGAACGATATCAAGCACGTATGCAATTATATTTTGTGAAATCTGGCGATTATGTATGATTTTTGCCTGAATGGAGGCAAGGGTTTTCACGTTTCTAATGAACCTCGTTGCATAAAAACAGGATAAACAGAGCTCTCCTTTTTTACAGTTTTTGCATACCATTCGTTTGCATAAACGGCAGGATATATGCGGAGATTTGTTTTTTTTCATCGCAAGGTAAATATTCCAAAGGAGAAATAACAGCACCAGCAAGGAAAAAATGAATAGAGACTGAAATGGTGGGACGCCAAAAAACGATGCGCCCCAGAGATCCCGGGTCGTTTTCCAGGAGCCGATGGAAACCGGGAATATGTTTTTCCAGAAATACGCCGGGGGGTAGGAGGGTGGGATAACCTGCCGTAAAGCAGGCCAGTTCTTGGAAAAGTACATATCGTTAGTGTTTGTAAAGTCATTTATATAATTCAAGTCATCGGTGGTTAGGACTTTTATAAAGTCTAGATCAATTGAGGTGTCGGATTTGCGGGCGTAGCATTGGGCAAGGTTGAACCGTGCCTCCATTTGATCGGGATATTTGATGAGGATTTTCTGGTAGCGAAGCGCTGCTGTTTTAAAGTCGTTTGCAGCATAGGCTGTATTGCCGGAATGGAGAAGAACAACCGGATCTTCAGGACGCAACAAGAGTGCATTGTTTGCAGTTAAACGCGCAGTGGCAGTGTCGTTTATTTTCAATGCGCCAAGCGAAACGGTCATTTGCGCCAGAAAATCTGAACGATCAGTATTGATTTTTTCGAGTGCCTGTTGATAAACTTCCGGAGAGTATCCCTCTTCAGAAGCACGAGCATATAATGAGAGAGAACTTGTCTGAATTTGCGCCTGGCGGAACATGTCTTGAATCCGTGAATCAAATGGCGCACATAGTAACACAATAAGAGCACAGCCAATGATGATTTTTTCTTTTTTTTCAGTAAATTGCCATATTAGGAAAGTGAACAGTAATAAAAACGGAATTACCCCAAAAGAAAGGAATGCAATTATCATGGCCATGGGGAAAAATGTCTTCAATAATGCAGGCATATCTTCCGGCAAACGGTCGGCAATGGGATGGACTGCCTGGGGAAGATATTTCAAACCCGTACCGACAAAGATAGTCAGCATGAAAAACACGAGGAAATATCGAAGGAACATATATAAATTGCTGGCAAAACGAAGCTGCAATATCCAGGAGCTGTATAACAGTTTCATCATTTCATTGAAAGACGAAACAAATAACTGCGGGTGCGAAGGGACACATTTCAAGAGTCGGTGGAAAATAGACCACGGCTGTGTTTTATCAAATCGTTCTGCCCATCGATAATAGTTTAATGCTGTGCTATCGTTACCCTGCTTATCGCTTAAAAAAGCATAAAAAAGAATCTGCTGCGCTATTGCCGGAGCCGATGCAGCACCTGAAGCAAGCAGCAATTTTTCAAGATGCATGAGGCAACGTTCCGCCCAGATCGGCTGACGGTTTCGCGTAAATTCAATAAATAATACCCATGTTGTTCCGGGATCCTGCTGAGCCAGTGAAAGTGCAGTGGCAAAATAACCAGAGGACGTAGTTTTTTCTCCCTGGCATTGAAGCATTCCCAAAAGAAAGCTATACCATGGATTGGTGGAGTCGGGAGATGCAATCAGATGCTCGCACATATCACTCTGCTGAATTTTATTCAGCGAGACAATAGAATAGTTCGAAGGATCGGGGAGGATTGTTTTATAAAACGAGTCACGGGTGCGAAGTGCGCTGTCGACCTTTGACGCCCAATACGGAGCAAGAATCTGATATGCCGAGGATGATGCTGCCAAGATTGAGAGCAGTATTAATGCATAACGTATACGTGATGGTTTGAACAATCGGTTTCGCATCATTTGGATATCAGATAGAGTTGTGTGCTGTACCACGGAAGCAATAAACCCTTAAAAATTATTTCGACATCTGATTAACGAACTTACTTAAATGATTTTTTTTATTTGCCGCATTATTCTGATGGATGAGCTTGATTTTTACGCTTTTATCAAGTACTGAATATGCTTTTCGTAATGCATTCAAAGCGTTTTTTTTATCTTTGGCTTCAAATACCTGTCGCAGGGCGGTTTTGATGCTCGAACGTTTCTCCCGGTTGACCGCGTTGGCTTTTCTGCTCTTCCGCGCCTCTTTTTTCGCTGAGGTGTGTCTTTGCATTCAATACTCCTTACTTGAGATAGGTTTATTATGACGACATGACAATTTCTGACAATCCTGTTTATTCCAAGAGGTTAAAAAATAATTTTATTGGCTCATACAAGCAACGATCATCTTTAATTCCGCAACATTATGGATAGGGCATATACGCGGCAAAAGCGTTTCCCTGCCGAAATTAACCGGGTATACATTCAAGATAGTAGCGAAATCATATCACGAATAGAGGTCTCGATTCCGACAAGCGCTGCCCGGGCGACAATAGCATGGCCGATATTAAGCTCTTCGATGAATTCAAGTTTTGCAACTGCAGCAACATTTTGATAGTTGAGACCATGGCCGGCATTAACCTGAAGTCCGAGTTTATTGGCGGCGTATGCCATTGCACGCAGCTTATCAAGTTCTTCGCTGCGTGAGGAAAAAGATGAAGTGTTGGCGTAAGAACCGGTATGCAACTCCACATGCGTCGCCCCGATTCGCTTTGATGCCTTTATGTGATTAAAATCCGGAGTTATAAACATGCTGACCAGAATATTGTGGTTGCGCAGTGTTTCGATTGCCGGGCCAAGTTCTTTTTCGTGCTCGCGAACTGCCAGACCTCCCTCGGTCGTTTTTTCTTCCCTTTTTTCCGGCACAAGAGTCACCATCGCAGGAAGCAGTTCCACCGCAATTTTTACCATGTCGGTCGTACATGCCATCTCAAGATTGAGATGAACCGCTAATAACTGCTTCAGAAACTGAATATCTCGATCCTGAATATGTCTTCGATCCTCCCGAAGATGCGCTGTAATGCCATGAACGCCCGCCATTTCGGCGAGGATTGCCGCATGCACCGGATCCGGTTCACTTCCACCGCGCGCCTGACGTATGGTGGCAATATGGTCGACATTAAAACCGAGTGTAGCCATTTTTACTGCTCCTTAATATTTCAGAAACCTGTAACTAATTTACAATCTGCGTAGCATAAAAAAAAGGTTTACTGTTAAAACGGTGCCGTTCCATAATATTATTTTGTACGTTCTCCCTAATCGCTAAAGAGCTTTTCACTTTCTTTAGTAAATTGATCAAGTGTTACGTGTCGGGTAATGTGAAAATACGGGGGTTTAAGCGTCTGGGAATATTCCGGCATGAGGCGGTTTTCAAAACTTTCGGCATGGTCGGTAATGGCTATTGCGGCAATGACTCCGACAGCAATGATAAACGCAATTACTGCACGTCGGATATCCGTGCTGCCAATCGCTATGCTAAGATTGGCATAAAGTAAAATAGCCAGCAATAAGGCCATGACGCTATATTGAACGATATCTGCAATTTTTACGCTTCCCGATATATAATCTACATATTCGGTTAACGAGGCAACTAGGACGATGAAAATAAGCGCCCCATTTGCAATAATCAGTTGAAAACCGTAGTGGCTCTTCCGGCGCAGGATAAACCCTGCACAGGCCCATATGCCGGCCCACAGAAACGGGAAAAACAGATACGGGAGTGCATTGGCGAAAAGCGAAATCAGCTTTGTCTGTTTAGCAGTGTCAAGAAACTGGTGTAATGTAATTATCGCTGTAGTTAAAATAAAGCTGGCAAACGATACCATCGGTATGACGATTCGCTGTGCAATGCTCTGCTGAGCAGGCAGGCGTAATGCAGGCAATACCTGGTGAGTAGGGGACCACATACGCAGGAGGGTCCGTCCGATAGTGACTTGATCGCCGGAATCGATAGCGGTCGAAGCTTCAATTCTTTTGTTCCTGTTCCTGCCGATAAAGGTGCCGTTGTCGCTCCCTTGATCAATGATTATCATTCCCTCGTCGATTTTCTCGATAACAAAATGATACGGCGATACGAAAGGGTCAGCGAGAACGATATCGTTATCAAGCGCCCTGCCGATGCGCACCGGAAGTTCCGTAACGCGGTGATAGCAGATATGAATCCCGCTGCGAGTCAGTTCTTCGATAATTAATTCCGGCATTGCAACGCTCCCATGAATTTTCTGCAGAACGCAAGCGCCATATTCTTACTGACGCCGAGAAGTTTAAGCTCGATGAGCATGCTTTGTGACATATGATTCACCAGGGCCATTTTCAAAATCACATCGTACAGACTCGGATATTTTTTATACTGCCACGTGCACATGGTTGTTTTCCAATCGGCACCTGACATTGAAACAAAACGCGTAACACTTTCCGGTTCATCAAGATCAATTTTCGCTTCAAAGTTGGGTACGCTGACGTCTGCAAATTGATGCTGTAATACCCGGTAAAATCGTTCGCTTCCAAGTCGGGTGGTTTCATACCAGTGGTAATTGAATTCAATGGTACCGGTAGTAAATTCGGAGGATAGGAAAATATCATCGTTGTTGGCGCAATTAACATAGGAAACAGTGTAGTAAACATCAGTATCATGTTGTGTTTCTCCCCAGCATTTAAAAATATTGCCCATTTCACGCGGCACCAGGCAATGACCGAGAGTGTCCTGTTTCCATTCGCTTCCAAGAAGCTGGCTCATGTATTTGTTCTGGTTTTCGTAAAGCTCCCGCTCTATTCTTTTTGGAAATTGCACCGTATCATGCGCAGATCGGTGCTCCACCGTGTCGAGCAGCACTTGAAGGTATTTTGCGGGTATTAGGAAGCTGATCTCTTCTCCGGCGGTTGAGACGTTGATGCCGATCACCGAGCCGGAGACGTCAAGCGCCGGACCACCGCTCATTCCAGGATTGAGGGAACCGGAGAAATGGATTTTTTCATAAAGCGATCTTTCAATCAATCCGCTGTAGGTTCCTTCGATAATGGTCATTCCCAAATCCAACGGGTTACCCATTGAAAAAATGCGGGTGCCTTTCTGCAGGGCATTTAAATTCAGCGCGAAATAAGAGGAATGGACTGAATCCGATGAAAGAATAGCGCAATCGTGCACTACATCAATATCGAGAATGCGCAGTGGTCCGATATGACCATTAAAATCAACATATTCGAGTCGGTACCGTTTCGGTTCAATCACCACGTCAGAAACGACATGATAATTGGTGGCAAACAGCCCGTTTCCCGTTATTGAAAATCCTGATCCGATAGCGGATTTTTTACCCGAACTTTTATCAATAACCCGGATCTGGAAAACCCGTTGCTGAAATGCCGAAAACAACTCGTTGGCAGTATGACCGGTCGTCTTTTTTGCTGCGGCTCCGATAACTGATGCAATAATGAACACGGCTATGGCCGCGTTTTTTTGAGGAGACATATTACTCCTGTATGAATATTATGAGAAGAGAGTATACTTTCCTCAGCGAGTATGATGCAATAGAATGAGGGAAATAGCTAAACCATCTGACGATAAAGTAGATTTAAGAGGGGTCCCATGTGGCGGTATGTTGTGAAAAAGCACAAGTTTAGCTATAGTGATCCGCCTTAAAATCATGTTCCGTAGGCAAGAGGCGAGAAAAGTACATTGATTACTGGATAAATAAAAGTTAAAAACATCTTTAGGAGGTTAGTAATTCCATGATGAACGGTATGTTTACCGATCGTGTTAAAAAGGTGATGCAGATCGCCCGGGAAGAGGCTATTCGCCTTGGAAATGATTATGTAGGTACCGAGCATCTGCTATTAGGTCTTATTAAGGAAGGCGATGGAGTGGCCGTGGCGGTCATGCGAAGCATGGGCGTTGATCTGGAGGATTGCGCAGCGACCATTGAAAAGACGATTACTTCAAGTGGAGGCATGATGACTATCGGGCAGATGCTTCCCTTTACGCCTCGAGCAAAAAAGGTCCTGGAGATTGCGGCGAATGAAGCCCGATCCATGTCGCACAAGTATATCGGTACCGAGCATTTGCTTCTTGCGCTCATGAAAGACACCGAGTCGGCCGCTGCAAATGCGCTTGCTGCGGCAGGGCTTGAATATGAACGGGTCAAGGAGGAGATCAACCGTGTGATCAGGAACGGTGAAATGCCGGGCTCGGCCAAGGAAAAAAGCAAGACACCTTTCTTGGATCATTTCGGACGGGATCTCACCGCGCTTGCAAGGGAGGGGAAACTCGATCCGGTCATCGGCCGCGAAAAGGAGATCGAGCGGGTCGTGCAGATATTATCGCGCAGGAAAAAGAACAATCCGGCGCTTATCGGCGAACCCGGCACAGGGAAAACCGCGATTGTTGAAGGGTTGTCTCAGAAAATTGTTGAAAAAAGCATTCCACAGGTGCTCGAGAGCAAGCGGGTGATCAATCTCGACATGGCTTCCATGGTTGCCGGTACAAAATATCGCGGACAGTTTGAAGAACGCCTTAAGGCGCTTATGGTCGAACTGCAGAAGAACGAGAATATCATTATTTTTATCGATGAGCTGCATACTATCGTCGGCGCAGGCGGGTCTGAAGGTAGCCTGGACGCATCGAACATTTTCAAACCAGCATTGTCGAGAGGTGAAATCCAGTGCATTGGAGCCACCACACTCGATGAATACCGCAAATACATAGAAAAAGACGGGGCTTTGGCAAGACGTTTTCAAACAATTATGATCGATCCGCCGAATGTGCCGGAAGCCATACAGATACTATCAGGTCTGCGCCACCGGTACGAGGATCATCATAAAGTAACTTACAGCGAAAAAGCCATCGAGAACGCAGTAAAACTTTCCGACCGGTATATATCAGACCGCTTCCTGCCCGATAAAGCGATTGATGTGATCGACGAAGCTGGTGCCCGCAAGCGGCTTTCGAGTATGGAGATCCCTGTTGAGATCCGCGATATTGAAAAGGAAATCGCCGAAGTCGTTAAAGAGAAGGAAGGAGCCGTTGAGCAGCAAGAGTTTGAACGTGCGGCAAAATTGCGTGACAAACAGGAGAGATTAAAGGGCACACTTCTTGAAAAGAAAACACTTTGGCGGAAATCCAAAGCCGAAGAAAGGCTTTTAGTGGATGAGGCGACCATTGCAGAAGTCCTGTCGACGATGACCGGTATTCCTCTTTCACGGCTGGCCGAGCGGGAATCGAAAAAAATTCTGCATCTTGAAGACGAACTGCGCAAACGCGTCATAGGTCAGGATGCTGCACTCGAGGTGATAGCTAAAAGCATCCGTCGTTCCCGCGCCGGCTTGCATAATGCGAAGCGGCCGATAGCCTCGTTCATTTTCCTCGGTCCAACCGGGGTAGGGAAAACTGAACTTGCAAAAACACTGTCGCTGGCTCTTTTTGACACTGAAGACGCGCTTGTTCGTGTCGACATGTCGGAATATATGGAAAAATTCGCGGTATCACGTCTTGTCGGCGCACCTCCGGGGTATGTCGGATACGAAGAAGGCGGGCAGCTTACTGAAAAAATCCGTAAAAAGCCGTACTCGGTCATTTTACTTGACGAAATAGAAAAAGCTCATCCTGACGTTTTCAACATTTTACTGCAGATCCTCGACGACGGCATTCTGACCGATTCCTATGGTCGCCATGTGAATTTCCGCAATACCATTATTATTATGACATCCAATGCCGGTACAAGGGATGTCAAAAAAACCGGTACGGTCGGGTTCGGCAAAGCGACGGGTGAATCGGATTACGAATCCATGAAAACGAAGGTAATGGATGAACTGAAAAGGATTTTTAATCCTGAATTTTTGAACCGTGTTGATGAAACGGTTGTCTTTTATGCTTTGGGTAAAAAGGAAATTGCAGAGATTGTAGAGATTCAGCTGAAAGATGTTCAGGGAAGGCTTGTCGACAGGAACATTACTCTTCGGGTTTCACCTGCCGTAAAGGAGTATATCGTTGAACAGGGTTTTGATCCTATACTTGGTGCTCGACCCCTCCGCCGGGCCATACAGCGACTCCTCGAAGATCGACTTGCAGAAGAGTTTTTAAATGATAAATTTCATGATGGTGATACGATTCGAGTCGATCTGGAAAAAAATTCTATAGAATTTACGAAAGTAAACAAAAGGGATGAATCTGCGTAAAGGGGCAATTGTCACCGCGCTTTTTTTGGTGGTCGTGAGCGGCGCGGTGTACGAATTGAAGCTCTACCTGGAGCAAAAAAAACGTCTTGAATACCTGATGGTGCAGGCAGTTTCTCCCTACATCAAAGGGTCGTTCCAGGTGGGAAGGGTACGTTTAGGTTTTTTTTCCGCTCATCTTAATGATGTCAGAATCCGGTTTCCAGCTCAGGCACTCGCAATTACCGTCGACGATATTCGGGTAAATATTTCTATAATCAAGCTGATTTTTTCCGGTTTTTCTGTTGCCCGGTCCATTGGAAAAATCGTTCTTGTGGCCCCGACGATCGAAATTTCACTTGTTCCAGCCCCCAAAGCTGATTTACTTCAGCCGGATACTCTGCACGGCGCAGCACCGCCTGCTCCGGTGCATGTATCACGCCAGATTGGATTAGAGTATTTGTTTGTAAAAAACGGTGTGATCCGTCTAAGGGACAAACATGGTCACGTTACTGTTTTTGGCGAACAGCTGCAGGGACGCATATGGGACAACGATGCCGCATTGAGCTTTAATCTGACCGGGAAGCTTGGTGCTACCAGGAAAAATCTTTTCGCGAGTGGACGCATTTCCTGGCAAGGTGAAAAACACCGTCTATCGCTTAAGCTGGATATGGCAGAAATACATCATCCTCTTATTTTCAAGGAGGTCGCGATTACGGGAGGGGCGTTGACAGGTGCGCTTGAATTTCTTTTCCCGGATACGGTTTCTTTTTCTAATATCGAAAGTAACGGATGGATCAGGATCGACCACGGTACCTGCCGCATTGGCAACATGAAAAAACCTATTAATTCGGTCAACCTACGCCTCTCGGTTTCCGGAACGCGTGTCACCATTGACTCACTTTCATTGCAATATTCCTGTGCACGTTTTCGCGCGAACGGTGCGTGGGATCTTGCGGGAATTGTTCCATCCGACCGTATCGATTTCCAATGGCGCGATATCTGGCTCGATTCGCTTGGCCTTTCATCGGTACGAAATATTTGCCGGGTTGTCGGTCCAGGATGGATGCGCGGAACGTTTGAACGCGAAAAAGGCTCCGATGCAGCACTTTCGGTTAATTGTGGAGGTGTAACAATATGGGGGAAACCGCTATTACGTATGTTTACTCATGTAATATTTCAACATGGACAGATCGAGTTTGATTCGTTATCCCTTTATTCTCCTGCTTGCGCAATTACCGGTTCTGGAATCGTTGATTACAGCAAAGAGCCTTTGGCTTATTCATTTCAGGGATCAGGGACAGTTGATTCACTCGCGGATATCCAGTCTTGGTGTAATGGAAAATTTCGGTTTTCCGGTATGCTCAACGGCGTCGGAGATGATCGGAGCGGTCAATGTTCTATTCAGGGGAAGAACATCCGTATTTCAGGAATTGCTTTTGGCAGCGTTGCTGTGACAGCTCAAATGAAAGGCGATAGCGGAACGTTTGTCTTGCACAATAAGGAACGTGGATGTTTCGTCGACGCAGGAGGTGTAATTCACCGGCTTTTCAAAAGTAATACCAATGCCTCATGTTCGCTGTCGGTTAAAGTCCGCTCAAACAGTCCTTTTTTTTCCGGAACCTTGGCACATAATCCATGGCTCGACAGTCTAAATATGAAGACGATGTTTTTGGGCTGGAGCAATACCTTCAGCATGCAGACCAAGGTCAATGCATATGGCACGAAAGTAAAAGGTGGAATACTGCTTACCTGCGACCGTACTTCTTCAAAAATACACGCTCCTGTTGTTTGGAAACTTGAACAGCGTGATCTTGTTATCGGCGGCGCTCCTTCAACCTGCAAGGGAGAAGGTAGAATATACACAGACTCTTTAACGGTGGATTCACTGACCATTCTTGACAGCGCTGCTGTTTCCGGGAAAATACTGCTGGATAAGCCATATTGGATTGAAGCCGGGTGTGATTTTAATATTGCATTGAAAGATTTACTCGGGCTGGTTGCAAAATCAGGGGATGTGGTTGAATCCGGCAGGGTACATGGCGTCGTACGCCTTTCCGGAAATATTGACAAAATAGAAACTCAAGCAGAAGTGCACATGAACGATGTGAAGGTAGGGGGTATCGGTATGCTTCAGACGGATGCCACCATAGCCGGTTCCGGTGGTGCATTTACGATACTGCCGGTCGTGCTGCGCAAGGACGGGCATATTATCGTGTCGATTGATACCATAACGAATACGCCTCATCTGCGTCTTTCAGGAAAATTTGAAGATATGGATCTGCGTGCAATTTTCGGTGCGCTTCTCCCGGAAGAGTCTGCGGTTGACGGCAAAATAAATGGGGTTTTCCATTCTTCGGAAGACGGTTTTCCCTTAACGATGAACATGGCATCGACAAAGATAACGTTTAACGAATGGCAATTTGATTCCGTGAAGATAAATGTTTTGCTTGACAGTGCAGGCATACGGATCAGGTCAGTGCATGCGTGCGACGGACCGCGAACGGTTGTTGAGTCGAATGGGTTTGTACCCATATCGTTTATACGTGGAGAAGAAAATGACCGCGACACCTTAAGGGTGTCTATTTCAGTCAAAGGCGATCTTATCGCGACATTGCACCAGAATATTTCGAGTGTTATCGATGGTTCCGGCCAGGGTTCGTTGACTTTGTTAATCAATGGGCAACCGGAGAACTGGCATGTCAGGGAAGGATCGCTTATTATTCCAAAAGGCACGCTTCTTCTAAAACCGTACATCCGAAACCCGGTCACCGATTTTTCCTGTACCATGACGATCAATGATTCATCCTCGGTGGCAACGAATATCATCGGCATGGCAGGGAAACATTCGGTTCGTATTTTCTCCGCACATGAGATACCACAGGGATACGAACCGATAAAAATAGGACCGCTCGATTTCGGTGTCATCCAGATTGAAACCCCTCAGCAGGGTCTGGATATTCATCTCCCGGGCTTTATGGAAAAAGGTGAGACAGGAAATCTGGAACCGACAGGTAAAAGCCCGTTCCGTTATTTTACACTAGCAGGTCCGGCGAATAATCTGACGGTGGTTGGCATTCTCCTGCTTCGTGATCTTGAATTTACCTATCCATTGCTTGAAGACAGGGAATCTTCCGGGGCAGGTGCTCCTGCACGCAGAGTATCATCTTTGTCATCGTCGAATCCTTCCATCACCTCATTGATCAGATGGGAAATGGACATCAAACCTGCCGACCGGAAAGTGATGTATTATCGCGATATTTCAGGAAACAAAACCCGTCTTGTGCGTTTCTTCGAAGCATATCTCGAGCAGGGAATCTCAATACTTCATCTGCGAGGCAGTGATAACGATAATTCGTTTAAAATATCCGGCCTTATCAAATCGTATCATGGTGCGGTATATTACGGGAAGACGTTTGACCGGAATTTGGAAGCAGGGCTCGAATTCGTCCCGCAGAAGAAAAACAACGCTCCCGGATATGACAATCGTCCTATTCTGTGGGGGAGTGCGGAGGCTTATTCGGATACAAGCCGGTTTGATCGCATTAAGCTGACCGCCTTGGTACAGGATCCGAATACCGGGACGCTCTCAGAACGGGGACGTCTTGTGAAAGGAAAGTTTAATGTAATTTTTCATCTTTCGTCAGATTTCGAGGAACTGCCGGGTGAGTCGGAACGGGAGTTTTATCGTCAGGCGGGAGTTCAGTTCACAACACTCGGCAGCGCAGGAAAGTTCATGTCCGATTTTGGAGAGCAGAATCTTAACAGGATTTTATTGCAGCGGTTCGAACGCAAACTTGCGAAAACCATTGGACTTGATGTCATCACCATTGAAACGTCGATTGCATCAAATTATTTTACAAGGTTTTATACCCGGCAATTTGATAATCAGGCGATGCAGATGCAGGCCGATTATCTTGCGTTGGCCAATGCCGGCATCACGGTGGGACGTTATTTCTTCCGCGATAATCTTTTTATCAAGGCAAGTGGGGGGTTATTACCTCTTGATACGGCGCTTACCCCACAATACAGTTTTGGCCTTGAATTTCAGCCGACACGATATCTTTTCATGGATTTCGATTACGGGTTCTATAAAAAAGAGTTGGCGATCGAGCATAATCCCCGTGTTAATTTACAGCTGAGACTGCCGATCTCTGGATTGAGAAATTTATTGGATTTTTAAAAATCAGTTGTTTTTCCGGCGGATATACGGACCGGTTTGTTCACCTAGAGGATATACGATTTTATGAATATTCGCAGTGCGCTATTCTTGTTTTTCCTGCTGTTTTATTATTTGCAAATAAATGCGGCGGCTTCTGACACCGCAAGTCAGGGTAGTAGTACACCCGACACGGGCATTCATAACGCAGTACCTGATTCTGCAACCGAAACTCACGCACGGATTAAGGTAATTGATAATCTCGTTATCAAAGGCTTAGCCATTAATGCGATGGATGTCGTTCTGAATAACATTGAACTCCATAAGGGATCAAAGTTTATTGCTTCAGAGGTAAAGGAGTCGGTGAGAAATCTTTATGCCCTCGGGCTTTTCAGGTCGATTGATATTTATACCACAGCAGAGACGGATTCCAGTGTATCGCTTCTTATTAAACTTGATGAATATCCCCTCTGCGAAAGTCTCCAATATGCTGGATTCACAAAGTTAAAACAGAAGGATTTTGAAGAGAAGCTGCCGGTCAAGCGGGGACAGATCATTTCCGACAACATGGTTTTTCGTGCACAGAGTTACATTAAAGAAGAGTATGAAAAAAAAGGGTATCTTCTCGCCGAAGTGTCTGTAGAGCGCGTCGCTTCTAAAATACCCGGCAATGTAATTTTAAAATTCACTGCGAAAGAGGGGCAGAAAGTTCAGATAAAACATATTACCTTCAAGGGTAATAAAGAGGTGTCATCCAGCAAACTAAAAGGAAAGTTCAAGACAAAAGAGAGCAGGTGGTGGCGCAGCGGTGATTACGATGAAGAATTGTATCGTGCTCACCTTGATACACTCATCATGTATTACAATGATCTCGGCTATCTCGATGCATCGATAATTAAAGACAGCGTCTGGTATTCCGAATCCAAAAAAGATCTCAATATTGAAATCACGGTTGAAGAGGGCAAAAAGTATTATACTGGCAAGTTTTTCTTTACCGGCAATTCAGTGATTCCGACCGATTCTTTACACAACAGTATCGTGCTTAAAGAAGGAAAGCCGTTCCAGAAAAGTGATTTCGATATGTCTCGCTACTTTATCGAGAATGCCTACCGCGAAGAAGGATATCTCTGGGTGCAGATTGACGACCAGAAAAGCTATCGTGGCGATACTATTGATGTCACTTTCAGTATTTATGAGGGGAAACCTGCAATCGTCAGGAAAATAGATATTAAAGGAAACCTAAAAACACGCGAAAAGGTAATTCGACGCGAAATTGATCTTGTCCCAGGCCAGCGGTACAGCCAGTCCCTCATGATGTCGAGCCGCCAGCGTATTTTTGCACTTAATTTTTTCAGCGACGTCAAACCCGATATCTCTCCTAACAGCGACAATACGATCGATTTGGTTTTCGAAGTGACGGAAAAAGACAACATCGGTACCTTTCAGATCGGGGCCGCCTACAGCCAGGTGGATGGCTTTGTGGGAACGGTTTCTCTCGGCATCCCGAATTTTCGAGGAGCAGGGGAAGATTTTAAAGTCGACTGCGCGTACGGATTGTACTCTAAAAAAGTCGATCTCGGATTTATGGAACCCTGGGCTTTTGATTCACCGACATCTCTTTCTGGAAGGGTCTTTTTTGATTGGGGTGTACCCTTATATTATACAAATGTGAGGGACACGATAAAGAGCATTGGCTTCAGTGTTGGCGCCGGGCGCTCAAGACTTTCGTGGCCGGATAACCATTTTTCCATTGACGGATCATACCAGATAAGTTATGAAAAGTCTACATACAATGCCGATTCGGCGTCCGCAATTGTTAAAGTGCTGCGTTCCGGAATCCTCAGCCGTTTTTCATTTGGAATTACCCGGTACGATTTTGACATGCCTCAATTTCCGACCACCGGATCTAAACTTATCATTACTCCGCAGATAGCGGGATTAGGAGGAGATTTCACGTACATTAAAGGTCTTGTTGCGTACGAACACTATTTCCCGTTACCGTACAAACTGGTGTTAGGTTCTAACAGTAAATTCGGACTCATTGCGCCTCTTGGTGGAGGGCCTATAAAAATATCACGTTACGATCTTTTTAAAATCGGCGGGGTATATGGAGATGCCGACCTGCGGGGTTATGATGAATATTCAATAGGGGGTTATTACAACAAACCGGATTTGGGCATCTCAATGTTTGCGTCGACGCTTGAGTTACGGTACCCGATTCTGGAGCAGCAGCTTTATCTCGGCGTGTTTGGAGATATAGGAAATACGTGGCCGAGCCTTGCAATGGTCGATTTTTCCGATCTCTATAAAGGTGTGGGGTTCGGTCTAAGACTCAATATTCCAATGATGGGCATCATGGGATTTGATTTTGCCTGGAGGCTTGACGATGATCACCTTAAGGCCTTTGGCGGCAATCCAGATGTATTCAAAATGCATTTTCTCATGAACAGAGGATTCTGAAAATTATAAAACCAACTATTCAGCAAATAACCAAAAGGAGGTTTCATGCGTAACAGCGCAGTTGTTGCAGCAATGATGGCTGGTTGTGTGATGGCGGTATCCGTTTCGGCGCAGCTCAAAGTCGGCTACATCAATTCGGATGTGATTCTCGTCAAATATGAAGGTGCCAAAGAGGCGGCCGACAAACTCAATAAAGAAGTCGCCAAGTGGGAACAGGAGGCCTCGAAGCGTAAGAATGAATTAACTGAACTTAAGGACCGGATCGATAAGCAGAGTCTTCTGTTGAGTGCTGAGCGAAAGAAAGAACTTGAAGATTCGCTGCAGCAAAAATATGCTCAGTATCAACAGTTTCTGCAGGATAAATTCGGCCAGAAGGGTGAGGCCTACTCCAAGAATGAAGAACTCAGCAAGCCCATCGTCGAAAAGGTCAACAGAATTATTGAGAAAATTGCTAAAGAAGAAAATTACGATTTTATTTTTGATGCACACTCCGGCGGTATCGTGTATGCAATGCCGAAATACGATCTGACTGACCGTGTTTTAATGCTTCTTAACAAGGAGAAATAAGATTTGAAGCTGTCGCTGATTGCAAAGACCCTCGGGGCTTCATTGCCACTGGGAGTAAACGACGTGGAAATTACCGGCATTGCACCGCCACAGAGTGCCGATGGCAACCAGATTACGTTTTTAGCAAAAAAAGATTTTCAACCTGCGGTAGTAGCAAGTCGATGCGCAGCAGTGATCGTGCAGAAAGGCGAAATTATCGCCGGTAAGGTTTGTATTGAGACCGACGATCCTTATGTCGGCTATGCGAAAGTCGCCCAGGTTTTTGAAGACAAAAGTCCATTGTGGAACAAAGGAATCGCTCCTTCGGCCATAATCTATCCGACAGCGAAAATCGCCCCCTCAACCTCGGTAGGGCCTCTCTCGGTTATTGGAGCAAATGTTTCCATAGGGGCGCAATGCCGGATTGGTGCACATTGTGTAATAGAAGCCGATACCGTAATCGGCGAATGCTGCCGCATCGATTCCGGAGCAGTAATCAGAGCAAAATCAATCATAGGCAGCCGTGTTATTATTCAGTCCGGCGCGGTCATCGGAAGCGACGGCTTCGGGAATGCGCGTGAAAAAAACAAATTTGTCCGCATTCCCTGTTTTGGCAACGTCGTAATCGGGGATGATGTTGATATCGGCGCCGGTACAACAATTGACAGAGGGAATTTCAATGCGACGGTGGTTCTGGAAGGGGTGAAAATCGACAACCTCGTTCATGTGGCGCATAACGTCGTTATCGGCAATGATACCGCAATCGCGGCGCAGACGGGTATTTCCGGCAGTACGCGTATCGGCAAACGGGTTATGATAGGCGGTCAGGCGGGATTCGTGGGACACATCGAAATCGGCGATGATTCGTTTGTCGGCGCAAAGGCAGGCGTTTCAAATGATGTCAAACAGGGTGAAAAAGTCACCGGTTACCCGGCGCGCGATATCATGACCATGCGCAGGATCGAAGCCGCTGAAACGCGCCTTCCTGAATTAATCAAGGAAGTAAAAAGGCTCCGGAAAGAAATCGATGAGCTGAAGAGGAGATGAAATTATGCCAATGCAGCATACAATTGGAAAAAGCGTTTCACTTACCGGCGTTGGTCTTCATACCGGTGCTGCGGCCACGGTAACGCTCCACCCAGCCTCAGAAAATTATGGCATTAAATTCCACCGGACGGATATAAGTAACTCGCCGGAAATTAAGGCTGATATCGAGAATATCGTTGATCTGTCGCGCGGTACAGCAATCGGCAAGGGTGGTGTATCAGTCCATTCGACAGAGCATTGCATGTCTGCACTTGCCGGGCTTCAGATCGACAACTGCCGCGTTGAGGTCAAAGCGCCAGAATTACCGCTCATGGACGGCAGCGCGTTTCCCTACGTTGAGTTGATTCAGAAGGTTGGTATCGTTGAACAGCAGGAGCCGCGGGAATATATCACCATTGACGAGCCAATTGTATACACAAAAGGAGATATCGCTGTCGGCATCCTGCCGTCCCAGTCATTCTGCGTCACGGTCATGATCGACTACAAGCACCCGCAACTTGGGGCGCAGCATACCACGCTTTTTAGGATCGACGATTATGTAAAGGATTTTGCACCTGCCCGAACATTCTGTTTTCTTTCCGAAGTCGAAAAATTAAGGGAGCAGGGATTGATAAAAGGAGGTTCACTCGACAGCGCTGTCGTGGTACAGGATGTTGAGCTGACGGCGGAGCATATAGAATATATCCGTACTTTGTTTAACGAAAAAGGACCGATTAACAGGGGAGATAATGGCTTTTTAAACAATGTCAAACTCCGTTTTTTTAATGAACTCTGCCGACATAAAGTAGTTGACCTGATGGGTGACCTTTACCTCTTAGGCAAACCGCTTCTCGGACACATTCAAGCGGCACGTACCGGTCATGCGGCAAACATCGAGCTTGCAAAGATGATACGGGCCTATGTCAACAAACGACAGGAAAAAATGGCGGGTTCGCGGATAAGCTGGAATGAAATCATGGACATGCTGCCGCATCGTTATCCGTTTCTTCTTATCGATAAGATCGTCAAGGTTGATCCGGGGAAGAGCCTTGTCGCTATTAAAAACGTTTCGTTTAATGAGCCTTTTTTTCAGGGTCATTTTCCGGGCAATCCCATTATGCCGGGGGTGCTGCAGATTGAGGCCATTGCCCAGGCCGGTGGCATTATGGAACTTTACGCACGAAAACTTCGTTCCAGCGCACCGACACAGGACCAGACGATCCTGTTCCTCGGCATTGATAACGTCCGCTTTCGCGGTGTTGTACGACCCGGAGACTGCTTACGTATTGAGACC
>JBEKUX010000049.1:0-22706 GCA_049514575.1 Chitinispirillaceae bacterium | reverse complement strand
CGCCCGCGGTGGAGAGTACCTTGAACACCTTGATATATCCGGTGTCAGGCACGTGCGGGCCGCGGCAGAGGTCCTGCCACTCGCCCTGCCGGTACATGCTCGGTTTGCCTGTTATGCCGTCAAGAAGTTCGAGCTTGTACGGTTCCTTCTTTGATTCAAAATACCTGCGGGCCTCGTCGACAGATGGTTCCTTGCGTTCGATCGGCAGTTTCCGGTCCGCGATTTCCTTTGCGCGTTCCTCGATTTTCGCCAGGTCTTCTGCTGAAAAGTTTTTTTCAACGTCGAAATCGTAGTAGAACCCGTTGTCAATCGACGGGCCGATGGCGATTTTTGCTGACGGGAAAAGTTCCTGCACCGCCTGCGCAAGCACGTGCGAGGAGGAGTGCCAGTAGGTCGACTTGCCTTCAGGTGAATCGAACGTGAGGATTTGCAGCGTGTCGCCGTCATGGAGCGGAGCGGAGAGGTCCACGGGAACGCCGTTGATCTTTGCCGCAAGGGCCGCTTCCGCAAGCCTGCGGCCGATAGCGCCTGCCGCCTCGCGCGCAGTAGCGCCCTGGGCGAGGTCGAGCATTTTTCCATCTGGTAAAGTGATCTTCATATCATCCGATCAGCCCGGGCTTCCAGGCCCGGGCTTCCGGTTACGTTTGAAAGCCTTCCGGGCGCTGTTATAGCGTACTTTTTAGACCCCCTTCCTTTCTTCCGCTGATGAAGAGCCGGAATGGATGCGGGAGCTGAAACACAATGGGCGATACAGGATTCGAACCTGTGACCCCTACCATGTCAAGGTAGTACTCTAACCATCTGAGCTAATCGCCCGGAATGTATGATTTTTACGAGAATAATCACTTAAAATACGAAAGAACGGAAAGGAGAGTCAATCAGGAAAAGGGAAGGAAAGGTTATAATAGGAAATAATAAATATCTTTTCTTTGGCTAAAGGCTCCTGCTTGGGTAGGGGGCGGGCACCATTTTGCTGAAACAAACGTCGTTTTACCCCCACCCTCAAGTATCAGTTGCGTTGAAATCAGAAAAAAGATTTACCGATTCGCGGTTCATCTTACCATAAATTTCTTCGTATATTTTTCCCCGCCGATTCTGGCCATGAGGATGTAACAGCTCATCGACCTCGTCTTCGGCCTCCAGAGCACGGCGTTGGAGGTGACTCCGAGCAATCTATCAACGACACGGCCTGAGAGGTCGTAGAAATAGAGGTCGGCGGGTGATGAGGAGGAATGGCTCGGGAGAACAATGGTAACGCCTGATACATGAACGGACGAGAGAACCATAAGGCCTTTTGATGAAGCTATTTTATTAGCTTTAGAAATAACTCCGTTAGCAGTTTGATAACTGAGAATCGACATGTTATTAGTGAACATCAGGAAAATTTGTTTGTTGAGAGTATCGAGTAAAATGTTCTGAAGGGTATTCCTTGTGTGAATGCTGTCCCTGTAGATAGCATTGTTTGCACGAGCTGTTTGATAGCTATTTGCATTTCTGACATCTGATGCGAATATCAGCTCCTTAGTGGAAGAGTCACCGGAAATGTATAGATTTTCCGTAGAAGAAAGATAATAGCCTGTATTGAATGATCTGGCATGAATAATGGAGGGGGGTATGATTATATTACGGTTTGAAGGGGCATTATAAATGATTAAATTTGAAGTGTCATTTCCAATGACCCAGTTATAAGAATAATTTGTTGAAAAGAGGATGGTACTATCATCAAACGCACGAATATTTAACCAATAAGAGTAACTAACGTTATAAGTTGAGGCATACTGATATAGAGGCAACGATATAAACCCACTTGCAGACAGATAAAGTGGCTGGAAATACCAATAGAAGAAAAAACCACTATACCCTGATAGTTCATCGTACCGCACAATGCACAATGTATCGTTTAGTAATGTTAGACCACTTGGGGTTGGAGAATTACCCCCGTGAAGATACTGCGTAGCCAAAACGAGAAACAGCGAATCCACAACGACGAGATTATTACCTACAATTCGATACATACATAACGTGTCACCCTGCAGGACCAACATTCTGTCTTTATAAGGCATTACCTTGGAATTAAACGATTCTCTGGCCGGAAACATTCCCGGGTAATTGTAACTGTTAAAAACCCCGAAGTTAAGAAACTCCGGTACTAAGGTTTGTAATGGATATGATTTCGCTGCGGTTGAGTCGATATAACCGGCAAAACTCGGATGCGCCGTGTTGCTGACGTTTATCACCGAAAATTTGCCTGCTGGTGAATTGTTTTCCTTGAGGATAATCGAATCACCTGCCTTTGCCGACCAGTTTGCGGAATCTGACACAGGAAAATCGCTGAGCTTCTGGAACAGCACTATGTTCTGTGGCTGAATACTATGAAAAGTGTAGGTTGAACAGGGATTGGAGAAAAGAGAGTCATCGCTTTTATATGCTGCGACTTCATAATTATACCACTTATTGAACGATGCCGTACTATCATACCAGATAATCGAGTCCATGTTATTTGGATTGGCGCTTATAAGCTGAGCAATCAGACTGAAGGAAGAGGAATATCCATCTTCACGATAAATACGATATCCTGTTTCACAGTTGGAACTATCAAAAATTATTATTTTCACCGCAGTAGAGTTGTCGTAATACCAGGAGAGATAAACCGACGGTTGTTTAAAGATTGCTACCGTTGCCAGTGTCGTTACCTGCACGCTGTTCGACGTATCAGACACCTCGGTCGCGTCATATGCGATAATTTGGTAAGTATAGAGCGTGGTCGGCAGCAATCCCTTTATATCCGTGTAAGTAAGCTGTGTCGGTGATTTCACCGAATCGATGAAATGGTATATGGTCGCCGTCGAATCTTTTCGTTGAATTATAAACCCTGTTGTTGCGGCATCATTATTACGATAGGCCAACTGCACGCTGCTGTCGCTTATCGCTGTTGCGCTTATCAGATACGGTGCATTGAGCGCATAAGAAATGGAACAGAGTAGCAGCACTAACAGTAACTTATTCATACTATAGTAAATATAACAACAAAAAGGCAAAAAAGCACGTTTTTTGCCTTTTTTTTAACAAATCGAAAAAACGTGAATCCTTACAAAAGGAATCGGTTTGAAGGAACGGAAAGTAATTCGCAGTGTTCTTTTTATGCCGAAGATCGGGCCCGCCGTAGCAGGTGCTTGGTAATGAAAAAAGCCACACCGGCTACCAATAACAGCACCACGGCAATGTCGATATATCTGCTGTAGTGCATGACCGTGTCCCAGTTTTTCCGCAGATGGTACCCGCACACCGCAAGGAACGCGTTCCACAGGCCGGCGCCGGCGACCGTATAGATCGAGAATTTCACGATATTCATTCTCCCGGTCCCTGCGGGAATGGAGATAAGGTGCCGGACCACCGGAATAAACCGGCAAATGAAGATGGTTACCTCACCATATTTGTTGAAAAACTTCTCTGTGGCGGTCAGGTCATCATGATCGAGCAGAAGGTATCTGCCGAAGCGGTCGATAAAGGGTCTTCCGCCGTAACGGCCGATACAGTAGGAAATGAGCGACCCCATGATGCTGCCGGCCGTGCTGAAAAGAATGACCAGTGCAAAGGAGAATTTTGATTCCGCTATCAGAAACCCGGCGAACGGCATGACGGCTTCGCTCGGCACGGGCAATACCATGCTTTCCATGACCATGAGTACGAAAACGCTGGCATAGCCGGTTTTGTCGATAAAGGCGGTTGCATAGTGGGCAAGAAATTCGGTGATTCCCATGATTGATTGTTATCCTTCCTGTTGCCATCCGTGTCTGCCGATGAGCGGGACGAAAATAACGCCTCCTTCGCTCCGTTTTTCAAAGCCTTTTTCGGTCCTGTCGTACACGGTCAGTTCCTGATGCGACCGGTCGCCGATCGGGATGATCATGCGGCCGCCCTGTTCGAGCTGTTCGATAAGCACTTCCGGGACCACGGGCGCCGCAGCCGTGACCATGATTTTTGCATAGGGCGCATGCTGCAGCCATCCTGTGCTGCCGTCGCCGTGCTTGAAAGCGATGTTTTCGAACCCCATATCGCGAAGGCGGCGGCGGGAAATCTCCGCGAGATCGCGTTGGCATTCGACCGTATAGACCCTGCGTGAAAACTGCGCCAGAATGGCGGTCTGAAATCCTGACCCGGTCCCGATTTCCAGAATTTTTTCGTCTTTTTTCAGCTCAAGCAGCTGGGTCATGAGCGCCACGACATACGGCTGCGAAATGGTCTGTCCGCCGCCGATCGGCAGCGCATCGTCGTCGTACGCCTGCGCATACATTGCGCCGTCGACAAACAGATGGCGCGGCACTTTGCGGAACGCCTCAAGCACCCGTTCGTCAGAAATGCCTTTGCTGCGGAGCGTTTTGACAAGACTTTCAACGGATTTCGGAGTCCGATATTCCATAAGGCCTGTTATTAGAAAAACAGCAATGGTAATCGACCAAAAGTATCAAGGATTTTTTACGCCGGATTTACCGGGAGAAAACCGGATTGCAAGCACGGCTTTTATCCATCGCAGCGTATCTGCAACATGGGAAATGTGGCTCGTGCTCTTGAAATATAATGTCTGCACTTTTACGAAGCGGATGGGAAAACCGAGCCCTGCGGCTTTGAGAATGACCTCAGACTCCATTTCGAAACGGGGATATTTTATAGTGAGCTTTTTTAGCAACGCGGCGGAATAGAGGCGGTATCCGCACTGGCTGTCTGAAATCGGCACCCTGCACAACCATGTTAAAATACAGGAGGTGATGGTGTTGGAAACGATCCGCATGAACGGCATGCTGCTCATTGTCCTGGTCCTCTGCCCGATGCATATGCCGGCATCGGGATGCAAACGATATTCTTCGAGGAAAAGCCCCAGATCGGTTGCCGCATGCTGGCCGTCCGCATCCATGGTGATGATTGCGTCGGCGCCCTGCCTGAGGAGCGCGGCGAATCCGGTGGCGAGCGCGGCGCCTTTGCCGCGGTTTTCCGTATGGCTTGAACAGCGGATACCGCTTCTGACACAAAGGTCATTCGTGGCATCGGTGGACCCGTCATCAACGACGCAAACGTGCGTTGCAGGAACCATCGCGAGCAGTTCAGGCAGAAATTTGGCCAGTGATTCAGATGCCTGAAAAGCGGGAATACATACGTAAACGTTACGAGGCCATGTGCCGGGGGACGAAATCATAACGTCAGGGCTTTCTGGATGCGTTCCGTATAATGGTCTACCGGATTTTTTTCCGTGCTGCTGGCGTCGGGATCAAGAGGGTCGTGGATGCGGATCGTGACCTGGGAAAAGGGTTTTGGAATCATGAAGCCATCCCAGGAGTTCAGCCGCCAGGAATGTTCAGCAAAAACGCTGATTGGAAATACGGCAGCGCCGGAGAGGAGCGCGATCTGTGCAACGCCTTTTTTGACTATCTCGCGCGGACCTTTGGGCCCGTCCGGTGTGATGACGATGACGCCGCCGCTGCGCAGTTCACGGACGCATGTCCGCAGCGCGAGTGCGCCGCCGTGGCTCGATGAACCGTGGATTACGGCATGGCCCCACGCTCTCGCTACGGCCGCGGCCCTTGTGCCGTCTCTGCTTTCGGATATCACTGCGGTCTTGGCGGTGTTTCTGAAATAGAAAGCAAGCGGGAGCAGATGGGAGTGCCAGAACGCATACATGCGGCACGTGCCGCGGTCGTGAAACGGATCGCACGTATCAGGGCAGGTCAGTGAAAACCGCCACGTCCGGCCGAGCACTTCGCCGATTAAAAAAATCGAGGCGCTTACTGCGTCAAGAGGAATTTTTTCCTGTTGTTCTGCCATAGCTGTAATTTGAAATAAGATACATCCAGCGCGCCTATAAAAAAACGGTACTTGACTTTGATTGATGGAAGTGCGATTTTATAAATGAATTCATTGGATGAACAAAAGTCCTTTTTTTTCAGAACGGAGTTCATTATGATAAAATTTTTGATGATGTCGATTGTTGCCGTCTCTTTATTGCTTCCGGGCTGTTCCGTGAATACTGAAAAATGCCTTGGAAAGGAAGGCTTCAAGAACTGCGAGGATTTCAAGGCCGCGGCCAAGAAAGCAGTAGGGAACGATGAGGCCTACCGGTTCCATTCGATTGCGAAAAAATGTCATTGCGAGGAATAGGAAAACAGTCGTTTACATTCCCGCACCGCCGGCCGGATTATACAAAGGCTGGACAAAAGTCCAGCCTTTGTTGTAATGGTCGGGGCGACTGGATTTGGAGCGTAGGAAGAAAAATTTGTGCTTCGCACAAACGCTCCTAAGCTCACTTCGTTTCGCTTTGAACGGGGTTTGTTTCCCGATGCCACTGGCGCACGGGGATAAGAGGTGAGAACTGCGGGCCTAACGACTGGATTTGGAGCGTAAAAGAAGAAACTTGTGCTTCGCACAAACGCTCCTAAGCTCACTTCGTTTCGCTTTGAACGGGTGTTTGCTTCCCGATGCCACCGATAAAGTTATAAAGGGAGAGGCACCAACAGTGCCTCTCCCTTTATAATCGGGGCGACTGGATTTGAACCAGCGACCACCAGAACCCCATTCTGGTGCCCTAAGCCAGGCTGGGCTACGCCCCGGAAATTATCACCGAAAATATATCCCCCCTTGCTGCGGAGCAAGGAAGAGTTCTCACGTTTTTGCTGCTTTAACGGCCTTTTGCTTTCGTAAATCACGTTCGTTCCTGCTCAACAGGCATCCGCAGTAATCCTGCCGGTACAGGCCGAGCTGTTTGCTGAGGACCGTGCTGTTGCGGAAACCGTCTTTTTTCTTGAAGTCAAACGGCTCGTACCGCACCCCGGATTCGCGCGCGGACGCCATGCCGCATTCGTTAAGCACTGCGACGTTTTTATGAGGGCTGATGCTCATGACTGTCGTAAACGACGGCCACCCCATGGCCTTGCAAAAGGCCGCTGTCCGGCGCAGCCGCAGCAGAAAACAGCGCCTGCACCGTTCCCCGCCTTCCGCGGTATCTGCGGCGTCACCAATTGAGCTCTCCCAGACGTCCGGGAGATAGTCATCAGCAAAAAAACATACGCCATACTTTCCTGCCACGTTTCGAGCTTCGCTGAGCCTGAGAACATATTCTTCGGACGGAGTGATATTAGGGTTGCAGAAGAAACAGGCGAGGTCATAGTCTTCTTTCAGCGTATGCACTACATACGCCTCGTCCGGCGCACAGCAGACATGGAGCAAAAGCTTGGGTTTCATATCCATTACAATTTATGTTGTGGAAATTTTGTTTTCAATCTTTCCTGGAATTTACGAGGGATTTGTTGATTCATATGACAAGAACATGGTATTTTAACGAAAATCACAAGGCATTACTAAGGTTTGGCGGAACCAGGGCTGCTTATGATTGCTTTCCGAAAAATTAGGATAAGGGTTAAAACGTCACTCGGTATAGTGGCGGGAATATTTTTATATGCAACCGTTCCAGCACAAAATGCCTCTTATGACGTTCCACTCAACGAACCGGTCTATCGTTATCTCGACATGCTTGCTTTCCCCGGCCGTGTTAATGACATCAGTCTTTCGAGCAGGCCCTTTACCGAAGCGCAGGTCTGTTCCCTGCTCGTGTATGCGGAGCGAACAAGCCTCTGCGCCGATACCGCGATAAACAATTTCTACCTGCGAAGATTTGCCAAGACCGATTCGGGGACGCTTCAGTGCAAGGTCCCGGCGCAGTTCGATTTCGACGGATGGCGGACGTATGCATATCCGCATGTCAGCACTTCTTTCGGCATCCAGGACAGCAATTATTCTCCGCTTGGTTTTACTACGGCCGGTATCGACAGCATTTCGAAACGTCACGAATTCTATAACGGGTCGAGTGCCGGTCTACGTCTATACTCTACGATCGGCAGGGTCCTTGTGTATTTCAACGGAAGTATTTTGACTGAATACAGCACGCGCCGGGAATGGTCGCGGAGCGACAGCGGCGACCCGCAGTTACATGAGCTTTATGTTCCCATCGGGGCAGACACGGCTCATCTGAAGGGTCACGACGATTTTACGGCCTACATGAAGATTCCTTTATCATGGTGCGATATCAAGCTCGGCTACGACCGTGTTTCGTGGGGATATGCCGACTCATCCGGACTGATGTTTTCGGGAATCGGCAGCCCTTTCCTGCACATGAAACTGGATAAAACTTTCGGAACATTGAACTATACGTTTCTTATCGGAAAACTGACCGGCGACACCTACGAACAGCGGCGGGTCATTTATGCAAAGCACATAACCTATACCCCTCGGCGCTGGCTGTCGCTGGGTTTTTCCGATGCGGTCATTTCAAACAGAGAGATCGAGCCGGCCTATTTCCTTCCATTCGTGCCTTTTTATTTTACCGAGCGTTTTCTCGGATCTCCTGACAACAGAATAATGGGATTTGACGGGAAACTCCTGATCAATCAACGATGGACGGCCTACGGCGAGTTTTTGATAGATGATCTTTCAAACCTGCTCGGCATATTCCGCAATACTTCATGGGGAGATAAATGGGGAGGGCTTTTCGGTGTAAAGCTTTTTAATCCGGTACCTGCCCTCCATACATCCGCTATTAAGCTTGAAATCGTGCAGATTGAACCGTGGGTATACACGACGTCATCTGCTACTCAAACGGATGAGACGCGTAACTATCCGGTCAATTTCGGCCAGTTGCTGGGTAACGAGCTGGGGCCCCATTCCCGGGCAATAACGCTTGATTTCTCCTGTCAATTATCAAAAAGAATCGGCGGCGGGCTGTCGATACAGCAGGTCTGGAAAGGAAAGGGCGCCGGATCGAATGTGTTTGATTCGTTTTACAGCGTTTTCGATACTGCGTCAGATCCAAATAAATATACGACGAAGGCATACCGCTTCCAGGATTTCTACCGTAACCGGACCATTATGTCGCTCCGGACGATCACATTTCTCAAAGATTGGTTGCTGCTGAATTGCTATGGAGATTTTACTCTGGAGAGAAAACCAGTACCAGTAGATTTGTTCCGTATTGGAGTTGACGCGCAGGTTAATTATTAGCGGTTCTTTGTTTTGCTCTTGATACGGTGTTGTTGTACCTGCCCGGAGTTCCTCGAAGCATCACCATCAAGTGTGGCTTTGTTCAGCCTCCGGCAATCTTGACTTGCTATGCAGCCCTGATACATACTATAGAGCAATTAACTTCTTTCAAGGGGGATTTTTTCGTGAACCGGTCAGTACTGATCATGGGATTTATCGTTCTCATGACGGCGCAGATTGTTTCCGCCGACGGGTCAACAAAAGCACGGCTGGATACCTGCGTTTCGTATTATCAGGACGGCGAGTACCAGAAAGCCGCCGACAGTATCAAGGCGCTTTTACCGCTTGTTTCCGACCGGCGTGAGGAAGCGGAGGCGTACAAGTATCTCGGCTTCTCCTATGTCATGCTTGACCTGATCGATAAGGCAAAAGAATTTTTCAGGGTCGCACTTGAAAAATTCCCTCAGATGGTGATCGATACTTTGGAGGTTCCTCCGAACATTACTATCGTTTTCAGGCAGGCCAAGCTTGAAACGCAGTTGGAAAAAGGCGAGATCAATGATAAAAAACTAGATGAAAAACAGCAGAGGCATAATCGGGTCGTTTTCGCATCTATCCTGACCGCGACCGGAGTGGTAAGTGCTGCGGTTGCAGGGTATTTTTTTTACGAAGCCCATCACGAACACAGCCAATATGAACTACCTGCCACACAAACGGAATTCGACAACCATTGGAGCGCTATGCAACGAGATGTCATTATCGGAGGATGCGCGACCGCATTTACGGCGGTTGACCTCTTTTTCGGGTTTCGTCTTTTCGCAAAGAAACCGCTGAATTCTCCTCAAAAGGTCGGTTTAATAATTGAAGGAAACCGAGTCGCACTGGCAGGGGAGTTTTGATTTTAATAATCCGCTGCCACTTTGAGCCGGTTCCGGAGATATGAGTGCTTCAACCGGTGAATGGCCTTTTCCTTGATCTGCCGTACCCGCTCCCGCGAAAGATTCAGCTGGGACCCTATTTCATCCAGCGTATGGGTCGTTTCTACGCCGAGGCCGAAATACAGCTTCAAAACATCGCGCTCCCGGTCTTCAAGCGCATCAAGAATTCTCTGCACCCCCTCCTGGCGGGACATTTCGATCATATGATTGTCGGGCATCTCCTGATTTTCATCACGGAGCAGATCGATCAGTTGCGAGCCGTCTTCATCTTTGGCCGGAGAATCGAGAGATACAGACCGGTTACTGATCGACTGGAGCGTACGGACCTCTTCTTTGTTCATGCCGGCTTCGCGGGCGATTTCCTCTGTGGAAGGCAGGCGCCGGTATTTCTGCTCAAGCCGGTTCTGGGTGATATGCACGCGGTGAATGCCCCCGATCCGGTGCAAAGGGATCCTTGTAATTCGTGAACGGTCGGCAAGAGCCCGCAGGATTCCCTGCCGGATCCACCAGACGGCATAGGAGATGAATTTAAAATTCTTCCTTTCATCGAAACGTTTCGCCGCTTTGATCAATCCGATATTTCCTTCACTGATGAGTTCGCTCAGGGGAATTCCCTGGTTCTGGTATTTCCTCGCAACGCTTACCGCAAACCGCAGATTTGCTTTAACAAGGGTGTCGAGGGCCAGCTTATCTCCCTTTTTTATCCTGGCAGCGAGCGTACCCTCCTCTTCACTGGTTAATGCTTTGTTCCGCGCTATATCTTTAAGATACAGTTCAAGCGCGATATCATCAGGAACGATTACATTTTTATCTACTATCATGCTTTGCTCCCTTCATTTATTACTTCGTATAAAGAATAGCAATTATTGTGCCGGATGGAAAATACTAATATAAATAAAATCAGCATGTTACAAAGAATGGATATTAATGTTAACATAATAAATAAACTTTATTTTTTACAACAGAAATAGTCGGTTTTTTAAATTGATTCTTGCGTATGGTAAAAATCATCGCCGGAATGAATTTCGGGAGCATATTTTTGACATGTCCAACAATTATTGATACTTGTCTTTTCGTTGTTGAAAACATTCGTTTAACGTATCGATAAATGATTTTTTACTTTTCAAGCGGCAACATAATAATCACCGCACTAACAAATTTTATAAATATTTATTTTTTCCTTGCTTTTTAAACTATAAAATCCCTATATTTCTAAACTGTTTGTATAAAATGTAAAAAGCAGGACCGATTCTACATTTACATCAAGGAGGCGTCATGCATGAGGTTACCGCGAAGCTCATTTCGCTCAGCCCGGTGGACGGGGCCATCATTGCGATTTACTTCGCTATGGTCATCGGCATCGGTATTTACCTGAAACGTTACGCCAGCAAGGGCGAGGGATTCTTCCTTGCGGGACGTGAGATGTCCGCCTGGGTCGCGGGTCTGGCTTTCATCTCGGCCAACCTCGGGGCACTTGAACTCATGGGCTGGGCAGGAGCCGCTTATCAATACGGCATCTTGGCGGTTCACTGGTATTGGATCGGCGCCATCCCCGCCATTTTGTTCCTCGGTATTATATTGATGCCGTTCTATTACATTTCGAAAACACATTCCGTCCCTGGATTCTTGAAGCTGCGTTATGGCGAAGGCGCCCGCGGGTTCAATGCTATTTGTTTCTCTGTTATGTTCGTTCTGATGTCAGGCATCAACATGTACGCCATGGCCTTGATCCTGAAAGTAATTTTAGGCTGGAACATCTATTTCAGCATCTGTATTTCCGCTGTGACGGTAGGGATCTACGTTACCCTCGGCGGACTTTACTCCGCGGTGTTTAACGAGGTGATGCAGTTCTTCCTCATCTGGTTCGGCGCGCTACTTATCCCCATCTTCGGCCTCATCGACGCCGGAGGGTGGAGCGGAATGGTTGCCCGCATACATCAGAATTTCCCGGTCGGCGACTATACGCATATATGGCGGTCAATAGGCACCTTCACGGGCAATCCGATGGGAATTCACTGGACGGGAATTGTTCTCGGGCTGGGATTCGTAATTTCCTTCGGATATTGGAACACGGACTTTCTGGTCGTTCAGCGCGTATTGACGGCCAAGGACCTTCGTGCCGCCAAGCTCGCTCCCATTATCGGTTCTTTTTTCAAGATGGCGGTTCCGTTTATCGTGATTCTGCCCGGACTTCTGGCTCTGGCTGTCCTGCCCATTCATCTGGTTCCCGAAAGCGCCGTAACTGCCGGCCAACATAGTTATAATGAAGTGTTGCCTCTAATGCTGGCGCGGTATTTCGGTCCAGGGCTTTTAGGCATTGGAATCACGGCACTCATGGCAGGCTTCATGTCCGGCATGGCCGGAGAGATAAGCGCATTTACCACAGTCACGACGTATGATATCTACCGTTCATATATCAATAAAAAAGCGTCGGACGCACACTACGTTAAAATGGGACGTATTCTCACCGTTGTCGGCGTTGTGATTTCCATCATGACCGCTTTACTGGTCATGCAATTCAAGAGCATCATGGATTACGTCCAGGCCCTCTTCAGTTTCTTTGTGGCGCCTCTTTTCGGAACCGTGCTGGTGGGTATAATGTGGAAACGGGCAACAGCCGCAGGCGGGTTCTGGGGACTTGTAGCGGGAACGCTCTCTTCCGTGGGCATGTGGGCACTGGTAAAAATCGATCCAAGCAAACTCTCCTGGATTGCGCTTTCGCCCCATGCAAAGGACATGTCGGAAAATATGTACCGGGCCCTGTGGTGTTGGATCGTCTGTGTTATTGTGACCGTGGTCGTAAGCCTGCTTACCAAACCTAAACCTGAGGCGGAACTCGAGGGCCTGGTTTACGGTTGCACCAAACTGCCGAGCGAGGGACATTTACCGATTTGGAAAAGACCCATTTTTTATGCGGCGATTTCCCTGGCGCTGTTCCTGGTTTTGCAGGTTATTTTCTGGTAAGAAGATTGAGACGAGGGGCAGAGTCCCTCGTTATTCAAGGATATCGATCGGACTCCGTAACAACCTTTAAAGGAGAAAAAAAATGGCAGAAGAACAACATCATCTCATTCCCGTGTGGTTTTTCGTCGGTATCATCATGTTCATCTACGGTATATTGATCTTCGTGACCGGGATTACCGAAATTTCAAATCCTCCGCCAACAGTGCTCGCCCATCTGCATGCGCCCATCTGGTGGGGAGCGGTGTTAACGGCTTTCGGCGCGCTCTTTGTTTCCCTTTTCCGGCCGAAGAAACGGTAGGTATTTACCGGGCAGTGTACATATCTGGTAATCGAATTTTTAGCTATCGTAAAGATTAAAAAGAAGAGGCCCGTCTCGACGGGCTTTTTCTTTTTATGTCTTGATTATTCTTGACATTTATCGCTTAGTTGGTTAAATTAAAAGCAGGTTCGATGACAATAAGGGTGTGACAGCGCCTGCTGTCGCAGGGATTCGCGGGTGGTCGGGCCGCCATCCAATCTGTCCGTTATTTCAAAACCTTTTAAAAACCGTCTCCGTAGATTCAATACGTTATCATGACCACTTTAATCACGATTCTCTTCATCGCCGGCTATTGCGCGATCATGTTTGAGCAGAAGTTTAATATAAACAAGGCGGGAATAGCCTTGCTTACGGGTGTGGCCTGCTGGACGGCTTATATCATTTATTCGCCGGATAAAAACGGGGTGGTGCGGCAGTTGATCGAACGAATGGGGGATTTTTCAGGGATACTTTTCTTTTTAATGGGTGCGATGGCAATCGTTGAACTGATTGATGCTCATAACGGGTTCAGCATCATCACTAACGCAATTACGACACGGAACAGGATAGCGCTTCTCTGGATCGTCAGTCTGTTCGCTTTTTTCCTGTCTGCGGTTATCGATAACCTTACAACGACCATTGTAATGATTTCATTATTGTCTAAAATTCTGTTAGACCGTGATGATATCAAACTCTTTGCTTCAATGATCGTCATAGCGGCAAACGCGGGCGGTGCATGGACGCCCATCGGCGACGTGACAACGACCATGCTCTGGATCGGTGAGAGGATATCGAGTACAAAAATAATGGCAGACCTTTTTTTCCCAAGCATAATTTGCCTGATCGTTCCTCTGGTCATTGTTACAGTGACGGTGAAGGTAAAAAAGGAGAGCGTGGTCGCCCCGAAACATATACCGGAACCGGTTGCAAACCGTTCCCGTCGAAATGCCGTTTTTTTTACCGGTATCGGAGTTCTTCTTTCCGTACCTGTGTTTAAGGCAATAACCCATCTGCCGCCTTTCATGGGTGTTTTACTGGGGTTCGGCATAATGTGGGTGCTGGTTGAAATGCTTCACAAAAACGAGCCTGACAACGGGAACGACCGGTATTCCATGGCCCGGACCCTGGGCAGGATAGACCTGTCGACGATTCTGTTTTTTTTAGGGATGTTGATCAGCGTATCCGCATTGCAAAGTTCCGGTATCCTGCATGACTGGGCCGCGGGCCTGGAACGGGTTGCAAAAAATACCACTGCTCTTGTATTGTCAATAGGAATTGTCTCGGCCGTTGTGGACAATGTTCCTCTCGTTGCAGGGGCCATGGGCATGTACGATCTGGTACGGTTCCCGACGGACCATCATTTCTGGATATTCCTGGCCTATTGCATCGGCACCGGCGGCAGTCTGCTTGCGATCGGTTCTGCTGCCGGCGTTGTCAGCATGGGACTCGCGAAAATAGATTTTTTCTGGTATTTAAAGAGGATTTCTCCGCTGGCTTTTATAGGTTTTCTTTCCGGGGCAGGCGCATACCTTCTTTGCGAAGTGGTAACAAAGTAAGCGCAGCAGCGTAAAAAAGAACGTTTATTTCGGACGATATCAGAGTTTGTTATTGCTTTTTAAGTTTATATTTTATATATTGACAACTTAGTGCAGCGATAAATCGGCCATACAATGTGTGTTCTGTTTCTTCGCCTTTGCCATATGACTAAGATGAAGAGCGGGGCCGCTGAAGAGGGTATCTATCGCTTGTTTAATATGAAGGGGAAATCAGGTTTTGTCGTTTAGGAAAAGAGTCGTTGTTTACCATCAACATCATAACTAAAAGGGGGTTTTCATGTTTAAAAGAATCATTGTATTGCTTTTGGTCGTCGGGGTTTCGTTGCTAAGCTGCAATAAAAGTCCCACAGGGCCGGCTAAAACTGCACCGGTGATCACGGTTCAACCGATATCGACCCCGGCTGTTGTGGGCAATTCATGTTTTTTCTCGGTTGCCGCTACGGGCAATCCAATGCCGACCTATCAATGGCAGTGGAGCAGTGACAGCCTGACATGGACGAATCTCAGCAACAATGCTACCGCGACTGATTCGGATTTTATTATTTCGTCCGTGGCATTCACTGATTCCGGATTTTACAGAGTGGTTGTCAGTAACTCCCAGGGGACAGTCAATTCAAATGCGGTTAGACTTCGGGTAGAAGTTTTACCGGTTATCACTACACAGCCGGTGTCAGACACGGTTATTGCCGGCGATTCAGCGAAATTTCACGTTGTTGCTTCCGGTTATCCGGCGCCGACTTACGATTGGCAACTAGAGGGATTAGATGTAGCACCAATAGATACAACCGCTGATTTGACTATTTATCCCGTGACACCAGGCGATGCGGGAAATTACAGAGTAGTAGTTGCAAACCCCGCAGGATTTGTTTATTCAAATACGGTGACACTTACCGTCTTGGTTGCACCTTCGATCACGACGGAGCCGGCGCCGGATACTTTGGTAGACAGCGGTCTAGTGACGTTCAGCGTAACTGCAAACGGCAATCCTTCGCCGACGTATCAGTGGCAGCGAATGGACAACGGCGGTACGACGTGGAGCCCTGTTGCAGGCGGCACTGGTTCTGCCATGACCTTTACTGCGCACTATGCTGATAGTGGTGCACTTTTCAGAGTAATAATGACGAACTCAGCGGGAATCGACACGTCGACAACGGCAGCGCTTACGGTGACGATAACTGCACCGAATCTGCTGTCGCCCATTAACGGCGCAACCGGTGTTTCCGTCACTCCTACCCTGAAATGGAGCGCGTATCCTGGAGCTACCAGTTATTGGGTACAGGTGGATACATTATCTGATTTTTCAACCGCTACGAGCTTATACCCGACAACCGATACAGTGAACATTAGTTCATCCCTTAATAATGGGTTGACCTACTACTGGATGGTACTCGCAATTATCAATGGAGGGGCTAGCTTGAGCGCCTGGACTCCAGCTTGGTCGTTCACGACTCCGTAACGTTTATTTGACAGGGGCAACGCTTGACGGACAAAGTTCCATCAGGTGTTGCCCCTTTTTATTTTATGCGTTCCTCATCGTAATGTATCTTTACAAGCATGCCAAGCATGCCCGCATTCTTTTCCCGCACTTTTTTTTTCACTGCACTTTTAATAATGAGCGGTTGCCTATCGGTGTCTGCAGAGCCCATCGTCATCACCGGCGCCATGGTCCCCGAACTGTTAGGCGCTTCCGTGGCTTCCTTGCGGCTTGTCAATAGCAACGGCGATCCTGTCCCGTTTCAGATCGACGAAGTTACCTCTGAAGGCGAATACATCTGTCCTGACGGCGAGTCGCCTAATGCCGGAGATGCGGACGGAAAGCTTGACCGGCAGGACGAAATCGTCTTTCTATGGGAAGACGCGGACAGTGAGTGTGCCTCGGCGGAGTCTACGGATGTTGAAACCGGCCGGTACCTGGAAACAGACAGGAGTGTCCCTGTCACGATCAGCAGGGGAGACGCCAAACGGCGCGTTTGGCTCATTGACGATCCGTTACTTCCTCTTTCCACGAAGAGCTATTGTGACTATGACCATGCGAAGGAATACCTGCGCACCCCTTACTATTATGCACAGTTCTGCCGCAACCGTTTCCATTTCACGAAGGCCGGAGTCATGGATTTCGAGAATGGAAGGTATGTCGACCTCACGAAGGAATTGCGCGTGGAGATCATGATGAAAATACTGTGGGGCCTTATCCCGATCCGGTACACCGAAAACAGCATGGTCTGCCATGTTAAAAGATACAAGGCCGGGCCCATCAGACTTATTCGCAGGGGCGATTTCTATCTTAAACTGGGGTTCGGCATTAAAGCGAGCAGGGCAGTCGTCTATCAGATGTGCTATCCGCAGATCGTCAAGGTGCCGGTGAGCGTCACTATACCGATACGGTTAAAAAGTTTTTTAAG
This sequence comes from Chitinispirillaceae bacterium, assembly GCA_049514575.1. Taxonomy (GTDB): domain Bacteria; phylum Fibrobacterota; class Chitinivibrionia; order Chitinivibrionales; family Chitinispirillaceae; genus BOG-1184. The sequence goes on along the minus strand of JBEKUX010000049.1, from coordinate 5,527 downwards.
CGACGCCTATATTGAAATGACGCCGGTGATCCGCAAGGAGGTCGCCGATAAGTGCTTCCACTTTCTGATACCGGGCATCGGATATTTCTGCGATCTTTCGTCGGGGCGCGCCACCATCGACACCTTGATCCGGACCATGCCTGATAACGGATATGTTGTCAGCGACGGTCGCCAGGGGTATGGATGGATCACGCATGTGGAAGTTGACAGCTCGGTGTTGTCCGGCAGCGGTTATATCATGCGGCGGCCGTCGAAACGCCACGGCGAGTTGGCCGAATGCGGGTTAAGGCTCACGGTGCGCGATCTCCCCAAGGGGAATTATGAAGTCATCAACTGGGTGATATTTTCAAAACATTCGCTTGATTCGAGCAGTCGTGACCTCGGGTCAATCCTTGCTCCTGCCGCAATTACGACTTCTGCAGGTACCTATATTAATTTCCTCGTCGGCAAAAAGTGAACCGGCCATTATCCGACGGCGAACTGCATAATTCTGATTTTTTCCGATTGGCGGTTCAGCCGAAGAGCCTCATTGCTTTAAGAAGAAGAAGTGGATGATGGGAAAATGTCCGGGCAAAGACTCGCATATAGTTCATGCGTTCGGGAGGCTCTTTCGCAAGTGACGCGGCAATCCGGTCGAGGAACGCATCGTCGGTCTTCATCACGAACTCTTTCAAGGCGTTCGAGCGGTCCTGCTGTTTTCCGTACATTTTTTCCCATTCGGTTTCATAGCGCGAAAGTACCCGGTAGTTGATTGAGCCCTCAGATGAAAAAGCCTGTGCCGCCGTACTCCCTGCCAATTTGCCGGCAAACAATGAGTAATGAATACCGGCGCCGCTGATGTTGTTCACCTGCCTGGCGGCATCGCCGACAAGCATGGCCCCGTCGCGCACCAGCGGCCGTATCCACCGCGCTACCGGGACGCCGCCGCAATGCAGGCCTCCGGCAGACATGGCAGCCATGCCTTTTAATTCTTTGTCAATAAAGCTCAACAGGCGCTCTTTTGCCATGCCCGGGCCGCTCCGTGTTCCGATAATACCGAGCCCGACATTGGCCTCTTCTTTACCCCTCGGAAAGATCCATGCGTAACCGCCGGGAGCGACCGTGCTTCCGACATAGAAAACGCATGTTTCCTGATTGATGAGCGGCGACGTTACTCTGCAGAAGGCGCAGGTTTCGATATCGGACAGCGGAAGTGCCGTGTCCCATCCGAGAAAGCGGGCGATCCGTGACTCGACCCCGTCGGCGATAATGACGACAGCGGCGCTGAAGGTACGGTCAGGGGAACGGCATTCATACTTCCGGTCGCCGGTGCGTTGAATTGCCACAACCGGCGTTGACAGGAACAGGTCTGCCCCTGCCCTGCCGGCTTCGGCGGCAAGATCGAAGTCCATTTTTTCGCGGTCGAGAATATAGCTCTCGTCAATATTGCCGATCGCGACCCTGATTCCGGACGGCGAAACCATGATTGAACGGTTTATTTTATTCTTTGTCCACTCAAACCTGCTGCCGGCATGGGCGATGAAACTCTTACGCCCGATGCCTTCCCCGCACCTGACCGGGGTGCCGACCCTGGCGTTCCGGTCGATAAGGCATACGCGGCGATGCAAACGGGCTGCGTGCAGGGCAGCCATGGAGCCTGCCGGACCTGCCCCTATTACTGCAATGTCGTAGTTCATGTTCGGCATGGGGGAGAACGTTTCGTTACGGTGTTTTCAATTCGTCATCAAGCGACAACGCGCCGAACGGGCAGATTTTCACGCACAGGCTGCAGCCGGTGCAGCGGACAGTATCAATGACCAGCGACGCGGAAAGAAGGAGAAGCGCGTTTGAAGGACACACGCCTATACAGGTCCCGCAGCGGTCACATAGTTCATTATTGACTTTCACGCTCATTGATGCACCTGAGAAGTTTCCTTGTGTCATTGAAAATCGGCGTTGATCGTTCATCTGGGTGTTCACGCAGAATGGCCCGGCAGGAATCGGCCGCGTCTTTTTCCTGCCCTGATCGCAGCAGCATGTGTGCCTGCAGGTTGCGCGTAAGGAGCGCATTATACCTGCCGGCGGGTTCCGCTGCATAGGACGCTGCCAGAAGCTCGTATGCAAGTCCCGCTTCGTAATAGAGCCGCCGTAATTCCATATATTTTGCTTTTGCCCAGAAGGTAAAACGGCTTTTCGGGAAATCGCGAGTCAGACGTTCTATGACCGGAGCGCACTCTGCAGGTTTATTTTCCCTTACGTAAATATCAGCGAGGGCAAAAAGCGCCGCTCCGGCGGTGATGCGCCCGTTATTAACACACGACCACAGCTTGGCGGTCCCTTCTTTTTTGGAGCCGGGATACCAAAACAGCACCCACCAGAGCTTCCGGCGCAGTTCGCCTTTTGCATATTCGTAGAGACCAAGCAGAAACTGGGGCTCGACATTGGTAGTATCGAGTTGGCGGGATTCGTCGAGCAGGCTGAGTGCTTTGAAACCGTTCCGCATTGCGGCGAAATAGGACCTATCCCGCAGATAAAATGCCGAGTTGAATCCTTTACAGAAGCCGAGAAGCATTTTAGAATACGATGACGGACCGTACATTTTTTCATGCGCTGCAATGCGGTTCTCCGCCAGGCGATAGGTGCGGAAGAACAAGGCAGTGTCGAACAGCGTGTCGAAATCGACTTCTCTGACGCCGATTGCGGCAAGCCGCAATAGCGGGGCAAGAGGGTCGGAAGAATCAGCGGCAATCACCGAATCGGTGAGTGAGAAGGCAGAGTCGTACTGGCAGCCAAGAATTGCGGCAATGCATCTGTCGGAATAATGCTGCTGTGATTCCGAAATGGAAAACGCCGATGCTTGAAGGAAGAACAAAAAAAGCAGAAGGGAAACAGTGATCGATTGTTTCATTGCATAGTCTTTTCTGAGGGGAAAAATACGTTTTTACACTATCGGCTTTCCCCGTGGAATTAGCGATGGATAAGAAACTCCGTGACGAAATCGAAAATACATCCAGGTGACTGCTGCGACTGTAGCCCCGTATAATACAAACGGCGGTGCAATGCAGGAAGCGGCAGCCATGCAAAATACGCCGCCTATTTTATAGGTTGATTCAGCAAATATTCTACGCGGATGTATCGCATGGAGAAGATAGAGAGGAAATGCGGCAACGGCACAGACCGATGCGATACGGTCGCCGGTAACCAGGGAATATAGGACTGCTGCGCAGAGGAAAACGGTCGCCAGATAATGGGCATTTTTCTCTCCAAGAATGACGGCGGTCGTACATTTCCCTCCTTCGGAATCCCCTTTAATGTCCGGAATAGTTGAGCTGATGGCGCCTGCGCACATCAGGAGAAAATAGGGCGTCGCGGCACTAAGAAACGCAGGATCGGCCAATTTCCTTCCCGCCAGGTGCCATCCTGCTCCGAAGGCAATAATTCCGAAACCGACGGCATTGGTCAGGAAATCGGAAAAAGGTCTGCCGGAAAAATAACAAGGCCGGAAACTGTACAGCGCGCCTGTTCCGATGCTTGCAATGGAAAACAGGGCAATGGTCGGATGGCCGCCGAAAAATGGAACCCCTATTGCTGCAAGCGCCGCAAGACTTGAGATAAAATATGCAGCATGGCGTGAAACGATCCCGTTCGCCAGGAGCGGCAGACCGCTGTTTTTTTTGTCAACTTCAATGTCTGCAATCTGATTCAAGACATAAACGCAGCCGACCGAAAGCGAAAAAATCATTATCCATACAAGAACCATGGGGTCTGTCGCCCGCCACACAACCGGAAGACCGGCGATCGTGCCCTTAGTACCCTTGAAATAGCCGAAAAGGCTGAATCCCCATACCGGGATAAGTACAACCGGCCGCAAAAGGAAAAAACCATCAAGAAGGGGAAACAGGATTTTATTCATGGGCCGTTTTGAATGCTTATTTTGTTTTTAAAGTAGGATATTCGAAGTTGAAACGCCATTTATAGTAGGCTTTGCTTCCAAAAAAAATCAGGAGTATAAAAATGGCGTATTCCGGTGCAAAAAGAACGACAGAAACGGTAAGCAGGAAAACCGGCCACTTGAAGGCCTTGAAAGCATGTTCCCTTTTTGCCGCAAACGCAAATAGTAAAAAGAAAACAAGGCTGATCGCTGAAGGGATGGCCATAACCCAGTAATGGTGAAGCATGCAAAAAGATGAAATAAAAGCACCTGCGCAGAGCACTGCGGAAGCTACGGCGGTCTTTTTTTCACCGTAGACCACCACGAAGGTTTTTTTGCCGGTCAAACGGTCACCGGGTGCATCGGGGATGGTGGTTGCGAGATATACCGCGGCATTGGCAAGCGTCGGAGAAAGGCCGGACAACAGTCCGGTGGTCAGAAAGACAAACGTCCGGCTGTCATCCTGAATTCCGGCAATACACCAGCCCACGAGGAACGTCAGCATTCCATGACCGAGTGAACTCGCAAAAACGCCGCCGAAGGGGCTGTTTTTCATCTGTACGGGCCGGAGATTGTACAATGCACCGAGGAAAAGGCTGCAAAGGAAAATGACCGAAATCGGGGTGCCGGGGAAAAACCAATTACCGACCGATAAACCGCCCACAGCACAGAGGCCGGCAAGGAGCCACGCAGTACGGACGGAAACGAACCCGTGAGGAAGCAGAAAAAGTTTCCGGTTGATCCGGTCGCTCTCTATATCGACGATTTGGTTGACAACATAGATCGATGCGACAATAAGCGAAAAGCCGAATGTTCCAAGCCATAACCGCCCGGACGCAGCGGAAGAATTCGTCAAGAGGCCGCCTACCCTGGAATTCCCGCTGCCGGTGATCCATCCGAGGAGCAGGATCGTCCAAACAGGCACCAGTAGCGGTATTCTGAGAAGAAACAGACAATCGAGTATCTTTTGGATAATTAACCGCAATATAATTTCTTTCGCCACGTTTCTAAAAATAGTGTCTGAAAAGGGGAGAAGGCAGAAGAAATTAAACTGCCCGGTATCCTCCTTGGTTCAACGGGAAGCATCAAAGTCATGGTTGATAAATTTTCTTGACTTGCCGTAGGACCACAGCTATTTTCCCTTTAACAGGAGATAATCATCACATTATGGCGAGGCATGTATGAAGACAATGGCATTCGCACTGTTATGCTCCACGTTGGTACTGTCATCTGCATCGGCAAAAGATGCAGCCGGGACAGCGGCCAAAAATGTCATATCGGTGAAAGACTCTGCAGTAAAAAATATACTGCCTGTTAAGGATACTGCGGCCATAAAGGCTCCGTCAAAAAAGGACTCGGCATCCGGAAGTGCTCTGCCAGTTACCGATACTTCCGCCGTTGCTGTGCCCCATTATAACGACACCTCAACTGTCAGGCATATTCTTGATGAATGCGGCTTGATTACCGTTAAGATTGAACAGGTAACGGTTTGGGACAGCGGACGCGTCGTTTCACTCGATTTGTCCAACAATGACCTGACTCAGGACGGATTCAAGGCTCTGCCGGTAGCGGTCTGCTCGCTGACCCAGTTACGGACCCTTATGGCAAAAAATAACA
>JBEKUX010000048.1:0-23148 GCA_049514575.1 Chitinispirillaceae bacterium | reverse complement strand
GTCGTGCAGCGGGAACGAGTATTTACGTATAAGAAAATCCGCCTGATAGATGCGGTGCTCGCGGACGAAGTTCGCGTCGGTGCGCGTAACGCCCCCCGCCTCTCCCGGGATCGAGGCATCGCCGCTTCCGCGCTGATACGCGGAAAAATAGGCGCGCTGTATCTTCAAACGGTCGTACAGCCCTGCGGTATAGGTCATTATTTCCCGGTCGGTCTCGTCGGAAGCGCCGACGATGAACTGCGTGGTCGTTTTGACCCCTTCGTATTTCATCCCCTTCCGGGTGAGGCCGCTGATCAGCTTCATCGGCGCAATGATGTCATGCTCGAAGTCTTTCTTCGTTGATAAGCGCCGGCAATGGCGGCTGCCCGGCGTTTCGATATTGATCGAGACGGCATCGGCAAGCGACAGCGATTCTTCTACGGCCGCGTTCGATGCGCCGGGGATCACTTTAAGATGGACATAGCCGCGGTAGCGGAATTTTTTCCGTACGATTGCGGCAGTGTCGTTGAGCAGTGCCATGGAACGATCGGGCGTTCCCACCACGCCGCTCGACAGGAAAAGTCCGAACACTTTTTTTTCCCGCACATACTCCATGAATATCCGGGCCATCGCCTCCGGGTCGATGGTGCACCGGGGCGCGTCGACAGCGGAGCGGCAGGGACAGTATTTGCAGTCATTGACGCAGACGTTCGAAATGAGGGTCTTGAGCAGTACCGAATATCCTCCGGCCGGCAGACCTGCGGGGTAAAGCCAGGCGCCATCCGGGCCCCGCTTCCGGCGGTCGTTGTTGTTGGTGCCGCACGCGCAGGCAAGATCGTAGCGTGAAGCGTCGGACAGGATCTGGAGCTTCTGAATGGTTTCCATGGTACCGGGGAATCACGCGGCTCATCAAGCGGCGCATCAAGCGCCGCATTTCCTGATCACGCCGACCAGTTTTCCGGCGATAAAGACGCTCTGCGGAGCGGCGACAACGATGTCTTTGTACGCCGGGTTTTCGGCATGCAGCACGATGGTGTCGCTCTTTTTGAAAAAGCGCTTGAGCGTCGCTTCGCCGTTGACAATCGCGACCACGACTTCGCCGTTCGACGCGCCCGGCTTCTGCCGCACCACCGCGATGTCGCCGTCAAAAACGCCGATCTCCTTCATGCTGTCCCCGCGGACGCGCAGGGTATACAGCCCCTCGCCCTTGAAAAGGGAGCGGTCGAGCGTCACGGTGCCTTCGATGTTTTCTTCCGCGGTGATCGGCGTTCCGGCCGCGACCCGGCCGACAAGCGGTACTTCAAAACCGTTATCGTATCCGACCGGCGAAAAAGGCGGTTTGATTTCGATCCCGCGCGCCTTGCCGGAGACGATCTTTAAAAATCCTTTTTTTTCCATGAGGCGGAGGTGCTGGCGGACGTTGTTGGGACTTTTATAGTTGAGCCCTTCAGCCATTTCGCGGACCGTCGGCGGGAACCCTTTTTTCCCGCGCCACTCGACGATAAACGAATACACGCGCGCCTGTTCGGAAGTCAGCTTCGCGGGAAGCAGCATGGAAAGTCCTTTCTTTTTAATGCAACTCACCCCTTTTATCCCCTCTCTTGAAAGAGAGGGGAAACCCGGAGGGAGAGGTGAGTTAAATCCGCAGTAGAAATCGGTTCTTTTATAATATACTGTTCATTTGGACAGTATGCAAGGAAAAAAGATAAAACCCGGGGTGCACGGTCTTGATTCATCGTGAAGAGGGATGCGGGGTAAGGAGGTTACTTTTAGAAGGTCCTTACCGCGTGTGGGTGTAGGGAGACATGAAAGCCATCCGGAACCTGGCGCCAAGCAGCCAGGTCGAGCTGGACGGTTCGCTGAAAATCAGGTCCTGGCCCGGAATATAGGCGCCATCTTCATAGTCCTTCGATATTTCGTTTTCACTATGGCCGAAGGAGTACATGGTGAAATAAGGCGCGAATTGATAAGCGTTTCCGTTGGCGGTTTTATAGGTGATTGAAAACTCCACGCGTAATCCGGCCCTGTCGCCCAGGGTGACCGCGGGTGCAACTGTTTTCCATGTGTGTTCCGAATCCCACGACGACAGGAGCATTTGCATCTGTCCATAAAACATCAGGTCGCAGGACATATCCAGGCCCAGTGCGAGATCCGGGGAGACGGGTATGGACAGCGCAAGCCCGAGGGGCGCGGAAAACCAGTAATACATCTCGCTGCTGGTGATCTGATTGCTGTAGGAAGTCGTGTCGGCGAGCATGTCCCGGTACCAGAATTTCCCCTTGATTCCGCTGTACAGGTAATACGGCACGATGGCGTCATGGGTACGGCAGTATCCGACGTCGAGTCCGGCCTGCACGAAATAATTTTTTTTGTAAATTTTGGTCGGAAGAAACTGGAACCCTACCGTGTCGCCATGCGTATCGTACACAGGCAGGGCCTGTGTCGATCCGTCATAGGTTTGATGGATGCCGAATTGGACTTCCAGATCGGGCCGGAAAAGGACCGGGCTCCCATGCTTTCGTAGCGAACCCTGATAGTCAAAACCAAACATGAGGCCGTATTCCGTGCTCTTTGGAGCGCCCTGGACAAAGTCCGGCGGGTAACCATCTGGATAACCGGGGAAGATGTCGCTGAGATGTACAACTTCCGCGTAGGAGAAGTAATCAAACGATATCCCCACGTAATGCACTCGATCGGATGAAAAAGGGGACAGTTTGCGGACCTCCGGTTCCACGGACGCCTCTTCCGTATCCATGATGGGTGCGGGTTCGACTGTATCAGGCTTACTGCTTTTGTATTGATGAACCGCCGTATCAACCGGGACGGACGTACTTGTTCTGGTTTGCCGGGTCATGGTATCGGCTGCGACCGGACTGATGACCGTTTTCTGCCGGGTGACGGTATCAACAGGGCGGGATACGGGTGCGGCGTGTAACGAGTCGATCACCAGGGAATCATCATGAACGTTGACCGTTTGTCCAGAACAGGTACCGGCAATGATTGTACATGCAATGATGCCGGCGGAACCGATGCTCATCGTGGGTTTCATTATCACGTACTACCTTTTTCCCTGGTTTGAAAACTGTTCCAGCACAACGTGCCGATAGTGCCCGGGGCCGGAATTGAACCGGCATGGCCGTTAAGAGCCGAGGGATTTTAAGTCCCTTGTGTCTACCAATTCCACCACCCGGGCAAAAGCAATAAATTATAAAGGCCTTTATTGAAAATAAATAATGCAGAATAATAAGTTTTTCTGGATGGCTGAGTCTGCCAACCATATAATTAATAGTATCATTTTAATTAGCTAAAGGCTTCTGATTAGGTTGCGGGTGGGCACCGTCAGTGCAGGATTGAAACTTCTCGTTACCCGCACCTACAAGTTTCTGGCGCGTTGAAATCGGAATAAGGAAACAAATAGACAAATAAAAAAAATATGTTTGCCGTTGCGTGAGGCATACGGAGGGTTGCGAAGCAAGTCCGAGTTTCACAAGTGGACGAGGACCGGCTCGCGAAAGCGAGAGCCCGTAGAACGCCGACCCCAGAGGGGGCACGCCCAAAGGATAGAGTTATTTATTTAATCTTTTAATTGCGTCTCTTATTTTCGCCGCCTTCTCGAATTCGAGGTTACGCGCGGCGGAGATCATCTCTTCCTCAAGTTCGGCAATCCGGCGCCGGTTCAGGACGCGTTCTTTCTTACTCGGTTTCTTTCCCGGAAAGGAAGGCTTTTCGGCAGTGAGTTCGGCTACGTTCAATAATTCAAGGCTGCTGTCGGTTTTTTTGTAAGGATTTATTCCCTCCCTGATTTCCCGCTCAATACTTTTCGGTATGATGTTATGTTCCTTATTGTAGGCGAGCTGCTTGTTCCTGCGCCGCAGACTTTCGTCGATTGCTTTTTTTATCGACCCGGTGACGGTGTCGGCATACAGAACGATCCTGCCGTTGATGTTCCGTGCCGCCCGTCCCGCTGTCTGCACCAGTGACCGGGTTGACCGGAGGAAGCCCTCTTTGTCGGCGTCCATAATGGCCACGAGCGTGACTTCCGGAAGGTCGATGCCCTCGCGCAGCAGGTTGATGCCGACGATGATGTCGAAATCGCCCCTGCGCAGGTCGCGCAGGATTTCCGGCCGGTCAAGCGTATCGATCTCTGAGTGCAGGTAGCGCACCCTGAAGTCAAGCGATTCGAGGTATTCGGTCAGGTTTTCCGACATTTTTTTCGTCAGGGTCGTCACCAGCGCGCGTTCCCTGCGTTCCACCGTGAGCCGGAGCTGTTCGATCAGATCGTCGACCTGGTTTGCGGCCGGCCTGATCTCGATCGGCGGATCAACGAGATGGGTGGGCCGGATGACCTGCTCCACAAAAACGCCGTTGCTCTTTTTCAGCTCGTAATCGCCGGGCGTTGCCGAGACATACACGACATGGTGCAGGAGTTCCTCGAATTCATTGAAGCGGAGGGGACGATTGTCGAGCGCGCAGGGGAGGCGGAACCCGTGCTCGACCAGCGTTTCCTTGCGGGCCCGGTCGCCGTTGTACATGCCCTGCACCTGCGGGACCGAAACGTGCGACTCGTCGATGATCGTGAGGAACGGCTGTTTGTAAAAGTCGATGAGCGAATAGGGCCTGCTGCCCTTTGCCCTGCCGTCCAGAATGCGCGAATAGTTTTCGATGCCGTTCACGTACCCGACCTCTTTGATCATCTCCATGTCGTACTGCGTCCGCTGCTCGAGACGCTGGGCTTCGAGCAGCTTGTTCTGCGACCTGAACAGCGCGAGCTGCTCTTCCAGTTCCTGCCGGATCTGTTCCACTGCCTGGTCCATGGTGATGCCCAGAGTCATATAGTGCTTGGCCGGAAAAACCGTGATCTCGTCCAGTTCGGCAATGCCCTTTCCGGTGACCGGATGGAGGCGGTGTATCGCCTCAACCTGATCGCCACAGGTTTCGAAGCGCAGTCCGGTCTCTTCGTACGCAGGATGGATTTCAACAACATCGCCCCTGACCCTGAACATGCCGCGTTTGAGATCGACATCGTTGCGCGAATACTGCATCTCGGTGAGCCGCCTCAGAAAATCCCTGCGGACGATCCGTTCGCCTTTTTTTATCGTCACGCTGGAGGCTGCATAGGCTTCGGGCGAGCCGATGCCGTAAATGCACGACACGCTCGCGACGATGATGACGTCGCGCCTTGATATGAGGGAACTGGTCGCCTTGAGCCGCAGACGGTCGATCTCGTCGTTGATCATCGACTCCTTGGCGATATAGGTGTCGCTTGACGGTATGTAGGCTTCGGGCTGGTAGTAGTCGTAAAAGCTGACGAAGTATTCGACCGCATTGTCAGGGAAGAATTCCCTGAATTCCTGAAAGAGCTGCGCGGCGAGGGTCTTGTTGTGCGAGATGACGAGCGTCGGCATCTGTACCCGTTCGATCACGTTCGCCATTGTAAATGTCTTGCCGGAGCCGGTGACGCCCAGAAGCACCTGGTGCCGCGCACCGCGCCTGATGCCGTCGACAAGCTGGGTGATGGCCTCCGGCTGGTCGCCGGCAGGCGAAAAAGACGATTTGAGTTTGAAGTCCATAATAACAAGAAAATATATGAAACCAATTATTTGATCCGACATGTGGAAGTAACTCACCCTCCAAAGACCTTCTTCGTATAGACGATTCTATACGAAGAAGGCCCCCTCTCTTGATAGAGAGGGGGAAAAGGATACCTGTGAAAGATATTATTAATTAATTTTAAATTATTGTGGCTAATCGCTATGGGTCAAATTCCCCGCAGTTTGCTGTGGCTTTAACTCACCTCTCCTCGCGTTGCTCGGTGTCCCCTCTCTTGTAAGAGAGGGGATGAAGGGGTGAGTTGCATATTTAGATACCCAGCAGATTGTTGCGGGGTAGTTCATTTAAAAAAGTTGCAGGGATAAGAGATGTCGTTTCCAATAAAACCGATTGTACGACAATTACGAAAAAACCAGACTATATCAGAAAGAATTCTTTGGGATCGCCTGAGGAATAGGCAGATTTGCGGTAAGAAATTCGTTCGTCAGTATCCAATTATTTTCAACTATTTCGGTAAACAGAGATTTTTGATAGCTGATTTTTATTGCCATCAGGTGAAATTGGTAATAGAAATCGACGGTAGTATTCATCAAATGAGAAAGGAATATGATAACATTAGGGAAAAAGCAATAAAAGCCTTGGGAATAAATATCCTTCGGTTTTCTAATACAGAAATACTTGAAAACGTTTTGGATGTCTTGAAAAAGATCGAACTCGCGATTTCTTGTTAAAAAAGCTGGTGTAGTATAAATGCTTACCCCTCTCTTTTAAGAGAGGGGGTAGGCCATTTTCAGAATGAAATCATTCATTCTGAAAATGTCTATGGAGGGTGAGTTTCTTCAAAGAAGGAGAGTGTTGATGAATCTTGATCTGTTAAAAAACGCAGACGCCGCGGAGCTCCGGAGCTACATCGAGTTCCTGCTGTGGCATTACAAGGTGGCGGACGGGTTCTGGTTCATTTACACCAGCGAGAAGTTCGACCGGACCGCGGCCGAGGGGATCAACGAGCGCGTATGGGACAAGGCCGGCGCCATGGCCGCGAAAGAGATCGTCAAGCGGTTCGGCATAGCGGAGAAAGGACTGCGTTGTTTTGTCAAGGCCCTGCGCTACTATCCGTGGCATATGCTGATCGAATATAAAATCGAAGAACGCGACGACGAAGTGGTCCTCACCGTGCCGGTCTGCCCCACGCAGGAAGCGCGTTTGAAAAGGGGGCTGGGTGAATATTCCTGCAGGGAGATGCACCGCCGCGAATTCATCAGCTTTGCGAAGGTGATTGATGAAAGGATACAGGTCGAATGTTGTTTCGCCCCGCCCGCCGCGCACCCCAAGGATGTGTTTTGTAAGTGGCGGTTTTATATAAAATAGTAATTATTATTTTCTCTGGATTGGCTGATGATGTATTATTTGTGAAGTTTAGATACATTTCTTGCACCAGCTCGGACGGAGCGTGGCGGTAAGAACGAAAGTGATACCGCCAGTCTTATCAGAGACGAGGCGTTAGTGTGCCGAGGAGCTGATGAGACCGACCAGAGGGAAGCGCGGAGAAGGAGCGACGGCAAGGCCGGCAAAGGCGGCTTTGCCGGGGTGCCCAAATATATTTATTTTCTTTTCTTCCCTTTCTCAACTCCCAGCGCGAAAATCTTTTTATTCTCAGGAATTTTTTTCGCCACCACGGTTTCAATCGCGGTCATCCAGTGTTTTTCGGCGATGGGCAGCATGGCGCTGAGCACGCCGAGCAGGAAGGTGTTTACAAAACGGGCATCAGGCAGCTTTGCGGCATCGTCGAGAAAAGGTAAAAAGCTGACGCCGTCTTTTTTCAGAAATGAAGAGAGCCGTTTCCCCTCGCCGTCATGGAAGCAGACGAGAAAATCGGCCTCGCCCGGAATGATGAGCGGGGAGAATACGGCCGGTCCGAAGATAAGGTGCGATTCGACCGAACCGCCGCGCTGGGCCATACCATGTACTTCCGACTTTTTGACGCGGTAACCCTGCAGCATTGCGGCAACGCCCAGGACTTCCGCCGCCTTGAGCACGCCCTGGCCGCCGGTGCCGCAGAATAAGACGCTGTAATTTTTGCGATCCATATTCCTCTGTTCTCGGTTTCAATTTTAACTCACCTCTCCTCGCGTTGCTCGGTTTCCCCTCTCTTGTCAAGAGAGGGGAAAAGGGGTGAGTTTATTTTTGCGCCCTGCTCAACGCGCCCGGAGGGCAGACCTCGGCGCAGAGATAGCAGCCAATGCACGAGGCCCGTTCGATTTCGATATAGCCGCCCTCCACTTCCCTGATCGCGGGGCAGTCGACGGACAGGCAGATGCCGCAGATTTTGCACTTGTCCTTATCGTACGCCGGGGCAGGCCGGGAATCGCGGTCAATCAGCCTGCATGGCGCGCGGGCAATGATCACCGACAGAACGTCTTCTGCCAGCCGCTGTTTAATGAGTGCCTCAAGGTTTTTAAAGTCATACGGAGAAACGACGTCCACATGGTCGACGCCGCACGTTTTGCACAGCTCCTCGAGCACGAGTTTTCTGGTCGGCTGATCGGTGATGGTCTTTCCGGTCGCCGGATGGTTCTGGCCCCCGGTCATGGCGGTCGTGCTGTTGTCGAGAATGATAATCAGGCCTTTGGCTTTATTGTAGACCGCATTGATCAGGCCGGTGATGCCGGAATGGACAAAGGTCGAATCGCCGATCACGCCCGCGATCTTCCTGCCCGGCATGGCGCGCCTGAACCCTTCCTGAAAGGTGACCGATGCGCCCATGCAGACACAGGTATGGAGCGCCGAAAGCGGGGGAGAAGCGCCGAGCGTATAGCAGCCGATATCGCCGGCCACGATCGCTTTGGTTTTGCGCAGCACCGTGAACACGAAACGGTGGGGACAGCCGCGGCACAGGACCGGCCGGCGGGCAGTGGATTCCACTTCGATCTTTTCTTTCCCGTCAACGATGTCCCTGATATACTCCGGCCGTAGTTCGCCGATGTGGAAACCAGGACGTCTGGCCTTTACTTCAAGGCCGAGCGAACGGCAGTGCTCCTCGATGAACGGGTCGAGTTCCTCAATGACGAAAAGGGTTTTGACGTGGCCTGCAAAGGCCCTGATTTTATCGTCGCAGAAAGGATAGCTGAAGCCGAGTTTCAGGACCGGTGCGTCAGGGAACTGCTGCTTGACATAATAATATGAGACGCCCGAGGTGATAAAACCGATCCGCCCGTCGCCCGGTTCGGCGCGGTTCAGAGGAGAGGTCTCGCTGAGTTTCGCCAGCGCCCGCTGCCGCTCCTCGACCTTGATATGCCTCCGGTAGGCGTTGCGCGGCACCATCACATATTTCGGGACATTGACCGTGAATTCGAATGGTTTTTGTTCGACCCGCCTGCCGATTTCAACGTCTTCCTTTGAATGGGCGACGCGGGTAGTCATGCGCACCAGCACCGGCGTGTCGAATTTTTCACTCAGGGCAAAAGCCTCTTTGACATAAGCATACGCTTCGGCCGGCCCCGCGGGTTCTATCAGCGGGAGTTTGCCGAATATGCTGACCCATCGGGTGTCTTCCTCGTTCTGCGAGGAGTGCATGCCGGGGTCGTCGCACACCACCACCACAAACCCGCCGAGAACGCCGGTATAGGAGGCGGTCATGAGCGGGTCCATGGCCACGTTAAGGCCGACATGTTTGGCCGCAAACAGGCTCCGCACGCCGCCGACAGCGGCAGCGTGCGCAACTTCAAAGGCGACCTTTTCGTTGACCGACCACTGGGTATCCACCTCGGAGAACTGCGAAAGGGTCTCGAGAACTTCGGTCGAAGGCGTACCCGGATAGGCGCAGGCGACTTTAACGCCGGCCTCGTACGCCCCGCGCGCCAGCGCTTCATCGCCGGAGAGTAATACGCGATTAGGTATTATTTTATCGTTCATAGATTTTAAAATTACATGATTGAGCCGTCAACCGGCAATATGCCGGCTGTACCGGCTGCTATGCCGGGCTTAGTGCCCGGGCTTAGTGCCCGGCATAGTGCCCGGAATTTTCCGATTTGTTTATTTTGTTATTGTCCGAACAGGGGAAATAATGTAAATTAATACAGTTGATTTCTAAGGGTAATTTTTTTAAAACTTTGCTTTGACTTTAACTCACTCCTCCCTTCGGGTTTCCCCTCTCTTGCAAGAGAGGGGATGAAGGGGTGAGTTGCATGGTTTAGTTGCCCCGTAACTTGTATTGGGGTAGTTCATTAATAATCTAACAAAACGCTCATCGTATATAAACAAATGGAATTTGAGACAGTCCGCCGGCTCATGGCAAATGACCGTTTCGCGAATGAATCGGGCATCCGGCTGCTGGAAGTGCGTGAAGGGTTTGCAAAAGCCTCCATGGAGGTCCTGCCGCACCACCATAACGGCGTGGGAACGGTCCAGGGCGGCGCAGTTTTCACCCTTGCGGACCTCGTGTTTGCCGCAGCCGTCAATTCGCACGGGACAGTGGCGGTTGCAATTAATGTGAGCATATCGTTTATTAAGGCGGTCTCAAAAGGGACGATTTTTGCAGAAGGCAAAGAAATCGCCCAGGGTCCGAAACTGGCATCGTGCACCGTGCACGTGACCGACGAGCAGGGAGCGCTGGTTGCGGTGTTTCAGGGTCTTGCGTATCGCAAAAAAGATCTTATTTCCGAAGTCTTGAAAGAAAAGGAACTCAAAAGTCAGGAACCAGAATAAAAAGCATATAAAACGTCAGTTATTCTGACTTCTGTCTCCTGAATTCCAGTTTTATTCGTTACCATTCACCATCCACAACGCAAGGGAGGTTTCATGCGTTTCAAATCATTAGTGTGTGTTGCGGTGCTTTTCGGTGTCGTTTCGCTTTTTGCCCAGGCCACGACCGAGCCAAATCCGGCCCCGGCGCCCGCAACGGCTCCGGAAGCCACTCCGGCCCCGGCGCCTGCACCGGCTCCTGAAGCAGCTCCGGCCCCGACGCCCGCACCGGCGCCCGAAGTTGCTCCTGCCCCGGCCCCGGCACCTGCGCCAGTGGCTGCCCCGGCACCGGCTCCAGCCCCTGCTGCGGCACCCAAGTGCTGCGACAAACCGGCCGGAATCCAGGCCACCTTTTACGGCATGGGTATGTTCCGGCTGCGGGAAGTTGTTTATTCCAATTCCCGGAAAGACGGCGGCACGGAAAGCGCGACCGATTATCAGGACAAGCTTGCCTATAAAATCGGCGTAAAAGTAAAGGTCAATGAGGAAGTTTCCGGCCAGTTTGAAATCGGCAACGACTGGTATGCGACAGAGACTGTCGATGCTATCAACTATGGCAACCTGGTGTCCTCATCCACTACCGGCACCCACCGGGATTATAATCCGTATTTCAGTCTTGCCTATATGAAGTGGAATCCCGGCTGTCTGTTTATGGATGTTGGTATCATTCCGATGCCCGGCACATCGCTGTTGGACCTTATCGGGAACGGTATGATCTGGGGTGCAACTTCAGGACATGCCTATCAGATGGCTGCGCATATACCATGGGGCGTCATCACCAACTTCAGCATCCCCGGCGTGCGGCTTGGCGTGCCGATCCTTAAAGACGACTTTAAGCTTGGCATTAATGTAACCAGCACCGTCTTGCAAGAAAGAAAGGTAGTCCCGAAAGTCGACTCTCTTTTCCAGAAAAACAACAGCTGCATCATGCTCATGGCGGATGTTCCCATGAGCAGCGGCGCGTTGACCGTGAAGCCGACCTTTCTTATCAACCTCAACCGGTTTTATAAAGACAGTATCCTAATCGATATGAGGAATAAAAAGGACAATGAAATAGGGGCGGGTCTTGAAATGGGATATAAAATCAGTGACGATGCGTGCCTGCGCCTCGGTTTCGGTTATGCGCACATGGCAAACACGAACACGTGGTCGGCTGGAGAAACGGTCGTCAACGAAACGGGCATGAATGGAGACATCGGAACAACGATTGCTATGGGTCCGGGTAAGCTTGATTTTGATTTCGACCTCAGCACCGATGCAAATAATAATAAGGTCATCGGTACCGACAGTGCCCGCGTTCTCTATCCCTTTGTCGATGTGAAATACGGCTGGGCGGTCAATAAGAACTTCATCATTATGCCGCGCACGCGTCTGTTCTTTACGAGGCCGGCTAAGAGTGATGCGGTATACAAGTCGAAGTTTTATACGTGGCCGGAAATCATGCTTTTCGGAACGTTCTGATCATCGACTGTTATCTGCTTAATACAAAAGGGACGTCTCATTCGAGACGTCCCTTATTTGTCGTTACCCCTTCCGCCTGCTTTATGCATGCACCTCCCCCTTAAAAAGGGGGAGGACAGGCAGGGGTGAAAGCTTACTCTATTTTCTGTTGTCTATCACCGGTTTGTCTTTGCCTCCTTCTTTCTGCCTGAGCGATCCCGCCTCCACAAACGTGACCTTCGGCTCGATATCGAAATCGGTCTGTATCCGGGAAACGATTTGCTTCCGCAGCCGCTCCAGGGTACGCATTTCGTCGAACCCGGCGGTCTCGGACAGCGCCACCAGGAGTTCCATCGCGTCGATATCATCTTTTCTGTCAAGAACGATGCGGTACTCGGGTCTGGCGCCAAGGATGTCGAGAAGCGCTTCCTGGATCTGCGACGGGAACACTTTGGCGCCAAGGACGATGATCATGTCGTCGGTGCGGCCGGCGATGCGGCTCATGCGTACGGTCGTGCGGCCGCATGCGCAGGCGCCGGGGATAAGGCGCGCCAGGTCGCGGGTCCGGTAACGGATGACCGGGAAGCCTTCCTTGGTGATCGTGGTGAAGACAAGCTCCCCATCATCGCTGGGCTTGACGGGTTCGAGCGTGGACGGATTGACGACTTCGACGATGAAATGGTCCTCATTCACATGCAGGCCGCAGCGCCCCCTGCACTCGGCCGCAACGCCCGGTCCCATGATTTCGCTCAGTCCGTACGAGTCGTACGCGGTCAGGTGCAGGCGCTGCTCAAGGTGCTTGCGCAGCGTTTCGCTCCACGGTTCAGCGCCGAACATTCCGACACGGAGCCGGAGATCTTCGGACCGGATGCCGGTTTCTTCAACCGCATGTGCGATCGAGGCCGCATGGTTGGGCATGGTGACGAGGACGGTCGCTTTATAGTCGCGCATGATCATGACCTGCTCGCGGACGTTCCTGCCGGTTGAGGCCGGAATGACCGATGCGCCGATCCGTTCGGCGCCGTAGTGAAAGCCCAGACCTCCGGTGAAGAGACCGTAGTTGAAGGCTATCTGGACCACGTCATGTTCGTTGATGTCGATTGCGGCGAGCTGCCGGGCCACAAGCTCGGACCAGTGCATGATGTCGTTTTTCGTATAGCCGACCGCAATCGGTCTGCCCGTGGTGCCGGACGTGGCGTGGACGCGCACGATATCGCGCAGGGGGACCGCGAACATGCCGTACGGGTAACTTGCGGCCAGGTCGTCGCGGGTGGTGAACGGGAGCCGGCGGAGGTCGCCGATAGTGCGGACCGTTTCAAGGTCGATTTTCGCCGCATCGAACGCCTGCCGGTAAAACGCGACATTGCGGTACGCGCGGTTGAGGGTCATCTGCAGGCGCTCGATCTGGAGCTGCTGCAGCTCTTCATGAGGCATTGTTTCGTAGTTCATATAATTCTCCTTGGTCGATTATTACTATATCTTTATTTTTTATAATTTTTTTTGGCTAAAGGCTCCTGTTTGGGTAGGGGGTGGAAATTTATAATTTATTTGGGCGTGCCCCCTTCGGGGTCGGCGTGGCTCCGGGCTTACCTCCGGTCGGTCGCTTCGCGACTGGCTTCGCCACCCTCCGCTTGCCTCACGCAACAGCAGCCACATATTACCTTTGATTATTTGTTCTGTTGTTTAGGTTTAACGCAAAAGAAACTTGTGGGTGGGGGTACTCTGACGCTCAGCGCTGCAACAATGGTGCCCGCCCCACACCCAATCAACTGTCTTTAGCACCAATAAAGGCATTTATTATTATCTTTCGTCAATACTTCGGTATTCTTTCCCTAAATAAGCGCGCTGCACGTCGTTGTTGTTCAACAGCTCCTTCGTCGTTCCTTCCAGGACGATGGTCCCGGTTTCCATGACATAGCCGCGGTCGGCGACGCAGAGCGCGGCCTTTGAGTTCTGCTCGACCAGAAGCACGGTCATTCCCGAATTCCGCAGCGCGGCGATGGTCTGGAAAATGCTTTTGACCACGATCGGTGCAAGTCCCATCGACGGCTCGTCGAGCATGATGAGACGGGGGTTGCTCATGAGCGCCCTGGCGATGGCGAGCATCTGCTGTTCGCCGCCGGAAAGCGTGCCGGCAAGCTGCCTGCGCCGTTCCTTGATTACCGGGAACAGGGTAAAGACGCGTTCCAGCTCTTTAGTAACAAAAGAGACATTCCGCTTCCGCAACTGGGTGTATGCGCCGAGGGTGAGGTTGTCCTCGACTGTCATCGGCGCAAAGACGCAGCGCCCTTCAGGGACAAGGCAGCAGCCCATGGCCACGATACGGTGGGGAGCGGCCGCACGGATATCGTCGCCGTCAAAAATGATTTCACCGGCGCGCGGCCGGACGATGCCGGCGACCGTATTCAGAAACGTGGTTTTTCCGGCGCCGTTCGCGCCGATGATGGTGACGATCTCCCCGCGGCCGACGTGCAGGGAAATGCCCTTGAGCACCCGCAGTTTTCCGTACCCTGATTCGCAGTTTTTGACGCGGAGCATTATTCTTCTCCAAGATAAACGCGTATGACTTCCGGGTCGCGCTGGATATCGCGCGGTGTGCCCTCGGCGATTTTCCGGCCGAAGCAGAGCACGAGAAGTTCGTCGGAAATCGACATGATGAGCGACATATCGTGCTCGACGATCAATACCGTAATGCCAGTGTTTCTTATCCGCTGTATCAGCTCACCTACCTGCGCCGTTTCGTGCATGTTCAGTCCAGCGGCAGGCTCGTCGAGCAGGAGCAGGCGGGGTTTGAGCGCCAGCGCCCGCGCGAATTCCACCGCGCGCTGCTGGCCGAAAGCGAGGTGCGTGGCATCGTGGCCGGCGAGGTGGGATATACCCATAGTGTCAAGCAACTCCAGGGCGGTCGCGCGGGCCGTCCGTTCCTCGTTCCGGGTGTAGGGCAGATTGAGCATTCCGGCAATGAACGAGCCGCGGCACCGGGTGTGGCAGCCGACCATCACGTTTTCGAGCACGGTCATGTGCGCACAGAGTTTAACGGTCTGAAACGTCCGCGCCACGCCCCTCCGCGCAATCGCATGGGGCGGCAGCCGGTGGATTGCGCGGCCGTCGAACATGACCGTGCCGGAGGCCGGCTGGAGGCTTCCGGCAATGCAGTTGAACAGGGTCGTTTTGCCGGCGCCGTTCGGGCCGATGACGCCCTTGATCATGCCTTGCTCTACGGTAAAACTTACGTCCTTGACGGCATGGAGTCCGCCGAAGGACTTGCAGAGGTTTTTGATTTCTAATAATGGCATATTTATAGTTGATAATTAATAAATATTAATTAACCTTGATGTTTTACCCCCACCGGGCCTCCCCCTTTTAAAGGGGGAGGCGCCTGCATGAAGGCGGAAGGGGTGAATTATGTTTTTTTTATCTGGTCCTTTGTTTTCCTTTTTATCACAATCCCGTTCGGCGCGAACAGCATCATGAAAATCAGGACCGCACCGAAGACCGCGTCATCGAAAGAGCCGAAATAGCCGCGCAGCGACAGAAAATTCAGTATGATGCCTGCAATAAGCGCTCCCCACAGGTTTGCCATTCCGCCGACGGCCACGATGGCGACATACCGCACCGATTTCATGACCCCGGCTTCGGCAGGTCCGATGCCGCCGTTATAGTGGGTCATGAAGACGCCGGCCACTGCGGCAATAACGGCACTGAGAACGAAGAGGTGCAGTTTGTAGCGGCCGGTGTCCACGCCTGCGGCCTGGGCCGCTCCTTCGTTGCCGTGGATCGCCCGCAGCGCCCTGCCGGCCCGTGAATTAATCAGGTTGACGAGCATCATCATGACGGCAAACACGGCAGCCATGGTGAAGTAGTAACCGGCCAGCCGGTGCGATTTGTTTCCGTCAAGTGCAAAGCCGGCAAAAAAGCCGAAGGGCGGAACGTCCGACAGCCCGTCGGCTCCGCCGAAAAGCGGCGTCCCCAGTACGATCCGGTAAATGATGGTCCCGAACCCGAGCGTTGCCATGGCGAGGTAGTGGCCTTTGAGCCGCAGCACCGGAATTCCTATGAGATAGGCGGTGCCGGCACTTATCATCACTGCGGCCAGAAGGGAAAGCCAGGGTGACACATACAGCACCGTGCTTCCCCATGAGTTTGTCCCGGAAAGGGTCATTCCGGCCGCGGACAGCAATTTGACAATCGCGATATTTTTATACGGCAGGAGGTTCATGGTGGTGAGGACTGCGGTGGTGTAGCCGCCGATCGCGAAGAATGCCGCATGGCCGAGCGAAATCTGCCCTGCATATCCCATGAGCAGGCAGAGGCCGATGACGACGAGAGCGTACCATCCCGACATGATGAGCTGGGTGAGGAAATAGCCGGTCCCGGTCAATGCGGTGATCACCTGGACCGCAACGATTGCGGCCGCGAATATACCGAAGGAACGACCGTGCAGCATGATCAGAATTCCTTGAGTGTGCCCGCCTCGCGGCTCCCGAACAGACCGGTGGGCCTGAAAAAGAGCACGAGAAGCAGGATGGTGATGGCGATAACGTCCTTGTATGCCGACGGCAGAAGGCTGATGCTGAAGGCTTCGATGATTCCCAGAATGAGCCCTGCCGCTACCGCTCCGGTACTGTTGCCGAGGCCGCCGAGGATCGCAACGGTAAACCCCTTGATGGCAAGCGGTGCGCCGCACTCGTAGTGGGTCTGCGCGATCGGCGATACGACACAGCCGGCCAGCGCGCCGATTGCGGCGCTTATCATAAACGTCAACGTTACCATCGTGCGGACGTTGATGCCGCACAGGGCCGCCGCGGTCCGGTCCGCAGAGCAGGCGCGCATGGAGCGGCCGGTCAGGGTATACGAAAAGAAAAGATTGAGGCAGATCACGATCGCTCCGCACGTTGCGAGCACCCAGAGCACCTGGGGTGAAATGTAGGCGCCGAACAGCCGTATCGACGAAATTTCGTTTCCGGTAAAGTAGGGGAGCGAACGCACCTTTTCGTCCCAGATATGGAGCGCTGCTTCACGGATAAGAATCGAGAGCCCGATGGTGATGATGATGAGCTGCAGGACGGTCGGTTTTTTAAGCCACCTGATGAACACGATCTCGATGATTGCCCCGACCAGCGCTGTTATTACCACGGCGCAGGCGATCGCGGCAGGCAGCGGCATGAAGCCGGAGAAGGTGATGGCAGTCATGCCGCCCAGCATCACGAATTCGCCCTGGGCGAAGTTTATGATGCCGGTCGTGTTGTAGATAATATTGAAGCCAATGGCCACGATCGCGTAGATGCTGCCCGAGGTGATGCCGGAAAAGAGGTACTGTATGATTAACGATAATGACATGGATTGGAATTTTATGTTTTTCTTTTATTGATAATGGTAAAAGGGGCAACAAGTAAATGTCCTTGTCGCCCCTTATCATTAACAAAGCATAATTAATTCAGATTACTTACCACTGTAAATCGCGAACTTGCCTCCCTTGACCGTCAGCATCTCAAAGGCGTTTATGTCAAGCCCCGTATGATCGGTGGCCGACATATTGAAGATGCCGGCGGTACCGACGAACCCCGTGATTTTCTCAAGCGCCTCGCGTACTTTTTCCTTCTCGATTGCGGCGGCGGTCTCAAGAGCTTTCTGGAGAATGGCCACCGCGTCGTAGGCGTGGCCGCCGAAAGTGCTGACGTCTTCCTTGTATTTCGTTTCGTAGTCCTTCTTGTATTTCAGGAGCAGCGCCTTCTGCTGATTGGTCGGCGGCAGCACGTCGGCAACGAGCAGGCGGCCGGCCGGGAACATGATACCTTCGGCCGCTTCCCCGGCCTCTTTCGCGTAACGGATGTTGCCGAAGCCGTGGCTCTGGAAGAGCGGCATTGCCAGGCCTATCTGCTTCATGTTCTTGGCAAGAATGGCCTGTGCCGGTTCGATCGACCAGTTGACCACTGCCTGGACATTCGCCGCCTTGACCTTGGTCAGCACGCTCGTGAGGTCAGTCGATTCCTTCTCGTACACCTCGTTAACGACGATCTCGATGCCGGCTTCCGGTGCGAGTTTTTCGAGCTGCGCCTTGCCGTCCTTGCCGAAACCGGTATTGCTTGAGGTGACCGCGATCTTGGTGATGTTCAATTTCTTCATTTCACCGAAGATCTTCCTGATCGCGTCGCTGGTTTTCTGCGGGGTCTTGAAAACATACGGCGCGAGAGGATTGACAATCGCATCCGCTGCAGCGCAGGAGATCAGGATCGTCTTGGTCTGGTCGCAGAGGCTTTTTATGGCCATGGTTTCGCCGCTTGTCGAGGGGCCGATAATGGCGAACACCCGGTCCTCTTCGATGAGCTGTTTTGCCAGCGAAAGGGCTTTCTGCGGGTCGCTGCCGGAATCCTTTATAAGCAGGACCAGCTTATGGCCTTTGACGCCGCCCTTTGCATTGATCTCCTCGACCAGCATCTCAGCGGTCTTCTGCTCGGGTGCGCCGAGGTTCGATGCTCCGCCGGTGACGGCGAAAATCGCGCCGATTTTAATCGCGTCGCCGGGCTTGATCTGGATTTCCGGAAGCGCAACTGCCGGTGCGGCCGTGGCCGCGGTTTTTTTCGATGTGTCAACAGCAGGGGCTGTTGCGGCTTTTTTCGCGGTATCTGCCGGTTTAACCGGTGCTGCAGCCTGTTTTGCCGGTGCTGCTGCGGCAGCCGTTTTTTTCGCCGTGTCTGCTGCAGGGGCAGCGGGTTTCGCCGGAGCCTGGGCCATGGACAGGCCTGCGACAAATATCACCATGACAGCTGCGGAAAGCAAAGAGCGGAACTTCATACGACAACCTCCTCGGTTAAAAGTGATGGGATGTTAAATTTTCATGATCTCTTCGTCGGTAAGAAGCTTGTAGCCGTGTTTACGGAACAGGGCAATGGCTTTGTTGTTGTCCTCGAACCGCAGGAACAGGATCGCCTTGTTTGAATACTGCTCCACGAACGAGTAGGTATATTCCACGCTCAGGCTGTTCGCGTCGCACAGCTTCATTAGGTCGTAGAAGACGCCTTCCTTGTCGTCAAGCTCAATCGCCAGGATGTCGCTTTCGCGGACCGTGAACCCGCCTTTTTTCAGGACATCGTACGCCTGGTCGGGTTTGTTGACGATCATGCGGAGAATGCCGAAGTCCGACGTGTCGGCAATGGTGAGCGCACGGATGTTGATGTGGTTGTTTTTCAGCTCTTCGGCGACCTTTGCCAGCCGGCCGGCTTTGTTCTCCAGAAACACCGAAATCTGCTTGATGGCCATAATGGTTCCCCTGTCAGCACCGATGGTGCGCTAAATTTTCCTTTTATCGATGATCCGTTTCGCTTTGCCCTCGCTGCGCGTGATGCTCTTCGGCTCTACCAGCTTCACAACCGCGTGTATCAGGAGCGCCTCGCGCAATTCCTTTTCAACCTCTTTTGCCTTCTTTTCGAGGTTTTTGACTTCGTCAAAGAAAACTTTCTCGCTGACTTCGACGTGGACCTCTATCGTGTCGAGGTTGTCGTGCCGGTCCACGTGCAGTTCGTACTGCGGCTCAAGACCGTCGCAGCGCAGGAGCACCTCCTCGATCTGCGACGGAAAAACATTGACGCCGCGGATGATGAGCATGTCGTCGGTCCGGCCGAGGAGCCGGTTCATGCGGACCGAGGTGCGGCCGCAGCGGCAGGGCGTGCGGTCCAGAAAGGTGATGTCGCGCGTGCGGTAGCGGATGAGCGGCGTTCCTTCTTTGGTGATGGTGGTGATCACCAGTTCTCCGCGCTCGCCGTCCGCGACCTGTTCGCCGGTATCCGGGTTGATGATTTCCGGATAAAAATGGTCCTCGAAAATGTGCAGTTTGTTCTGGTGCTCGCACTCGGAAGAGACTCCCGGACCGATGATTTCGGTCAGGCCGTAGAGGTCGAACGCCTTGATGCGGAGTTTTTCCTGGATCTCAATGCGCATGTTGTCGCTCCACGGTTCCGCTCCGAAAACGCCGGCTTTAAGCTTCAATTTTGAAAGGTCGATTTTTTCCTCTTTCATCGCTTCGGCAAGGTAGAGACAGTACGAAGGAGTGCAGGTGAGGACCGTGGTGCCGAAATCCTGCATGACCGCAAGCTGACGTTTGGTATTGCCGCCGGAAATAGGAATGACCATGGCGCCGATTTTCCGCGCGCCGTAGTGGAAACCCAGCCCGCCGGTGAACAGCCCGTACCCGTAGGCGTTCTGGATGATGTCTTCGCGGGTCGCTCCGCACATGGTCAGGGTGCGGCCCATGGTTTCGGACCAGATGTCGATGTCTTTCTGGGTGTACGCGTCGACGACCGGCTTGCCGGTGGTGCCGGACGACGTATGAATTTCGACGATATCGTTTTTATCGACGGCAAGAAGACCATAGGGGTACACTTCGCGCAGTTCATCTTTGGTGGTAAACGGCAGTTTGACAATGTCCTTGATGCTTTTTATATCAGCGGGTTTGACGCGCGCCTGGTCCAGCTTTTTGCGGTAAAACTGAACGCGTGCATAGACCCGTTCCACCACGTCCTTCAGCCTTTCGGCCTGGAGTTTCGCAAGCTTTGCCTGCGGCATTGTTTCAAATTCCTTATTCCATATCATAGGGCACTCCGTAAAGCGTTGCCGGAATAAAAAAACACTCGTATCGTATTTATCCGCCTGCGCGGAAGACCTCGGGCGTAAGCCCGGGGATGAATGCGTCGGACGGACCTGCCATAGCTTTAGCGAAGGCAGGTTCTTTACCGGAAAAATCGGCGATTTGTAACAGGATGATAAGATACTATTTTGAGGGGGAGTAAGTAAATTATTTCAATACCGATTGCCAGGAAGCGTACCATCTGAATATGAAACGATTAATTCTGCCGGAGCACTTTACTAAAGGCCGGTGAAAATTTGGTTTTCGGCTTGAACTTATTCATCGCTCCTCTGCTTTTCCTCATAAGAATTTCCGAATGGCCTTTGACGACGTAGTCCTTCAGTTCTCCAATTACCTTGTAGCCGAGCCGGATATAGAATCGTTTTGCGTTGCGGTTGAAAGACGAGACGCACAGGAAAACATTCGGGCTCTCGGAGAAAATTCGCTGTTCCGCGAATTGGATGATGGCGCGGCCGACGCCTTTGCCGCGGAATTCAGGCGCAACGCAGATTGCCTTGATATAGCCGGTAAATGCGCCCTGCATGCAGATAACGAGAAATCCGGCGAGCCGGCCGTCAACGGCCGCAATGAATTTTTCGAATGCGGCGTCTGAAAAGATCTCGCGGCATTCGGCAAGGCCGCGTTTGAGCGTTGTCCACGGTTCGCCTCCGGCCATGAGCCGCGCGCAGGTGTCTGCCTCAGAGGCCATGGGTTTTATTTCAAGAAGATTTTTCGGTTTTTTCAATGCATGCATAGTGTTGGAGAATATAGTATTTCCGGAAAAGCCGGTCATGTACGGCCGTCTCCGGAGCCGGTCTGCAGGGTGAGACCGCGGCGGAGTTCTCTGCAGCAGAAAATTGTGCTATGAAAAAAACAAGGGAAAAAATATTTTGCTGTTTACGGAAATCGGCCGGAGATTCAACAGGAGGTCTACGATGGGAAAATCAATAACCGAAAAATTATTGGAAACGCATATCGTTGAGGGCGCCTGGAAACCGGGTTCGGAAATTGGCGTGAAGATAGATCAGACCCTTACGCAGGATGCCACCGGCACCATGGCCTACCTTCAGTTTGAAGCAATGGGCATGCCTGCCGTCGCCACCGAGCTGTCGGTCAGCTATATCGATCATAACACGGTCCAGGTCGGGTTTGAGAACGCGGACGACCATAGGTACCTCCGGTCAATCGCCGCGAAGTACGGGATTATTCTCTCCAGGGCCGGGAACGGCATCTGCCACCAGGTGCATCTTGAACGGTTCGGCAAGCCGGGAAAAACGCTTTTAGGATCAGATTCGCACACCCCGACCTGCGGCGGCCTCGGCATGATCGCCATCGGCGCCGGCGGACTGGACGTGGCCATGGCAATGGCGGGTGCGCCTTTTTACCTGGTATGTCCCGGCGTCGTCCGGATCAATTTGACCGGGAAGTTACGGCCATGGGTTTCAGCGAAGGACATCATGTTCGAGGTTTTACGCATTTTCGGGACCAGGGGCAATGTCAATACCGTTTTTGAGTACGGCGGGGCGGGTATAAAGACCCTTGCAGTGCCTGAACGGGCGACCATCACCAATATGGGCGCCGAATGCGGTGTCACCACGTCCGTATTTCCCAGCGATGAAATCACTCGGGCGTTTCTCAGATTGCAGGGACGGCTTCGGGACTGGACAGGGATCACGGCCGACAATGATGCCGAATACGAAAAAGTTGTAGAGATTGATTTGTCAAGAATCGTTCCGCTTGCGGCAGCGCCGCACTCACCCGGCAATATCGTCACGGTGGAATCGCTGAAGGGCATGCGGGTGGACCAGATCTGCATCGGTTCCTGCACCAACTCTTCGTACAAAGATCTTGCAATTGTCGCCAGGATGTTGAAAGGTAAGGTCGTCGCGCCTGACGTGAGCTTGATCGTGGCGCCGGGGTCGAGACAGGTCCTCCAGAATATCGATACGGCAGGCTATCTTGCCGACCTGATCGCGGCAGGGGCGCGGATCGATGAGTGCGCATGCGGTTTCTGCATCGGCAACAGCCGGTCGCCGGCCGCCGGAGCGGTCTCGCTCCGCACCTCCAACCGCAATTTCGAAGGCAGGTCGGGCACCGGAGACGCACGGGTATATCTTGTCTCATGCGAAACAGCCGCGGCCGCGGCGATCAAGGGGACAATCGTTGACCCGAGGAAACTCGGCATGCATTATCCGGCAATAACAATGCCCCGGAAGTTTATTCTCGACGACCGTATGTTTATTTCCCCAAAAACCGTAAAAGATCCGGCAGGGGTCGAAATCGTCCGGGGCCCGAATATCGGCGCTCCGCCCACGAACACTCCGTTTCCGGCGGATATCAACGGAGTCGTCTCGATCAAAGTGGGTGACAAAATAACCACCGACCACATTATTCCGGCCGGCGCGCGGATGAAATACCGTTCCAACGTCCCGAAATATTCTGAATTCGTGTTTGAGACCGTCGATGCCGGTTTCGCGGCGCGTGCACTGCTGAACCGCGATGCCGGCAGGCACAATATCATTGTCGGCGGCGCAAGCTACGGTGAAGGCTCTTCGCGCGAACATGCGGCACTGTGCCCCATGTTTCTCGGTGTCAAGATCGTGCTGGCCAAGTCGTTCCAGCGCATTCATACCGACAATCTCCTGAATTTCGGCATTCTTCCACTTACGTTTAAAAATGAGGGTGATTATGACCGGATTTATCAGGGAGATGATCTTATTATTAAGGATGTTGTCGGGGTGATAAGAGAAGGAAAGTCCATGGTCATTAAAAACGCCACCAGAAACGTCGACAGTCCGGCGGTTTACACGCTGACC
>JBEKUX010000047.1:0-24730 GCA_049514575.1 Chitinispirillaceae bacterium | reverse complement strand
GCGTTTTGTCCGGTGTCCCCTATGAGCTGGATGATCAGATGTGGACAGCGAATACCACGGTGGATGCTATTGCGGTAACTGCGGACAAAGTATATCTCGGAGGAGCATTTCATTACGTAGGTCCCTCTTCCGGGTGCGGCGCTATTGTTGATACCGGCAGCGGTTTGCTGGTTTCAGGAATAGCTAAAGTTGACGATTATGTTATTTCCGCGGTGTCTGACGGAAACGGTGGATGGTTCATCGGCGGTAGTTTTTCAAAAGTAGGGACTGCTGATAGAAATTGTATAGCTCATATTCTTTCCAACCATACTCTTGATATGGCATGGAACCCGAGCGCCAACGGCTCGGTAATGGCACTTGCGTTAAGCGGGTCAAAACTCTATGCAGGAGGATTTTTTTCAACCATTGGCGGTCAGACAAGGAACTATATCGCCTGCATTGATGCGAACACCGGTACCGTAACCACATGGAACCCAAACCCGAAGTGGTCAAGATTTCCAGGCAATTGTCATGTCTTATCAATCTTTCCAAACGGACCGAGAGTTTATGTGGGAGGCGGATTTGACACAATAGGCGGACAGGCACGGCGGTATATTGCTTGTTTGGATACAGCGTCCGGTGCTGCGACTGGCTGGAACCCTGATGCAAACGAGAGAGTGTGCGCTCTCCTTCTGGACGGAGCACATTTATATGCCGGGGGCTTTTTTACTTCTATAGGAGGACAGGCGAAAGGACGTATCGCCCGTGTAGATGCGCTCACAGGGGTCGTTTCGAGCTGGCATGCAGATGCTTCGTATGGTGCATCCCCGTCGGAATGCCAGATAAATACAATCGTCGCCTATGAAGGTAAACTGTATACAGGAGGGTTGTTTGACACCATAAGCGGACAGGTACGTCGGAATGTGGCATGTCTGGATACCGGGACTGGTCTGGCGACAGGCTGGAATGCCGGCGTTAACGGTAAAGTGAATTGCTTATCAAAGAGCAGGGGAAAAATATATGCCGGGGGAGAGTTCGACTCGATTGGTGGACAGGAGAGGAGTTTTATTGCTTGTCTTGATACCATTACCGGCGCCGCGACCGGCTGGAACCCGAGGGGCAGCGATAATGCCTATTCCATTACAGAGTCCGGGGCCGAGGTGTATGTGGCGAGCAGCGGTTGTGTCATGAATGGGGTGAAAAGACACGGGGCGGCATGCATTGATCGAAGAACCGGAACGGCGACGGCCTGGAACCCGTCAGTAGACAATGCCGCGGTGTATTCCATCGTGGTTTTTGGTGAAAGGGTGATACTAGGGGGGAATTTTGACGCAGTCAACAGAACAAGGAGAATCCGCATCGCATGTGTCGATACGGTCTTCGGAGATTTGACCACTTGGTATCCTGAGGTCAACGACGGTTACAGCTGGATAAGTGCAATGACCGTCAGTAAAGGAAAAGTATATGTGGGCGGGGTTTTTAACAGCATAGGCGGGCAGGCGAGAGGGAGTATCGCCTGTATAGATTCGTCCACCGGCGCGGTGACGGGCTGGTACCCTCATGGGAGCGGGAACGTAAATGCGCTGGCGATCAGTGGGTCAAGGATATTTGTAGGCGGGAATTTTGACAGTTTGGGCGGTCAGTTAAGAAGGGCTGTAGCGTGTCTTGATACAGCGACCGGATCAGCTACCGGCTGGAACGCCAATGCCGATGGTTTTGTAGAGACACTTCAGGCACAGGGACCGTATATATATATTGGAGGGAGTTTTACAACAATGGGCGGTCAGTCAAGGAACCATTTGGCATGTTTGGATACGATTACTGGTATGGCAACATCCTTGAACATGAATTTGGACGCATACGGAAGTATATACGCGATTGCTTCGTACTATCCGAATATTTATGTAAGTGGCCCTTTTTTAAATATAGGTGGTCAGCCGAGGAGTTTAAATGCTTGTTTTGATGCGAACACCGGTGTAGTGGACAGTTGGGCTCCTGTTTTCAATAGACCATGCAATGTAATGGTTGCAGATAATAGCAATCTCTTTATCGGGGGGTATTTTTACGGCGGTATAGGCGGGAAAACACAGTTCCATTTTGCCCGGTTATACGAAACATCGACGGCAATAAATCATTCCGATCCGGAAAAGCACACTGCATTAGATATAATCGCTAATATCCGTTTTTCAGGTAGCCGGGGCAGCATACGATATAGTCTGCCGCACGCCGAACAGGTAAGGATACGGGTTTATGATATGAGGGGTATATTGGTTGCCAAAGGAACAGACGGGCAAATGGCTTCGGGCAGCCATTGCGAATATTTTCCAACGACAAAACTTTCACAAGGTCTGTATGTCCTATCGTTTTGTGCGGGCAGCTTAGAAAAAAGACTGACGATAATTTTAACGCGTTGACGAAGTACACTTAATAGCCGGTTTCCTCTAGTGACTATTGATTTATGATTTAAACAAAATAAAGATCATGGCTCAAGATAATTCATAAAACAGACTATTATAATCTCTAAATAACATATCAATATACACTTCATTTCCTCTCAGCCAGGTTCTAAGGTCGTCAACGACCTCCAGCCATATAAGCCCCTCGGAAAATGCCTTTCCCGATGAAGAGAGGGCAGTTCCGAGGGGTTTCTTATTTCTAGAGCAGTGACGTTAAATTTTGTTAAATACCCCCGAATACCCTGTACTGCCCTGACAACGTGATACTGTCGTGATACCGAGAGGGAAAAAAATGGTAAACAGGAGGGTCGGGGATAGGGCATTAATGAGGGTTCAGTTTGACGTTCGGCAGGAATTCCAACTATATTTAATTTAAATTTTGCATATCAAAATTTTACTCTATATTTTTAAACGGAAGAACTAATGAAAAACAAAACATGGTGCGTTTGTATCGCTGTGACTTTCGCGCTATTTTGTATGTGCAGTAAGAGTAATCCGGCCAAGGGAAATGATACCACTACCTTTACCCTGACTGTGGGCGCAACGAACGGGACTGTAGCAAAGTCACCGAATCTTGCAGCGTATGATTCCAACAGCGTGGTGCAGCTCACCGCAACGCCTGCTACCGGCTATCACTTTACAGGCTGGAGTGGCGATACCACGGAAACCGCAAATCCTATGAATATACGAATGAACGGGAATAAAAATATTACTGCCAACTTCGCCATCAACACCTATTCATTGACGGTCAATGCAGGTACAGGCGGGTCGGTGACGCCTTCAGGAACATCCATTGTGAACCATGGTGCTGCGACGTCAATCACTGCCACGCCTGGCGTTGGTTACAACTTTGTGCGCTGGACACGTACAAGCAGTGCTGCAACGATTACTGACTCGAACGCCACGTCGACCACTGTCGCACTCACTGCCGACGACACGGTCTCGGCAGTATTTGCCCGAAAACAGTACACGCTCTCCGCCTCAGCAACAAACGGCGGAGTCACGAAGAGCCCAGACCAGCCGCTCTACGACTCAAACACCGTCGTGACGCTCACAGCCAATGCCAGCACCGGCTACCACTTCACCGGCTGGACCGGAGACCTGACGGGTTCAGGCAACCCTGACTCGATGCGCATGGACGCCTCCAAGAACGTCATCGCCAAATTTGCCATCAACACCTATACCCTGACCGTGAACGCCGGTGCAGGTGGAACCGTATCACCGACTGGCGCATATACCGTGAATTACGGAGCCGCAACGCCGATAACCGCCATACCTGATTCCGGCTATAGGTTTGTACGGTGGACAAGATCAGGAACAGGCGCGACTATAGCCGATTCGACGAGGGCGTCAACCACCGTTTCCCTGACTGCTGATGCCACGATCACGGCTGAGTTTGCCATCAACCACGCGCCAAACAAGCCGTCGAATCCTTCCCCAATTGACGGCGCGACAGACCAGAACAAGTCACTTGTGCTTTCTTGGACGGGCGGCGATGTTGATGCGGGCGATACGGTGAAATACGATGTGTATTTAAGCACCATCAATCCTCCGGCAACGAAAGTATCAAGCGCTCAGATCGGAACTGTGTATAATGTGTCCGGCCTTTCCGTTAATACCACGTATTACTGGTATGTGCTGGCTGCCGATGGAAAATCTACGACGCCGGGCGGCGTATGGCATTTTACCACGCTCTCGTCTTTTCCAGATGGGATGAAGCTTATTCCCGGCGGGACGTTTCAGATGGGTTCGACAAACGGCAATTCTGACGAGCGGCCAGTGCACCAAGTAACGCTTTCGGCATTCTACATGGACACGACCGAAGTGACTCAGGCCGATTATGTTGCTCTCATGCTGGTAAATCCATCTTATTTCGATTCCGGTTCCACGTGGCCGGTGGAATCGGTGACATGGTTTGACGCGGTGCTTTATTGCAATGCACGGAGTAAGAATAACGGGATGGACACGGTGTATACATTTACGTCCATTTCCGGGACGCCGGGAGATAGTTGCTGGAGTCTTGGGATTCTTGGTATAGATTATACGAAAAATGGATATCGATTGCCGACCGAGGCGGAATGGGAGTATGCATGCAGGGCTGGAAGTACGACCGATTATTACTGGGGCGGAAGCTATCCGCCGACAACAACAGCCGATACTGCGGCAATAGATAATAATGCGGTATGGCCGCACAATTCGAATTACTCAACTGCGAAAGTAGGTACAAAGCTGCCGAATGCGTGGGGATTATATGACATGAACGGGAATGTGTGGGAGTGGTGTAATGACTGGTATAGTGGCAGCTATTACAGTGTTAGCCCGTTGACTGACCCGACGGGCCCTACCGGAAGTTACCTTTACCGCGTTATGCGTGGGGGATCGTGGCACTACAGCAACTACGACGCCGGTTACTTCCGTTCCGCGTACCGCAGCAACAACGACCCGGTCCACAAGGGCATCGGCGACGGGTTTCGTTGTGTGCGGCGATAGAGGTTTTCCAGTTTGTTTTCAACGTCGTGATTCATATAAAACGTTCTAAGCTCGTCAACGACCTCAAACCATAAGAAACCCTTCGGGAATGCCCTTTGGGCATTTCCGAAGGGTTTCTTATTTCTGGGGCAGGTTAAGAAAGTCTACCGAATACCCCTGAGTACTCTCGCAGTGTGAAGGTCGCGTGAAGGTCGGCCAGTGCCGGAATTTTTTGACGATTTTTTAATTAACATTTCAGATGAGATGATCTATTTTATCTAAGAGCTTGTCCGTAAATAAAATTTTAGGCCCGAGGATGAGCGAAAAAGCCGAGAGCCAGGAGCGCGAAGCAGACGTATCCGAGGAGATACGGCGATGCAGCGCGACGAAGCTTTCGGGTTTTGCAGCCGGCCGAAGCCAAAAGGCTTATTTATGGACAAGCTCTAAAGTTGTATGGCGTGCCGAAGGAGCAATTCGTTATGGCGCGTAATAAGATCTCCGGGGCAGCTCATTATATATCACCGGCTATTCCTGCGGAACCAACGGAATTCCATGGGGTTCGTGCGGTAAAACCGGACATAACAACAATCGTATTTCCACACTCGTTACAGACTGTTGCCCATACCATCATATTCACCGATATTTGGATTTTGAGGACACAATGAGACGGTTCCTTTTTCCGCTGCTCATGTCATCTGGTTTCTTGATGGCGCAGCCGTACAATGTTTCGATTTCGAAGCAATCCAACTACAAATCATGGGGGACCGGCTGGGATTCTGTATATGTTATGAATAATAATCTCACGACCGTGGCTATAGTTCCCGTAATCGGCGGAAGAATAATGCAGTACGATCTTGGCTCCCACGCGTTTATGTATTTCAATGACTCGATGAAAGGAACGATATCGAATACCGGGGGACAAATGTGGGGCGGTATGAGACAACTCGCTTCACCACAATCGGATTTCACTGGTAATTGGCCCCCTCCGCCAACCCTTGATTCAAGAGCCTACACAGCGACGATAACGAAGAATTCCATTGATTCAAGCTCCGTCTATCTCGAAAGCCAGGTTGAAGCCTCGGGCGGAACCAATTTCAACGGGCTTAGATTCAGGAGAACGATCACCATGTATAAGAACTCCTCGCACGTCCGGGTGAAGATGACCATGGTGAACGCGAACAATGCGGCCCAGAGGAATCATGGCGTATGGGACATTACCGAAGTAACCGGCGGAACGTCGGGCATTACCTATGATACTATGATCTGGGTCTACGTTCCTTTGAATCCTTCCAGCACCATGGGTGTCGGAAGAGGTTACGCTCAACTGCAAAAGCTCGACACGACGCAATGGATTAAAAATGCCGCACCGGGAGTGTTGGGCATACAATATCGGCACGTGGAAGCCAAGATGGGCGCAGACAGCAAACAGGGCTGGGTATGCAATGTCGACCGAAGGAACGGCTATGCTTACGCGAAACGATTCTCCTATGTATCCGCAGGGAACTACCCGGACAGCGGCTCTTCGGTCGAAGTCTATACGTACGGTTCTTCCTACTCGTGCATAGAGGTTGAGGTCATGGGGCCGATGGTAACGCTCGCCAACGGCGATTCGATATCGCTTATCGAGGATTGGTATGCCGGACGGTCGTCCGGGCCGATCTGCTCGGTAAATGACGTGGGGTTGATCACGAAGCCTCTCGCGGTTCAAAAGACCAATGACTCGATCAGGGCGCAGGGCACCTACGGAGTCTTTTATCCGGGAACAATTAAGTCGATTTTCACCAACGCCTCCGGAACCGTCCTCTCCGTTGCGGACAGCCATGCCGTGACGCCGCTCGATTCCTTTGCTTTCAAGGATACTCTGAAAGTTCCCCCGGGTGCCGTCCGATTGGCTCTTGCAGGCTATAATCTCGATGGCTCCTTCATCGGAAACCTCGATACGATAGTGTTGACCTCGAGCGCCATTATCCCGGAGGAATCACACACCAATGGCAGGAATGACGATTTGTTCATATCAATCCGTCAAAGGGGGGCGCTGTTGCAGATCGCCGTAAACAGCAGGGAAAAATTTTCGGTCGATATCTGTCTGCTCAACGGCAAACGGATAGCATCGTTTGCCGGTTCCCGACCGCAGACCTTTTCCTGCCCGATGGACCGGATGCCTGCGGGTTCCTGTCTTGTAAAGGCCCAAACCGCGGGCCGCTCTTTTGTGAAGAAGGTCTTTGTTTTCAGGGACCGGCACACCGATCCATGAAATAATTATATCCGCCATGCAGCCTTCCTGAAATAATGATTACGCAGGCCTGATAAAATCGGTTGTTTGAGTATTCCCCTGGCTATACCCCCGAATACTCCCGCAGTGTGATAGCAGCGTGAAGGTAGGCCGGTGAAAACAGGTATCCGGCAGGGTCGGGGATAATAGGGTAGGGAAGAACGGAAAAATGGCTACTGCACAATGCGAAACGCTCCGAAGGCTCCGTAGAGCCTCCTCCTGTTTCACGGCATGACCATAAGCAGGGACCTACCGGATGATTTCCGAAAAACGATGTACACGTTTCCCGTTTTCATGCTGCCCCAACCGTTTCCCTTGTTTGACGGGTTGATGATGGAGACGATTTTTCCATTGAGGGAATAGATCCTGTCGCCGTCATTCCACGAACGGATCGATGATGCCGAAACCGCTTTTGCCGGATGGTTGACTACCGCTACCGCCTGGGTAAACAAATTCAAATTAATGGAATCGGCCATCATTTTGTATCCGGCGGCAGTAGGGTGCAGGCCGTCATTCTGGTAGCTTGCAATCCCAAGTTTCGTCGTGTCCGTGTTACTTCTCGTCCATTTGTCAAAATCGATGACCGCATCGTAAAAGCCGCCGGTGCGAATCCATGCGTTTACTGTCTGCCGGCATGACTCGCTGTATTGATTATAGTAGGCGTTGCCGTTAAAAGGCATAATGGTTGCGCCGTACACTTTCCAATTTTTGGCGTGGGCGCTGGATATCATCTGTTTGTAGGTATTTATAAGACTATCGGCTGTCGAAGTCGCGGTAGAGGAAGTAGTGGCCAGGATGCCGATATCGTTAACTCCTTCAAAGATGATTACCCAGAGGACCCCCTGTTGATCAAGAATGTCCCGTTGGTACCGGCTTCCTCCGCTTGGGCCCAGACAACTTGTTGAAGTTGAAAACACGCAGTTGCCCCCGATACCCAGATTGAGGACGCCTACCTGCTGGGTGGCCGAATTATTAATAAGCCGTTGAGACAATATGTCCGGCCATCGGTTTTGCGAGTCCGGGGTTGAACCCCGCCCGTCGGTAATTGAATTGCCCAGGATCGCGACGGCGGCTGCGGGACTTGTCGTCCAGAGGTCGACAGTATTGATGACATACCAGTGCGATGCCGTGTCGATAACGCCGAAGGAAGCCGCGGTATCATTTTTGCCGGCAGCTAAATAAGAGGTTGTGCGCGAGCCGGGATGACCGGTTACGGTCGAAGAGGTCTGGCCGAAGTAGATGGATATGGCCAGCTTCATTCTCGGTGTGAGATTGAACGCGAGCGGATCTGAAAAAACCCCGGAATCTCCCGCATTCATCGTGACTGATGTGCTGCCGCTGAATTTCAATTGTTTCAACGTTGACTTATTAATGGAGCTTCCTCCACTAGAGACGGCGATATTTGCGGAATTAATCGTCACGGCAGAGGTGCTGAATTTATTGGAGAACCTGACGCGCAGAGTATCTCCGCCGATTGAAACACAGACAATCTGTCGCAATGTATTGCTGGTCAAACCCGGCGAAGGAGGCATATTAGCTGTTTCAACAAGCTGTTCTGCCGTGGTCCAGGTTCCCACCCAATGTTTTGACTGAGCGAAAAGAAAATTGGCGCTGAAAAGCACGACCAGGACTATACCACATGACCTATTCATCCTGCCCCCCACATTATAGGATGATACAAAACATACCAGATTGTTCATTATATACACTTTATATTATACACTATTTATGAATATAATATCATAAAAATTTAATAACATGGCTTTTCCCACCTATTTTATGTATAATAATCATAATACATTTTTTTCCTATTGCAGTGTCGGCACTGTCCAGGTGATATATTTAGTCAAGTTGCTCGTGTATGGGAACGAATGAATACCCCTTCCCTTAATGCCCTTCGTGTGTGATAGTCGTCCTGTAAAAACAGATTCCTCCGTAAGTGCTACAATTTAATAGCGGATTCGATGTGGGAAGGCGTCTATTGTTTTCAATAACAAGGGAGCACCTGTTTTGATCGCTTGAACGCTACGTCAGTGGGTACCCGTTTTAATTTTGACAAGACGGCCAATTTGTGCTATATTCGTTACCGATGGTGTGATACAAGATATCGACGGTAGTGAAAAACAGTTGACAAAAGTTACTCAAACAACAACATGAAAGGGAGGGCACGATGACCAGATTAGTGAAGTGGTCGGGTTTCTGCGCGATTGCGGCGGGGATGATCGGCTGTGCGTCGACAACCTGGAACGGCTATCCGGGAGGCACGGTCAAATACAGTGAGATTGACTACAATTACACGGCGCAGCCCGTGTTGAAGGACCCGGCAGGCAAGACGTACCAGCTCCAGACAGATGAGGCACTCAACGCTGTCAGGTCCGTACCGGCCTTGGAGAAGAAGGGGGTTCATCGCGCTGAGAGCGGGGCCGATGTGGTGATCAACGTCAAGTCGGGTGAGATCACTCACGAACCCGGAGGCTTCGGGCTCGGCCATAGCTATACACCCGCCTTGTACTCGACCATGCCTATCACCATCGAGGTGAAGGACAAGGCGGGACGGTCGGTTCTCCAACGCGAGCTCAAGGACGAGGAGTATCTGGAAGTCAAGGGCGCAAAACAGTACAAAACGCGCGAAGAGGCCACGGCCGCCATGACTGAGATCAACGCTTTCCTCAAATCCAGTGCCGATGCCAAGGTCAAGGAGGGAGCTTCAGGCACGGTCAGCAAAAATCTCGGCCTTATTGCCAAAGAACTGTTCGAGCCCCGAAAGATCAGTGTTACGCTTCCTGCCATGCGTTCCGCCGGTAAGGTCGACATGGAAGCCGCGTATACGCTGCTGTCCAAGGCCAAGGGCGACGAGCAGGTAAAGGCGGCCCTGGCCGCCTACACCGCATTGGGCGTGGAGCATAAGAAACCTGACGGCACCAACGACACCGTGGGAAACTATGGCGTGCTGTGCGGCATGGCGTCGGCCAGGATTTTGAGCAATGATCTGGCTGGAGCGTGGCAGGACACCAAGAGCGCCTGGAAGGAGTTTCCGACGGGTAAAGAACACCTGAAGATTGCGGAGGTCCTTCGCCAGCAGCAGGAACAGGCCGGCGTGGAAATCATTCCAAAAGGGGAATATGACGAAATGGTCAAACAGCAGGAAACTACCCAGCTGAACGACGGGCTGAAGAGTTTGAAGAGTTTGTTCGGGGGTAGTAAGTGATATAACCGCGCACTTGTACTGCTCGTTCTATGGAATAATTCCATGGCCTCCAGCCGTTATTATAAGCCCTCGATTGGCGAGGGCTTTTTTTATGCCTGAGTTCTGAAAAATGTTACATAGATAGCATCCTGCAGGTCAGTTGTCTGGATACGCTGCGCAGTTGTTTGGCAATCCTTGAATTTGGATAAAATTTTCCCGGTTTCCATTTAGTATTTTCATCCTTCGCATTGCCGTTTTAACATGTTCGTTTTTTTAAGACAGGAACTATTGCTGATGCACCAGTATCGCACCCATACCTGCAACGACATCCGGCATTCGCACATCGGCCAGGTTGTACGGCTTTCGGGCTGGATCCACAACCGGCGCGATCATGGCGGCGTGCTGTTCATTGACCTGCGCGACCATTACGGCATCACGCAGGTCGTGATCTACCCGGAGAAAGAGTTCCAGCGCGCCGTGGCGAAGCTTCCCAAGGAGACCGTGGTCCGTTTCGACGGCAAGGTTGAACGGCGGTCAGAGGACACGATAAATAAAAAACTGCCGACAGGGGAAGTGGAGCTTTTTGCGGAAAGCTATGAGATTCTCGGCACTGCGGAGCTTACCCCGTTCCCTGTTTTTCCCGAAGATGAAGCGCCGGAGGATTTGCGGCTGACCTACCGCTATCTTGACTTGCGGCGAAGCGCCCCGCACCGGAACATCGTGCTCCGTTCGCAGGTGATCGCGCACATGCGGAAAACGATGGAGGGGCTCGGCTTCAGCGAATTCCAGACGCCGGTCCTCACCAGTTCGTCCCCCGAAGGCGCGCGGGACTTCCTGGTGCCGTCGCGGCTCCATCCGGGCAGGTTTTACGCCCTGCCTCAGGCGCCCCAGCAGTTCAAACAGCTGCTTATGGTCGCCGGATTCGACCGCTATTTCCAGATCGCGCCCTGTTTCCGCGACGAGGACGGACGCGCCGACCGTTCTCCCGGCGAATTCTACCAGCTCGACCTCGAAATGTCGTTCGCCACGCAGGAGGACGTGTTCGAGGTGGTGGAAAAGCTTTTTTCAGGTCTCTTTACGGCATTTTCCTCCTGGGAAATGGACGCCGCGCCGTTCCGCAGGATTCCCTACCGTGAAGCAATGGTCAGATACGGCACCGATAAGCCCGACCTGCGCATTCCGCTCGAAATACAAGACGTTTCCCCGTTTTTCGTCAAATCAGGTTTCAAGATATTCGACAGCGTGGTGGCGGAGGGCGGCGCGGTGCGGGCCCTGCCGGTCAAAGGGGGCGCTGCCCGGCCCCGGTCGTTTTTCGACCGCATGCTCGAATTCGCCCAGTCCGCCGGCTCGCAGGGACTTGCCTATCTGGTCTGGGGCGAGACAGAGGTCAAGGGGCCGATCGCAAAGTACCTGAAACCGGAAAAACTCGACATGCTCAAAAAAGAAACCGGGGCCGCAAACGGCGACGTGACCTTTTTCGTCTGCAACGAGGAGAAAAAAGCGAATGCGATCGCCGGGGCCATACGGGTCCGGCTTGCCGAAGAACTTGACATAATAGAAAAAAACGTGTTCCGGTTCTGCTGGATCACGGATTTCCCGATGTACGAATACAACGAGGAACGCAATCGGATCGATTTTTCCCACAACCCGTTCTCAATGCCGCAGGGAGGGCTGGATGCCTTGAACAACGGGAATCCGCTTGATATTCTGGCCTGGCAATACGATATCGTCTGCAACGGCGTGGAACTGTCGAGCGGCGCCATCCGCAACCATCAGCCCGATATCATGTACAAGGCGTTCGAGATCGCCGGGTACACAAAGCAGGAGGTCGAGGAACGTTTTCCCGGCCTGCTCAATGCGTTCAGGTACGGGGCGCCTCCGCACGGCGGCATTGCTCCGGGCATCGACCGCATCATCATGCTGCTTGCGAATGAACCGAATATCCGCGAGGTGATCGCTTTTCCCATGAACCAGCGCGCGCAGGACCTCATGATGAACGCGCCGGGCGAAGTTACCGAAAAGCAGTTAAAAGAATTACACTTGAAAATAGCGAAGTTTAAATAATAATTAATAAATATTACTCTTTGGCTAAAGTCATTTGATAGGGTAGGGGGTGGGCATAATTATTTCGCGTCGTACCCTTCCTTTCAGAGTCTTTTGAATGCGGACTTCCCCCTTGCGAGGGGCTAGTGGTTTTAAGAGGGCATTTTAGTTTTATTCATTGTGCCAATTTCAACCTGATGCGTAAACTCAAACTTCCCCTCGCTTCAGGCCGCCAAAAGCCTCTTCCAAGAAGGTACGGCGCGAATTGAACCCGTCCAGATTTTGATTTCATTTCCACAAAAACTTGAGGGTGGGGGTAAAACGACGTATGTTTCAGAACAATGGCGCCCACCCCACACCCAATTAAAAGACTTCAACCAATGAAAAAGTTATTATTATTTCTACTTTTAATTACCTACCCATTGAATGCTTTATTATTAATCCCCATGGACGACAGCCAGACCGACCACCTCAAAGCCTACGGCGTCGTTTACAAAATGCTCAAAAACAATATACGGGTGTACTGGCTCCTGAATTACCGGGGCGGTTCGTTCGCGGCGGAAGCGACGGGCAGGGAGAGCGAAATGCTGGCGCGGGAAGCCGGTGTAAAGGCGCAGGCGGTTTCCGGCGGTGAGTGGGCCGCTATCGTCGAGACCATTAAAAACAGCAACATGGAGAAGATAACTCTCGAAAAGGCGCCGAAGATCGCGGTGTACACGCCGCCGGAAAAATTGCCGTGGGACGATGCGGTGACGCTTGCGCTTGTCTATGCCGATATCCCGTATGATAAAGTGTACGATCAGGACGTGGTCACCGGAAAACTCTCGAAGTACGACTGGCTGCACCTGCACCACGAGGATTTTACCGGCCAGTACAGCAAGTTTTATGCAAGCTTCGGCATGACGCCCTGGTACCAGCGCGAGAAGGCCGACCTGGAAAAGATCGCCGGAAGCCTTGGCTTCAAGAAAGTGAGCGACTGTAAAAAGGCCGTTGCCCTTGCGATCCGGAAATACGTTGAAGGGGGCGGGTTTTTGTTCGCCATGTGCTGCGCGCCCAATACGCTCGACGACGCGCTTGCGGCGCTGGGCACCGATATCGTGGACCGTGTTTTCGACGGCGACGGGGTGGACCCGCAGTACCGTTCCAAGCTCAACTTCGCCAACTGCTTTGCCTTCGAAAATTTCGAGATCCAGACCGATCCTTACGCTTCCTATTTCGACAATATCGACGTGAACATGGTCAACACCCCGTTCCGGAAAGAAGCGCGTGATTTCGAGATTTTCGATTTTTCAGCCAAGCTCGACCCGGTGCCCAGCATGCTCGTGCAGAACCACCGGCAGGTCATCAAGGGTTTTTTCGGCCTGTGCACCTCGTTCAACCGGGCCGTGATCAAAAAGAGCGTCATCGTGCTGGCCGACGTGCCGGGGACCAACATGGTAAATTATCTTCACGGCGTGGTCGGCAAGGGGCAGTTCGCCTTTCTGGGCGGACACGATCCCGAAGACTATCAGCATGCTGTCGGCAGCAAAGCTACGCTGCTGGACCTGCACCGCAATTCGCCGGGATACCGGCTCATCCTCAACAATGTGCTTTTCCCGGCTGCTGAGAAAAAAGAGAAAAAGACATAAATTATTATGAAATATAAAATTTCAAGATCAGTTGTATCCTGGTGTCTGTATGACTGGGCCAACTCCGTATTTGCCACAACGGTGATGGTGGCGTTTTTTCCGGTGTTTTTTAAAAGTTTCTGGTGTTCCGGCGTGGGCCAGACCCTCAGCACCGAGCGCCTCGGCGTGGGAAACACCATCGCCGGGATCATTGTCGCGGCCGCGTCGCCGTTCCTCGGGGCGTTTGCCGATACCGGGCGGGACAAAAAGAAACTTCTCGGGTCGTTCATGCTGGTCGGCGTGTGCACGACGGCATTGCTCTATTATGTCCCGCACGGAGCATGGTGGCAGGCGCTATCGGTCTTTGTCGTTGCCAATATCGGGTTTTCCTGCTCGACCCTTTTTTACGATACGCTCATCGTTGACGTGGCGGAAAAAGAGGACATGGATTTCATTTCGTCGCTCGGTTTCGCGTTCGGGTATCTCGGCGGCGGACTGCTCTTTGCGGTCAATATGCTGATGACGCTGAAGCCGCACCTGTTCGGTCTGCAAAGCCAGTCCCAGGCAATCCGGACGTCGTTTCTGATGGCGGCAGGATGGTGGTTCGTGTTCACGGTGCCGCTGTTATTATTTGTAAAATACAAAAAATATGCGCAGGTTTCGGGTCTGCGGGCGATCATGGCCGACAGCATGGCGCGGTTGCGCACAACCGCCGGCAAGATCCTGCAGCGCAGGGAGCTGCTGCTCTTTCTGATCGCCTACTGGCTCTATTATGACGGGGTGAACACCTTTATCCGCATGGCCGTTGATTTCGGCCTTTCGGTCGGCGTGGGCACGAATTCAATCATGCTTGCCCTGCTTCTCGTGCAGTTTATCGCCATCCCCACCTCGTTGCTTTTCGGTTACTGGGCAGGCCGGTTCGGCGCCCGCCGGATGATCATCGCAGGTATCATTATTTATCTACTCGTCATCGGGGTCGGCGTTTTCTGGATGACCAAAGCGGTCCATTTTATCGTGCTCGCCTGCGTGACCGGATGTGCGCAAGGGGGCATACAGGCGCTCAGCCGATCCTATTACGGTAAGCTCGTGCCGCATGAAGACGCCGCCGAGTATTTCGGGTTTTACAATGTGGTTGGAAGGTTCGCGATCTTCGGGCCGGCAATGGTGGGCATCGTTGCGCAGTCGGTCTTCGCCTTCGGGGCGGCGCCCGTTATTGCCTCGCGTATCGGCATGGCCTCGACCGCACTGCTGTTTATTTCCGGCGGTATCCTGCTGGTTGCCGCAGACCATGCACGGATGAAAGCCGCCGGGGAAAAGGTCTGATGAACGGCGGCAGACAGAAAAAGGGGGACATGGAGACCAACTTTGAGGTCCGCAGTTTTGATGCCGCGATCCCTCCAGACGAATATAGAAAGCTTCCCAGGAACCCGCTCTATATCGTTCTCGACAATTTGCGCAGCGCTTTCAACGTCGGTGCAATATTCCGCACCTGCGATGCGCTGCGGGTAAGCGGGCTGTTCCTGTGCGGCTGCACCGCGTATCCGCCCCATGTTAAGCTCGAAAAGACCTCGCTCGGCACCATCAATTATGTGCCATGGGAGCGTTACGATACCGCACTGGAGGCCGTATGTTTCCTCCAGGAAAAAAAGATCCCGGTATGGGCTGCCGAAACGACATCGCGTTCAAAACCTTATTATCAGGTGAAATATCCTCCCGAGCTCGGACTTGTGTTCGGCAACGAAGCGCTCGGCGTGGAGAAGGACGTGCTGGAAATCTGCGATGAAATCATAGAGATCCCGCTGTACGGGTTCAAAAACTCCCTCAATGTCGCCACCTCGGTAGGGGTTATTGGCTTCAGGGCGATTGCGGAAATGAAGAAGCTGTAAAGGTTTGTTGCCGGTACAGGGAGGGGTGCCTTCCATCCTTTGTGGGACCGCTTCGGATTCGCTTACCATGCTCCGATTGACATCTCTTCCAAGTACACTTCAAAAAATTGTCTCTGCGAATCCGGCGGTTGGCACAAAGGATTTCATACACCCCTCCCTGTACCGGCCTCTTACTCAGGTCCAGTAAGAGTTTCTTCCAGGAAGATATGTCACT
The DNA here is from genome assembly GCA_049514575.1 of Chitinispirillaceae bacterium. Lineage (GTDB taxonomy): Bacteria > Fibrobacterota > Chitinivibrionia > Chitinivibrionales > Chitinispirillaceae > BOG-1184. The sequence continues at coordinate 8,617 of JBEKUX010000047.1, read as the reverse complement.
GCTTTTTTTGTTTCAACGAAACTGAAGTTTGAGGGTGCGGGTAAAATGAAGTTTGGTCCTATAATAATGGCGCCCACCCGCCACCCTCCGCAGCAGCGGAGTCTTTAGCCAATGAAAAAGATTTTTTACTATTGCACCCCACACCCTCCGCAGGGGTCTTTAGCCAAAGAAAATTTATTGTATATACATTTAGCTGAAAAACTTGAGCTAAAATAAAAAACCTTTACAGCGTAAAAATGCCGTAAAGGTCTGATTTTCGGTGAGCTGCCTGAGTAATTATTTAGTACGGGCGCTCGCTTCTCCACATCACCCTTTTTTCGTCCCTGATGCGTTTCCGTTTTGAAGAATTGATCCTGCGTTTCCGTTCCTCGCTGGGTTTTTCGTAGTGGCGGTATTTTTTGATGTCGGACAAAATACCTGCACGTTCGCATGTTTTACTGAAACGCCGAAGCGCTTTTTCAAAAGCTTCATCGTCGCGTATGGTAATACCGTTCATCCGTTTTCACCCCATTTCCTTATGAAGGAGAATTACAGGCATTTAAAATAAATTTTGACGTGAGGAAAAGCCAAATAAAAGGTGCGAAAACAGGGGATGAAAATTATTTTATCCGCATGGTGAAGTCAGGGCTGGAATGTTTCCTGCAGGATTTTCCCAAAGAGTTGCAGGGCGGAAAAATCGGCGTCGTCTGCCATGCCGCTTCGATAACCTCGTCATATGTCCATATCATTGAAGCAGTAACGCACCAGCCGTCATGCAGGCTTGGGGCTGTTTTCGGTCCGCAGCACGGCCTGTACGGCCAGACCCAGGACAATATGATCGAATGGGAGGGCATGGGCCATGATGTTCATGCGGCGCCGGTATACAGCCTCTACGGCAAAGTGCGGAAACCCACGCCGGAGATGCTCAAAGGGCTGGACGCCATGGTGTTCGACCTTCAGGACGCGGGCGCGCGTCCCTATACCTATCTCTGGACGCTCAAACTCTGCATGGAGGCATGCGGAGAACAGGGGATGCCGCTGTACGTGCTTGACCGGCCCAACCCGGTCGGCTGCATGGCGTTTGACGGCCCGGTGCTGAGGCCGGACTATTTTTCTTTTGTCGGGGGCGCTGAGATCCCGCTGTGCCATAGATTGACAATTGGAGAGATCGCGGCCCTGCTCCGGCAGGCCTATTTTCCGTCGGCCGATGTCCGTATCGTCTGGATGCAGGGCTGGTGGCGCAATTCGCTGTGGAGCGAAACCGGCCTGCCCTGGGTGCTGCCGTCGCCCAACATGCCGACGCCCGACACTGCGCTCGTGTACCCGGGCATGGTGCTTCTGGAGGCGACAACGCTCTCCGAGGGACGCGGGACCACGCGGCCGTTCGAGATTTTCGGCGCCCCGTTTCTTACCATAAAAAAATTCAGGGAACACCTTGAAAAGAGCAGGGTGCAGGGCTGTATTTTCCGGGAGCATGAATTCATCCCCACGTTTCAGAAATGGGCCGGGAACCACTGCTGCGGCATGCAGATCCACGTTACTGATCCGCGCGTTTTCAGGCCGGTCGAGACCGCTGCGGCCGTTCTGCTGGCCGCGAACGCGACCGCGCCCGGCGACTTTTTCTTCCGGACCGACCCTTACGAATACGAACGCGAAAAGATGGCGATCGATATCCTTACCGGCAACGACCGGTTCAGGAAAGCGGTGCTTGCCGGGGCCGCGCTCCCGGACCTGCGGCGTGAATGGCAGGGCGAGCATGAAAAGTTCATCGAAACCTTCCGCGCCATTGCGCACTATCCGGAGGAGCGGCCGTGAGGGGCTTCATCCTCGCAGCAGGGTTCGGCACGCGGCTGCGGCCGATCACCGACCATATTCCCAAGGCGCTGGTACGGGTGGCCGGGAAGCCGCTGCTCGAGCGGGCGCTGTCATTTCTTGCCAGACAGGGAATTACCGACATCGGGGTGAATTCCCATCACCTGGCCGGTCATGTCGCGTTGTTTCAGAAAAAAAATCCGGTCCCGTTCACCCTGTTTCATGAAAAGGACGCAATAAAGGGGACCGGCGGCGGCCTCTATTCCGCGCGCGGTTTTCTCGGAAGGGACGAGATGTTTTTTGTCTGCAACGTTGACATCGTATATTCGTTCGATCTCAGACCGCTGGTCGCGCAGTTTCTGAAGACCGGCTGGCTGGCCGGTCTTTTAGCGGCCCCTTCCGCCGGTAACGGTACGATTTATTTCGACCCGAAGACCCGTTTGTTAAACGGGGTTGCCGCTGACGGCCGGAAACCCCTGACCGGCGCTCAGGCGGATTTCATCGGCGCCGCCCTGTACCGCCGGGAGTTTCTCGACGCGTTACTGCCCGGTGATTTTTCGGTTGTACCGGTATGGAAACGGATGCGGAACCAGGGGCTTGGGGTCGGCGTTATCACGGTAGACAAATGCTTCTGGCGCGATATCGGCACGCCCGAGGCGCTTGCCGGTGCCCATTTCGACCTGCTGGACGGGAAAATCGGGCTGGATGTTCCCGCAGATCTTCGCATCGACCGGGCAAGGAAACGCTGTTTCCCGGCCTCACTACCCGAAACTCTGCGGCCGTGCCTTGGCCGTTACGCCTGGGTCGAGGAGACGCATGTCCCGCCCGGAGTAAAAATTTCACGCAGCATCGTGTATGAAAACGCGGAAATCAAGACTGCCGGTACAATTAAAAATATGATCGTCACGCCTTTCTGCGAGGTTACCTTTGGCAAATGACAGTGCACTCACTCCCGCTCAAGCGGCCTTTGTGCGCGGGCAGGTGCCGGAATTTTCGGAACAAACATGGAGTGTTTCTCTCGCCGGCCAGGCCGCATCGCAGCGGTTGTTTGTGCGGATCAAAGAAAAAGACACGGTTGCCCGGTCGTTTATTCTGGTCATATGGGACAGCAAAGACGAGGATTGGCCCAGGTTCCTTGCCATTCCGCAGGAGGTCGCGCCGCACGCTCCTTTTCTGCCGAAAATATTCGCCTCTGATGCCCGGCACGGCCTTGTTCTTGAAGAGGACCTGGGCGGACAGACGCTCCATCGTTGTGTCAGCGAAACGGCGGGCCATGCGGAAGCGGTTATCGCAATATATTGCCGCGTACTCGATGCTCTCTGCGTGTGGCAGTCGCTTGAAGCAAAAACGAGCGCTGCCGTGGCCTCGCGCGCCATGGACGCTGAAACGTTTTTGTGGGAGACCGACTATTTCGCCCGGCGCTGCGTCGTTGATTTCTGCGGACCTTCAGGCGAACAGGCGCTCGGCGAAGCGTGGGAAAAGGAACGCCGCAGGCTTGCGCTTGCCGCAGCGTCGCTGCCCAGGACATTCATCCACCGGGACTTCCAGTCCGAAAACATACTCCTGACCGGTGCCGGGGTCCGGTTTGTCGATTTTCAGGGCGCGCGCCTGGGCCCGCCCGGCTACGACGTCGCCTCGCTGCTCTACGATCCCTATATCGGTTTTCTCAGCGCTGAGCGCACCGCGCAGCTTTTCGATTATTACTGTTCCTGCGCCGTGCCGGTAAAAATCGGCCGTCACGATTTCGACCTCTGCGCCGCCCAGCGCCTCATGCAGGCGTGCGGCGCGTACGGCAACCTCTCCATTCACAAAGGAAAAACACAGTACCGTGAATTCATGCCGGTCGCGCTTGACAGGCTGAAAAACGTCATGGAACGGCTGCCGGAATATCCGGCAATGCAAAAGGTCGTCGAATATTGTTGGAAAACGGCGGGCCGTTCGGTGTACTTTTACTGAAGAAAATATTGCCGCTTTTCCGTCAAGCGGCGTGAAGAGGATCTCATGGACGAGCACAGCCATCATGTCTGCCCCTGGTGGATGGGGTATTTTCTCGCAAGCCCGCTGCGGCGGCTGGTCCAGGACCCGGAAAGGATCGTGGGGCCGTATTGCCGGGAGGGAATGCGCGTACTCGAGATCGGCCCGGGCATGGGTTTTTTTACGCTTCCCATGGCGCGCATGGTCGGCCCGGCCGGAAAAATCTATTGCGTTGACATCCAGAAACAGATGCTGGATTCGCTGGGCCGCAGGGCGGACAAATCGGGCCTGGCCGGACGGATCGAATGCCGACTTGCCGCGGCCGGCCCGCCCGTGACCGACGACCTTGCCGGGACGATCGACCTGGCGATCGCCATTGCGGTGGTCCATGAGGTGCCGGACGCAGCCGCGCTGTTCCGCGAGATTCATTCCTGCCTCAGGGAAAACGGGAAAGCGCTTGTCGCCGAACCGCGGAAACGGGTCACCGAACATGAATTCGGCAGAACGATGTCGATCGCAATTGAAACCGGATTCGCGCTTTCGGACACGCCGGAGATCAAAGGGTTCCGCAGTACACTGCTCGCCCGTTCTATGGAATAATTTTATCCGTGTGCAATACTTCTGAAGTTAAGAGGATCGCGAAAAGCGAATGCCGGTGGGTCATCGACCTCAAAAGATGGAAATACTGGTTTTTTTAGCGCCACTTTTTTAACTTTACCTCGACCGCCACAAGGCCCCGCACCGAGTTCCCGCAATAGATAGCCTCGGCCTTTTCAATGTCTTCCGGGTACAGCACTTTCTCGGTGCATTTTTTTTCTCTGAGCAGCCGCGCGCGCAGGACCCCGGGCAGCAGGCCGCATTCGACCGGCGGCGTATAAAGGACCCCGTTGATTTGCGCGAACAGATTGCTGCGGCCGCCTTCGGTAAGCTCTCCGCGGGTATTCAAATGAATGACGTCGAAATAACGCACCCTGCGCAGGCCGGTTACCGATCTGTCGTACCATGGACGGATGGTCGTTTTATGGAACAACAAGGGATTGGCCGGATCGATTGCGGTGCCGGAAATGACCGCCATGGCTTTGCCGTCCGGTTTTCCGGCAATTATCGGTTCAGCGTCCCAGGAGAAGACCCCGTTTTTATCCGAGAAAATTCTTACTTTATTCAGGCCTTTTGATCGTGCAAGGTTTTTTTTAATGGCCAGTATTGTCCGGTCCCATGCTTTTTTGTCCGCAATGAAACCGAAATAGCGCGCCGAATCAAACAGCCGTGATCGATGCTCCTGAAGATAGAGAAATGTCCCTTTTGAAAAAAGCAGCGATTCAAAAAGCCGGTGATCCGGCCGGCGCGCCGTAAGAAAACCACATTTGTCGCGGCACTCCCGCCATTCCTCTTCAAGAGAGGAATCCCAGACGACGCCGCTGCCGACCCGGTACTGCCACTGTTTTACTAAAGCATTTTTTTGCAGCGTCCGTATCGGAACTGAAAAAACAGATCTTCCTTTGGGCGATGAATATCCTATTGCTCCGCAATAGACCGCGCGTTTCCCCTTTTCAAGATCGCCGATTATTTCCATTGCACGTATTTTCGGGGCGCCGGTCACCGAACCGCCCGGGAAAAGCGCCCGCATGGTATCGGAAAAATCGACCTGTTTGCGCAACCGTCCTTCAATGGTCGAAGTCATTTGATGAATGGTCGGATGCCGCTCTACCTCAAAAATCCGTTTTGTCGCAACAGAACCCGGTTCACAGATTTTTCCCAGATCGTTGCGCAGCAGATCGACGATCATGATGTTTTCGCTGCGGTTTTTCGGGTCGTTGGCCAGTTTCCGGGCAATTGCCGTGTCCTCTCCGGAAAAGCGGCCGCGCGGCGCCGTGCCTTTCATCGGTTTTACGCATATCCGGTTCCCTTGCCGCAGGAAAAAAAGTTCCGGACTGAAGGAAGCGATTGCCGTGTCGTGCGTCCTGATAAAGGAGCCAAACGGCACCGGTTGTTTTGCCCGCAGTTCCTTGTACAACTCCCACGGTTGCAGCGAGGAGGACACCGAAACATCGTAGGTGAAATTCACCTGGTACACGTCGCCGGCAGCGATGAAATTTCTGATCTTCCGCAGCGCCTGGAAATACTCCTGCTTTTTAACGCGCTTGGAAATTGCAAGGCCGGTCTTGCCGGGATTTTTTTTACTGCAGCGGATTTTTTCATGGTCCTTCAGGCGCGGCAATAAGGGACGGTTCCATTTGCCGGTACAATGATCGAATATAAACGGTTCGTTGTAAACGCCGAACCATAGGAGGTCGCTGCCAAGCGTCGCTTCCCGACCGTGTTTTGCAATAAGCCTTTTTTCAAACCAATAACCGGCCTCATAAGCCAGATAACCGGCGACCCAGAATTTTTTTGATTCTTCGGAAACCTGTTTCAGCAGCCGGCACACAGGGGCGCCGGTCCGACACCGGTAAATGCGCAGGGGATTTATGAACAGCAGGGAATAGCGCTGCCCGTCCGCCGGTCGCGCCGTATCGAGGAAAACGACGGTCCCTTGTCCGGAAAAAAACGGATCGAGAGAATCGATGGGGAAGGAGCGATGCATGGAGCGTAATATAAAAAACAGCAGTGCCCGGTCAAATTCAAAAAGATCGTCAATGGCCGTCTCATGCAAAAAAAACATCCTAACTAATTAAAAATCAGACAGTTGCCAGACACGAAATCGATTTCGTAGGTAAATACGACTATCAATGGTATATTGAAAGAAGAAGGAGGACGTATCATGTCTACGGCCCAGGAAATACGCGATGAGATAATCGATTACATCGTTGCTTCGGACAGTCCATTTTCCGACTGGTATGTCGGGACCGCACCTGACCCGCTCGCGCGGCTTTTTACCGACCATAAGGTCGATAAAGAGGGCCACTGGATTTACAAAGACGCGGGTTCTGAAGAGTGCGCACGCGCCATAGGAGAATTCGTAATCAATACGTATAAAACAAAAGGCCTGATCTCCGCCGGCGCCGGTGATATAGCGATGTGGGACGAATCGGCCCAGAATGTATACGCTTTTGCCATCACGGAAAAGACCATACAAAACCCACAATCAGTTACGCCATCAATGGATGAACAACATGCATCAAGTCAGGGTATTCAAGAGGACAAATAATGTCAATGTATACGATAAAAGTGCATGAGGGAAAAAAAGGCCTGGAAACGATCATAATGGAAGACCATGAAGAGTATGAGGTCGGCCAGACGATTTCAATCTCGCCGAAAGTCCCGATGACCGTCCAGGACCAGCATGGGAATGATTTCAGGATCACGCCGAGGATGTCGATGCGCGGCACCGTGATTGAGAAGAGATATTAACACAAAAAGAAAGAAGGAACGCTATGGTACGATGCTGGCGCAGTGATGATGTTGATGTCCATCATAAAGGACTTTTTGGGGGAAACGGTCTGGACAATGCAGAAGTGCTGTGCAAAAGATGCCACAGCGCTACGCCTGCCTTCGGAGATCCCGGCAACGGCCTTCTTCCGTTCGGCCGGGACACCATAGAAAAGGCGCTGGTCCGCGCAGGGTACCAGTGCGAATGCGTCAGGACCGGCGATTGCCATTAAAGCGATCATCACATCCATTAACAGGAGGTCTTTATGTTGAACTGGACAGAGGTCAAAAACAAGGCCGCGTCGCTCGGGTTGACCGATACGTCGTTTGACCGGACAACGCTGATCAGGCGGATCCAATCCGCGGAAGGGTATGCAGCCTGTTACAAGACAAAGACCGTCTGCGGCGAGATGCAGTGCTGCTGGCGTGACGAGTGCATCGGAAGGCGGACCGCACGGATGCCGGTGGTGAAACCCAACGGGTAAGTGGTGTTGGTGAATACGCCCCCTGGACCACGAATTCAGTGATGACATCGGCTGCACGCCTCACCCCGTTGCCCCCTAAAGGCCTTATTTGGATAGATGATTCTATTCAAAGAACGGCTCTCCATGAATGGAGAGGGGTGATCTGCGCGATGGGGTGAGGCAATTGAACCCCGGACAAAATCCTCATTAATCAAGCGAAACTGATTTCGCCCCCGCAAAGCACTTTTATCTTGTCTTTGACGCAATAAAGGGATATATTCGATTGTTAACGGCAGCAGGTGTTTTTGCAGGAAATAATAAGCGATTAAACGGCGGGATTGGATAAACTACGGGATTGGATAAACTAATAGACTAACTCCGTCCCAAATACACAGGGTAAAAGATTCGCGGGGAAGAATTTAAGACAAATAAAACAACCCCGTCCCTGAACACCTGAACATAAAATATCACACACATTTTTGAAGGAGGCTATAGTATGCGTTCAACAATCATTTCCCCCATCGTTGCAGTACTGGCAGGCGTTACTATCGCAATGGCCCAACCTCCTGCGGCCCCAACGCTCAGTTCTCCGGCCAACGGCGCGACAAACGTCGCCTTGAACCCGACGTTGACGTGGGACTCTTCTGCCGGAGCTAGCCACTATCAGCTTCAGGTTGCGAAGGACAGTTCCTTTAATTCAATCGTTTTTTCCGATTCCATGCTGACTTCGACCTCGCGGGCGATCAGCTCCCTCGTGAACAGTACCACATATTACTGGCGGGTCAGGGCGTCCAATACCGGCGGAACAAGCGCCTGGTCGGCTGATTGGAGATTTACCACTGTTTCCGGCCTGCCCGGAACCCCGACACTCGTCTCTCCGTCCAATGGCCAGACCAATGTTTCCACCAACCCGATGATGACGTGGAATTCCGCAGCCGGAGCAGCGACCTATCGTCTGCAGGTCGCGACAGACAGCACTTTTGCCACAACAATTTTCGACGATTCAACATTGACTTTGA
>JBEKUX010000046.1:0-24937 GCA_049514575.1 Chitinispirillaceae bacterium | reverse complement strand
AGGATTCTTCTTTTTCCGTTTCCTGAGCGCAATCGCCTTGAAAAACAGAGGCGGAATGAGCGCCAGACCGGTGCCTGATCCGCAGCCGCATTTCTTTTTTTCCGTGGTATTAGCATTAGCATTAACCGTCAGTATTGCCGCAATTGAAGTGACACTTCCCTTAATGTTTGTAACAACGACCGTATAGCTGCCTTCGTTACTCGATTTTGCCGAAGCAACAGTATAGGTTGACTTAGTTGCGGAGGATATGGTGTCGCCATTCTTCAGCCACTGGTAGGACGGGCAACCCCCCGCGACGGCAACAACAGTAAAGGTTACGGGGTTTCCCGTGTCAACAGTCTTAGACTGCGGCTGGGTCTGGATGACAGGTGCAGCAATGGTATTAACCGTCAGTATTGCCGCATTTGAAGTGACACTTCCCATACTGTTTGTAGCAACGACCGTATAGCTTCCAGCATCACTCAATTGTGCCGTATCAATAGTATAGTTATACCACGTTGCGTCGGTTATAGGGTTGCCGTCCTTCTGCCACTGATAGGTCGCCGCTCCTGCCGCACCCCCAGAAGCACTGACTTTAAAGGTCACAGAACAACCCTCATCAACAGTATTTGACTGCGGCTGAATAAAGATTGCAGGTGCGTGTGGCGGACCCTGCAAAAAACACATATTATCAATCTTTAAATCACCCGGCGCGCTGGTTGGGCTGAGGTCGCCCCCTATCGAGTCGTTGTAGATGAGCATGCGTAACTCGAAAAGTCCATCTCTGACAAATCCGAGAGGCAACGGAAAACTTTCTCTTGTCCAGCTTGGAGATGACATGAATTCACCTAAATACTCATAGTTTATGGGGGTGCCGCATCCGGCGCTGCCCTGGGCCCATATCATCATGACCTTGTGTCCTGGAAGCGGCCCTTTGTGCCATAAAATCATTGAATCGTATTCCTTAACCCAGAATTGCGTAGCGCCGTGGTCCCAGTAGAACTTGAAGCCGGCGTAGCCTGGACGCGGCGCAATCTGATAAACGGTATCGGCTTTACCATTACTGGTGTCTCCATGTTCATAAACAGAATTTTGGCTGAACTGGTAGTCAAAATTGACATACATGCCGCTACTGTGCGTGGTGAGCGGCTCGGTATTGTCTCCGGTGTCGACCATAGTGAATTGGCCTCTATTATCCGGGAACGTATCGGCGAGAAACATATGTAAATACCAATACTCTGTTGTGGCAGTATCCCGGCATATCCACATTGTATCCTGGGCCACAGCACTCTGCAGACACGCAAATGCCAGGATTATTCCTGCACTTATGCTGAACTTCATAAAACCTCCCGGAAAAAAGTGTTTTTTATTTTCGTTTATATCGTCTACGTTCCAAGCAAAATTTTCGCTTTCATGATTCCGGAAAAGAGTAAGTAATTTAGCTTAACTAATGTTAACGTTAACGCAATACGGATACTTTCTTACAGATGAACTTGTTGCATAAAACCTTCCTTGGATAAGCATAATAAAATATAGTAAGAGGAAATGACCCGCGCAAGGTCAATTTAGTATTTTCAAACGCCAGCAAAAACAGGCGACATTAACATGATTACCGGCGATTCCGGGGGCTGACGTGATGAAACGGACGTTGAGCATGTCTCTCGCTGCCGCGGTCTGCGTCGGCATGACGGCAGGTTCCGCTGACGGCGCCGGGCAGACCTCCTTTCCTGCGCAACGGCTGATCATCAATCTCAACTCCCACTGGCTGTTCAAGCCGGGCGACGTACCGAACGGCCGATCGGACACCTTGAATGAAACAGGATTCCAGCAGGTCTGCCTCCCGCATGCTAATGCTGTCGTGACGCACCGGGACATTGACATGAGGTCATTCTCGAACGTTTCGTGGTACCGCAGGCACTTTTCGCCCCCCGCAGAATACCGGGGGAGGCGTTTTATCCTGGAGTTCCAGGGCGCAACGCAGGTCACCGAGGTGTTCGTGAACGGTACGTCGGCAGGCGTTCACCAGGGGGCCTATACGCCATTTACATTTGATATTACTGACCGCGTGAGGTTCGGCGCCGACAACGTCATCGCGGTGCGCGTGGATTCGCGCAGGCACAGGGAGATCCCGCCCGAAGGGGTCTTTATCGACTACATGCTCTTCGGCGGCATTACGCGCGACGTTTCCATGGTCATAACCGGTCCGCTCCATCTGGAGTGGGTCTTTGCTTCGCGCGACTCGGTTGATCCAAACCGCGTAAGCGTGCGCGTCCGCATCAGAAACAACGGCCCTGCCGGCAGGCGCTGCGTGGTCGGATCGCAGATAATCGATTCCGCCGGGACCGTTGTCGCGTCCGGCGCGGCCACGGGAACGATGGGACCGGATTCGGTGCAGGAATTTACTTATGCAACCGGACCAATCAGCCTGCCCCGATTGTGGGACACTGAGCATCCGTACCTCTATACCGTTCGCACGCGCCTTCAGCGTGATTCGGCTGTCATTGACGAATGCTCCGAAAAGATCGGGCTGCGCTCGATTTCGTTCAGTAAAACCGACGGCAGGTTCTCTATCAACGGCAAACCGCTCTGGCTGCGCGGCCTGAACCGTCATGAAACCTTCCCGTTCATGGGCCGGGCCGCGGCCAACCGGCTCCAGGCAAGAGACGCCGATATCCTCAAATACGGTCTCGGGTGCAACATCGTCCGCTGCTCGCACTATCCGCAGGACCCGGAATTTTTGAGCCGCTGCGATGAGATCGGCCTGCTGGTTTTGGACGAGATCCCGGGCTGGATTTACATTGGTGATATTGCCTGGCAGCGGATTGCGCTTAAGAACGTCGAGGAGATGGTCATGCGCGACCGGAACCATCCTTCGGTCATCAGTTACGGCGTGCGGATAAATGAGTCGCTCGATTTTCATGACCTGTACGAAAAGACGAACCGGCTGGCCCGGACACTTGATCCCACGCGGCCGACGCACGGCGTACGCGTGGCCGAACGGCGGAACGCGCAGAGCGAGTTTCTCGAAGATGTATGGGCACAGAATTTCCTTATCCCGAAAGGCAAACCGCAGCCCCTGCCCTGGCTCATTACCGAATGCGTGGGAATCGGCCCCCGCCAGATACACTCATGGGACCCGGAGAAACAGATTATCCAGAAGATGCACACGTTCGCGGAAGTACTGGATTCGGTTGCCGCGAACGAGTACATAGCCGGAGCGCTCGTCTGGTGCGCGTTTGACTATAACTCCGGACATGGTACGGCCGACCACTCCGTCTGCTATTACGGCGCTGCCGACATTTTCAGGATACCCAAGCATACGGGAATGTTTTTAAAATCCCAGGCCGATCCTGCCATGGTCGGCCCCATGGTATACATCGCCCATTACTGGAAAAAAACGCTGGCCCCGAATGACGTCTGGGTGGCGAGCAATTGCGACCAGGTGGAATTGTTTGTCAATGGCAAGTCGCTTGGGAGAAAAACTCCGGATCAGTATACGCATCTTTCGCATCCGCTTGCTGTTTGGAAGGATGTTGCCTTTAAGCCGGGTGAAATCAAGGCCGTCGGCTATATCAGGGACACAATTGCCGCGACCCATGTCCGCACTACGCCGGGGCCGCCCGTTGCTCTTAAAATCATCCCCGACGATACGGTTCTGGTTGAAGGAGGCGACATGACCCGGGTCATCGTGGTCGCGGTGGACAGGTATGGCCAAACAGTGCCGGCTGCGAACAGTACGGTCGCGCTTTCCGTTTCCGGTGTTGCGGATTTTATCGGCGAAAACCCGATTGCTCTCGAGGACGGCAAAACGGCCTTTTTTGTCAAGACCCGTGCCGATGAGACCGGCACGGTCACGTGCAGGGCCGCGAGCAAGGGACTCGCGGACGCAAGCACGCGCCTGAGGGTATCGGGCGACCCGCAGGCGCCTCTCAGGCGGAGGGTTTTGGGACGCTGAAATTTATACTCCGCGCCAAAACCCGCTCTTAAGGGTCAAATAGCGTGTCAGTAAAAGAATCAGGCCTTCCGTTTTATCAGCGGGGGTCCTAAGTTCCAAGAATTAAATATGGGGTGGCTGACGGGACTCGAACCCGCAACAACTGGAACCACAATCCAGGATTCTAACCGATTGAACTACAGCCACCATGAAGGGTGAAAAATAATCTTTCCCTCTGTGGAAGGTGTAGAGACGGGTTTAAAACCCGTCTCTACTTTCCCTATTTTGCAAGAAGCAGATCGCACCAGGTCCCGGGAAGGAAGAAGTCCGCTTTGGGAGGCAGGGCCGCAGTTTGCTGACCTTTGGCGTCAAAGGCCATGATTCCCATGCCCATCCGCCGCTCCTCGAACGGGATAATACCGACATCGTACCACGGAACCCGTATGATGGTCTTGTCGCCCGAAGCCGATTTCGTGAGCTCGTTTGGCCATGCTTTTTGATTGTACTTGAGCGTGTCACCCGCCATGACCCGGGAAAAATGGGTCTCCCTGAGGGAATCCTTGTCCGGCTGGTACATCACGACCCGGTCGGCAAAGGAGAGAAAGGCGTTTTTGCCGTTTTTTCCGTCAAAGGCGAACCGCACGTCGCCCGGCATTGCTTTCTTTTCGAGGACGATATACAAAGCGTCCTTGTTCCAGGCAAAGGCGAATTTCAGGACCCCGAGGGCCCGGAAATCGCCCGCTTGCACCGACGACGCAACCGCGGCCATGTCAACGCCCTCTTTGAGGCGGGGGACCGCTATGGCCTCGTTTTTCGGGAGTTTATCGAGCGCCGCGATACCGATCGGCAGAAGGGAGCCTTTGCCGTTTGTCACGTCCGGTATCGACCAGTCGATTTTAATGTACGAGCGGCCGCCCGCCAGTTCTTTCCCCATCGGTCCGAGAGCGAACTCACCGGCGAAATCGTTCACCGGAAAGGTCTTTTTCACGAGCTGTGTTTTCTGCTGCCGGTCGTTGACCAGTACCGCGGACAGGACTATCGTCTTTTTTTTCTTAAGCTGCGTCGTGTCAATCTGCGCCCGCACCGTGATGGAATCGTTCCGCTCGGTGACCCAGGGCATGGGGTCGTTGAAGGTTATGATCTGACCGTACGCTCCTGCCGCACACACGGCGACACATGCCGCAATTGTTCCTGCTGCTCGTCGTATCATCGGTTTTTCCTTTCAAAAACATGGAATAATTTAGTTGACTCTTCCTGCAAACTCACCTCCTTTTTCCCTTCACGTTTTTGCAAGAGAAGGGGACATACGGCGGTAAGTTCGTAGTAACCGGATTAAAATATACGAAACGCGCCGTGGGAAATTGCTTAAAAAAATATTTTCACTTTTTTCTGCGAAAACGTAAAAGTGTCATTATATTTATGTATAAAGCATCTCCCGTGCGGCAGGACCGGGGAGGATGCATGGTTTTTAGAGACTTGGTTTGGAGGCATGGTTTTTGGAAGCCTGGTTTGGAGTCATGGTTTTTGGAAGCCTGGTTTGGAGGCATGGTTTTTAAAGAAAAGCGGTTCTGGCCATTTCCCGAACATCGTTGTATAATTCTCTTTGTGTGGAAACGTATATTTATGTATAGGCAGAAGCAGGAACAGGGCAATCGATAGTCGATAATAATTAATGATAAACGAAAGGGGCTTAATCATGGGCGCTGGCAAACGGGGCAATAACATCATCAGATCGGCGGCAGGGTGTGCGGCGGTTGTCGCAATGTCTTTTTTATTCAACTCCGTGTGCGCCCAGGTCGTGGATACGATGCAGATCGGCAATACGGTCGCCAATTTTCTTTTCAGGGGCAACCCCGAACTTCTTAACGGCAAGATCATCAATGTCACGGACACCATGGTCGCGATGTCGGAATGGTTCTGGTCGCAGAGCTCCAAAGATACGTCTATCACGAACGGTGAGCCGCCTGCGATAATGTTTGTGATCGACAACTCCGGCAGTATGTATGGGGAAGGCGGGACCAGTGATCCCAATGCGTATCGCTTTTCTATTACACGCCAATTTCTTGATACCGTATATGCAAAATATCCTAACGCCAAGGTGGGCCTTGCGGTCTTCGGAACCCATCTCTGGTTCGATCCTAATGATAGTAATGCTGCCGGCAGATACCCGTTTATAAGCAAATTTCCATTCAAGCAGGTGCTCCCGCAATATCAGAATGATGATACCGGAAGCAACAGGGGCGCCTATGTTCCTCTTTTACAATTAAACAGCGTATATGCAAATTACGGGGGATTGACCGGTCTTAAACTGCTTGATACGATACTTGTCACCGCCAATTCCACCAACCCCAACAACCATACCGATTTACGCTATTCGCCATCAGCGGCATCTTTAAGGTCGGGTATTTTTTATTCCACCAATCTTACCGCCGGCTTTGATGCGGCAAAATCCGCGATGGCGGCGACCACTACCAGCCGATGCAGTCAATTCGTGATTTTACTATCCGACGGCGGGGGAAACCGGCCTGACGGTACCTACAATGGTGATAATGGGGTCCCGCGCGGCAGAAGCCGCTATTTCATGGATAGCGTCCAGAATGATCCCACGACCTTTACCGTATTTTTCCCGGCCACCGCGACTCTTACTAGTAGCCTTGGCTTGCGTTTGATAGACACCATGACCCGTAGAATTCGAGTCAATGGATATGATCTCAGCGAACCGGCGGACAGTGGGTGCACTGGTAGAAGCAACTACTGGCCTGGCAATCCCGCGAATTTGTGGACAAATTTCACTACCATGTGGAGCATCATCACAATACCGAACCAAACGCAGCCCGAACAGATCACCGTTAACGGTCAGACCGTGACCTCACGGAGCGGGGACACCGCTTTCCAATTCAGTCAGTTTATTCCGCTCACCGGACATATTACTCCTGTCAACGTCGATCTCACGTATTTCTTCTTCCAAAACAACAAACAGGTGGGAGATACGACTGTTCATCTCAGTTATAATATTCAGACCCTGCCCCATGGAAGCAGCGCGTGGAGTCCTTACAGAAGGGATTCTTTCGATATCTCGACATGGGACCGCGACCTGCGCTTCCGCTACCATGGCGTTCCTATCGACACCATAACAGAGACAATGGATTCGATAGAGCTCTATTTCACATTCGATTCCGGCACGGCAAAATACGGGTATGACGGCGCTCCGGGCCTGGGACTTCCGGTAGACATTTACAATATGACTCCCTTTGCGACCGGGTATGCGAACGACCACGAGATCGTTTATCTGCAGAGGGGTGCGGGCAATGTTTTTTCCGGAATATTCAAACGGCAGGTTTCCGGAGTGGCGAACCCGGGCGACGGCGTCCTGCAGTATCAGGGGGCCGCTGACCACATTGTCGCCGTGTTCAGGAACGCCGAATCCGACAAAATAGTGCTGCCACTTGACACATTGAGAAAATGCATCGGGTTCGACAGCATCGCCATGCATCTTTCGGTTACCGACACCACGATCACTGCCGGTGATACTACCCATCCGATACGGGCAATTGTGACTGATGCTCTCGGCCATACGGTTGATTCGACATGGGTCTTGCCTAAAATCACCTACACCCTGGTTCCGGCCACTTCTCAGGCAGGTGACGCGCTCGTTTTAAAACCCGGCCAGTGGGGCCGTTTCACGGGCACAAGGGCGGACACCAATTACGCCGACGCCCGCCAGATCATCGTTACCCTGACTGACCCGGCCAATGGCGCTACGATAAGTGCTACTTTGCGGGTACGCATCAAGCCCGCGCCGCCGGCCAAACTCTGGCTTGAGGCGACAAGCACGCCCAATATGTATACGCCCAATGTAAAGGAGCGTGTCGTTTTCGGGTCAACCCAGATCAAGGACAGCGTCTTCGCGGTGTTGCGCGACCGGTTCCTCAATCTAGTATCGTTCTCCGACAGTACGGCATGGCTTTCGTATAATCTGAATGTAGTCACCGTGACTGACAGCTCTCCTCTTGTGTGGAGAGGAATTCTCACCAAAGGAGGGACGACCGACTCTGCGTGGGTAAGGGCAACTAACCTCAGGTATCCCGCGAAAAAGGATAGTCTGAAAGACAGCGTCTGGGTCGTCTTTAACAATGTTACTTATGACTCGCTCATGATCATGCGTGACGTCAGCGGCACAGGCACGCTGGTCCAGATTCATCAATTATACGACACACTGCCCAATGTCGTCACTCTGTACGTCTATGGACACCGCAGCGACGGACTTGGCGGAAACGGCGGCTGGGGACCGGTCTCCGGCAACTGGTCGCTTACTGCCGGACTGCAGGGTAAAACCACCGTTTTACCTCCTTCAAACCAGAGTTTATGGACCTTTGCGCCGAACGATACCGGCGGGGCAGGCCATCACGATTCGATTTTTGTTTCTCTGCCCGGCGGACCGAGGACGTTCCTCAATCCGGTGGTGTTTATAGCAGGGCTTCCCAATACCATTGGCATCTATCCGCACAGCGGTACGCCTGACGTGAGCGGCAATATGGAATGGCCGGCAGCCCCGGCAGTGGCCGACACCATGTCGGCCGATTCGCTCTTTTCCCTGCTCAGCGCAAAGCTTTTTTACAACACGGGCTCAAACAATAAAATTATCTGGCTGTCGCAATACGAAACCAATGTGACGCTTGCGGATCAGATCACGTGGACCGTCACTCCTCCGGACGAAGATACGATTGTGCTGCAGCCGACCTACTACTGCTTCGCGCAGCTTATCGCGCGGCAGGCGTTCCGTAATGTCACTGTTACCGCGCACTGGAACGCGCTTTCGTATTCGATGGTCATCTATGTCGTTCCGGGCGCCATCAACCATCTGGTCATTGAAGCAAGCCCGGCCGTGCCGAACCGCATCCATGACGACCCGCTTGCATCGATCATCATGCAGTCCAACCAGAGGACCGGCAGCGCCTATGCGATCCTCCGCGACAAGTGGGGAAACTACGTCCATCAGTCAATTAACGCGCAGTGGGCAAGCACCGATATTACCTGCTTCACGGCGGCGCGCGGAGACACGACGATCGGCCAGGGCATTGCCACGCGCGTGGCCGACCAGTGTCAGTCGCAGATGATCGCCTGTGATAATGTCGCTGTTCCGGGCAAGGATCTATGCGACTCTGTTCCGGTGATACTGAACGATATCACCCACCTGGCGCTCCACATCTATGATTACGATCCCAATAAAGACACGGCGGTAACCGCGATTTCGCTCCCCACCGGCGATTCGCTGACCCTCTATGTTGAAGGGCAGCGGTCCGACGATACAACCCTGTGGGAGCCTGTTACGGCGATGTGGCTCAAAGACGCAAGCCTTGACACGAGGACCAATCCTCCGGGCACGGGCCAATTGTGGAACGTGATTGCGAATGCCACCGGAAGCGGCTGGATAAAGGCGACACGAAACGAGGGGACCTACTTTATTACCGATTCCGTATGGGCGGTCTTTACCGAAGGCTCGCCGGCCAGCGTTGCGCTTTACCGTGGCCTCGGCGATCCGGCAACGGTACCGCTTTTCCCTGCGATTGATACGGTTACCGCAGGAGCGGTTGACACGGTCTTTGCAAAGATCTTCGACGTCAACGGGAAATGGCTGAACAGGTTTGAAACCAATATTCCGCTGAGCCAACAGGTGATTTCATGGACAATCCAGAGTGTTGGACAGAACCAGGGCCCGGACACAACGCTTGGCTCGTATACCGGACGCATGACGACCTTTTCTCCGCACATTGCCTATTCACTCTACAGGGTCACTGCCACGTTCCATGACAGCGTCAGGACCTTCAGCGCAAGCGCGGAGATATATGTGAAGCCGGGTGCGGCCCAGCATATTTCGGTTGAAGCACAGCTCGTGCCTCCGACCAACTATGGCCTGCTTGTCGGCGACCATCCGGCAGCCCCGGTCCATCTTGGTCCACGCGACACGACCAATACCCAGATTTTTGCAATCATCCGCGACCAGTACGGAAACTTTGTTGATTACTCGCACAATCCCTCCTGGGTAAGCAGGGACCTCACGGTTGATACCGCGACAGACGGTCCGCAGGCGGTAGTGGACGGCCAGGGAAAGATCATCCGCGGACGTACGGGCTCAGGATCGGCATATAATATCGCACGAGACCTCAATAATATCTCTCTGCGGCCCGACTCGGTGCTTGCGATCCTTGACAGCCTGCAATATGACGCACTGCGCATTACCTTCCGCGACCCGCTCAGCCAGCTCGATACTGTCCCGATTCATACCCGTCTTACTTTGCAGACCGGACAGGTAGATTCTATTTACGTGCAGGGGCTTCTCTCCAACGGCCAGTGGGTGGATGTTCCGGGAAACTGGAACTATGTGGCGGAGCACAACACGGAAAGCGGCACCACGATCAGTTATCAGCCGTGGGTTTTCCCTGTTCCTGCAGTGGATACTACCCATAACGGCAGAATAACCGTGACCATGGGTAATCTGAGCACCTCAATCCCGGTGACCATAACGGTAGGTGCTCCGGATAGCCTGGTCCTCTATTCCGACAGCGCGGCGCCGGGCGGCAGCAATGTCCGGTTGCCGAACCCGCCGCAGTTCATGACTTTGACTGCCGGTACTACTGCCAAATTAGCCGCGCTGGTGTTCGACTCCCGCGGCGTCTGGCTGGATAAATATCTGACTAATCAGGATACGGCGGCAAGGATTTCCTGGAGCGCAAGCAGCCGGACATTCAATCAGGACGTCAGTTCTATGTTCAGCAATTCCGGCCCTGGCGCGGTGAAATACTTTACCTCGACCCGCGCATACGACACGGTGGTCATCATCGCGTCGCTCAGCACCACGTTACGTGACACGGTGGTCCTTGTGGTCCAGCCGGCTGCGGCGACTCATATAGTGCTCGAAAAAACCGACCAGTACTGGAACCATTTGCGTACTCCTGACCCGTGCGATACGCTCACCATTCTCGATAATGAGCAGAACGGCAGCGTGTTTGCAATTCTCCGCGACCAGTACGGTAACGCCGTAGCGCCGTACTATGCCACGCTGGTGCGCGACAGCAGCAGCAACCCCGATTCAATCGGCGTGACCATACCGCTGAGCTACCAGCTTGAAGCGTTGCGGATAAACTCCGGTAGTGCCATTGTCTATGCCATGATCTATGCTTGGGACGGCCACGGTAACGGGGATTCATGCGTTGTGAGACTGGTGCCGTACCGCTACATCGCGCTCAGGATCGTGAACTCGTCCGGCACTCCTTATCCCAGCAATCCGGGGTCACCGCTGACCATGAACACCAACCAGGACTCGACGATTTATGTTCAGGGCCAGCGGTCCGACGACTTGTCGTGGGAAAGCGTATCGGCGCTATGGGAAATTCTGCCGAGACTCCAGACAGTGCTGCCCGGCAGCGGCCGGAACAGCCACCCCTTTACGCTTTCGCCGACCGACACCGGCACGGGCTGGATCCGCGTAACCAGAGGAAACATGTCTGAAATCCCGCCCGATACGCTGTGGCTGGATTTCACTGCCGGATCCGCGGTGCGCGCAACCATCACCATCCTCACCCCGCCCAATCAGCGGATCGCGGGCCAGCCGATCAAGTATGTGGATTCGCTTTTCAATGCCGACGGCCGGCTTATTGAAATGGCTACGCTTTCTTCCACTCCTTCAGCCTATCACGATACGATCGGCAGGGGAGGCCTGCTGAGGCCGGAACCGTTCATTCTGGTGGACGGCTCTACGGTACACCTTGATACGGAGCCATGGGGTTCCAGCAACCAGCAGTTTACTAACGGCGTCGATACGGGTTCATTTACGCTCTACTATGCTCCCTTGAATCCTGCGGCCGACAGCCTGCACCAGATCTTCGCAAGCTTTGTTGTCAACGGCAATACGCTGACGGCCCATACCGAGCCGTTTGCCCTGCTTTCGGCGCCGCTTGCGTCAATCGAAATGGACTCCACAAGCGGGGGCGGCCACCAGGTTGTAGGCCCGGATACCCTGTATTACAACGATTCGACCAGGGTGCAGATCATGATATTCGCTGTAGGATATGACCAGTACCACAATAATAAGGGTACCGTTTCGACCGACTGGGACGTCACCGACTCGCTGCACAAGATCACCAGTACGAATCCGCAGACGAACATCATATACAGTGCGGCCGGCGTGCCGCAAGACGAGGGCGGCTGGATAGAGGTCAAGTATCCTGCCGACACTACCATTTCCGACCGTGTATTCGTGTACATCCACGGGCCGTTCATCACGCTCGACTCGGCTGTCACAGGCGACTGGAGCGGCAACGGTCTGCTCGACCACATGACACTGTACTTCAACAAGACAGCGTCACTGCCGCAGGGATTCACCTTTCAGGGGATTACCATTACCTATGGAAATGTCAGTTTCACTGTTGACAGCGTCCTGAATACCGGCGCCAGCGGCAGGGTCTGGACACTGGCGCTGAAGGAAGTCGATCCCGGCGATCCACAGACCGCATGGCGGCCGATAGTCAGCTTCCCGAACCAGAGCGGCGTTCATATCGATGCCGCGTCCGTCACATCGCTGGATGGCGCCGGTCCCGTGGTCTGGAAAGTGGATGAGTACAGGACCAGTTCTGATGACCGTACACACGACACAGTCATCGTCACGTTCAGCGAACCTGTCAAAGAGATTGACGGCAATCATCTGAACCAGCAGAACACCAATCCGTCGGCGATATTCTATGTCTGGAGATTGGATACCACCGGCAGCCAGCATGTCTTTATAAGGGATTCCATGATGCTGGCAGGTATTACCGACCTGAGAGGCGGCGGACAGGTATCGACGGATAACACGCAGGTGAGATTCTTCATGTACAACGGCCAGGACCTCACGAATTACAATTATTTCAGTATCGACACGGAGATCAATAAATATGTGGTCGACGATTCGCGAGGGAACAAGCCCAACGCCAATAATCAAAAGGTGCAGGTGAATGTCCATGGCGCTGTGGGTCCGATTATCCCTGCGCCTAACCCGGCAACGGCGTACGTTGGATACCCGGATAACGGCTTAGGACAGTTCCATGCAGTGGAAAATCCCAATGCACCTCAATGGGTGGATGTCCAAAACGGCGGTCATGGCGGCGCCATGTTCCTGTTCACCTTCCAGCAACCAGAGAAAGGATCTCAAGTGGGTGTGGAGTGCCAGATTAAGATCTACGATCTTGTCGGGAACCTTGTACAGTCGGACTATAATCCGGATTTTTATAATTCCGACAAATCCGAGGTGCTCCAAAGTAATGGTCTCGTGACGTCGCATATCTACTGGAACTGCACCAACGCGAAGGGAATGGTCGTGGCGGCCGGAGTTTACCGGGTCGTCGCCTATCTGCATTACAAGGACATCGGTAGCGGCCACGAGGCGCACCGGTTCCCGGACGAGAAGAAGATCGCACAGCTCGGTGTGGCGCGGTAACGGACGCATTCGCGATAAGGGTACAAACCTCCCCGCTTCTGCGGGGAGGTTTTTTTTATCCACGGACATATCGTAATTTTAACTATTCATGCACATAAACGATATTTTTAAAGCCAATCCAATCACCTTCAGTTTCGAATTTTTCCCTCCGAAAGACCTGCGGGCCGCGGACCAGCTTTTTTTGGCCATTTCGGAACTTATTCCCCTGAAGCCGTCGTGGGTCAGCGTGACCTACGGCGCCGGCGGCTCGACGCGGGAGCTGACCCACGATCTGGTGCTCAGGATCAAAAAAGAGACCGATCTGACCGTTGTTTCCCACCTGACCTGCGTCGGTTCCACCAGGCCGGAGATCGCCGCAATTCTTGAAAATTACCGCGCCAACGGTATCGATACCATCATGGCGCTCCGCGGCGATCCGCCGAAAGGGGAGATACGTTTTGTAAAGACCCCATCGGGGTTCGGCCACGCCGTGGAACTCGTGACGTTCATCAGGAAAAACTTCCCGGGCATGGGCGTCGGCGTCGCCGGTTATCCCGAAGGCCACCCGGAAACGCCGAACCGGCTCACGGAAATCGACTACCTGAAAGCGAAGGTGGATGCGGGCGCGGATTATATATGTACCCAGCTGTTTTTTGACAACCGCGATTTTTATGACTTCTGCGAGAGGTGCGTCATCGCCGGGATCACCGTGCCGGTCGTTGCCGGTATCATGCCGATTACCTCCCGCAAAACCATGCTGCGCATGGCCGATATGGCGCTCGGCACGCGCTACCCCGGAGGGCTGCTCAAGGCGCTGAACCGCGCCGAAGACGACGACCATTTCGAAAAAGTGGGAATTCACTGGGCCGCGGAACAGGTCAGGGACCTTATCGACAACGGTGTACGTGGAATACATTTCTATACGCTGAACAGGTCACGGGCGACCCTGCGTATTTACGACTCCCTGGGAGTAACCAGTTCCCCGGGATTGTCGCGGTGAAGGCCGGAATGGAGAAATCGTTAACGGAGCAGGAGCGTTCATCGAGGTTCGTAGGGGCTAAAATTTTTTAGCCCCTACGGAAATTATTCATTGAAAATTGATGTGGAACTGCTTGTGGGTTATATCCCGATTCCTCCGGCCCCCGCCGCTTTGGCGGCTTTTTTTGCCTTTATTTTTTCCCACTTTTCCGCCGCCGTCATTTTCTTCTTGTTCTGCTTGCTTACGCCTTTATCCATGCTTTTCGACATTATAACCTCCGTGGTTTATGGTGATTGGTTGCCGATCAAGGGGCCGTATAAAGAATAATTTATGGCGCGGGCCGGAAGAAAGTCCCGGCAGGGCAGACAGCTCATGGGATCAGCGCATGTCCGTAATATGTTTGCCCTTTGGTCATGTGATAAAAATTATTTTATATCGCTTTTCGAACGTGGGTGAAAATTCCGGCACATTTGCCGGGCAGAAATGTTCGGAATGCATAACCTGTTTATTCCCGCTCTACCGGAGGTACTACAACTATGAACCTGTTACGGGCAAGCGCTAAAGGTGATCTTGCGGCGGTAAAAAAGGTCGTGGCAGAAAGCGCGAATGTCAATGCTGCGGACGGCCTCGGCCGCACTCCCGTTATTGAGGCTGCCTGGGGCGGTCATGCCGAGGTGGTCAAATACCTGGTCGAAAAGGGGGCAAACGTCAATGTCGCGGACAATGCAGGATATACTGCGCTCATGCGTGCCTGCGAGGAAGGCCATGTACCGGTCATAACCTATCTGATCGCCAAAGGCGCGGCGGTCAACGTCAGGGGATCGGTGCGGGGAACTACACCACTCATGCTTGCCGCGGAACAGGGGCACATCAAGGTGCTTGAACTGCTCATTGCACACGGCGCGAAGATCAATGCGGTCGACCGGTTCGAGGAATCGGCCTGTGCGTGCGCCTATCGGACAAATCAGCTTAAAGCGGCGCAATTCCTTGAATCAAAAGGCGGGAGGGGAAAACCGGAAAGAAGCTCGTTGTCCCATTATTCTTCGAGAGACAAAGAGGGCAGGCCCGTTAAAACCGTACTTCCGCAATGGAGCGCGGCGGCCGAAGATGCCGCTGAGGAGGAATCCGAGCCGGAACCGGTTTCCGATGGCGAAGAGATGGACGAGGAATAATTTATCTTGGTGATTGCTTTGTGATTTTTTTTGTAGGGGCAGGCTCTCAACGATTCTTCCGTTGAGAGCCTGCCCCTATTTAATTTTGCGGAATTATCGAATCCGACTCAATCGAATGCCGCCCCGTGCGCCCCGTGTACCGAGACTTTGCGCCGGCATAGCAGTAAACACATCGGTGGTCGCAGGTGCCGTACGCTCCGATGTCTTTACTGATAATACAGCGGCACAAGGGGCGCTGTCCTTTATCTTTGGCTGCGCCGCCGTCCCTTAAAAATTCCGCCAGTTTCCCGTCGTGACCGAAAACCTCTGCGATAAGGGCGTCGTCGATGCATTTCCCGTGCGCGATCCCGTACCGCCCGTAGTCTTTATCTTCGGCGCATGAAACCGCGGAAAGCCCCCATCTGCGGGCGCAATCGCCGATGTCCTTGAGGACCGCTGCCCTGCCTGCGTCATCCCACTCCCTGATCCTGACCCCGGCGTTATTAAGACTTCGTACGACTTTTGCATACAGGGTAATGAAGCTCACGGTCAGGCGTTCCGTGTGCCCGGCCAGTTCATTACCGATCCCTCTGATCCGGGAAATAAGGCCTGAGGGGGAGAGCGTATCGGTAATGATAAGCGGATCAAACCGCCAGATCACGCGCCTGCTGCCGATCATGCCGGATAACTGCTTGAATGTCTCGATCCGCTCCGCAAGGGGAGGAACGCCTTGTTCAAGCCCCTCTTTTTCGTAATCGTTGATCGTGACGTGGAAATAACACGGCAATCCTCTTCTGTCAATTTCTTCCAGTATTGGGAAAAACGGCCGCGGGTTTTTCGACCAGAAAACGAACAGCCGGGCCTCGCGGAGCGAGACGTACACCGGTTTCGCCGGCTTTCCGGAAAAGGGGTTGATCCATCGGACATAGCCGGCATCCAGCCGCCGCAGGAACCATTGCCCGTAAAATGCCGGGATATCGGTCGCCCTGCTCGCGGAAATGATGAGCGGAGCAATTGCGTTTTTCGTCTCGCCGCTGCCGGTGGTGATGGTCACTTCAGGCCAGTGCATAATGTCATTTCTTAGCAGAGACGCATGGGTATGCGTCTCTACTTGATCCGTCCGTTTGGGACAAACGATATTAAAGTACCGTATGCATAGTACCGTCCTTGTCATCAACCCCTATGCCGCCGACTTCAAACTCTACGACGAGTGGATGCATCCGCTGGGGCTTTATTTCCTGATAACGCTCCTGAAAAGCAACGGCACCGAGGTGCGTTTTTTCAACTGCCTGGAACGCGGCCACGACACCCCGGTGAAAAAGTACGGTACAGGCGACTTTCACTCGGTCGAAATCGAAAAGCCGCCCTTGTACCAATCGCTTCCTCGAAAATACAAGCTTTACGGCAAGCCGCAAAAGGAGCTTTTAGCCTTTCTGGAGCAGACTCCTGAACCGGCCCTGATCTGTATCGGCAGCATGATGACCTACTGGCTGCCCGGAGTGGCTGAGACCGTCAGAAACGTTGCGGCGGTGCACCCTAATGCGCCGATTTGTATCGGAGGGGCCGCTGCCAGGCTGATGCCGGATGTGTTCCGCAAAAATTTTCCCGGTGCAATGATCGGCGCATCGCTGGAGGGAAGCAAGGCAATGCGTCTCTGCGGATCGTTGCCGCCGTTGAAATCCGGTGCACCGGTATCGCTTCTGGGTGGGCTGAAGCTGCTTGACAAACCATCGCACGGCCCGATTCTCATGTCGCTCGGCTGTCCTATGGCGTGCAGTTACTGCGCGTCACACCTGCTTCAGGGAGATTTCCGGCTGCGACCGATCGAGCTGATCATGCAGGAAATCAGGTACTGCATCGAACATTTCCGGATTTGCAATTTCTCCTTTTACGACGACGCGCTCCTTTTCAGGCCGGATCAGGGCATTGTTCCGCTCCTGGACAGCCTTTCATCGCTGCGGCTTTCCGTCACTCTCCACGCGCCGAACGGCCTGCATCTGCGGTTTATTGATGACCGGATTGCCGGGCTCCTGAAAGCCGCTGGATTTGCGACCCTGCGGTTCGGGTACGAAAGCGGCCTGTCCGGCTACGGTTCCGACACGAGCGCGAAAACGACGAGACGGGAAGTGAAGGGAAAAATCGCCTGCCTGAAAAACGCGGGCTTTGAAAAAAAAGAGATCGGCGTGTACGTGATGGCGGGCCTGGAAGGTCAGGAACCGTCAGCGGTCGTGGAAGAGATTGAATTCATCGCATCGCTCGGCGTACAGGCAAAACCGGTGTACCTGTCGCCGGTTCCCGGCACAGCGCTGTTCGAGCGGTATGCGCTGCGGTTTCCGCAGATCAGGGTCGACCCGCTCTGGCACAATGATATGTTCTTCATCACCCGGTTGCCCGGCTGGAGCTGGGAGGCGGTTGAAACGATTCGTTCTAAAGTAAATGAATTAAATAAATAAATTTTGGCGTTGTAAAAAGTTTTTTATTCTTTTCTTATTTTTCCTACTAGACTTGCCCGTGCCTTGATCAGTAAATTCTGTACGCCTTCATCTCTGTAATCAGGGTAGGTCCATGAAAAATGGCGGAATATTCCTTTCTGGAAATGGAGCGTGACTTCGCCGTAAATCCCCTGCCCCAGATACAGCCGGTGGAAAAAATCTTTTGTCGTCGCAAGGACCAATTTGTCGCGGGCAAGATATCCCGGGTCGATATTTACCTTTCGCCTGCCGTCTGAAGCGTATTCCTGCTCCAAGGCGTTTGTCCGCAGCTTGATGGCCGGCAGTTCGCCGCGGTCGATCAAACCGGTGTAACAGAGGTAGAGCTTTCTGCACTGTCCGCCCATTTCCGGAGCATAGTAATCGGTCCACGAAAAAGGTACCGGGCCGTAGGAGCACTCGGTTTCGCCGAAGCAACCGGCGAGCTGCCCCAGCACCCGTTCGATCGCGAACCGTTCGTCATGCATGATGCCGATAAAAAGTTTGACCGGATCAGGTTTGCGGGGCGTTCCCATAGTCAAAATAAAATAGTTGGTGCAAAAGGAAAGTAGGCATCAAGGTACGGAAAGCCCGGCAGGTGACTTTAAATTATTTTCCATCACCATACCTTGAGGAGAACAATGGTGTTTAATAGAAAGACAATTTCCGGAGGCATTTTTTTTAAACCGGCGCAATGGGATTCCGATTCCCTGCCGATTGAAAATTTTCCTGCACCTCCCGTTGTCACGATCCCGCTCCTCCAGAATAAAGATGCCCCGGCGCGGCCTGTCGTCAAGGCCGGCGATTATGTCGCGGTCGGCCAGATGATCGGTGAAGCCACTGACAGCAGCGGAGCGCCGCTCCATGCATCGGTCTCCGGCACGGTGACGAAGGTGGCCCGATATCCCTATGTACGCGATCCGTCCGTTGTTTCCGTCACCATCGAAAATGACGGGAAAGACGAATTCGTTTCACCGATCCCCTATGATAAGCCGTGGACGGAGTCCGGGGCAGACGAACTCATCGGGAAGATCAGGCTCAGCGGCATAATCGATTGGAGCTGCGGGACCGGTGTTCCCGTTCATGCCAGACTTGCCGCTGTGCAGGGAAAAAGGATAGATACGATTATCATCAACGCCTTGGCGACCGAACCGTATCGAACGGCCGACCTGCGGCTCTGCATCGACCAGATTGAAAAGGTCGCGGTCGGTATTGCTATCTGTAAAAGGATCACCGGGGCATCGAAGTGTGTGGTCATCGCGGGAGGAAAAACGCCGAAGATCCTGCAGGCGCTTTCGGTCCTTCCGGCCGGGATACGGCCCGATGGTTTTTCACCGGTAAGGATACCGAAAGCAAAATATCCGCAGCATGAGGAACGTTTTGTCGTGCGCGCTTGTTCGGGGGTCGACTGCGTGGTGATCGGCGCGGCCGCCGTCGCCGCACTACGTGATGCGATCGTGGAGCTTATCCCGAACTATGAGCTTGCGGTGACGGTAGCGGGTCCGGCGATCGGGTCGCCGAAACATCTTCGGCAGGTGCGTCTCGGAACGCCGGTTGGTCGTCTTCTCGAAGCGTGCGGGACCGATTTCGCGAAAATGAAAAAACTGGTTGCCGGCGGACCAATGACCGGTACTGCGGTACAGGACCTGGAAACGCCGGTGACTAAAGCGACCGATGCGCTGCTGGCGCTTGACAAATCGTTTTATGGGCACCAGCAGTATCCCTGTTACGGCTGCCGGCGGTGCGTAGCGGTGTGCCCCTGTCGGCTTGAACCCTCGCGTCTGGCAGAGCTCGCGCAGTCCGCTAGTATAACTGGCATGGACGGAACGGCACTCACTGCTGCAGAACTTGATGAACGGGGCATAATGGAATGCATCGAATGCGGCTGCTGCGCGTATGTCTGTCCGTCAAAAATAAATCTGGTACACTATCTCAGCTTCGGGAAATGGCTGGTAGGGGAACAAAAGCGAATATGATAGACCCGGCGTCAAATGACATGCTCGTCGTATCATCGGCGCCCCATGTCCGTGGCGCGGAAACAATGCCCCGAAGCATGATTATAACGCTTGCGGCGCTGTTACCCGCTGCCGCGGTCGCGGTAATGTGGAACGGCGTCCATTCGTTTTTCGTCATCGTCATCTGCATGGCGGCTGCAGCGGCGACCGAATGGGTGTTCCTCAGCAGAGGGAAAAAACGGCCGGTGATGATCGACGGCAGTGCGGCGGTCACCGGCCTGCTTCTTGCGCTGTCTTTTCCGCCGCAGGTTCCGTTTGTGGCTGCACTGCTCGGGCCGGTTTTTGCAATAGCAATAGTCAAGATGGCATTAGGCGGTCTGGGGCGCAATTTCCTGAATCCGGCGCTTGCCGGCCGCGTTTTTTGCGCGCTCTCATTTCCGGCCGCGTTTGCGGCTGCGGCGCCGTCCATTCCTTCCGGCGGGAATATGTTCTTCGACCTTGTCATAGGGCACCAGAGCGGATGGATCGGCGGTTTCTCTGCAGGGGCGCTGCTCGCCGGCGCCATTGTCTTGCGGTGCCTGCGCATAATCGATGTGACCCTGCCCGTTGCTTTTGCCGGCAGCGCGTATGTCCTGTTCCGGTGCTTCGGCGGGGCAAACACGGCCCTTTCTGCGATGTCCGGTATCGGCATCGGCAGCCTGCTTCTCTGCGCATTTTTCATGGCAACCGATCCTGTCACTTCGCCGAAAACCGTACCGGCGCGTTTTCTGTTCGGCGCCGGCTGTGGAATTCTGACGTTTTTCCTCATTAAATTCGGGGGCGCGAACAACAGCGTGGCGTATGCGGTGCTGACCATGAATCTTTTGATACCTTATCTTGACCGTTACTGCAGCCGGGTGCGGAAACGATGCGCGACGAACTGAAGAAATGCCTCCTTTGTACCGTGCCGGCGCCCTTGATCGGCGTGGGGCTCGTGGCGCCGCTGTGCGCGTGCGGGTCGCTGCGTGCCGATGTGCTGCTGGGAACCGTTGCCGCAGCGTCGCTTGTCGTCACGGGCGCAGCGATGGCCGTTGCCGTAGGCCCGCGGTTTCAGGCAAACGTCCGCATCGGTTTGTCCGTGCTCGTCGCAGGCGGAATATTAACAATAGCTAAAATTATTGCCGCGATATTCCAGCAGGGAGGGAGCGTGCAGGTCGAAACGCTGGCGCCGCTCATGTTCAGTGCGGCGATCATTGCCGCAGATACCGAGGCATACGCCGTAAAAAAGAAAGCGCTGGCCGTTCTTTTCGACGGTTTAGGAATAGGATTGCTGTTCACCCTCCTTTTGAGCGCATGCGGCATTCTGCGTAGTACTGCGGCAGGAAGCGGCGTTTTCTCCTTTTTTACAGGCAGCACCCCCGGCGTTTTCTTCGCTACTGCGATTATTTCGCTGGGTATAGCGTACATGCGGCAACGTACGGCAAAGAGGGCTTCATGACATGCACGCACATTATCGGTACAGCATTGATTGCCGTTTTGATTGAGCGGTTCGTGCTCGAAGGCCGCCTCGGCAGAACGCATCTATTTGGCACTTCGACGGACATTGCCGCGTCGCTTCCCGGCGCCGGTATTGTCGCGGCCATGCTTACGGTCGGCACCGCAGGCGCCTGGCTGACGATTCCTCTGGGTTCGGCATATTGTTTCCCCGTGGCGCTCATTGGTGTAATTCTTGCTGCGACGCTTGCGGTCGAATCAATGCTTGCACAAAGGTATTTTTTCCCGGCATGCAACCGCACCTTTACGAGGGCGGCCATTATCAGCTCGCTTCTCGGGATCATGGTATTTGTTCCGCAGGTTGGCGATACGACACACCACGCTGTCTCTTTTGCCAAAAGTGTCGGTGCTGCACTGCAGGCCGGAGCGGGTTTTGCCGTCATCCGGCTGATGTATTACGGCGCCAGGGAACGATTCGAGAATGGACGACCGGGTGCGGCATCGGTCGCTCAGGAGCTTACTGCAGCGGGTTTGCTGGCACTTGCCCTGGCCGGCATCACAACGTTGCCCATTTTTCATTAACCGGCGGTGTATGGCAACATTCGAAACAATCACAGCGGTAACCGCAGCGGTGGCAGCCGGTGTTGCCGTTATCGCACTCATTGCACGCAGAATCCGGCCTCAGTTTTATGCGCGTTTCGATCAGATCCGCCGCGCTCTGCCCGGATATAACTGCGGGGCCTGCGGATTTGCTGAATGCATCGATTATGCAGTCGCGGTTGCAAACGGCACCGCAGACCACATTTCCTGTGTTCCGGGAGGTTCCGGGACTGCGCACGGGGTGGCCGATGTCCTCGGGCATACCGCTGCGGTTGATGAGCCCCTGATGGCGGTGGTTCATTGCATCGGAGGCGCTTCAAAAGCGAAACGGCGCGCGCGCTATGAAGGAATTGAGGATTGCCGGGCCGCGCTTCTGGTCGGAAACGGCACCGGCGTCTGTATCGAAGGATGTCTGGGGCTTGGCTCCTGCGCCCGGGCATGCCCGTTCGGCGCAATCTCGGTCACCGGTGATGCGCTGGCGGTTGTTAATCAAGACCTGTGCACCGGATGCGGTGTTTGCCTTTCGGCATGTCCGCGCAATCTGATTTCGCTTATTCCCGAGGTACATAAGATCTATTGTGCATGCAACAATCATGACCATGGGGAAACGGTCAGCGGGTATTGTTCGGTCGGGTGCACTGCCTGCGGAGCATGCGTCGGCATTACACCGTCGGGCGCCGTTGCCTTGCGCGACCATCTGCCGCACCTCGACTACGGTACTCCGGGAGAAAATTTTCTTGCCGCAGCCTATACGTGCCCTTCAAAGTGCTTCGTTGACCTTGTCAAGGTGCGCCCGCGGGCGAATATCGATACCAAATGCGACGGATGCGGGGAGTGCATATCAGCCTGTCCGGTGAGGGGAGCGATAACCGGCAGGCAGGGAGGACGGCATGTTATCAATAAGAACCTGTGCATCGGCTGCGGCCGGTGCCTTACGGTGTGCCATGTGCGCGCAATCTCGCTGTGGGGAGGGCTCGGCTACGGGGCGGATTATTAAGAACGTGCGGAGGTCTCTTTTTTCACCCAGGACAGGAACTCTTTGTTCCCTCCCACGATCGGCAGCGCGACGATGCAGGGGACCGAATACGAATGGAGCGTTTTCACCCTTTTTACCAGCCGGTTGAGAAGGGTGTCCCTCGTTTTGACGATCAGGACCGTTTCGCGCCCGTCACAGAGCCGGCCTTCCCAGAAGTACAATGAGTCAATGGCGTCGAATATGTTGGCGCAGGCGGCGAGCCGCTCCGTAACAAGCGCTCTCCCTATTTTTTGAGCCTGTTTTTTATTACGCGCGGTGATATAGACCATTAACGGTTGCATGGTATGGTGCGTTATTTTTTTAATGCCGTTGCTTTACGGATAAGCTTATCGAGGTCTTTCAGGGAAACCGGTTTTTCGAGAAACGAAGCGTTGATCTCGCGCAGCTGGTTTTCGGTGATTTCGGAAACAAAACCGGAAATGAGAATCTTGGAGGAGTCCTTCGGCATGAGCTTCAGGAGCTGAATACCGTCATATTTCGGCATCTTGTAGTCGGTGATCAGCATATCGGCCGTGTTTTGCAGAAGGTACGCCCGCGCCTCCTCGGGATCATTGAAGGTGTATATGTCAAGGTGCTTGGAAATGCACAGGAGAAATGTTTTCAGGAGATCGGTAATCTGCGGTTCATCGTCCACCACGACTACCTGAAGCGCTTTGGATGTAGTATCTGCGTTTACCATTCAACAGCCCATAGCGTTGGAAAATTATTCTATATAAACCCTGACACCGGTTGAGAGATGATAGGATATCATTCGAAAGGGAAAAAATCAAGGGCTTCGTCTGTTTGCGGAACGGATCCTTAAAGGCCAAGGGGTTATACACACCTGAATCACTGCGACCGGTTCGGCAGCCAGAGGCTCAGGCCCAGCGTAATGCCGAACTGCCGTTCAAGGGAAACTTCGCCGGCTTCCCATCCCGCGGTTTTTCCGGATACCGCGGCTGAGAGCAAAAGATGTTTTGTGACGGCCGCCTTGACGCCTCCTGAAACCGAACCGCCTGCCCGGGGAGCGCGGTCATCGAACATCTGATTGTGCGGCTGTTGCCAGCCGTCAATTTTTCCTGAACAATACAGTTTTACGCCGGCAACCGGGAGCGGAACGTCGTCGATTTCAACGCCAACCCCCGGGTAATAGCGGTACCGGTTGAAATAGGAGTGGAGCGTTGCGGAGAGGTTTAAGGAGTTTTCGGTCCTTGCCATTACGTCGCAATCGATGGCGAACCCGAACGGCGTCAGTTCGTGCACGAGTGCCGCATTCCAGAAAAGCGGTGCCCCGGTAAAAGGGTTTTTCCCGTTGAACCTGTTTTTCATGATGAGCTGCGGGTTGATCAGGTTGAGCCAGGCGAGGATCCCCTGCAGCTGGAGATAGTTCTTTTCGTCATTTGTCAAATCAGAATGTTTGACATACCGCTTGATGCCTATGCCGGACGGGTGGATGCCCCTTGCGGCATAGGGCGTATCTGGCCGGAACAGGTCGTAAACCCATGCCGTGAAGTCCATGCCCAGGATGTCGCGTTTGCTGATATCGGTCCCTTCGGCTTTCTCCATTTCATCGGTCAATTGATCGGCGTATGGCAGGGAACAGAGGAACACGTAGGAGGCCGGAGAAAAAGTGTTGATGAAAAGGGTGATCCAGTCGATCGAACACTCCTGCCGGTTGAAAAAGAGTTCTTTGCGGAAAGACCGGACGAGCTCTAACTGCCCTTCGTTGCCTGCCTCAGAAAGCCTGACCATGTCGGCCGGATGGTCGCGCTTCAGGACTATAAGTTCGGTATCGGTGACGTGCGAGACCGGGATGGTATTGCTCAGGATCCTGAAATCGTACACCCCGTCATAGCTGTCGATGCCCCGGTTTTTCAGTACGGCGCGGTGCCATTCTTCATGCAGCCAGGAATACCCGCCCGGAAGGGAGAT
>JBEKUX010000045.1:0-25043 GCA_049514575.1 Chitinispirillaceae bacterium | reverse complement strand
GTAATGATATTGTTTTACGATTTTAAAAAGCATTATTATAATTATAAGGACGCATTTGATACGGCAGTACGGAACGTCCTTGAAAGTGGCAGATTTATTCTGGGAGAACAGCTCTGCGCTTTCGAAAAGGAGTTTGCACACTACCTCGGAGTAAAATATTGCGTGGGAACAGCCTCAGGAACGGAAGCGATTGCTCTTTCGCTAATGGCGCTTGGGATCGGCGATGGCGACGAAGTGATAACTTCCAATGTAACCGCTTTCCCTACGATTACCGGCATCATGCAGGCTCACGCTCAACCGGTTGTTGCAGATATCAATGCGTGCGATGGATTGCTCGACTGCGGAAAGATCGAATGCAAAATTACGTCGAAGACCAAAGCCATTATAGCGGTGCATTTGTACGGACAATGTTGTGATATGAAACCGCTTCGAGCCATAGCCAAGAAACACAATCTCTGGCTTATCGAAGATGCCGCACAGGCCGCCGGTTCGATATACAAAGGTGAAAAAGCTGGAAGCATGGGTGATTGCAATGCGTTTTCATTTTATCCAACGAAAAATCTCGGGGCTTTCGGCGACGGCGGTGCGGTAACAACCGATAACAAGGCACTCTATCAAAAACTTGTCATGCTGAGAAACTACGGACAGAGCAAACACTTTTATCATGACACCTTCGGCATTAACAGCCGACTTGATGAACTGCAGGCCGCTATTCTTCGTGTGAAGCTCAGGTTTTTAGACACCTGGAACGAACGCAGGAATGCAATTGCCGCCCGCTACCGTGCGCAATTAAAATCCGTGACCTGTTTATCGCACCATAGCTACGGAACACCCAACTATCATATTTTTGTTGTACGTCATTCCCGGCGGGATGCCTGCAGACGCTACCTGCAGACGAAGGGAATTCAGACAATGATTCATTATCCCCTGCCGATCTATAAACAAAAGGCATTCCCGGCACGCGGAGATGGCCCATTATCAGAAAGTGAACGTTTTGTCGAAACGATTTTCAGCCTTCCATTATACCCCGAATTAAGTGATGAACAGGTCGGGCAGATTATGGAGGTAACCAATGGATTCAACGGTTAAACCGGTTTCCTTATCAATTGTTATTCCTGTCTATCGCAGCGAGTCAACCATCGGTTCTATCGTCGATGTCCTTGTCAATTCCCTGAAGAATCGGTATTCACTGGAAATAATTCTAGTCAACGATTGCTCACCGGACAATTCCGAAGAAGTCTGCATCGGACTTTATCATAAATACCGGACTATTGTTAAATTTTACAGTCTCGCAAAAAATGTGGGAGAACATAATGCAGTAATGGCGGGCCTGAATCAATCGAGCGGAGAATGGGTCGTCATCATGGATGATGATCTCCAGAATCCCATCAGCGAAGTCATTAAACTGGTGTCGTATGCCGTTGAACATACCTATGACGTTATCTATTCCGATTATGACAAAAAAAAACACGCTTCGTTCAGAAATCTCGGCAGCTGGTTCAACGACAAGATTGCCAATGTCATGCTGAAAAAACCGAAAAATTTATATTTGTCAAGTTTTAAAGTGATGAACCGGTTTCTGGTTGATGCGGTTATCAAATACACTCTGCCTTATATTTATATCGACGGCCTTATCCTCCGTACAACAAGTAATATCGGTACATGCAAAGTTGTACACCATAAACGCCTACACGGCAAATCCGGGTATACGGTGAAGAAACTGTTTTCGCTCTGGTTAAACATGTTTACTAACTTCTCAATCCTGCCCTTACGCGTAGCGACATGGGCGGGTTTTGCCTTTGCCGCTCTTGGATTTTTATCGGGAATAGAAACGATTTTAGAAAAAATTCTAAACCCTGAACTTCCCGTAGGGTACGCGTTTCTCATTTTTTTAATCACCGTGTTTGCAGGCGTACAGCTTATTGCCATCGGTATGGTCGGGGAATACCTCGGCAGGATATTCGTCTATCAGAATAAAACTCCGCCGTATTCCATCCG
The DNA here is from genome assembly GCA_049514575.1 of Chitinispirillaceae bacterium. Taxonomy (GTDB): domain Bacteria; phylum Fibrobacterota; class Chitinivibrionia; order Chitinivibrionales; family Chitinispirillaceae; genus BOG-1184. The sequence continues at coordinate 23,045 of JBEKUX010000045.1, read as the reverse complement.
AAAAAAATTCGAATACGTTTTTAAAAGTTCTCTCAATGAAAAAAATGATTAACCCCCTGCATTCCATTGATGCCGCTGTTCTTGTTGTTTCAATTTTTCTGCAGGATAATAGGCATTTCATTATATCGTCAATATTTTAATTGCTAAACGGACAATAAATCTTCCCTATTATGCATAAACTCTACTTCATATCTCACCGCATATCAAATGCTCTTACTGGGGGTGAATTTTGCAGCCAATTGCTGCTGGAAGGAGCCACAAAAGCCGGATTGCAGGTAGAATGCTGGGAAGGCGACAGCTACGGACCATTAAAGAAAAATATCGCGGTGATGAATATTATCTACCTTTTTAAAACTTTTTTCATGGAAAACGATTCTTATCTGCTCCTTGACATGGATTTTCACGTCCGCTACCTACTCGCCCTCTTGTGGGCGCGTTATATAAAGAGGGCGAAAATCATAGGACTTTTATACCACTATACTTATTGGGATAAATACTCTTTTTTATCCAGCGTTATTCATTATGCCACCGAACGATGGGTGTCAAAAAAATGCGACCGGCTGATCACCATCAGTAAGTTTGCAGCAAATAATTTCAAGTCACTTTCGCACCATAATATTCCTGTTTTTATTAATACTCCATTTTCGAGGGACGCACATAATTTCACCAATGTCGTTGCACGTTATGTTCCTGATTGCCAAAGGTTGCTGTTTGTCGGAAGCGTTGAACGGAGAAAAAATGTTATCAATACCATTAAAGCACTTCCCTTACTGAAATCGTATGTTTCCCTTGATATCGTCGGTTTTTCTCCCGATAACGATTATCTGAACATTGTAAATGCGACAATCCAATCGTATGGTTTGGAAAAAAACGTATCCCTGTGCGGAAAAATCAGCAAGGACGAGTTGATAGTGAAGTATTCTACTGCAACAGCCTTTGTTCTTGTTTCACGCATGGAAGGGTATGGCATTGTTTATGCCGAAGCAATGGGATTCGGGCTTCCTATTGTTGCAACCACACGCGGAGCGGTGCCCGAATTGGTGGAGGACGGGATAAACGGTTTTCTGTGCGATCCTGATAGCATCACTCAGATAGCTGGCGCGGTTAATAAACTCGCCGACAAAGAAACATGGAATCGGATTTCCGCCAACAACCTTTCAAAAGCTAAAACATTGAAAAGTCGAGATCAATTTGAAAACGAAAGCTGTGAAATATTTAAAAAAATTAAAACGTTATAATCCCGGTTTCGTTGTATCCATAACTTCATGATAGATGGAGAGCACCTTCCGGGCGCTGTCGTGCCAGGCAAACATTTCCAGACGTTTACGCCCTCTCTGAATAAGGTCGCTCCTTACTGTTTCATCATCCGAAATTTGGTGCAAAGCTGCGGCTATCGAATTGACATCAAGCGGATCAAACAGGATAGCAGCATCGCCCACAGCTTCCGGAATGGACGAAGCATTTGAACAGGCAACAGGCGTTTCGCACGACATTGCTTCGAGCGGAGGCAAACCGAACCCTTCATACAGCGACGGGTAGATAAATGCCCGGGCGCCGCTGTAAAGCGCTCTCAGTTTCTCGTTGTCAATGTACCCCAAGTATCGGACACGACAGCTTATGGATACCTTTTCGATGGCACGGAAAATAGTTTTCACATCCCAGCCCCGCTTGCCTACGATTATCAACTCAAATGGTCGTTTCGCTTTACAGGAAAATAGGCGAAATGCATCAATAAGCCTTTCGATGTTTTTGCTGGGTTCGATGGTGCCAACAAAAAGGAAAAAATGATATTCCAAACCAAGTTGTGAAAGTATACATTCTGTTTGCGCGACATCCATTTTACGGAACATCCGGTTGTAACCCTGATAAACCGTGCGTATAGGAACGTTCGAATTACTGAACAAACAGCGCAGATCATTGGCGGTATTTTCCGATACCGCGATGACCAGATCCGCATGATATGCCGAATACCGTATCATGTGTCTGAAATACATGCCGTGCAGCAATTTCCTTCTTTGTGGATACAGAAAACAGGTCAGATCATGTATCGTGCATACACGCTTGCAGGAAGCAAAGAAAGGAATTGAATAATTTGGGGAATGGAGAAGGGAAATGGAATGTTTTACGATAAGACCAGGTAATACCGTCTGCTCGAATATCATCCTCTGGAGACGATTCATGGCGCCACAGTCAATAAACACCGTCTCCTTCAGTTCATCAAGGTCCCGTTGATCCGAACGCCCGAAAACATGAAGCCGTGAACCCTCTTCCTTGACTTGAGGCGCAAGTGCGTTCACCAGCTGGAGAATATAGTTTCCCACTCCCGTCGGCCGGAGAGGAACGGAAGTGACATCGATTGCAAAAACCGGCGCTGTCATATATCGTTTTCCTTCAAACATCAGATCACCTTTATTACTATTATACCTCTTCGGTTAGTTGAATAACCCGAAACAGCCACGGGATACACTTGTTTTAGAAAATCATTTTATGTGTATTTTCAACCACTTCCACGTCTCATCGCAGCCACGTGAAAGGGTAATTGATGGTACAAATCCAAGCAGTCGCCTGATTTTTTCCGTTGAAACGATATTTACATTCCGCGTTGTCCACCATACCGTTTCTCTTGTAAAAAACGGTTTCTTTGACGGGGTAACAATGGGCGGAAACGGGAAAATCTTCGCGGACATTTCCCACAGCCAAGCAATTGTATAGGCCAGCCACCGGGGGAAATGAAGCATGAAAACCTTTTTATTCATCGCCATAGCAATGGCGGTAATAACTTCCTTTATGGAATATGAACGTTCATCGGACACATAAAATAGCTCCCCGACCGCCTCTTTCCTGGTTCCGGCAAGCACAATCGCCTGTACGGCATTTTCAATATAGCAGAACTCCATAAGCGCATTTCCCGACCCGATAAACGGGTAGATACCCCGATTCACCATGCCGAATAATTTCGGCACGATAAGAAATGTTCCCGGTCCATATATCGTTGGGAGCCTGACAACCGCACATTCAAAAGGCCACAAACCGTTCAGCACCAGGTTCTCGGCGTCAAGCTTACTTTTACCATAATTGTTTGCAGGGGAAGCCGGGTCCGATTCTTTTCGCGGGGATATGCCATCCCCGTACCCTGCAGCCTCTACCGTACTTATATACACGAACCGTTTAACACTGGATTTTTTCGCCTCTTCCAATAAAGAAAGCGTCCCCTCAACATTGACGCTATAAAAATCTTCCCATGTTTTCGAGTGATCATTGTTCGGAATCGCTGCGAGGTGATAAATGCAGTCAATTCCCTCTGCAATGCCTTTCAGTGACTCTTTCTTCAGTAAATCCACGGTTTGCCATTCGACCTCATCCGATCTGATAAAATAAAGCGGACGTTCAACATAGCGGGTTCCTCGGATCTTTTTGCCATCGGAAAGCAGCCTCCTGACAAGGTGTTGACCGATAAAACCATTTGCACCGGTAACCAGCACTTTTTCCATGGTTGCTCTATCGCATCGAGATAAAAGTGGACACTCTCTTACGGTTGTTTTCACCGCAGGGCAGCAACTTTTGTGAAAATAATAGGTGCATCAGTGTTGTATAACCGGCTGGAATTTCGATCTCACTCTTATTTTATAAGCCGCTGCTTCATCAAACTCACTCCCACATAAAAAGCAATAATTTCAAGTACGAGAAGATAGAGGAAATTAGGCCACAGCTGCACAGTAACTTCGCCGGAAAATATCGCCCGCGACACAGTGACCGCATGCGTCAGGGGCAGACAGGCGGCAAGCATCTTCATCCATGCGGGAAATTTGTCAAGAGGAAAAAAAACACCTGAAAAAAAGAGCATGGGCGTGATAAATAGTTCGGTGTAATAGTTGAAAAAATCAAAGTGCGGAGCGAACGAGGTCACGATCATGGCGAGCGAACCGAACAGGACGCCGACAAACACCATAAGGAGAAGCAGAAGAACGACATTAATTACGGAAACCGGAAAAACTCCCATGAATGTCGCGACCACCAGCATGAGTACGCCGCTCACCAACCCACGGAAAGCCCCCCACACGATATCACCGGCCACCGCGTCCTCAGCTGAAAGCGGTGTTGCAATGAGCGAATCGTACAAACGCTCGTGCACCATTTTGACAAAAGTGCCATACAGGCATTCGAACGTCGACGTCAACATGACCGACGATACGAGTACGCCCGGAACGAGAAAATTCAAATAGGGCTTGCCGCCCATATATCCCATATACGCACCCATGCCGATCCCGAAAGTCACCAGATAAAAAAGCGGCTGCCCCAGACTCACGATAAACGTGGGCAAAACAAACCGCTTATAGGAGATCAGGTTCCTGATAAAAACGTAATAAATCCGGTATGAGAGGTTCATTCCGAGAGGCTCCTTCCGGTCAATTTCAGGAATACGTCTTCAAGCGTAGCGGGCCGGTGAAGCACATTCGGCAGATTAAGTTCAAGCGTCTTTTTCATAAGATCGCGGCCGTCGCGGCAGTAGAAATAGAGCGTGTCCCCGGCGCGCTCGTGTCCGCAAGCGGCGCCGGAAAACGCCGCAATCATCCGTTCATCTTCTTCTTTCCCGATCCGAATTTCAACAACTTCCTTTCCGATCTCATCCTGAACAAGTTTTCCTGGGACACCTTCTTTCAATATCCGGCCCTGATGCATGACCACGATCCGGTCGCAGAGCTGTTCCGCTTCTTCCATGTACTGGGTGGTTAACAGCAGGGTTGCTCCTTTGTTCTTGAGCAGCCGTAACCGCTGCCAGATAAGATGTCGTACCTGCGGATCAAGACCGGTTGTGGGCTCGTCCGCGATTATGAGTTTCGGCCTGTTGAGCAGAGCACGGGCGATAAGCAGCCGTCGCTTCATGCCGGTGGAGAGTTCGTGGATGGTGCTTTTTGTTTTTGTGTCAAGCTCGACAAAGGCGATGAGTTCAGCGATCCGCTTTTTCGCTTCGACGCCAGGGATATCAAAAAAGTTTGCAAACACTTTGAGGTTCTCAAACACGGTTAAATCGACATCAAGCGTTATTTCCTGGGGAATCACGCCGGTCATCATCTTGATCGTCCTGTTATCAACATGGGCGGACTCGCCGAAAACCGTGACGCTGCCAGAAGTAATCGGCGATACGCAATTGATCATTCTTATGGTGGTAGTTTTCCCGGCGCCATTGGGACCCAGAAAACCGAAACACTCCCCTTCTTTAATGGCAAACGATATACCATCAACGGCGGCAATGTCGTCGAATTTTTTAGTAAGCTTTTCTGCAATTATCGCATCAGCCATAAGTTAAAAATAATACTTTCCAGGATGGCTGAACCGTTAAACACAGGCGGGTTGTATATTTTAATGAATTTATCAGAGGAGAAACAATTAATCAGGGAATTTTCAGGGAATGGCAACTGAACTTATAAGAAATTTCTGCATCATAGCCCATATCGACCACGGAAAATCAACGCTTGCCGACCGGCTACTCGAACTCACGGGCACTATCAGCAAGGAAAAGATGCAGGACCAGGTGCTCGATGACATGGACCTCGAACGCGAGCGTGGGATTACCATCAAGTCCCATCCGATCCGCATGCTCTACCAGGCCGGATCCGGACAGGGATACCAGTTCAACCTGATCGACACTCCCGGCCATGTGGACTTTTCGTATGAAGTATCGCGCTCGCTGGCCGCGTGCGAAGGCGCCATCCTTGTCGTCGACGCGAGCCAGGGGATCGAGGCGCAGACCCTGACCAACATCTATCTCGCGCTCGATAACGACCTTTCGATTATACCTGTTGTTAATAAAGTCGACTTGCCCTCGGCCCGGCCCGACGAAGTGAAGCGGCAGGTCGCGGAACTTCTGGGCATCGAACAAGCCACCATTATCATGTGCAGCGCTAAAAGCGGCCTCGGTGTACCGCCGATCCTCGAACGGGTGATAACTGATGTGCCGCAGCCAGAGGGCGATCCGGCCAGTCCGCTCAAGGCGCTCGTGTTCGACTCGAAATACGACGATTTCAGGGGCGCGGTTGCATACGTCCGTGTTGTTGACGGGACGCTCCGGAAAGGCGATATGATCAAATTCATGTCGACCGACCGTGAGTATGAGGTTGACGAAGTGGGTTTTTTCAGAATGGGCCGCGTACCGCTCGATGCGCTTACCGCGGGCGAGGTGGGTTATATGACCGCCAACATCCGCACCCTTTCTGACATCAGACTCGGCGATACCCTGACGACCCGCCAGAACGGCGCCTCGGAGCCGGTCCCCGGCTATCGCGAGATCAAGCCCATGGTGTTCAGCGGCATCTACCCTATTGACAAAGCTGATTACGAAAATCTCCGCAGTTCGCTTGAAAAACTGCGGCTCAATGATTCCTCGATAAGCTACGAGCCGGAAACATCATCGGCCCTCGGGTTCGGGTTTCGCGCCGGATACCTGGGGCTCCTTCATATGGAAATCGTGCAGGAGCGACTTCTCCGCGAATTCAACGTGAATATTATCACTACAGTGCCGAACGTCAAATATAAAGTCACCCTCAAAAACGGCGATGAACGTTTCATTGAAAGCCCGGCAAAAATGCCTCCACAGCAGGAGATTGAGTTCATCTTTGAACCCATGGTCAAAATCCAAATCATCTCACCGACCGAATACGTCGGCGCGATCATGAAACTGTGCGAAGAAAAACGGGCTAAAATGCTCCCCATGGAATACCTCGAACCCACGCGCGTCTGCATGCACTACCGCATGCCGCTTGCAGAAATGATCATCGACTTTTTCGACAAGCTAAAAGGGTGCTCGCGCGGGTACGCCTCCATGGACTATGAATTCGACGACTATGAGCGCGACAACCTGATAAAACTCGACATTCTGATCAACGGCACGCCGGTTGATGCTTTTTCGAGCATCATCCACCGCGAAAAAGCTTATGCGCACGGGCAAGCCATTACTTCTAAATTGAAAGAACTCATTCCGCGCCAGATGTTTGAAGTGGCGGTGCAGGCGGCCATCGGTAACAAGGTTATTGCGCGCACCACGGTTAAGCCCTTCCGCAAGGACGTCACGTCCAAGTGCTATGGTGGCGACATCACACGTAAACGAAAACTCTTGGAAAAACAGAAGGAAGGCAAAAAACGGATGAAGCAGATCGGCAACGTGGAGATCCCGCAGGAGGCGTTTTTGGCGGTGCTGGGCAGGGAGTAGCGGGTTACATCAAGTTTTGTTTAGACCTCACCCGGTCGTGCCATCAGGCGCGCCCCCTCTCCTATCAGAGAGGGTAATACAAACATATTTCTTCACATCTTCAGTAATATCTATCTGTCAACAACCAGCCGAAACCTTACCGACTCGTTTCCAGCCTTGAAATGCACGATATACGTGCCGCGTGCAATATGGCCGGTGTTTATTCTTAAAGAATGGCCACCTGTACCCATAATTTCTGATTTTGAAAATATTGACCGACCTAAAATAGAGTAAATTCGATAATATACTTCCGTCTGGGACTTTATTTGAAATCGCACGTGTCAGGTTTTTCTGAATTATCAGGTCGTTATTTTTGAGTAAAGAAGTACAGTCAAGTGACATGGCTTTGATTTTACCTCTCCCCGCCTCTCCCATAGAGCGAGGAATTTTTGGAATTCTCCTGATTTTTCCACTCGCTCAAATTATCTTTTAGCACTATGACTAAGCGCAAAAAAGGATACTTCGGCCCATTCGGCGGCAGGTTTGCGCCTGAAACGCTCATGCCTGCGCTTGACTCGGTAGAAAAGGCCTACGCGGTATTCAGAAAAAGCAGGCCGTGGAACGACCGATACAAATCACTGCTCAAAAATTACTGCGGCAGGGAAACGCCGCTCTACTTTGCCGAAAGTTTGACGCGGAAGCTCGGCGGAGCGCGGATATTTCTCAAACGCGAGGACCTGAACCACACCGGCGCGCACAAGATCACGAACGCGCTCGGCCAGGCGCTTCTCGCACTGTTCATGGGAAAAAAGCGGCTCATTGCCGAAACCGGGGCCGGCCAGCACGGGGTCGCGACCGCGACAGTGGCGGCCCTGCTCGGGCTCGAATGTGATATTTACATGGGCACAGTCGACATGGCTCGCCAACAACCCAATGTGTTCCGTATGAACTTGTTAGGTGCAAAAGTCATTCCAGTGGAAAGCGGCTCAAAAACGCTCAAGGATGCGGTGAACGAAGCGATGCGCGACTGGACCAGCACCGTGCGAACCACCCACTATGTCTTCGGATCAGCGCTCGGCCCTCATCCGTTCCCGACAATCGTACGCGATTTTCAGTCCGTGATCGGCAGAGAATCGCGGCAGCAGATCCTTTCCGCCGCAGGCAGACTGCCCGACGTGGTAGTCGCCTGCGTTGGCGGCGGGTCCAATGCCATTGGTATTTTTTCCGCGTTTCTTGCTGATAATAATGTAATGCTCATGGGAGTTGAGGCGGGCGGGCTTGGCCTGCGGGGATCCAAACACGCGACGCGGCTCACGCCGACGAAATCGTCACGACCCGGCGTTCTGCACGGTTCCTTTTCCTTTGTACTTCAGGACATTAATGGCCAGATCGCGAACACGCACTCCATCTCAGCAGGACTTGATTACAGCGGTGTCGGACCACAGCATGCGTTTCTTCACGAAATGAAACGCGTTCGGTATACGTACGCCACCGACAAAGAGGCAGTGAATGCTTTCAAAGTCCTGTGCGAATGTGAAGGGATCATTCCTGCGCTCGAGTCCGCCCATGCCATAGCCTATGTGCTGAAAAAAGCACCGAAAATGGACAAGAGAAAGATTATGATCGCGAATTTGTCCGGCCGCGGCGATAAAGACATATTCTCTGTTGCAGATTATCTTGGAAAATCAAAATGAACCGCTACAAACAAACATTCAACCGCCTTAAGGCTAAGGGCGAAATCGCTTTTATCCCTTTTGCTGTGGCCGGAGATCCTGATCTTGTAACGAGCGAAAAGATTTTCAAAGCCTATATCGCGGGCGGAGCGGACATTCTTGAAATCGGATATCCGTTTTCAGATCCGGTCGCGGACGGACCGGTGAACCAGCGCGCCGCCCAGCGCGCCATTGCCGCGGGCCTCAACCATGGCAATTTTTTCGCCCTTATCAAGCGACTTCGCGCGGTCACCGATATCCCCATGGGTCTCCTGTGCTATGCGAACACGGTGCTGCACCGGGGGACAGACCGCTTCTGTAAAGAAGCGGTGGATGCCGGCCTCGACAGCCTTCTTGTGGCAGACATGCCGCCCGAGGAATCGGGCGAAATCCAGAAAGCCATGCGCAGATACGGGCTCGGCAGGGTCTTTATCGTATCGGAGCTCACGCCGCCTGAGCGGATGCGCTATATTGCTTCACAGGTCGACTCGTTTGTGTATGTAGTGAGCCGGCTCGGCACCACCGGCGTTGACAGCAGTTTGAGCGCGTCTATAGCTTCGACCCTGCGACGTCTGAAAAAAGTCACAAAAAAACCGACGGCCGTGGGTTTCGGCATCGCAACGCCGGAGCACGTTGTATCGGTGCACACGTCAGGAGCTGACGCAGCGATTGTCGGCAGCGCGCTCGTCGCACTTATCGAAGCGAACTTGAAAAAGAAAAAAAATCTGCCGTGTCTGCTTGAAAACAAAGTGGCTGCATTTAAAGCCGCAACCCGTTAAGCGGAGTTCTACTATGATAATTCATCAGGGGCCTAAACCTCCGGAACTCGAAATCAATACGATCGCCGCCCGGCTTGAAGGTCTCGAAGAGACCATCATCTCAAAACTCATCGACCGTGCGCAATTCTGCACGAATAAACGTGTATACCGGCCGGGCGAAAGCGGCTTCAAGGGAGAAAAAAAACGTTCGCTCTTTCATCTCCGGCTCCTGTTCCACGAGCAGATGGACGCGCAGTTCGGGCGCTTCTGCGTCCCCGAAGAACGGCCATTTTTCCCGCGTCTCCCGAAAGAAAAACGTAAAGCCAGAATTCCTTATACCGGACTTTGCCTGAACAATTATAACGACGTTAATCTTATGTCTGAAATAGTAAAGCGCTATCTTGATCTCATACCCCGCATCTGCCGCAGCGGCGACGACGGTCATTACGGCTCCAGCGTCGAGCATGATGTCTATGCAGTGCAGGCGATCGCCCGGCGCGTGCACTATGGCTCGCTCTACGTAGCGGAAAGTAAATTCAGGGCTGAACCGGCACGTTTTGCGGAGCTTATCCTGAAGGATAACAAGAAAGCCATCATTGCCAAATTGACACGCAGGGATGTGGAGGAAAAGATCGTTCGGCGTATCCGGGAAAAAGTCAAAACCATACAATTGAGTGTCAATAAAAAAGTCAGGTATTGCATTGATCCGTCGGTGGTTGCAGAGTTTTACAGGAACGTGATCGTTCCTCTGACGAAAAAGGGAGAGGTGATGTATTTGATGAACAGGCGCGGAGTGAAATAAGAATTGTATTTCTTTGGCTAAAGGCAGTAGATTGGGTAGGGGGTGCCTGCCTGCCGAAGCCTCGGCGCAGGCAGGTTTGAAATCCCTTTTTTGATTTCAATTCCACAGAAACTTGTGGGTGGGGGTACACCGATGTTCAGCATCGTATAATAAGAGTACCCACCCCACAGCCATACAGGAGTCTTTAGCCAAAGAAAGATATTTATTATTGTAAAGTATTGATGGAACTATTATGATCTTTAATCCAAAAACAATAACCATCTACAGCGTGGGACTTTTGGGCGGCTCCATAGGTCTGGCGCTGAAAACGTCCGGTTTCAAAGGCCATATTATCGGATTGTCGTCGAATGAAAAGCTTTCCATCGCGCTGAAACTCGGCTTCATTGACGAAGGATTTCCGTATGAAAAACTCGGCGAAGCCGTCTCGCGCACCGACCTTTTGCTCTTGTGTTCCCCTATCAGTGTGATATTGGAAACAATTCAGACACTAGCAGGCATGCCGCTGCCGAAAGAGCTTGTCATCAGCGATGTTGGCAGTACCAAAAAAAATATATGTGAGATGGCGGAGGAAAAATTGCCTAAACAAGTGCATTTTCTCGGCGGCCACCCCATGACCGGATCGGAAAAGAGCGGCCCATCTGCCGCAGATCCGTATCTTTTCCAGAACGCCATTCATGTGTTGACGCCTCCAAACGGCACTCCTGCTGATAATGACCGCAACATTGCCCGTTTTTTCGAACGCTATCTCGGCAGCCGAACGCTGTTCCTCGACCCAGACCGCCACGACCGGATCGTGGCCGCGGTCAGCCACCTGCCGCACCTGCTTGCAGTTGCCCTTGTCAATGCTGCGCAGGAGGCTGAAACAAAAATGCCTGGCACGCTCGACCTTGCGGCCGGCGGTTTCCGCGACATGACGCGCATCGCCGGAGCCCGGTACGATCTGTGGCATGATATCCTGTCGACCAATAAAAACGCGCTCTCCCCGCTCATTGACGGCATGATTGAGCGGCTCTCCGACATGAAACGGCGACTCAGGAACGACACGTTGCGCGATATTTTCGAACAATCGCAGAAGACCCGTTCGCACATCCCGATAAATACAAAAGGTTTTATCCGGCAGCTTGCTGAGGTCCTTGTAGTCGCAAAGGACCAGCCGGGTATTATTGCCCGCATTGCCACCTCACTTGCCGAGGGAAAAATCAACATCAAGGATATCGAAGTACTGAAAGTGCGCGAGGGCGAGGGCGGCACGATCCGCCTTGCTTTTGATTCCGCCATTGTGGCAGGACGGGCAGTTGACATTCTTCAGAAAGCCGGGTTTCAAGCCCGGGAAAGGGACTGAACAACCGTGCTATCCATACAACATGCCAAGGCACTGCAGGGAAAACTGATTCTTCCGCCGAGCCCCGATCTCTTTCTCGTGGCCGCATTCGCTTCGCTTGCCTCCCGCAGAAAGGTAAGAATCCGACCGGTACGAAACTGCCCGGTCTTCAATCAATGGGTGGCGCTCCTCGATGGTCATGCCGCAGTTACATGGGAAAACAACGACACGGGTGACGCCGCCTGCATTGTTGATCCGGGTTCAGGAAATTCTTCAGATACCATTGTTTTTGACGACGACAAGATCCCCTACCGTGATCTTGTGGTATTTCTATCGCTCAGCACGCATAAACGGGTCGCGTTCCGGAGCATTACCGCGAAGCGCCTATCACTATGGCGCGAGCAGGCTAAAAGGATCGGTTATGATATCGAACCTTTCGTCAAGGACGAAACACACGGTCTGGTATTGACGCAGGAAGCACTGGAATCCTCGCTCCCTTCCGTTATCAGCGAACAGGATATTCACCCCGCGCTCGGCCTGTTTTGCGGACTTCGCGTAAAGCGTGTGTTTCAGATTGATTTTAGCCTTTCAACACCTTTCCGTCCTTTAAGCAGTGCCTTGGGGAATGAAATCACAGTAAAACGCGACATCGGCGAAGCTGAAAAAGATCCGATTATCCGTCGCATGCGGCTGCAGGCGCGACAGCGGCTGTCGTCACAGGACCAGATTTTCACCGTTACCGCCGATTTTTCAACAACGCCCGCTTCGAATGAGGAAACCATCTCTCTGCCGATTCCCGGCGACGAAGTGCTGTTCGCACTCTTCCTGACGGCGAAATCGCTTATTCACAAAGGATCGTTTGTCATTGACAACGCGCCTCTTGAACCCTGGGCATCGCAGACATTGACGCTCATGCGCAAAATGGGCTGCAAGCCATCACAACAGGAATCACATCAGACCGCTTTCGGTTCCTCAGGCATGATAACCTTTCCGAAGTTCGATCTGACCGGACAGAAAACCGACTTCGTGCCGCACTGCCATTACGCCTCACAGTTGCCGGCTATGGCGGTCCTTGCCGCGTTTGCCGAAGGCCAGTCGCTGTTCCGGAAGTTCGATGATCTGCGGCTTAACGATCCTGACGGCATCAAACAACTCGAAGCATGCCTCAAGAACATGAACGTGAAATACGGTGATATCCCTGACGGTTTTGTCATCAAAGGAAACCCTGAGCACGACGGCTTTGATCTTATTGAACCGCTGCCTGCTTATTGTGCCGGCGCTTTTGCGGTCGCAGGACTGCATTCCGTAGGATCGACGACAATAAACGACGAGCAGATACTCAACCGATGGCCTGACTTTCAGGAATTAATAGAAAAACTGTTTGAATACAGAATATCGTAGAGACGTTGCACACAAAGCATGCGATGTCGCTACAGAAGATAAAATCAACCGGGAAAAACATATGCGCCCGATCACTTCGTTCGGCGTTGTCGCCTTCAGCGAATGCCCCCATCTTCACGAGGTAGTTGACCGAATACATAACTGGTCGCATCAGCATAAAGTGCCGATCATCCTGCACCCGTTTTTTAAAACCATCGCACCAAAAGGCCTCACGGTTGCTGAAAACGAGAAATCGCTTATCTCGTCAAGCGACGCTGTCGTTTCGGTCGGCGGCGACGGCACCTTTCTTTCGGTCGCGCATCTTTGCCGCTTTACGCAGAAACCGGTGATCGGCATCAACCTGGGCGGCCTGGGATTTCTCACCGATATCGGCCCGGAAAATCTTGAAGAGAGCCTGAAGAAAATCAGCGAGGGCAGGTATTCCATAATAAACCGTATGGTCCTCGAAGCATGCCTGAAGCGGGCGGAGACAAATATCTGTTCCTTTAATGCGCTCAACGATATTTTCATCAACCGCATCAATATCCCCAAGCTAGCTTCGATTTCTGCCTGGTGCGGCAACGATTTTATCGCCGATTTTTATGCCGACGGTATCATCGTTTCTACTCCGAGCGGATCGACCGCTTATTCGCTTTCCTGCGGCGGTCCGATCGTTGACCCGGACGTCAAAGCGCTCCTGCTTACGCCGATCTGCCCGCACTCGCTCAACGAGCGTCCGCTCGTACTGCCGTCCGACAAGTCGATCCGGCTGCGGATAAATGAGAAAAACCCGGACCTGCTCCTGTGCGCCGACGGACTCGATTCGATGAAGCTGCAGAGCGGCGACGAAGTCAGCATTTCATACGGCGGCGCGAACACCAACCTCATCCAGCTCGCCGAGCAGTCCTACTTCTCCCTGCTTCGGAACAAACTTGCCTGGGGCAAGGGGTCGAAACGGGAAACGGATCAATCATGATCCGTGAAATCAGGATAACGAATTTCGCCCTCATCGACGAACTTACCCTTGAGTTCGATAAGGGTTTTTCTGTTTTTACCGGCGAGACCGGCGCAGGCAAGTCAATCCTTATCGGCGCCATAAGCCTCCTTCTGGGCGAACGCGCCTCGACCGAGGCGATCCGCAGCGGCGCCGATGAGGCTGAGGTGAGCGGCGTTTTCGACGTGCGCGAAATGACGCCCTCCCTGCGGTCACTCCTTGATGAACTGTCCATTGGGCCGATCGACAATACGCTCATCATCCGCCGCAGGATCTCCCGCAGCGACCGCAATAAAATACTGGTCAACCAGGTGCCGTTACCTCTCGCGGCTCTGAAAAAACTTGGGGACAGCCTCGTGGATCTGCACGGCCAGCACGAGCACCAGTCCCTGCTTTCCGAAGAAACCCATGCGGCGGTCGTGGACGACCTGCCCGGAGTGCGTGACGTGAAAGAAAAGTATTCCTCTGCCTATATCGCTTATGCTGCCGCGAAAGCTGAAACCGCGGCATTTGAGGCCAAAGCGGCTGCGCTTGCCGAGCGCAGGGAGATACTCGAATTCCAGTATAAGGAGCTTTGCGATCTCTCCGTGCGCTCCGGCGAGGAAGAAGAATTGACAAAAAACCTTAACCTCCTCTCCTCATCCGCACAGCGGAGCGCGGCCGCCTCGGAGATCATGTCTCTTCTGGCTTCTTCACAGGATTCGATTGAAAAACGGATATCCTCGGTGCGGAAAAAGCTCGGACTCCTGGCCAAATACGATCCTGCCGTGGAACCATGGCTTTCCGACGTGACGAATACACTTGCCGTTTTTACAGAGCTTGAGACCTTCTGCGGTTCATATCTCAGTAACCTCGGCGCAAGCGCCGACCCGACGCGCATCGAGCTTCTTAATTCACGGCTGGCAAAAATACAGCGGCTTAAAAAGAAATATTCCTGCACCATTGAAGCATTAATCGAAAAACGCGATACGCTCAAAAACGACCTGGCCTCGATCGTCAACATTGACGCCGACCGCGCAGAAATAGAAAAAAAAGCAAATGCCGCGCTCGCAGCATGCAGACTTGCAGGAAACACGCTGAGCGCCGCGCGCCGCAGGGCCTGCCGCGATTTCGATAAAAGGTGCACTTCTCTCATGGAACAGCTGGGGTTCAAAGGCGGCAAATGGCAGACCGAACTGCTTTCGCACGGGGAACCGGCACCGGGCGGCCTTGAGGAGATCCGCTTCATGGTGCAGACCAACCCTGGCGAACCGCTGCTCCCGCTCGCAAAGACCGCGTCGGGCGGCGAAATCTCCCGTCTCATGCTCGCCATAAAAACGGTCATGTCCGGGCACGACCGCATTCCGATCCTCATCTTCGATGAAATCGATACCGGCATCGGCGGTCTTATGGCTGGCAATGTGGCCAAGGCCCTTGCCGCATTGGCCGAAACGCACCAGGTGCTGTGCATTTCCCACCTGCACCAGATCGCCTCGCTGGCCGACCATCATTTCCACGTATTTAAAGAAGCTGCCAAAGACCGTACCGTGACGCGGGTCAAACAACTGGCAGAAAAAGAGCGTGTAGACGAAATTGCGAGAATGCTCGGCGGGGACTCGACCATTGCGCGCCGGCACGCGGAAGAGCTTTTAACAAAAAAGGAAAAATAATTATTATACTATTGGAGGCTCGCGATGATCGTTTCAACCTCGGTCGGCTTCGGGAGGATGCGGTCTTTGGGGTGGCGCGGCCGCTCCTGCAGAACGGAGAAGTTTGCCGGGGCATTATAAAAAACAATCGGAAGTGCTTCGAGCCTTTTGGAAATCCCGAACCGGGAATAGACCGGTTTGCCGCGGATCCATGACTCCATGTCAAGCAGCAGCAGGTCGAACTTGTTTTTGTCGATCGCGTCGATAAACTCATTGCTGCCGTACAATGCGGTCACCTCAGCCCGTTTCTTGTGCAGGAAGTCCACAAGTTCGCTTCGTCTCTTTCTGGTATCATCAAGAATGACAACTTTCATAGATGCCCTCCCCAAAAAACTGGACAGTGGTTGTTGAATTTTCAGGCGTTAGCCCGGCACAGCTTCGAGCACAGCCAGGAGATTTTCGGCCCGCTGCCGATAATCGGTCGCCGTGGTATCGTTTAAAATTTCTCGGCAGAGCGTCTTGGCGCGTTCAGTCCCTTTTGTTTTTTCATTCAGGAGCGCCATTTTCCACCTGATGGCCGCATGGCGGAATTTGATCCGGTCGTCCTTCACGGCCTTTTCAAGATATTCCAGCGCCTTCGGTATGTCCCCTTTGGATTCATAACAGCCTGCAATTCCTTCACGCGCCTCACCGCTGATAAATCCTATGTCGCCGGTACCTGCCTCAGCCATTTGAAACCATTGTATGGCCTCGTCATACTTTCCGATGTTGGCAAATATACTTCCGAGCATGAGGGCGCTTTCCGCTCCGGAAGCAGTAGTACGGTGATTATCCGCGACAATCCTGAAATCTTCGATCGCCTTTTCCATATTGCGGTTGTTGAATTCGATCATGGCCTGGCCAAAGGCCTCTTCCGCTTTCTCATCGCTCGTTTTTTTCATCTGTGCGTAGATAAAAAAGAACCCGCCGACAACGACCACGGCGATCACAACCCCGCTCAGGACATTGGCGTTTTTCATTACATATTGTTTGGCCTTGAGGAAGAACTCAAGCACCGGATCTTCGCGCATTTCCTGCTTTTTTTGGCTGAATTTAATGTTCAAGAAAATCCTCCGGAAAAATTAATTAACCGATCCTTCGGGCGATTCCAGATGCAAATGTATACAAATGTATAGTTTAAAGCATGTTGAATATACAAGAATGGAGAGGAGAATGCAAAGAAGCGCGTCTACGCGTCTATTCCGTTCCATGAATCGAATTATAAACGATTGAACTTCTCCCCTTCCAGAAAAATGTATTTTGAGCAATTCAATAATTGCCAGATAAAAAACTGATGAACATACTTAATCGAATTTCGAATCTTCCACGTGAGCTTAAGTTATTCATCACTGCATCGCTGTTCATGGGCGTTGCGTACAGCATTTTCGATTCGACCTTCAATAATTTCCTGAACGACCGGTTTGCCTTGAGCGGCTTTCAGCGATCATTCCTCGAACTGCCCCGCGAACTGCCCGGTTTTCTCGTCGTGTTCGTGTCTGCCCTGCTCTGGTTTCTCCACAGCCGCAGACTAGGCGCGGTCGCGATGCTCTTAGGGTTTGCCGGAACGCTCCTGATCGGCTTTGCCTCATCCCGCTATGCGATGATGGTCATCTGGCTTTTCATCTACAGCCTCGGCCAGCACCTTTTCCTCCCGCTCTCCTCCACTATCGGCATGGAACTGGCCCCTGAAGGCAGGCCTGCAATGCGCCTCGGCCAGCTGAACGCGGTCAGGAACGTGGCAGCCATAGCCGGGAGCTTCCTGGTGTTCGTCGGGTTCAAGTACTGCAGGTTTACTTTCAAGCATACGTTCGCTTTCGCGGCCATCGCCCTTGCAATCGCCGCTCTGTTCATGTTCTCCATGCAGCCCAAGAAAACCCAGCCGCCCGCACTCTACCTCAAGCTGCACCGGCAATACCGTTTGTATTATGTGCTGGCAGTCCTGTACGGCTCAAGGAAACAGCTCTTTCTCACGTTCGCACCGTGGGTGCTGGTCACCATTTTCCATCAGCCCACACAGACCATTGCCACGCTCCTTACCATAGGCGGCGTGCTGGGCATCGTTTTCCAGCCGCTCCTCGGATGGACGACCGACCGCCTCGGCGAGCGGTTCGTACTTGCCTGCGAAGCAGTGCTGCTTATCGTCGTCTGTTTCGGGTACGGGTTCGTGAAATTCATTCTGCCGGAAAAAATCGCTTTTCTGGCGGCGTGCGGCTGCTTTCTGCTCGACCAGATGCTCATGTCGGTCAACATGGCGCGCTCGACCTACATGAAAAAAATAGCGATCGACCCCTCACACGTGCAGCCGTCGCTTTCGCTTGCGGTGAGCATCGACCATATTTTTTCAATGGGCGTTGCGCTCCTGGGCGGAACGATCTGGAACCTGTTCGGGTTCCAGTACGTGTTCCTGCTTGGCACCGGCATCGCCGCGCTCAACTTCGTCGCGGCCATGTACGTCCGCGTCCCGCGCCGCAGCGCAGCGCCCGGCATTGTGGTCCCGGAATTGGAAAAGCCAATGGAGCCGTATGATTGATGCCCTTAAATCAATCGAATAACCGAGACTATGATTTTAATTACTATTGAACGATGCGTTCAGCGCTTCTGCTTTTATATATCCACTTCATAGGTGAGCAGCGTATCCCGTGTCGGGAGATTGTCGAAGGGCGTGAATATCCCCTTGAGCAGCTGACGGCGCCACCTTATGCGCCGGCAGTAGTCACGGTAGGACTCTTCGCGCCAGTTGAAATCGGGCCGCCAGACGCATTGCGGCGAAATGTTACGCTTGACGTATTCCAACGCGACGCTCGATACGTTCCTGCTGCGGTACGTCGGATCGTGCCGGTTCACCAAGAAGGTGATGCCGCGCTCGCGGCACTCCTTACCCAGGCGGGCAGTGACTTCGTCGTAGGTTGTGCGAAAAGGCCGCAGGTCTTTATCGGCATACACCGTTGATCCGAGGTCGACAATCGGCCGGACCTGCAGTGTACTGATATTAAACTTCCCGAATACCGTAAAAAAATCCGCGAGTTCTTTAAGGTTGTCGGGATTTACCGTATAGTTTATCCGGAGCGCCGGCTTTTGGCTGTTGCGCTCCTGCCGGATCGAATCCAGCATTTCAAGTACCTCAATAAGCTTCTGAAACCGCGCCGGCGGCATGAACCGTTCATAGGTCGCTGCCGTGATTCCATGGACCGATACAATCAATTCATCCAGAGACTGGGAAACAAAGGACTTGATCATTTCCTCGGTAAGTAATTGACCGTTAGTAGCGATCCCGATGAACGGCACCCGGTATTTCCGGCCAAGATCAACAAGATGCAATAAGTGTTTATACATGGTAGGCTCAGCGCCGCACCCTATTACCAGTTGAAATGTTTTATTGAAGAAAATATCTGCAATACGATCGGCATCCTCTTTCGAAAAAGAGGCTCCCCTGCCTGCGACAAGGTCGGAGTTGCTGAAGTGGCACATGAGGCAGTGAAGATTGCAGGCCAGAACAGGATCGATCCGCACGAAAAGATGGCGGAGTCCGAGCAGATCGGCGCAGAGGATTCCGGCGAATTTAATGCGGTGACTTCGTATAAAACGATTAAACTTTATGAGGCGGTACACTGCATCCATAATTAATAAAATACTACGTAACGAACGGCCTCTCCAGCTAAAACAGACGCAATGCGTGGCCAAAAAAGTTTACAACGAAGGTTATGGTGAGGATGCGGTCTACTTACCCGTATGCCCGAAACCGCCGGCTCCCCGGCGGGTGCCGGATACTTCCTCTGATTCCTTGAAGTCAATATCTGACGCAATGCGGGCCGGGACAAGCTGGGCGATGCGGTCGCCGCGTTTTACGGTAAAGGGGTCAGCGCCGAGGTTCACGAGAATGACTTTAACTTCGCCGCGGTAATCCGCGTCGATGGTGCCGGGCGAATTGAGAACGGTCACGCCGTTTTTCACGGCCAGACCGCTGCGCGGACGCACCTGGACTTCGAAGCCCGGAGGAATTTCAAAAATGAGGCCGGTGGGAATGAGCTCACGGCCTGCCGGAGAAATTACTACTTCACGCTCGATTGCAGCGGCCACATCGCACCCGCTCGCGTGCGTACTCATGCGCTGCGGCAGCGGCAATCCCTTGGCATGTGACAAACGTTTGACGAGGATAGAGGGCATGACTTCTATAACAATGCCTTCCTGCTCAACTTCACCTTGCCACGGTCAAACCCGATGAGCTTGACCTTTATGGTGTCCCCGAGCTTGAGCACGTCTTCGACCTTGGCGACACGGTGCTTTTCGAGCTCGGAGATGTGGACCAAACCCTCTTTACCGGGCAGGTACTCCACGAACGCGCCGAATTCGACGATATTTTTGACCACCGCGTCATAGACTGCGTTGAGCTCAGGTTCGGCGACGATCCCCTTGATAATGTTGATCGCGGTGTCTCGTGATTCCTTGTCGACCGCCGCGATCTGGATAGTGCCGTCGTCTTCAATGGAAATGGTCGTGCCGGTCTTCTCCTGGATCTCGCGCACGACTTTTCCTCCGGAGCCGATGACTTCGCGGATTTTGTCTTTCTCGACCACAATGGTGGTAATGCGTGGCGCATGGGCAGAAAGCTCCTTGCGTGACGCCGGTATGGTCTTTTCCATTATGTCAATAATGCGCATCCGGGCGGCATGCGCGCGGTCGAGAGCCTCTTTCATGACCTGCGGCGTGATGCCGGCGGTCTTGATGTCCATCTGGACCGCGGTCACGCCCTGGCGCGTTCCCGCAACCTTGAAATCCATATCGCCGACATGGTCTTCGGTGCCCAGGATGTCGGTAAGAATGCGCACCTCTTTTCCTTCCTTGATGAGCCCCATTGCCACGCCCGCCACGTGGGTCTTGATCGGCACGCCCGCCGCCATGAGCGACAGCGACGAGCAGCAGATGGACGCCATGGATGACGAACCGTTGGATTCAAGGGTTTCGGACACGACACGGATCGTGTACGGAAAGCTCTTTTCGTCGGGCAGCACGGGCGCCAGTGACCGCTCGGCCAGATGTCCATGCCCGATCTCCCGTCTGCTAACGGACCCGAGCCTTTTTACCTCGCCCACCGAATAGGGCGGGAAATTATAGTGAAACATATACGACTTGTCGTATTTGCCCTGTATATTGTCAATATGTTGTTCGTCAAGTTTCGTGCCGAGCGTGGTGGCGACCAGCGACTGCGTCTCGCCGCGGGTAAACAGCGCCGACCCGTGAGCGCGGGGCAGCACGTCAAGCTCACAGGTGATCGTCCTGATCTCATCCAGCCCCCTGCCGCCGATGCGGCTGTTCTTTTCGAGGATGGTCTTCCGTATGTCATTCCGCTCGATATCGCTGAAAATCGACTCGATTGTGCTTTCCGAATCTGGATATTTTTCAGCCAGCGCGGCCTGCACTTCTTCGAGGAGTTTTTTAATACCGTCATAGCGGAGTTTTTTAACGCCGTTGAAACTGAGTTCGTGGATACGGTCTTTGACAAGCGCCTCGACATCGGCAACCAGTTGAGGATCGGTTTCAGGGGCGGTATACGCCACGGGCTGCTTGCCCGCTTTTGCCAGCAGTTCCTTCTGCAGTGCGACAATCTTCTTGATCTCCTCATGCGCGGCGAGCAGCGCCTCGACAATCGTCTCTTCACCGACCTCCCATGCGCCGCCTTCGACCATCATGATCGAGCTTTCGGTGCCTGCCACCACCAGGTCGAGATGACCGGTTTCGGTTTCGGCCAGCGAAGGAAATATTTTCAGTTTACCGTCGCAAAGACCTACGCGTACCGCGCCCACCGGTTCCTGAAACGGCATATCGGAAAGACAGAGCGCCGTCGACGCCGCATTGATCGCCATGATATCGGCATTATAGACCTCATCGGCGGAAATGACGGTGCAGATCACCTGGACTTCGTTACGGTAGCCGTCAGGGAACAAGGGACGGATGGGCCGGTCAACAAGACGCGCGGCGAGGACCTCTTTTTCATTCGGCCTTCCTTCACGCTTGATGAAGCCGCCCGGTATCTTTCCGGCGGCATACGTTTTTTCGATGTATTCGACGGTAAGCGGGAAAAAATCCCCCCGTTCCGGCTCCGCCCCGCTGCATGCGGTTGCAAGAACCATGGTATCGCCGATGCGCGCGACCGCTGCGCCACCGGCCTGTTTTGCTATACGCCCTGTTTCTAACGAGATCTTGACGCCGGCTACTTCTGTTTCGACATTGATTAATGACATGTCCTGATCCTGCTCTCTAAGTAATGTTGGTTGTTGATAATAATGACACGACGGCTGAGCCAGCCCGGTATACGTTGTACACCGCAGGCTCCCCTTACTTGCGGATCTTCAGCTTTTTAATCAGGGAACGGTACTTTTCGATGTCCTGTTTCCCAAGGAATTCAAGCAAGGAACGCCGTTTACCGACAAGATTGAGGAGCCCGTATCTCGAATGGTGATCCGTCGGATACCCGCCCAGATGTTCCGTGATATGGTTGATGCGCTCGGTAAGAAGCGCGATCTGGACTTCGGTGTTGCCGGAGTCCTTCCCGTCCTTTCCGTACTCCTTGACCAGTTCTTCCTTCCGTACCTTCGTTAACGCCATTGTACTTTCTCCTTCGTAAAAAAGGTCTTTATTGCCTCGATATCATATGCGATCTGTTTCACCAGTTCTCCGGTTCCTGCGAAAACCCTGTCGGGCCGTATAAACGCATAGAGCCAGAGATGTGCCTGCTCACCTGCCGCGATTTCCGCTTCTCCGCGACGGAACGAATGAAACTCAAAATGGACTTCGCGGTGTTCATGCAGGGTTGGACACTCGCCGAAATAAAGCGCTCCCTCCTCAACTCTGCCGCGGTACTCCAATTCCGCTGCATACACGCCGGGCGATGGAATTACCTTCCGCGAAGGCGGACATTTAAAGTTGAACGTCGGGTACCCGAGCTTTGTACCGAGCTTTTTCCCCGGAATATGTTCAACAGAAATAAGATAGGGATGGCCAAGTTTCCTGATCGCTTCCGCGATCCGGCCTTGAACGATAAATTCCCTGATCTGCGTCGAGGATATTGCATTTCCATCCTGTGCAAGCAGATCGATAACAAGAGTTGTAAAATGGTATTTGCTCTCCATTGTATGCAAAAACTTCTCGTTTCCGGCACGATCCCTGCCGATAGCATGCCCCCGGCCGAGCACCCATTCAGCCATTTGCAGTTTCCGTACCAGCAGCT
>JBEKUX010000044.1:0-26212 GCA_049514575.1 Chitinispirillaceae bacterium | reverse complement strand
CGTACTTCGGACGATTAAAAAGGATCAAATTGTTTCGGAAGTGATTATTCTTACCGGTAACGCGACACTGGAGAACTGTGTCGAATGTATGAAGATCGGGGCTTTCGAATATGTGCGGAAGCCCTATGAGCTTAGTGAATTATGCATTCAAATCGAACGGGCCATTGAACATCAGCGGTCGAAACTTGATGTGAAAATTCTGCAAAATGAGCTTCGCAAAACCGGCAGGGCCGACACGATACTTGGAACAAGTAAGGTCATGCAGGATCTGCGGAAAATCATCGCCCGCGTCGCGCCGAGCAACTCGACAGTACTGGTACTTGGTGAAAGCGGTACCGGGAAGGAACTTGTTGCACGTTCAATACACGAACTCTCACCTCGCCGCGAACGGCCGTTTATAGCGGTAAATAGCGCTTCGTTTTCAGAAACACTTCTCGAAAGCGAACTTTTCGGACATGAAAAAGGGGCTTTTACCGATGCCAAAGCACAAAAACTCGGCCTTGCGGAAATTGCCAACGGCGGCACGCTGTTTCTTGATGAAATAGGGGAAATTCCGCTCCATTTCCAGGCCAAATTATTACGTTTTCTCGAAACAGGAGATATCCGACGGGTTGGAGGGACACGCGATATTTCGCTGAATGTACGCATTATCTGTGCCACCAATCAGCCGCTCGAAATGCATGTGCAGCAGAAGCGTTTCAGAAACGATTTGTTTTATCGGTTGAACGTGCTCTCGGTAATGGTTCCGCTGCTGAAGGATCACCTTGAAGATATCCCGCTTTTAGTGAATTATTTCATTACAACGCAGGGCTTTCAAAAAGAGTTCGACCGCGGGGCACTTGATATTCTCAAATCGTATGATTGGCGCGGGAATGTCCGTGAACTCCGCAATGTTGTAGAACGCACCAGCATCCTCACCCCGGGAAAAATTGTTACGGCTGCAGACCTTTCTTTTCTTAAAGTTACCGCTGCAAACCCGGCGTTTGAAAGCAGTTCTTCGGAAGTAAATGATGGCGATCGTTCTTCGTCACTGTCGATCAGTGAAATGGAGCGCAAGCATATTTTGTTCGTGCTGAAACTAGTGAAAGGGCACAAAGGGAAAGCGGCAAAACTTCTGGAGATAAATCCCAAGACGCTGTATCTGAAAATGAAAACATACAATATCGTTTCCGTCTTCGAATAGCTTTACTGTCCCTGCGTTATCTGCTGCGCCCGTCGGTATTTTTGGGGCGATGTGTGATGAAATCGCTGGAAATACCTCCCCATTTCTTTTACGTCATGGAACCCGCAGCTTTGTGCAATCGATGCTTCGCTTGAGTGTGAAGACCGGAGCCGTTCGCATACTATTTCTGTACGCAGATACATCGTATAATTTTTAAAAGACAATCCGGTTAATTTTTTAATAGTTATCCCAAGTTGTTTGGGAGAAACGTTAATTTCGGCTGCAACCGAGACTGCCGAAATGTCTTTCTGCGTAATAGCGCGATCGATGGCTTCTTTCGCTTTTTCAAACTCCCGTTTTTCAGCATCTGTACGTTTGATAACAAGAACACGGGGGCGGTCTTTTGTAAGTGTATGCACTATGAAATAGACCCCAAGAGGGATAAGAAAACCGGCGAAAAATGAAACCAGCAGAATAAGCCATTGGGCTTTGAGAACCGGCTTGGCGAGAATGGTCAGCGCGGGCCAGAGGAAAGGACTGTAATCATTGTACATGCCGGCATTGACTAGAGATAATGTAATAACCTTTTCTTTTTTATCTGCGGTTTTTACGATGAGATTATATCCCATTTCCTGCGGCAGGGACTTGCCGAAGAGATAGCTTGGAATTGAGAACGTGACAGAAAAACCCACATTGTTTTTTTTCTCTATGCTGTAATCGAAATTGCTGCGCACGTTTGTCTGCTTTAACTGATACGTTTCTCCGTCGTGGAATAATGGTTGATAGGTCACCCGGTAGGGTTTCCCTGAAAGCGGTACTACAAAACGCATGATATCGTCGGTCGGATAAATACGCCGTTTTTTTTCCGGATCGATGAGTATTTCTATACCTGCCTGTTCCAGAACTTTCTGCGATAGGGAAGAATCGAATGACATATCACCCACGTTGACCCTGACCGTAATGGCTTTTTCGTTCCAGTACATCTGAGCAAAGGCGGACAAACCTGGTTTAGAAGAAGGGAAACGGATGGTATCGGAAGGGAAATCTTTTATCCCTGGATATTCATAGGACAATTGCTTCGCGGGTGGATAATCAACCGGTTTGTGGGCAAGGAAAATGCCTTCTCTCCGCAAACCAAAGACATCGCCGTCCATAAAGGACACTTCGATGATAACGCCGATGCCGATGGTGAGTTGATTGGGTATATCCGAAAGATTCCAAATCTTTATAAAAGGAGATTTGTATATTGATCCTATATTGGTGATTATCGCCGTATCGGAGTTGCGGGGAAAATAGCGGACCCTGATTTCAGCTTTTTCTATATTTTTACATGAAGAATCGACACCAAGAGTACAGACAGGAACTGTCACGATTGATTTTTGGTCAGGAACCTTGAAATGGAGGCAGTATTTCAGATTGTCCCCGGCGCCAAATACCAGAGAAATAAGGCCTCCCACCAACAGAAGTGTATAGCGAAGTTTCATTACATGCTTTCTTATAATGGCATTATCGGTACGCATAATGCGTTCTTGTTAAGGGAAACCGCGCGCTTTGCGCGCGGAGCATATCGTTTCCTGGCGGAACTATCGTGCCTATTTGCTTTCCGGCCATAGGCCTGTAAGCAAAGCCACCGCTTCTGGCGGTGGTCATTTACTTCTACCCTTCTTAATCACCTTGATTATTAATGGCACATTCAAATTATCATCATGTAAAAAAATGGGCGCAGCTGGACTCGAACCAGCGGTCTCCGCGATGTGAACGCGGCGCTCTTACCAGCTGAGCCATGCGCCCTTCTGTTTCAACAAAAATAGCATGCTGTAAACGACCAGTCAACAATAATGGAGAAAAATACCATCGAGAGCTTTCTGGTAACCACGTTGGATGTTTGGAAGTATAGTATACAGCTCAGCCTCTTTGTATTTTATCTGATATTAAATCCACCGTAATAATGAGCGTTTACAACGTAGCTTTTATATGATGCTTACACATAATTCATATACGCGAGTGACCCTGGCGCTTGATATCGTGCGCAAAATAGGGGATGGACCATATAAAGGATTCCATGAATTGGGAACCATCAAACATCAGATCGATCTGTACGATGTGGTGAGTGTGGAGGAGTCGCGTTTCGATTCGATTGAATGTGATGATCCTGCGGTTCCCTGCGATGAGCGTAACGTATGTTTAAAAGCGGTTCGATTGATTCAAAAAAATTACAATTTAGATCGTCATGTGCGACTTACAATCCGCAAGCGTATTCCGGTGATGGGCGGGCTTGCCGGCGGAAGTGCCAATGCCGCTGTTACCGTAGCGCTTCTCAATGATCTGTGGCAACTCAGGCTGGAAACATCCCAGCTTATCAAGTTGGGGCGGAGTATAGGGATGGATGTTCCGTATTATTTTATCGGTGGGACAACCTTTGATTCCGAAGCCGGTCTGAGGCTTGAATCAATAGCTACCGGTTGCACTTTTGTTTTCGTTCTGGCCTGTCCGGACTTCGGTGTTTCAACGAAAGAGGCCTATAAAGGTATCGATGTCGGCGCAGTTGGGAGCAGCCGGATGCTGACCACGAAACTGCGTGAAGCGCTTGGAGCAGATAATAGGAACGAAGCAGTGAGGTTCATGCACAATGATTTTGAAGGGACCTTATATCCCCGGTTTCCTCGGCTTTCGGCAATCAGACATGAACTTCTGGAAGCAGGTTGCAGCGCAGCACAGTTGACAGGATCGGGTTCCACGGTGATAGGCGTGGCTCGAGATCGGGTTCATGCAGAGGAAATCAGGAAAAAAATAAGTTGCAGAACTATAATTTCCGCAACACTTCCCCGTCAGGCAATTTGAGTGTATCGCATTTCTCATTCGGTGGCGTCTCCGATTTATTATTTTCCAAACTTATGAGGAGTTGGAAATGGGATCCGATAATAGCCGTCTCCGCATCAATCTTGGAGTCCTGCGGGAACGTGTTGAACGGGCATGCGAAAAGTCGGCAAGGCCCCGGAGTTCGGTACGGTTGATTGCGATAACAAAGACGCATCCGGTGGAAACGATACAGGAGATCATCGATTTAGGCGTCAACGATATCGGCGAAAATCGAGTTCGGGAAATTGAAGCAAAGATTCCTTTGCTCAGGGGCGATTTTACAGTGCACATGGTTGGCCATTTACAGACGAATAAAGTTGCTCAACTGATACCGCACGTTAAGTGGATACAGTCGATTGATCGTGAAAAGCTGATTTCACGGATTGAATTTTGCCATAAGGAGACTTCGAAGCTCAGGGCACTCGTTGAGGTCAATACTTCGAAAGAGGCCGCAAAATCAGGGTGCATGCCGCAAGAGTGCAGGGCACTCTGTGAACGGGTAGCCGCAACCAAAGCCATGGAATTTTGTGGACTTATGACCATCGGGCCTCTTAATGGCAGCGAAAGGGAAGTCAGGGAAAGTTTTTCATCCTTGCGGAGATTGAGTGAAACATGCTGCGACCTTGCCCCGGCAATGGAGCTTTCAATGGGCATGAGCGGCGATTTTGAATGGGCGATTGAAGAAGGTGCGACCATGATACGTGTGGGCACTGCCCTTTTCGGAGAACGCATTTGCGATGATACTCAAAAAAAGGAGTGTGTATGCATATAACGCCTCTTGACATCAGAAAACAGCCGTTCCGCCGCGCGATCCGCGGATTTGATTCCGATGCGGTCAACAGTTTCCTTGAAATGGTGGCGAATGAATTCGAGGGATTGATCCACCAGAACAGTGAGTATGCTTCCCGGATTAAGCAGCTTGAAGAAAAATGCGAGAGTTATTCGAAGATAGAACGGATGCTCAATGAAACCCTGCTCACCGCACAGAAAATTTCCGATGAATCAAGGGTAAGTTCCCAGAAAGAGGCTGAACTTATTATCAAGGAGGCGACCATTCGGGCCGGCCAGGAGGAGAATGAAATCCGGCAGCGTATCCTGCAGCTCGAAAATGATCTCGCATCGCTCAAAAACCAACGAGACACATTTCTTGCCCGTTTCAAAGGACTTCTTACTACACAACTCAGCCTGCTTGGCATCATCAGCGGCGACCTGCAGGATGAAGCTGATGAACCGGAAGAATCTGAAGGCAGGGATTCAACGCGGATCACAAATCTTCCCGATGAGAAGGACGGTGAAGATACTGCGATAGCGGATCCGCCGCGTCTGTCCATTTCCTGATACGGCGATTGACAATGTACGAAACAAGGATTGAAGTCCGGCTGAAACCTCACGCAAAGAATGACCGGATAAATCTGGATGCCGCCACCGGCAGTATTGATATCGCGGTCACTTCGCCGCCGTTTGACGACCGTGCGAACGAACACATGATAGAACTCCTGTCGGATAGGCTGAATGTTCCAAGGCGAGTGATTTCTATCATTAAAGGCGGGCACAGCAGGAATAAAGTAGTGGCAGTGGAAGGACTGAAGAAAGAAGAATTAATGCGACGACTGCAGAAAATCAGTGATGAGTTCTAATCGGTGTATTATAACAAATACAAGGGGTTTGCGATATGTTTTCCACCTATGTTATGATTCAGAAAGCAAAGAGCGTTATTAGAAAAAAAAGTTCCCTTGTTCCGGAAGTCGGTATCATACTCGGTACCGGACTCGGCAAGCTGGCAAAATGTATAGAAAACGCGAAGATAATTCCTTACCAAGAGATACCTCATTTCCCCTTATCGACGGTTGAACACCATGCAGGTAAATTGATTATTGGTACGCTTTCGGGTAGAAACCTCATTGCCATGCAGGGTCGTTTCCATTATTATGAAGGCTATAGTTTGCAGCAGATTGTATTTCCGGTTCAGGTCATGAAATCAATGGGAGTGAAAACACTCATTGTTTCAAATGCCTGCGGAGGGATCAACCCGCTTTTCCCCCCTGGTACAATCATGGTAATCACGGACCATATCAACCTGCTTCCCGGCAATCCTCTGATAGGGACTAACGACCATCGCATAGGTCCGCGTTATCCCGATATGTCCGAGCCATATTCAAAGAAACTTATTGAACTGGTTTCGAAAGTGGCAATGGAAAACCATATCAGAATCGAATTCGGTGTTTACGCTGCAATGACCGGTCCTTCACTCGAAACCCGCGCCGAATACCGGATGCTGCGGCTTCTCGGCGCAGACGCTATCGGCATGAGCACTGTGCCGGAAGTGATTGCCGCTGTTCACGCCGGCCTTAAGGTACTTGGTCTTTCGGTAGTCACGGACGCCTGTCTGCCTGATGCTCTTGAACCAGCCGATATCAGCAAGATCATTGCAACGGCAAACAAGGCGGAACCGGTGCTTGTTAAGCTTATACAGAAAACGCTCGCGGCACAACTATGAAACAAAAGGACTTTGCACCGGTAAAAAGTCAGGTCAGCTTTCCTGCTGTTGAAGAAGAGATCCTCAGTTTCTGGAAAAAACACGACACCTTCAAAGCCAGTCTTGATAAAACAGGACAGAACGACGCATTCGTTTTTTATGACGGACCGCCGTTTGCCACAGGCCTGCCGCATTACGGACACCTTCTTGCCGGTACGATCAAGGACATCATTCCACGGTACTGGACCATGCGTGGGCGTTATGTCGCGAGGCGGTTCGGCTGGGATTGCCACGGGCTACCGGTTGAAAACGAAGTGGAAAAAGCCCACGGTATCAGCAAGCACGGCATCGAAAACGTCTGGGGTATCGAGCTGTTCAACGAAATTTGCCGCTCCATTGTCCTTCGGTACACCGCACAATGGCGTACCGTGGTCGAACGCATGGGCAGATGGGTCGATTTCGAAAACCAGTACCGCACCATGGACCCTTCCTATATGGAAAGCATCTGGGCGGTGTTCAAGCAGGTGTGGGACAAAGACCTGATATATCAGGGGTTCCGAGTCCAGCCGTACTGCCCACGGTGTGCAACCCCGCTCTCTAATTTCGAGATGAACGAGGGGTACAAAGACGTCCAGACCCCTTCCATCACCGTGTATTTCCCTCTTGTTAATGATCCTGCCACTAAGCTTCTCGTATGGACTACCACACCGTGGACGCTTCCATCGAACGTGGCGTGCGCGGTGGGGCCGACAATACCATACCTCAAGGTAAAGGACGGTGATTCGAATTATATTATCGCAAAAGACCGGATTGCCGCCTATTATAAAGACCCTTCGCAGTATACCATCGCCGGAGAACTTCAGGGTACTCAGCTCGAAGGCTTGCGCTATACGCCGCTCTTCGACTATTTCGCAAAAACGTCTGATAAATTTTTCACCGTCACCTGCGCAGACTTCGTGTCCACCGAAGACGGTACCGGCATCGTGCACATAGCGCCAGCGTTCGGTGAAGACGACTTCTGCGTGGGCAAAAAGCTTGGCCTGCCCGTGGTGTGCCCAGTTGACGAAGAAGGAAAATTCACCGCCGAAGTCCCGGAATACCGGGGAAAGCTCGTGTTCGACGCCGACAGCGACATCATGAAGCGCATCAAGGCCATGGGCCGGCTCGTGCACCGCAGCACGTTCGAGCACCGGTATCCGCATTGCTACCGGTGCGATTCGCCGCTTATCTACAAGGCGATAACCACATGGTTCATGAAAATCGAGCCGCTCAAAAAAAACATGCTCGAAAACAACCAGGCTATCCACTGGGTGCCGTCGCATTTACAGAACGGAAGGTTTGGCAAAGGCATCGAAAGTGCGCCCGACTGGAATATTTCGCGCAACCGGTATTGGGGAACGCCGATCCCGGTGTGGAGTTGTGACTGCGGACACCGGGAGTGCGTCGGCAGTCTGCAGCAACTGCATGAGCTTGTCGGCGACAGAGATGCCAGAGTAGGCGAAGGATATCATGGAAGGGCAATTGAGGATGTAAAGAGGGATGCCACCGACAAATTCAATGAATTCAAAAACCCCTCGTCACCGGCATGGCAGGAGATCAAGGAGTTCGCCGATATTCCGAAGTATGATCTGCATAGGCATGTCATAGATCGGCTTCAGATGAAGTGTCCGAAATGCCATGAAACTATGCAGCGGACCCCCGAAGTGCTTGACTGCTGGTTCGAATCCGGGTCCATGCCGTACGCGCAGATCCATTACATGTTCACGGGCGATGCGGCTGAGAAACGGCTCTTTGACGCGTGCTTCCCGGCTGATTTCATCGCCGAAGGGCTCGACCAGACACGCGGCTGGTTCTACACCTTGACGGTTCTCTCGTCAGCGCTCTTCAAAAAAGAGGCTTTTAAAAACGTCATCGTGAATGGCATCATCCTATCCGAAGACGGTAAAAAACTTTCGAAGCGTCTTAAAAATTATGCACCGCCGGAAGAAATATTGAAATCGCTCGGCGCCGATGCGCTGCGCCTTTTTCTTATAAATTCGCCCGCGGTCAAGGCAGAAGACCTGCGTTTTTCGGAAAAGGGCGTGACCGAAATGTCACGCGCCATTCTGCTGCCATACTGGAACGCCTATTCATTTTTCGTGACCTACGCGATGGTCGACGGTTGGAAGCCCTCCACCGTCGAGCCGCCGCAGGATGGTACTGAACTGGATTTCTGGATTGTGTCGCTCCTGAACGACACAATAGACTGTGTAAATCGTGAGATGGAGGAATACAACCTTTACAAGGTCGTTCCGCTTCTCATCGATTTTATCGACAACTTGACCAACTGGTACATCCGGCGAAGCAGACGCCGTTTCTGGAAGAGTGAAAACGACAAAGATAAGGACGTTGCGTATCGTACACTCTACTACGTACTTGTCGAGTTCGTCAAAGTCATGGCGCCGTTTCTACCGTTTCTGACAGAGGCGATTTATCGTAACCTTGTCGTGGGCAAGCTTGCCGGCGCTGCCGAAAGCGTGCATCTGTCTTCGTACCCGATTGCGCGTACAGGTCTCATCGTAGAGAACCTCGAGCTCACTATGCGGCTGGTACGCGAAGCGGTTGTCATGGGAAGGGCATTGCGGAGCAAGTATACTATTAAAACCCGGCAGCCTCTCAGTGAATGCACTGTTATCATGCGTGACATTAATAAAATAGCGCTTCTCAAGAAAAGCGAGTCACTTATACGTGAAGAACTTAATGTTAAAAAGGTGACATTTGATACTAACGAAGAGCACGTTGTCTCAATTTCGGCAAAAGCAAACTTCAAAAGACTAGGAAAAATCTTCGGCCCAAAAATGAAAGAGGTTGCGGCCATCATTGAGAAATTTACTCCTGACCAAATTAAAAGTCTGGAACCAAGTTTGACAACTGGAGTATCGGCACCCCTCTTGCCAATAAAAGACACAAGGAACGATATTCTAAGCGAACTGGAAGAAATTGCTGCTTCTCCAAATCCATCGCGACAAGGATTTATAGAAGTTCTCGGGAAAAAAATTTGGTTCGATGACATCGAGATCCGGCGCACCAAGCACGAACATATCGAGGTGGAGACCGGAAACGAAATGACCGTTGCGCTCGATACCACGATCACGCCTGAGCTTAAGAACGAAGGTCTTGCCCGGGAATTCGTCAACCGGGTGCAGAATTTACGCAAGGACTCCGGCTTTGAGGTTGCAGATCGTATACGAATTTTATTTGAATCGGACAGTAATGAACTTAACAAGGCATTGGCGCAGTTTTCAGATTACATTAAATCAGAAACGCTTGCAACAAATTTGTCATCCGGAAAGGCTTCCAAGGATATGAAATCGGAAGAGTGCGAGATTGAAGATATTAGAATAACAGTGGGTATAAAAAAGGCTAGTAACTTTATTGGTGGCTGAAAAGAGATTCCCGAACAGTAGATCTGGATGCACCGGTGGCGGTAGCGGCAACAATAATTTGGAGGCATTGAATAAATTGCAGGTGCATGTATGCGACGTTTATACGTCTGGATGAGCCGGATACCGCGATGTATCTAGCGAAAAGAACTTAAAAGGAGTTTATGTTAGAAGCGCTGAAAAAGTCATTGAAGAGAATATCGGCGCTCTGGCATGATAGAAAGCGCTTCTGGCGTTTTAATATAGTAACCTGCCTTCGGTCAAACGATCTCGCAATTCTGGCTAAGATATACGGTACGGATAAATACGGTGAACATTTCTATACAGGGCATTATAGCGAGCATTTGTGTAAATTGAGAAAGAAGAGATTGAAAATATTGGAGATAGGTGTCGGCGGATATCAAAATCCGGACGCAGGCGGTGAATCGCTGCGGATGTGGAAGAGGTATTTTCCTAAAAGCGATATCTATTCTATAGATATTTACGATAAAAGAAAATTTCAGGAGAAGCGTATAAAGATATTCCAGGGTGACCAGTCGGACGAGGCGTTTTTAAAAGGCCTTTGCCGCCATATAGGGCCGCTCAATATCATTATTGACGACGGAAGCCATATAAATAGCCACGTTATAGCTTCTTTCAAAGCCCTATTCCCTTTCCTTGCCGAAGGGGGCATCTACGTGGTAGAGGATACGCAGACGGCTTATTGGCCGAAATTCGGAGGCAATAGCGAGGATTTCAACGATCCCGGGACAACGATGAATTTCTTTAAAAGTTTGACGGATGAGTTAAATTGCCAGGAATTTTTAATACCGGACTATACTCCATCCGATTTTGCCAGGCAGATCGTATCGATCCATTTTTACCACAATCTTATTTTTGTCCACAAAGGAGTAAATGACGAGCCGAGCAATATGGTAGAGAAAGGAAAGCTTAAGTCCTCCCACACCGACGACTGTTGATTGGCTACAAAGGTATCAGGCCTGCCGAAGCCCCTGCCTTCGCCGGAGCGCCTACGCGCAGGCAGGTCGGTGCGGACAGGGTGTGACTGGAGTCTATAATTAAAAAACAATTGTCTATCTAAATGTCCCTAAAATTCATAAGAAATACGCTGTTGTTTTTATTTGCAAAGCTTGCCTTTGACCTTGCGCTTGTTCTTCCAAGGTCTTTAGGATTATGGCTTTTCGGAACAATTGGCAGGATCAGCTTTCTTTTCCCGAACCGAGAGAAAACGAATACTCTTAATCACCTTCGGTTTATCTTCGGTGGCTCCTGGAACGAAAATAAAATTAGGAAGACAGGACGTGGTGTTTACAGTGCGCTCGGTAAAAACATGTTCGACGCTGTCAAACTTTCGCGTTCGTCGGAGCGGACCTTTAATGCAATAGTCAAATATGACGATCTTGGTAGATTCAAAAAAGCATTCGACCAGGGAAGGGGAGTGTTTGTCATTACCGCGCATGTCGGCTGTTTTGAGATGCTGCTCCACTTTTTTGCTCGGCACGGATTTAAGAGCTTTGCCATCGGAAGGAAGTCTCTTGACCCGCGTCTAGATGGCCTGATCCGTGCAATCCGCAGCGGCAAGGATATTGACTATATGGACCGCGACGACAGCGCGCGGAAGGTAGTGCGTTATCTGAAAGAGGGAAGGGCGTTCGGCGTGCTGATCGACCAGGACATCCTTGTCGAAGGAATTTTTGGAACATTTCTCGGCAAGACCGCTTTTACCGCCTCTGGCCCGATTAAATTGGCGATGCGGCTTAAAGTTCCGGCATTTGTCGTGACCACCGCCCGCCAATCCGACAATACGCACCATGTTTACTTCAGTAGACAGCTGGAATTCCGTGACACCGGTGATGAAATGACCGATCTCAAGGCAGCGATCCAGACTGCAAACGATCTGATCTGCGAGACCATCAGGAAATTTCCCGAACAGTGGGTTTGGATGCACCGGCGCTGGAGGCAGCAGCCGCCGGCAACATAATATAACTCGCATAAATTCAATTTATTAAATAATAAGTCATCATATTTATTCTTATGCAGCCAGCGAAATCGATTTCGGTTGTTTTATAACGAAATATGTTGGCACGTTTGTATAGTATTCGTTTCCTTTTTCCGGAAGGGTAAGAGGACTCATCATCAACATAAAACCTTGCCTGATTTCACGAAAAGCAGGTGTTACAGTACCAATTTTGTACTTGTCAATGTGCACCCTTACCGGTCAGCACAACCCAGAAAGTTTGGAGAATAATTTTAATATCGAGGGAGAGAGACATGTTTTCAAAGTAGTAAAGGTCGTACATGACCTTTTGTTTGACATCCTCGATTGAAGCATCGTATTTATGCTTTACCTGCGCCCAGCCTGTTATGCCGGGTTTCATCTTAATACGGCGCACATACCAGGGGATCTCCGCTTTTAACTGCTCGACAAAAAAAGGCCGTTCGGGACGCGGGCCAACGAGGCTCATTTCGCCTTTGAAGACATTGAAGAATTGAGGAATTTCGTCGAGGCGTGTTTTACGTATGAATTTACCGACAGTTGTGATCCGGGGATCGTCTTTCGATGCCCATTTTGGACCCGACCGTTTTTCCGCATCTTGATACATGGAACGGAATTTATACATGATAAACTGTTTGCCATTACGGCCTACCCGGATCTGTTTATAGATGAGCGGACCGGGAGAGTTTATCCGTATGGCTCCGGCAACAATAAGCCAGAATGGTGCACCGAAGATAAGTACTGCTGCGGAAATGGCGATGTCGATAAGCCGTTTGATATCCGCTTCCCAGGCGGGCATGTGGTCCTGAAGAAGTACCAGCAGCGGGATACCGAATATCTGATGGGTCTTGAGGTGTCCGGTAATCACATCCATAAGCGACGGTACCATGTAGATGGTTACTTTTATGTCGCCGCAATAGTTCAGTATCTTCATGATTTCATTGGCGGAACCGCTGACATGTGCGATGATTAGAGCAGGAATCCTTTCTTTTTTTACAATTGCCGGGAGGTCAGAATACGTACCTATAACTTTGTAGCCGGCAAGGGTACTGCCTTTTTTACGCCCATCGTCATCAATAAACCCGCTGACGCGGTACCCAAGCCTTGCATAGGCATGTATTTCTTTCACCAGTAGTTCACCTGACTCGTTGGCACCGATAATAAGCACCTTGCTTACACCTATGCCGTATGAGAAAAGAATGGAAAGCAGTGAATGTATTGCAAATCTGAGGAGTGTTGAGAAAAACAGCATGCATCCGCCATAGGTAAAGAGAGTCGCTAGTTTTGTGCGGGTAAAGAGGACTCTCAAGGTGCCGGTATTCGCAAAATTGATGATCTGTTGGGAACTGGTAAAGATGAATACGATACAAATACCGATCGCAACTGTCCGTGCGACCAGTACAAATTCATCGAACCGCGACTCTTTGTACCATTCACGATAAAGCCCGTTGATAAAAAAAAGGAAGAGCCATACGCAATTAATAAGGATCAACGTGGGGTTGATATATGAGGAGAAATCGATGTGCGGGTTATAAGTTTCCGGGAAAAGATGAGAGGCGTAGCGAAGCCAGGCCGCGGTAAAAAACGCGACATTAATGGCAAAAATGTCAAAAAGGATGGTCAGCGGTTTTTCTATGAATCGAATACCCATAAGTTACGACTGAAGGTTACCATTTATCAATCGGTCAAATAGCTGCGGACCGGAATACACCGGTTTTCCCGCGGCTGTTTTTTCGCAGTATGAGGAAATGTCCTCCGGATAAATGCCCATTCCGCATGCCGTATAGGGAACCGGCGCGGCATGATGCGTTTTCAGAGAAACCGGAGTGGCATGGTCGGGCGTTACCAGTATCTGCAGATTGGCAATATCTTTCTGGATTTTCAGCATTTCACCGACAATATTTTTATCGAATTCCTCGATGGCGGTGATTTTTTTTTGAAGAGAACCTTCGTGGGAAGTTTCATCGGGCGCTTCGACATGAAGAAAAACAAAATCCTCTTCAGCGAGTGCAGCCCGGGCGGCAGCGATCTTCCCTGCGTAGTTGGTTCCGAGGTAACCGGTTGCCCCTTTGACAATCCTGACTTTCATACCCGCCAGTACCCCGAGTCCTCTGACCAGGTCAACAGCCGATATCACGGAACCCGAAAGGGAATAGCGCTCTTGAAGCGTAGGCAGGGTAACTGCACGGCCATGTCCCCATAGCCAAATATCGGTGGCCGGCGACTTGCCCCTGTTTATCCGTTCGACATTAATTTTAGCTTTCTTGAGGATCGGTCTGGCTTTTTCCATGATCGTCATCAGCAGGTCGCTTCCGGGTCCCTTTGGCAGATGAATAGCGATTTCCTTTCCAGAAATATCATGTGGAGGCGTGCAAATGCACCCTGTCGGGAAATCATGAACAACGAGGAGGTGACGGTAGGAAACACCCGGATAAAAACTGATGGTTGCATCGTCAAGTCCTGTTTTAAGAAGGTGCACAATAGCATGTGATTCTTCGGTCTCTATATGGCCGGCCGAATAATCGGCCATACGTCTATCAACTATGGTCACCAGATTGCAGCGGAAAGCGGTATCAGAAGGTGAAAGTTTTACCTCCATGCTTGCCGCTTCGATCGGTGCCCGACCGCTGTAGTACCGGGAAGGATCATATCCCATTAGTGAGAGATTTGCGACGTCGCTGCCCGGCGGCAGTCCTTCGGGAATTGTGGCAACCAGACCGATCGTTCCGTTTCGGGCGATACTGTCCATATGTGGAGTATTGGCATAGGCAAGGGGGGTTTTCCCACCGAGTTCAGAAACCGGGAAATCAGCCATTCCGTCGCCTACGAGCAGTGCATATTTTTGTTTCACGGTGAATGTTCTGGAATCATTAATGGTTAATAGTTATATGTTACACTTCTATCTGTTTCATGATTTCAAGCAAAGTTTCTTTCATTTCTGAACGTTCAATCACTTTATTGTGAAGTATCGGCCTTTCACGCAAGTTAGACAGCGCCCGGTGGACCGGAAGATTCGACATTGACGCGATCTTATCGATGGCAAGGAATTCATCATCGGGCGACGATCCGGTCATGCCGGCAAGCACATGATTGCTGAATTTGAATGGACTTGCGGTCGAGGCAATGATCGTGTGCCTGCCGCTATCGGGAACACGTTCGCTGACAGCCGCCGCAACTGCGGTGTGCGTATCAAGAACATACCCGGCCTGTTTGAATACCTTTGCGATTGTTTCAGATACCTCTGGTTCGTCAACCCATCCCGGGGTTATAATGTGGCGCATACGTTTTTGTGTCATCTCATCAACGACAAAGACGCCTGTATCGGCAAGGGAGCGACTCCAGGCTCCAACAGAAACCGTATCATGATCGGTTATTTCAAAAAGAAAACGCTCAAGATTGGACGAAATCAGAATATCCATTGAGGGCGACATAGTGCGGAAAAAAGATCGATTGCTGTCATAGCGTCCGCTGTTAAAAAAATCGGCGAGTACTTTGTTCTTATTGGAAGCGCAGATGAGTTTCCCGATGGGTAACCCCATTCGCAGTGCATAATAGCCGGCAAGAATATTCCCGAAATTTCCGGTTGGTATGCAAAAATCGACCGGATCTCCCGGTTTAATAACGCCGCGGGCCGCGAGCGTGTAGTACGATGTCCAGTAGTAAACAATCTGCGGGCAAAGCCTGCCCCAGTTGATTGAATTTGCCGACGAAAATTCGACCCCGTGCTTTCTGAATTGTTTCCGTAAAACTTCGTTACCGAGCAGTTGTTTGACGCCGTTCTGGCAATGATCAAAATTTCCTTTGACAGCTACTACATAGGTATTGTTTCCATCGGTTGTAGCCATCTGCAGTTTCTGTATTTCACTGACTCCTTCATACGGGTAAAAGACAAGGATGGAAATTCCTTCGCAGTTCTTGAAGCCCTCGAGTGCCGCTTTGCCGGTGTCGCCGGAGGTGGCCACCAGAATCACTGTATGCGACGAGTCGCTCAGGTTCCGCTTGGCGGTGGCCAGAAAACGGGGCATAATCTGCAGCGCGATATCTTTGAAAGCAGCGGTCGGTCCATGCCACAATTCCATGATGGAACGTTTTGTATCCAGGGGTACCAGATTGACGATATCTTCCGTATCGAAGTTTGTAATATTATATGCATGAGCGACGCATTCTGTTAGGTTACTTTCGGAAAAATCGGGGAGAAGCGGTGTTAGAATCCGTTTGGCGAAAGTCTGATATGATTCGGATCCATAAGAGAATGGCTCGATTACCGGAACACTTTCGGGAACGAACAAGCCACCCTCAGGCACCATGCCCAGTGTTATACACTGTGAAGCGGTAACAGGTTTATGGTTTTTCCTTGTGCTGATATACTGCATGGTATTCTGTAGTCAGTCTTCTATCCTGATCACCTGGGTTCGATCTTTAACATATTCCATTTTTTCGATATCCGAAAGTGCGGCAACAAGGTTTTTCTTCGTTGCAGCATGGGTCAGAATAATTACAGGTACCCCTTTTTCAGGAAACCCCTCCTTCTGCAATACCGAGGCAATCGAGATACCTTCTTTACCCAAGTGGCCGGCAATGGTGGCAAGAACACCCGGGCGATCCAGCACCGTAAATCTGAGATAATACCTGCTTACGACCGTATCAATCGATTTTACCTGAATGCTGCGTGAAGTGTTATAGTATTTCATCGGGATTCGGACAGGCGTGGTTCCGAGAATATTCCGCGCCACATCGACAATGTCGCTCACCACAGCGGACGCCGCAGGCATTTCACCAGCACCCTGGCCGTAAAGGAGAAGCTGGCCTACCGCATCTGCTTCGATCAATACCGCATTGTAAACATCTGAAACCGATGCGAGAATATGGCTGCGATGAAGCATCGCGGGATGAACACGCACGTCCAACTGGCGCTGGGAAGCGCTTTTTTTTATGATTCCCAGGAGCTTGATAGTATAACCGAGTTCCCGTGCAAAGGCGATGTCTTCTTTGCTTATACTCGTGATCCCTTCGATGCTGATCGAAGGGTACGGCACATAACCGCCGCTGATAAGTGAGGCGAGGATCGCAACTTTGTGTCCGGTATCGTTACCGCCAATATCGAGCGTAGGATCGGCTTCCGCATAACCTTTTTTCTGGGCATCTTTGAGAACATTTGCGAATGCCAGTCCTTCAGCCATCATTTTCGTAAGGATATAGTTGCAGGTACCGTTGATGATGGTTGTTACCGAAGTAATTTCATTGCCTATCAGACCTTCCCGAATAGTTTTGATGACCGGCATACCGCCGCCTACGGCTGCTTCGAAGTAAACGGAGACGCCTGCATCTGCAGCCGCGTTGAAGATCTCAGGCCCATGCTCGGCCAGGAGTGCCTTGTTCGCGGTGATAATATGCTTTTTCCGTGAAAGCGCAGAAAGCACCACCTCTTTGGCAAATGTAGTGCCGCCAATCAATTCGATAACGATTTGAATCGAATCGTCGCATATGATGTCCTGCACATCAGAAGAGCAGACGGCATCACCAACCGGTAACTGTTCTATCCGTGACTTTTCCTTATCAACAATCCGTGCCATACGTATCGACAGGCCGAGTTCTTTCTTAATGCCCTCGATTCGCTGGTTAAGTATTTTAACAACTCCGCCGCCCACAGTTCCGGCGCCCACTAATCCAATCAGAATTTCCTGCATAGTTCAATGTCCTTATTCTTCGCTGAATTTTTGCTCGAAAAGAGCGCCAATCGCATCAACCGCATCTTTTTCATCTTCTCCACAGGCCCGGATGGTAACTATCGAGTCAAAATTGGCTCCCAACATCATGACATGCAGGATGCTTTTAGCATCTGCCGTGGTTGAATCTTTGTTAAGCCATATCCTTGATTTGAACTTATTTGCCGTCTGAACGATTTTTGATGCCGGTCTTGCATGAATGCCCAGCGCATTAATAACTTTGATGTCGCGTTCCACCATATCGATCCGCTACTGCTTTTTTTTACCAAATCCGAGTTTGATCCGGAGTTTCAGGGCATCGTTTCTTACATCATTGACAAGCGTATCCACATCAGCCACGGTTTGCCGAAGGTTTTGCGAGAACCCCTGGTCTTTTATCATCATACCGAGCGCTCCCTGACCATTTTGAATTTCATGGATGACCCCATGAATAGAAGTCGTAAGGGAATCCACTTTTTCGGCCAACGTAAGTGAATAGGCGGTGAGCGCATCGCCGTTCGCCAGAATTGCCCCCAGATGTCCGCCGTTTTTATCAATAAGCTCTTTTAACTGTGACGATGCATTGTTCAGGTTTTGGACGCTATTGTCGACGATCGGGCCGTTTTTTACCACCAGTCTTTCCGCTACACCGGTGAGCGTATCAAGACGTTTCACGAGAGAGTGGAAAAGCTGAAGGAATATTGTATCGCCAACGGTACTATTCATAATTGACGAAATATTAGCGATGAGTTGCTCAACCTCGGAAAGGACGGTTCCCATCATTCCCATTGCCTCTGCAATGCCCGTGTCAAAATAACCCAATACAAAGGTGGTATCTTTTTTTCTACTCGGTTTGAAAGGAATGCCTCCGCTGGCAAGTTGTATGCCTACACCCCGCTCTCCCATCAGGCCGATATTCTGTACTACCACACGACAGGAATCCGTGATGGTAATATCTTTTTCAAGATCAACGACGGTTGCTACCCGGTCGTTGCGCAGATACATTGCCGCAACCCTTCCTTTTGTAACGCCGTTTGCCATAACCGGGTCACCTATCTGTAGCGTCCCGACATTGGAAAACAGAACCGTGTATGAGACCATTTTTCTGGCCACCAGCGCCTCTTTAAGCCATAGAACGCCCACGATGAGAATAAAGAGCGCAATAAGGATCGTCGCCCCGACAATCAGATCCATATTGGTTTTTTTCACATGAAGGTCCTTTCTGATACCGGCGAAAACGGATCTGTCTTCTGTTCAACCGTGTTTATGATCTTTGATCTTCTGGTTGATTTTTTTCAACTGACGTTCGATTCTTTCCAGCGCGCAGTCAAATGCTTTGCCGATGTTTTCCGCCTTTCCTAAAGCGACAAGTTCGTGGCCGAAGGCATGCATGGTGATCTCTACCGTTTCAACTAAACGTTCGCTGTCGAGGATCACATGACAGGATGTTATTTTTTTCGAAAATTTTTCCAGTTTATTCAGTTCCGCAGTAATTGCGTCCTGCAGGGACTGCGAAGCTTTGGTATACCGTGAAACAATCCGTATCTCCATGATCACTCAGCTCCTTTTCCGTTGGCTTGGCTGTTAGTACTAACGCTATTAATTATAGTAAAATACGATATTCCTTTATCTTACGGCGAAAAACCAGAACTTATGCTCTGACATGGTAAATCTCCCGGGAACGGTAAGAAC
Source organism: Chitinispirillaceae bacterium (assembly GCA_049514575.1). GTDB lineage: Bacteria > Fibrobacterota > Chitinivibrionia > Chitinivibrionales > Chitinispirillaceae > BOG-1184. The sequence continues at coordinate 6,900 of JBEKUX010000044.1, read as the reverse complement.
TTCGCACAAAAGGTCCGGAAAAAACGGTTTGAAGACCTATTCCTTTACCGGTTTTTTCCAAATCAGAGAATTGTTCTGGAGGAATAAATTCGTGAACCGGTATGCACCCTGGTAAAGGTTGCAGATACTGACCTATCGTAACAATACGACAACCAACGGCATTCAGATCCTTGAGAACGGCAACGATCTCCTCTTTTGTTTCACCTAGGCCGACCATGAGGCCAGATTTGGTGACCATGTTTTTTCTCCCGGAATATGCAAGAAGTTCGAGCGAACGATGGTAATCGGCCTGCGGTCTGATTTTTTGATAAAGACGCGGCACCGTTTCCAGATTGTGATTGAGAATATCGGGTCGACATGCCAATACGATATCAAGTGCTTTCTGCTTTCCACAGAAATCGGGGACGAGAAGTTCAATCGTTGATTGCGGCATCAGGATTCTGCATTGACGTACTGTTTCGGAAAAACAGGTTGCGCCGCCGTCAGGAAGATCGTCGCGTGTTACCGATGTAATAACGATATGGTGCAGATTGAGGGATTGTGCTGCACGCGCAACTCTGTTCGGTTCTTCATCATCGAGCGGAAGGGGATTGCCGTGGCAGACTCCGCAGAAACTGCAGGAACGAGTACAAATGTTTCCCATTATGAGAAACGCTGCGGTACCGGCGGAAAAGCATTCGGACCGGTTAGGGCATCGTCCTTCGGTACAGACAGTATGAAGCCTGTTATTACCAACACAGGAAGTAACGGTTCGATAGCTCCCTGATATGGTTAACGGTTTTTTAAGCCATTCCGGAAAACGGCGGCTCGGGTATGTTTGTTTATTCATATTTTTGCCGCATCCGTGCAGGGAGAAGTTTCATCTGTTCGCGATATTTAGCGACAGTCCGCCGTGCAACAGACAGGTGCTCATTTGAAAGAATATCCGCTATTTTCTGATCGGAGAGAGGATCCTTCGGATCTTCAGTTTGGATCAGCTGGCCGATGCGGCTTTTGATTCGTTCCGACGAGATATCGGAGCCTCCGGAGTCTTTTGACACAGCCTCAGTAAAGAAATGTTTCAGTTCAAAAATACCATGGGCGGTCTGAACATACTTGTTGCTCGTTACCCGGCTCACCGTGGAGATATGCATTCCAATCATATCTGCGATATCCTGAAGCCGCAATGGCGAAAGATGCGGCGGCCCCTGCTCGAAAAAATCATTTTGCCTTTCGACAATTGCCGACATAACCTTCAGCATGGTCGTTTTACGCTGCTCGATTGCGCTTATAAACCATGTTGCACTGTTGAATTTTTCCCGAAGATATTTTTTGACTTCATGGCGAGCGGTACTGCCGCGCCTGAGCAGATCTGCATAGGATTTACTGATATGAAGGGACGGCACTGACCGGTCATTGAGCATGGTTACGAATTTACCGTCGATCTTTTCAACGATCAAATCAGGAATAATCGTCGTCGGTTTATCGGCGTTATACTCATATCCAGGCTTTGGATTGAGCGTTTTCAAAACCTCGATTGCTTCCTGGATTATACGGGGTTCGGCATTCAACTCACGCGAAATATCAGGAATTTTAAGTTTTTCAAAGAGGTCCCACTTTTCGGCAACGATACGCCACGGGAGCGAACCATCCATTCCGCGGCTGTGTAACTGGAACATCAAACATTCACGCAGGTTTCTAGCTCCGACACCCGGCGGATCAAAAGACTTAAGTATCTGCAACGCCTCTTCAACTTCAATGATACTCGTTTTTGTAAAATGAGAGATATCATCAAGCGGCATACGCAAATAACCGTCCATGTCGAGCGACCCGATTAGAAACTGCACCAGAAGTTGTTTCTTCTCGGGCAGTTTTTTCTCTGCAATCTGACCGGTCAAATGTTCTTCAAGGGTGTTTTGATACACCTGTATCGGTTCGTAGTGCTCCTCATTGTGGTCTATCTCTTCTTTGGCTGAGTATCCCAGATCGAAACCCTCTTCCAGGTAATTTTCCCAGTCGATAGATTCTTCATCCACCTTCAGGTCAGCATCTTCACCGGCCTCGTCCGGTTCCGAGGGTTCTTCTTCCTTGGTCGCTTCCTGTTCCTGCGTTTCAACAATGTCCTCTTCACTTGCGACCAGGAGCGGATTCATTTCAAGTTCGGTTTTAAGCATCTGTTCAAGTTGGAGCGTGTTAACCTGGAGAAGCTTCAGCGATTGGATCATCTGAAAAGAGAGCTTCTGCTGAAGCCGCATTGACATGTCGAGATGGAGGTTCATTTTTTATATCCACATCGGGTAATCACAAAAATATAGATTCGGGAAATGAAAAAAGGAGAGGAAACAAGCAAAAAATGTGCCGGATAAAAATCGGCGCTAAATGTTCAATCTAGTTTGAAATTCTGGCCAAGATAAATACGACGTGCTTCGGGATTTTCGGCAAGTTCCTGGGCTGAGCCGGAAATGAGAATTTTGCCTTCAGCCATAATATAAGCACGATCGGTAATACGCAGTGTTTCACGGACGTTGTGGTCGGTGATGAGCACGCCGTAACCTTTGTATTTCAAGTCATGCACGATGCTCTGAATGTCCTCGACCGCAATAGGGTCAACACCGGCAAATGGCTCATCGAGCAGAATGAAGTCCGGACGGATGGCGAGTGCACGGGCGATTTCAACCCTGCGGCGTTCACCGCCGGAAAGCTGGTATCCTAAACTTTTTTCAAGGTGTGAAACATGCATATCTTCAAGCAGCGCATGCATGCGTTTTTTCCGTTCTTTAAGGCTCAGTCCCTGGTATTCAAGAATCGACAGGATATTGTCCGCTACCGAAAGTTTTCTAAAAATTGACGGTTCCTGCGGCAGATACCCGATGCCCATGCGGGCGCGTTTATACATCGGCTTTTTTGAAATATTAATGTTGTCTATAAAAATGTCCCCTTTATTCGCTCTAATTAGGCCGACGATCATGTAAAAGGTCGTTGTTTTCCCGGCGCCATTAGGCCCCAGAAGCCCGACGATTTCGCCCTGGTATACAGTAATGGATGCCCTGTCGACAACAAGGCGTTTGTTATAAATTTTAACAAGTCCCTCAGTTCTGATTTCGCGGATTTTTTTCTGGGGAGGTTTGGAATTCAGAATGGGATCGGTCACTGTGTTTTTCCTCATTTCCAGGTCTGCCTCTGCAAACAGGAAGTTTTTTACGGAACAGAGAAGTAGATGCCCCGTGTGCTTCCGGCAAGTGTGACAAACTCTGCTTTGCCTTTTGCGAAAAGGACGTTTACACTGTCGCCACTTACTTCGTTACGGCCCCTGCTGCTTGAATCAATTATAAAATAGGTGCTGCGCGCATTTCCCCAAATTTTGAGATTTCTGACATTTCCGTCATTGCTGAACCCCAGCATCATGATTTTTCCGTTAGCCGTATTGGCCGTTGCCGGTTCGCTGCTCCGGTAATTTTTGCTTGCGGCTTTGCCCACTGACCAGAGCACTTCGAGCTTGCCCGAGTCGGAAACCGCCATATAGAGGCTGTCACCCCAGATATGAGTATAGGCGGTATCCTTGCCCGGTCCGCCGGAAGTATCCGCATAGATGCCGTGCGATCTACCAACGATCGATGCGTCGCGAAGCGATTCTTTACTGAAGTTGAGGTTAATAGAATCTCCGGAGAGATGATGGATTCCATACCACACATCAGGAGAACCCCGCAGCAAAGCTTTGTTTGTGCTTGTAAAGTAATGTGCCAATCTGCACGTCGAAAAAAGCGGTCCCTTACGTATCCGAACGCTGTCATATCCACTCGCGCGTTTGAGGGAATCGACATAGCTCATCGAGATGCTTCTTATCGTCAATGTTTCTCTGCTTACCGTGTCATAACGGATGAGCACGGGATCGCCTTTGAGGCGAAAAGTTTTTGAGGTAATACTGTATTCCGCATCATTGCCGCTTAGTCGTGACAACGCGGCGGAATCGTAAAAATTGAAATTACCGTTAGCAGTAAGAAGGTTGTTTTGTTTAACGAAATTCATGCGGTTGCAGGTGATTTGCTGCCGGCCCCGCACCACCTTGACGTTGTCGCGGAAAAGTATTGCCCCTTTTTTCCGCCACCAGGTTGCTTCGTCTGACCGAATGCGGATATCGTCATAGACAAATACCACATTACCGCGCAGAATGCTGATGAATTCACCGTTCGAAAGGGAATTCTCGTTATTGTTTGCCGATTCAAGGATAAGAGAGGGTACTGCCCGTACTTGCTTTTGTTCGGAAGTATTTCCCGACGCCGGAATTGACAGAGCGAAAGAAAGCATCAATAAAACGAAAAAATACATGTGATTGAAAATACAATACTTTTTGCTCATGTGAATCCTTAACGCGCGAGGAGCCCGGTTACTCTTCCAATAACCGCTGATCATCGGGATTTTCAATAATTTCAGCAGGGATCTGCCTGCTCGTTTTTGCACCTAACCTACGCAGCTCTTCTACCCTGCCAATTAAATTGCCTTTACCAACCTTAAGTCGTTTTATAGCAGTATCAAAAGAGTCTCGGACGCCTTCGAGTTTTTTCTGGGCTTCGAGTATTGCTTCGGCCACAAGCGCCACCTGGTCATACAGGCGTCCTGCACGGTCAGCAATGACTTCCGCGTTGCGGTTTTCCTTTTCTCTTCGCCAGATCTGTGCAAAAAGCTTAAGTGTAATCATGAGTGTATTGGGGCCTGTCAGAACGACATTCATACTGCCAATATCGTAAAGCAGGTTTTCATCAAACTGCATTGCAAGCTGAAACGCGGGTTCGACAGGGATACACATAATGACGAAATCTAGAGTACGGTTACCGAGAAGCTGCTGATACGTTTTATGGGACAATTCCTCCAGATGTTTCCTGACAGATAAGAGATGCTGCGCCAGCGCGGCCTGTTTATTTTGCTCATCGGGTTCATTCCAGTAACGCTCATACGCGGTGAGCGAAACCTTGGAGTCTATTATGATCGCTTTATTTTCCGGCAGATTCACGATGAAATCAGGCTTTTGAAGTTTACCGTCCTCGGAGTGGAAACCCTGCTGTATTTCATACATTTCTCCCTTGACCAGGCCTGACATCTCCAGAATTTTCTCAACGATGAATTCACCCCAGTTGCCCTGGGTCTTTACATCACCTTTGATTGCTTCGGCAAGATTGTTGGCTTCTTGACTGACCCTGTTATTCAGTTCCTGCAGCTGCCTTACCTGCTCCAGCAGTTTTGCGAGACCTTCGGTGTCGTTACGATGAACCTCATCAACCCGTTTTCGAAACGATTCGATCTGTTCATGGAAAGGATTCAGAAGAGCGGAGAGTTTTTCAGAATTCTGACTTGAAAATGTTCTGTTTTTTTCTTCGAAGATGCGGTTGGCAAGATTTTCAAATTCCAATTTAAGCCGCGTCTCCGATTCCTGGAGTAACTGGAGTTTTTCCTGCGTGTTCTTCCGTTCGTTTTCAAGATCAGCAGCAAGGCGTATATTCTGTGATTGCAGACTGGTTCTGTTGTTTTGGAGCAAAAGATACGCAAACGTTCCCAGCACAATAATCAGCAGTATAACGATTAAGGGTTGCATCAAGGATTTCCTTTATTAATAAATTTTATCATTATTAGCTTCAGCACGTCGCTTGAAATCAGGGAACTGGCCGCTGACCTGCGACTTGAAGGTAAAGTGTGAAAAATCCTCGACGGCATCAAGACCCTTTCCCCTCATGATATCGCCTTTGGGTGTTTCGATCTGTACAAAGGTGTCGGATTCAACTTTGCGTTTTTCCTTGATCCACCAGAGTTTCTGAGTCCGTACTATGAGCGAATCCTGGTTACGGATATAAACATTACCCCACACGGTAAAACTTTGCAGCGATGGTGTCGTGTAGCCGGAATCCGAAAGGACCCGCGTATGTGCATTCCCCAACGAATCGTAAAGCGTCAGCTTGACCGGTGTGACCAGCATGGTGCCGGTATCGGCAAGCGGTTTTTTCATGTAATTAGATTCAAGCTTCCAGCGTTTATGTATGCCTTCATAAAAAAAAAGCGTTGACGAACCAAACTCCTGATAGGGGGTCATGACGCTGCCGGTGGCGAGAGGCAGAATTTCTTTTTTTCTGGAACAGCTAACAGTAAAAGCAAGTACAGAGAGACCAATAATCAAACTGGTTTTTATAAAAAATATTTTATTGAAATCGATCATATTTTCTGTATTCTCTAGTATTTTTCGGGTAAGAGGAGAATTTTAAAAATAATGGTTAAAAATACATCAGAGGCTAATGCTGCGCCTATAACCATAGTAGACATCAGTAGACATCGAATCAAGTCGTGCCACCCATAGCATTAGGCGGATATCATTTTTAAAATTACATATAGGTGTTCTGTTAAAACGCTTATTATGTCATGATAGTTTAAGGATACCCATATAATGCTCATCTGGTGTAAAGGTGTTATTCTTTTTTTTGCTGCCATAGCACTAAGCTGTACCCCTTTGTCACCTGACCGTGGCAGGCCCAGCGACCTCTCATATCTCGGGATGAAGAAGATCCAGAGTGCGGGCAAATCGTTCCAGCAGGGATGGAACAATTCACTTGCCTCATATGATGAAAAACCCGGCATGCAGACTTCGTTTTCCTACGATTACTGGCTGGACACTACGGAAGTGACCCAGAAGCAGTATTACGATGTAACAGGCAAGCGGCCGGTTACCGACAGCTCGAAGTATGGGGTTGGAGATAACTTTCCGGTGTATTACGTTTCGTGGTTTGATGCGGTGCTGTACTGCAATTCTCGGAGCAGAGCCGAACATCTTGATACAGTGTATGTGTATTCCGGCATCCATCCTCCTTCAGGCGGCAGTGTTTATGAACTTACGGGCTTAAGGTATGATTTGTCGCGCGACGGATACCGTCTGCCGACTGA
>JBEKUX010000043.1:0-26857 GCA_049514575.1 Chitinispirillaceae bacterium | reverse complement strand
AACCTGAATGCCGGAAAGCTCCGGCCCGTGCTCGATGCTATTTGTAACGCAAAAAAGAACGGGATCTGGGTCGAGATTGTAAACCTTGTGGTGCCCGAATGGACCGACAATCTGGACATCATCCGCAAAATGGCCTCATGGATACGCGACAACGCAGGCGCCGACACACCGCTCCACTTTTCGAGGTTTTTCCCGCTCTATCAGCTTGCCCAGCTCTACCCGACGCCGGAGGACGTATTGATCAAAGCACGCCAGGTCGCTCTTGACGAAAAGCTCCACTACGTATACGTGGGCAACGTACCGGACATCGACTCCAACACCTATTGCCCGAAGTGCGCCAACCTGCTGGTCGAAAGGGAAGGGTATTTTGTAAAGGTGAAGGGGATGAAAGGGGAGAAATGCGGAAAATGCGGGCTGAAGATCCCCGGGGTGTGGCAGGCGTGAGTGTGATTGTCGATTATCAAGGCATTCGAATTTATCCGCCTACGCAGAAGACCTCGGGCGTAAGCCCGGGGATGAATGCGTCGGACGGACCTGCCGTAGCTTTAGCGGAGGCAGGTTCTTGAAATGCTTCGGCGGATTCCGCGGTTTCTTATTGTCCTGCAAGTTTAAATAATTCATTTACCGTCCTCCAGTTTCTTGTCGTGGCGGACACGTTCAACTTTCGCTCGAAAAAGTTATTCGACAACTTGCTTCCCCCGTAGCCATCAGGGCAGTAAAGATAAATTTCTCTGTTGGAAATATAAAACTCTTCAGCGGCGGCTTTCCCTTTGTTTATCTCTTCCATGGGTAATCGGGCCGGGGTTTCGGACAAAAAGGTGACATGGAGTTTACTGAGGTCTTTTTTTAAGAACGGAGTGTTGTCGATCAGTTTTTTGAATTCATCTTTCGTTCTGATAAAAACAACCGCTTCAAAACCATACGTTTGCCGTATCTTTTTTTTAATCATGTTTATCGGCGCCGGGACGTTTTTATCGGGACATTCGAAGACCACATTGCCGCTTTGAATGTAGGTCCGTACGTTTTTGAACCCCAAAGATTCATAGAGTTTCTTCAGCGCTTCCATGGGGATCTTTTTTTGCCCGCTTACATTTATTCCGCGGAGCATTGAAATGTATGTTATCATGGTTATCTCACAGTAAATAAATAGGCGTTATCTAATATATTTTATTCTGTAATGATCGTTTGTGATGATTGAATAATATACGTCCCAAATACATCCAGGAAAAGCATTTACGTCTATCAACGCAACCAGTTTCGCCGGTCGCTTTCCTGAAATTATTGCACACATTGCTCCTGAAATGATATACTGATATTATTGAAATGTATCAATTTTATGCTCTTGAATAGGAGAGAATCGTACCAATGAAGTGTATCTATTGCCTTGGCGCTGTCGTTATGCTTGCCGTTGTGCTGCAGGCCCAATCAATGCATGGCACTGTTACGGATGCGGTCACCGGAAAGCCGATAGGCGGCGCCGTTGTAACGCTCGCTGAAGCTGCACGGATATTCACCACGGACAGCAGTGGACATTATTTCATGGATAACGTAGGTGCCGGGACCTTTACCGTAAAAATAACGGCGCCGCAGTATCTCAAACTCTCCAGGAAGGTGATCATCGCGTCGCCAAACGGGTCAGGGATTTCCGACCTTGAGTTCGACGCCGGCATTTATGCTTTTTCGTCCATCGCCGATACTTCCAAAGGGGTAATGTCGATACGGTATCAATTTCCCATGCATGGCGATGTGGAATTCGTCATTCAGAATGCCCTGGGTAAGAAAATCAGAAAAATGTACGACCGGAGCCGGGCTGGAGGAATCCGCACTGTTTCCTGGAACGGCAGGGATGATGAAGGCAACATTGTGCCCGCAGGCCGCTATACCTGCAAGGTTTCATCCGGAAGGCTGGTCATGATCCGTACTCTTGTCTGGAAAGGAGCTGCGCAAGCCGAACCGCCGGCACAGCCAGAAAAAGTCATATCATTGCCGGCTGCAGTGCAGGAAGTTCCTTCAAAGGCGGTAGAGATTGCACCTCCGACCGCTGTTCAACCGAATGATACTCTGGGAGAACCTGCTGCACCCCCGGCAAAGGACACGGTACCTCCTGAAAAGGCTGATACGGCCCGGGGAGATTCGGCAAAATAAGAGCTTATCCGTAAATAAAATTTTAGGCCCGAGGATGAGCGAAAAAGCCGAGAGCCAGGAGCGCGAAGCAGACGTATCCGAGGAGATACGGCGATGCAGCGCGACAAAGCTTTCGGATTTTGCAGCCGGCCGAAGCCAAAAGGCTTATTTATGGACAAGCTCTAAGCGTGCGGCGGTCTTTTCGATATTTTTGAACAGAAGAGTATCCTCAGATAGAAAACCCGCTAAACGGCATATTTTGCCCTGCCTAAGGGCCGAAAGCATAGCCTCCCTGTTTTCCCCTCGTTCATCACTACCTGACATCGGTTGGTCAGCATTATATTTAAATGCAGGGGATTGATATGGAACCGATCAATAAAAAACGACAATTACAACTTTTCATCCTCGGAGTTGCATGTATGATAAGTTTATTTAATTGTGCAACCGCAGATGGTCCGGTAAGAAAGCCCGCCGTGGCAGGTCAATTCTATCCTGACGATTCAGCCACACTCAGGCAGGACGTGGAGCGGTATATTGCCGGCGGATCGGCGCTTCCGGTGGCGCCGCGCATCATCATCAGCCCGCACGCCGGTTATGTTTTCTCAGGCCCGGTCGCCGGCAAGGGATACGCGACGATCGATAAAAATATCAGGACAGTGATCCTGCTCGGCCCGCCGCACCATGTGCCGGTTCGCGGTATCGCGGCATCCAGCGCTGCATGGTTCGAGACGCCGCTCGGAAAGGTTCCTGTTGACCAAGAGCGGATACAGAAACTGCTCAAGAACCCGCTCGCATATACTGACGACCGTGCTCATGAGCCTGAACACAGCCTCGAAGTGCAGGTCCCGTTTCTACAGGTGCGGCTTGCTGCGTTCAAAATAGTACCGCTGCTCGTCCACGATGTGGATCCCCGGAAGGCGGCGGACATGATCTATCCTCTTATTGATGCGCATACGCTGGTGGTCGCGTCATCCGACTTTTCCCATTATCTCAGGCAGCAGGAGGCAAGGGATTCCGATAACGCAAGCATCAAATCGATAATCAGCGGTACTACGGAGGGATTTATCGACGCCTGCGGCGAGATGCCGATCCGCGTCGCCATGGCGCTCGCAAAGAAAATGGGGCTGGCGCCAAAACTTCTTGACGCGCGCACCTCCTACGAAACCGCCCCGCAGTATGGATCCGAGGACCGAGTGGTGGGCTATGTGTCCATCGTGTACCTGCCTGACGATAGTAAAACAAAGGCAGGAGCGCCGCCTGAGAAACAAACCGGAGGACTTGAACCGGAAGTTAAAGGCTTTTTGCTCAAACTCGCCCGGCAGAGCCTTGAAGCTTCGGTGAAGGGCGAAAAGCCGCCGGTCCCCCTGAACATTCCGGAAATCACAAAGCAGGACCGAGGCTGTTTCGTGACGCTGACCGAGAACGGCGATTTGCGGGGCTGCATCGGCTATATCGAACCCATCAAGCCGCTCTATCAGGCGGTCATGGAAAACGCGGAAAACGCGGCCCTTTCCGACTGGCGTTTCCCGAAGGTCACGCCGTCCGAGCTTTCATCGATCAAGGTCGAGGTCTCGGTGCTGACCAGACCGGAACCGCTCGAATACAAGGACCCGCAGGACCTTCTTTCCAAGCTGGCGCCGGGCGTTGACGGCGTCATCCTCCAGAGCGGGTCCTACCAGTCGACGTTCCTGCCGCAGGTGTGGGGACAGCTGCCCGACAAGGTGGATTTTCTCGAACACCTGTCGCGCAAGGGTGGCATGCCGCCGGACGGCTGGAAGACAGCAAATGTCAAGCGATACCGTGCCGAGCACTTCAGCGAGTGACCGCCCGTTGCCGTTCATGTTTGCGACAGGCCTGACGGCTGCCGGGGTGCAGATCGTTTTCCTGCGCGAGTATCTTTCGATTTTTTCCGGCAACGAACTGGTTATCGGCGTCATTCTGGCGCTCTGGCTCCTCGCGACGGCGGCCGGGAGTTATGCCGGCAACCGGTTTGAGTTCAACAACCCGAGGGACACTCGGTTCCCGAGGTTCCCGAGGCTCCTTTCTTTCTTGTATGTTTTTTCCATCATTTCCGGTCTTCTCCTGCTGCGGGCATCACGGCTTCTGTTCCAGTCCGGCGAAGTGATCCCACCGTGGTATATCCTGTTCATCGTCCTGCTGACCCAGTCCGACGCGGCGTTTTTCGGAGGTTTTACCTTCGGTAGACTGGCGCGCCGGGGGAACGGCCAGAGAGTGTACCTGATGGAAAATGCCGGCGCCGCCGCCGGGCTGCTGTTCGTATCGCTTTGTATCATTTACCATTTTTCGAACGGTCTTGTATTGGCAGGGACGCTTTTTTGGTTTTCCATGATTATCTGTTATTACGAATTTAGCGTTTTTTTTAAGTTTTATTTAATAAGGTTTTTTAATAAAGAGACGGTTGCTGCTTCTTGCGAAGCGGACATAGAGGGCGCCCGTCAGGGCGGGGGGCCCCGGGGAGCGAAGCAAGAGTGCAACGGTCAGTCCCGGCAGAAGCAGTGTTCTTTTTTGCTTTTCCCCGGCTTACTGTTCCTTATCGCCGGCTTAATCGTGATCGACCCGGTTTCAGTACGCTGGAAATATGGGCCTAATATTGACAAAGTCGTAAACGGCCACGAAGGGGAAATCGCCCTGAAGAGGGGAGGGGCGGTTTTTCTCAACAACACGCTGTACCGCGCCGGCATGGCGCTGCCGTCAATCGAGCAGGCAGTACATTTACCTGCGGCCATGCACGCCGGTCCTTTGCGCAGGGCGCTGGTGATCGGCAATGCCGGTCACGTGCTTCAGCTCAGGAAATACGGCAATCTGTCCGTCGAGTGCCTTGAAACCGAGCCATTCCTTGCGACCGGCGGATGCACCTGCGGTGCGGTTGAAACAATGAGCGGGAACCGGTCTTTTGATCTGGTGCTTCTCGGCTCCGGCATGCCGGCGACCGGAGCCGCAGGCCGTTTTTACACGAACACCTTCTTTAAAAAAATGAGGGGATTGACCGGTGATTCCGGGGTATTTTCTTTTACACTGCCTTTAAGCGAAAATTTCCTGTCCCCGCAGGAACAACGGATAAAAGACCTGCTGCAGGTCACGCTGGCCGCTGCGTTCAGGCATGTTCTGGTCGTTCCCGGCGAGGGATACACCTTCATCGCATCAGATATGCCGCTGCCATGGCCAGTGAAACCGATCGTGCGGACCGACTATCTTGAATCGTATACTCTGGCCTCGCTGACCCCTGAGCGCCTCAAACAGGCCAATATGCTCCACGATTCCCTGCGGATAAACACTATAGGGGAACCCTACAGCCTGTTAATCGTGCAGAAGCAATGGCTCGGACTTTTCGGCGTCCCGTTATTTTTTTTCCTGGGAGTGCTTGCCCTTATGCTTGCGCTGGCGATCGCCGTTTCGTCCCGGACCAAGCCCGCGTTTTCCGTGGCGACCAGCGGGTTTGCGGCAGGCGTTTATTCGGTCGCGTTGATGCTCCTCTATCAATTTTCCCATGGGACGCTCTATTCCGGGATTGCGGTACTTATGATCGCGCTCACCATCGGATTTGTTGCAGGCAGCCGCTTGAAGCGCTTCGTTTTTTCCGACGGTGCGATCGGCCTCTATGTTGCGGTCACGCTCATCGCCCTCGTAACCGTTCCCTTCCCGCCGCTTGCACTGTTCTGCGTTTTTCATGCCGGTATCGGTTTTCTGTCCGGGGCGCAATTCGTGACCCGCCGCGGGACCTCCTGGGGAGGTCTATACGCCGCGGACCTGGCAGGCGGGGTGTTCGGGATGGCGCTCTGTTCCACGCTGCTCATACCCTCTTTCGGGGTTACAACGGTCGCACTCGGACTTTGCCTGATGAAGCTTGCCGCCGAGGTAATTACTGCAGGATAAACGTGACCGTAATCAACTTGGTATGTGCCACGTCATAGGGGAAAAGGTGTGTGGTAATAGTAAAGACTCGTCCGAGATCATCGACGACCATGGGAAGTCTACGGGGCGGAAGCTTGCAAACGTAGGTCACTTTGTTGTTTTCCGAAGTTTTCACGAAATCGGGATCATAGGTGCGCAGAATCGCTGTCACGGCATCGGAAGCAAGTGTGGGGATTGTTGAAGCCGCTCTTGACCGTTCCCCTTCATCCTGTGCCTGGCCGGCAGGACCGTTTTCAGGCATTATATAGGTCAGTTCGATGGTTCCGATATCACTGACCGTTTCGGTTTCTTCACTATTATTGTTATTATTATTAATCTGAGCAACGGCGGGAAGCGTCGGGATCGCATCAATACTGGGTTGTGCTGATGCCGAAGGCGCTGTTTTTCGCGCCATTGCAGTTGTTGCCATGGCCGCCGGTTTGAATTCCGCTTTTTTGACCTCTGCCGCTGCGACAGCAGGTTGATCTTCCCGAGGTATTTCCCGAGTTTCGCGAGGTGTTTCCCGCGGCCTGGGAGGGGTAAGATCAGGCGGACCGGTGAAGTCGGGCCGCGCCGCCGGTTGTTCGGGTGCAGCGACCGCTGGTTCGCGTTTTTCTTCCGGACTCGGCAGTACCGTTTCTGCAGGCGGCGCCGCCGGGGCCCGCGGCACGTGAGTCACTGTAGGAATCTCCTGGCGGGTCAAAAGACGTTCTTTCGGCATGAAAGGATGGGTGATCACCAGGACCGTGATGAGACACGCGGCCACCCCGGCAAGCTCTATCGGCAACTTGACATACAGTGGTTCAAAAATCAGGCTGCGGAGACGCTGCCTGAAGGGTTTTACCTCGATGCCGCGGTTCACACGGTCCAGAAAATCCGCCGGGGCTTTGACTTCAGGAATCTGGTTGAGCGCCGCGTAATAGGCCTGGGCGGCCTCGAACTCGGGAAGAATTTCCGGGGAACTGTCCAGCGCGGATTCCACCTCTTTCGCCTCGCCGGGGAGAAGCAGTCCGCGAACATAGTCCGGGATCATTGCACGAATTTCTTCAGATACCATCGATGAGTCCCTTGAGATCGACCTGCATGGCGAGTCGGGCACGTGCAAGCCCGGATTTTACCGTACCGAGCGGTACGCCGAGAATCTCCGCAATCTCCATGTAACTGAGTTCCTTGATGTCGCGCAGAACAATCAACTCACGGTACCGGGCCGGCATCTGAACGAGAACCCGTTTGATCTGATCGCGCAGTTCCTTCCGCTCGAGCTGTTCGCTCGGCCATGGCGTTGAGTCGAGAATTTCTATGGTTTCAGTCAGGTCCTTGTCAACGTCGGGCATGCCTGTTGCTACCGATTGCTGGAACAGCCTCTGCCAGAACGATCGCTGTTTGTTCCGGCATACGTTGACGGCTATGGCATAGAGCCACGTTGAAAACCTTGCTTCGCCGCGGAACGATCCGATCCGCCGGTATGCATTGACAAAGGTGTCCTGCGCCGCATCCTCGCCCTCGGTCCGGTTCCTCATAAGATGTGTGCATAGTGAGACGATCGCATCCTGATTCTGTACAACCAGCTCGTTGAACGCCTGGCGGTCGCCGTTCTTCGCAAGCTGCACGATGGAGTACACTTCATCCTGCGCGGCATATCCATCCTGCCCGGTATATCCCGCCTGCTCGCCGTACCTGGTCTGGTCGTCAGCGTACCCCTCCGGCTCGGCGTACCCTTCCTGCCCGTCAGGCCCTTCGAATTGTAGTGGGGCTTCTTCCATTGTTTTAGACACGTCTGTTGAAAAAAAGTTCCATAATTACAATTTTTTTCCAGCTCCCGGCCACGCACAGAGGGATCCGGTTCATATAACACGTACGATAAAGAAAAAGCGAGAAGACCCTCATGCGGGTCTCACAACATACTTTTTGATGCCTGCATCAGAACCACCTTGTCCTCTTTTCTCCGTACAAAGGCATAGAGCTTTTCGATCTCTTCTTTTTTAATCACCGTGACGCTCAGGTTTTTTGTGCTGAGATAATAAATGATCGTATGCATCTGCGATGTGTCGTCAGGCTCCTTGTCCGGCACGCCGCGCCATTCGATAAGTATGTATTCGCCGCCCGGGCCCTTTGAACTCTCTCGGAGCGAAATGATCTGCATAGCATTGCCCCCCTGGTTTAAACGGTAGTGGTCAAGAACGCCTTAAATATAAAAATCGGCGGAAATCAATAGATTGTTTAATGTTTTTTTCTCTCGCAAGAAAAATATTTGATGAGTTTGCCGTGGTCCGGGAAGCCGGGAAAAGATAAAAAAAGGCGTATGCGAATATTTTTTTTGCATACGCCGTATGTTTTAGAAAAAGACCGCTTCCCGTCCCGCCGGTGCACTTCGACGGAAAGACCTGCATTAAAACTCGATACTTATTAATTTTGCTTTTGCGAGGGAGGACTTTAACAGTGATATGCCGACGATGCCGGCCACAACACCGGCACCTGCCCCCGCAAGCATACCGCCATCATGGACAGTATGTCCTTCATAGTCGTCATCTCCGTTGTATTCCGTATGTCCAACAGCAAAAATGACCCCGCATACAATCGTTGCCGACAGGCCGAAAACCGTCGAAATAAAACCCACGGCGTATTTTGCCGGACTCGGATTCTTCAGATCCCATGTCTGCGTTCCGCCCTGAGCGTCCACGCGAAACGCACTCCCCAACAGGGCGCTGCCGCCGATATGGAATTGGTATACGCCTCCCGGCACTTCGATTTTTGCCGGGGCGGTACACAGGTATTTGGTGCTGACGCCGAAGCCGGAAGCGGTAACGCCGTTCGAGGCTGCGGCAAAACTCGATGAGGTGGAAAGCAGTTCGCTTACCGCCACGCTGGTCCCTTCCTGACATTTAAACACGATGATCGTCGGTTTCCCCGCGGTTGCGGTCATGTCTTTTCCCTGCTGTTCAAGTACCTTGATCTCCTGAGCAAAGGTCACCTGATAAGCAACCGCCGTGAACAAAAACGACGTTACGAGCATCGACACTGCAGAACGAATGCGCATAATAGGTTGACTCCTTTCTTGAGTGAGAGATGGTGGCTGTGAAAATATCTTTTTCGCGCGTTCCGATCAAATCCGGATCCCGTCTCCCTCGGCATGATGGTTGCTGCCGCGGTTATTTCGTTAAAAATACTTCGCACGTATCGAAATTGATTTCCCAGTTGTAGCCCGGGATATTTTCCCATTTGTATTTCTTGCTCATGGCATCGAACCACCCCTGGTACTTCGCCGACGTGTCGGCCAGGTCTTTTACGAGTTTTTCGTAGAGCTTGCTTGTCTCTTCCTTGTCGATGTCGGTGAGCGATTTGAAAAGCTCCACGAGCCCGTTTTTACGCTCATATAACCGCTTGATCACGTCCCGTTCTTCAGCGGTGACCGTTCCCATCAGTTTTTTCGGCTTCTTTTTGTCGTTTACCGGTTCCATAGGTGACCTCTTTCCTTCGTGTTAAGTGAAAAACAATTTCTTGATGCTTGTACTGTTTATTACCTGTCTCTTTTCAGCAATTCCAGAATTTCTTCCTGGATCCTGCAGATCCTTACCAGAATTTCCTCGATCGATCGGCCGCTGCCGTCAAACTTTGGCGGAACTTCCTCCTGCCTGTCTCCTGATGTCTTTTTTAATTGATGCCGTACCTCAAAGGGGTCACAATAATCGATTGATGGTATCAGTTTCATGGCTGAAAATACAGGCAGGTCCCGCAGAAGCGTAAGAAGCTGTTCTGAGGCGTTCCGTTCCTTATAGGATGCTACGCACTGCTGCCGGGATGGCGTATTGATTTCGAGAGTGAGTTTTTTATTGAGATAAATGCATCGTTTGCAGTGAAAGGCATCGCAGGAGGAGCAGAGCGGCGCATGGTCAAGGCAAAGCAGTTCCGCGTTCGGGATTTGTATCCCTTTTGCCAGGCTTCCTATCGCTGCGCCGGGATCGTCATAAAGGAAGCCCGGACAGAGATACAATTGGCCGTCAGGACCTACCGTACAATGCTCGCATCCCGCCTCGCAGTTCCTCATGTTGTCCAGGATCATCCTGTCCGAGAGGACATTCAGCTCAAAAATGTCGCCCCGGCGGTAGCAGTCGGCAACGGTCTCCGTGAGCGCGGCAAGCTGCTGCCCGTAGAGTTCAAGTTCACTTTCGGTAATATTCTCCAGTCCCGTGAGATACAGGTTCAGCCGCTGGAAGGTGCCAAAAAGCAGGGGAAGGTCGTTTGCCAAGCGCGGGAGTCGCTCTCGTCCCAGACGAACGATCACGTTCCGTTCCGGACTCCGCCGAAGGCCCTTGTCGGCGGCAGCCTGCTCTATCTCCCCGGATTCGATCACCACCACGCTTTCGGGGTATGCGTCGGCAAGTGCGAGCGGTACGAACGCGGCGTGGCTTACACTCTTGATAAGTGAGCAGTGCGGTTCGGGCGGTTCATTTCGTCCGTAAAGAAAATTGATGGTCAACTCATTGGCCTGCGCATAATCAACAGTACGCTGCAAAATATCCAGAGCTATAGGTTCTTGACCGGACGTGCGATAAGGGTTGTCGTAATAACAAAATGAGACAGAGGATTTATCGATCGGGACGATTAAATATTTCATTGCAGGTCTTTGTCCTGAATTCTGTTGAACCGCTCCCAATAATACCTGTTGGCGCGCACCCGCGCCTTGTGCATTTTACAGATGAAAACCGCCCGCTGGTAGATCGTGTCCGAAGACGCCTCGTCGTAGTTCAGACCCTGACACCACGCGCACCCGCTTGCCACGTCGCATTCAAGGCACATGGGCGGGCTCTGTGTTATCCTGTCGAGCGCGAGAAACGGCCGAAGCTTGTTCTGGTCAATACCGTCAAAGCAGTTCCCGATGCATCGCGGTTTCTGTTTAGCCATGGAGTACGGGGCAAACCTGATGCAGGGGTAAAAATTCCCGGCATGATCGACGCCGAGCATTTTCCCTGCCCCGCACCAGTTGTGGTTATCGTGCACGCAATCCAGGGGCCGGCCGATCGTGTCCGAAAAGAAAGAGGCGTTCGCTTTTGTAAATAGCTGGTTTTTGAGCACGTGGTCCGCGATCCTGACCAGCTGCTCTTCCAGAATTGCGTCGTCGCCCTCCTGCCACACATTTTCGAAAACGACGTTGATGTAGACGTTTTTAATCCCCAGATCCCAGAGGTGAAGAACGCTCTCCTTGATGAACGGCAAGTCCTCATGTGCCACGGTGACCTTGGTGCCTCCTTCGGGAAACTGGGAAAGCCACAGAGGCACGTTCCTGACCACATCGGCGTACGAACCCCTGCCATCAGGATATACCCGCTGCATATCGTGCTTGCGTTGCGTGCCGTCGATCGTGATCCCGATGCTGAGGTGTTTCCTGTTTTTCTCAATGTATTTCTGGACCCGCTGATCGCCGTACAGAATGCCGTTCGTTGAGAAGCTGAACCGATAGCTATCGAACCAGGGGTGCGTTTCCTCATACATGCGGCGTTTGATATAGTCGCTGAGCTGATCGATGAGTTCGATCTCAAGAAAAGGCTCTCCGCCGATGAAATCCCAGATTACGGATTGCTCTGGAAACAGTTGCCGCTCGCGGAGAAGATACTCGACCGTGCGCCGGGCAATGTCGAAGCCCATCCTGTTTTCGCGGTTCTTGCCGTGGAGGTAGCAATAACGGCATCTGAGCTGGCAGTCCTCGGTCACGATAAGAGTGACGTTTTTGGCAACTGCTTCGCCCCAGCTCCTCGGATTCCTGCCAAAGACATAATCCGTCATAAGCCGCGTTTTTTGACGACAACCGGATTAAGGCTGGTCTGAAAAGAGGAATTGAAAACGACCACCGTTCGCACGGTCAGTAACTTGCGAATAGACAGCCGGCAGTGCATGCGTACGTACAATCGGACGCGCCGCAGCCGCCCGAGCAGCCGCCCGAGCAGGTATTCGCACAGCCTGAGCCGCATGAATTCGTGCAGTTACCGCATTTACCAGAACATGTCCCGGAGCAACTGGTGCCGCAAACGGCCTGACAGACTGCGCTGCAACTACCCGAGCATGTACCTGTGCAGCTTGAGCATCCGCCTTTGCAACCGCTCGTGCAGGTACCGGTGCAACCACCCAAGCAGTCAGACGCGCCGCAGCCGCCCAAACAGGTGCTGGAGCAGTTGGATCCGCATCCGGTGCACGCGCCGGTGCATGTAGTGGAACAACCGGTCGAACACGATGATGCGCAATTGCTGCATGAACTTGTCGGGCTGTCTTTTGAGCAACCGACCATGACGGAAAGTCCGAGCACGGCAAGTCCGGGGATTATTTTGCTGAGGAATTTACGTCGATCGACATTGTCTTTTTCTTCGAACGCCATATAGTTACCCCTTCCTTGTTTAATAGAAACAGATAAGGGAAAACCCGTGTGATAACAGACAAAAATAATATAGAAATTTAAAAAAATGGAGTCAAGTATTATCTATAACAATATTCAAAATTGGGGGAAAAATTTATCCGCCTACGCAGAAGATCTCGGGCGTAAGCCCGGGGATGAATGCGTCGGACGGACCTGCCGTAGGCAGGTTCTTGAAATGCTTCGGCGGATTCCGCCGAACAATAGTAGGTACCACGGCCGTAAGGCCGTGGGGCTACATGGGGACAGGAAACCTTATTGCCCGATCCGTTGCCGTCGCCTTGATTTATTAACGGTATATACCGTGATCTTGTATATCCCGAACACCAGTGCGCCGCAGATCGTCCCGAACACCGCCCCGCCGAGTACGTCGAGCGGATAATGCACGCCCACATAGATGCGCGAGAAGCCGATCGTGGCGGCGAACAGGAAGAACCACCCGCCGTAGCGAGGGTGGAAAAACGTGAAAAGCATGGCCTGGCCGAACATGTTCATGGCATGGCTTGACGGAAAAGAGAAAGAGGTTTTATACCCAAGGAGAAACCGTCCGCCCTCTACGAGGTCGGACGGGTTGCAGGGACGGAGACGGTGGAAAACCGGCTTAATGATCTGCGCGGCGACCGGGTCGGTGAGCGCCACGGTCACTGCCGAGAGCAGCAGAACGGTCAGAGCATGTTTTTTGCCGAACCACAGATACATGAGTGCGCCGATGATGCCGGGCAGTATCCAGTGCCGGCCGTTGGTGATAGCCGTGAAAAACACGTCGAACACCCTGTTGGCCATGCCGTGATTAATAAGAAGAAAAACCGTTTTATCCCATGTCAGAAGGGCGTCTAGCATAACGGTATTTTAAAAAATGGTCAGGGTGATTTCTTTTTTATACTATCACTGATGTCGGTTGTATCATGAGATTTCACGACAGCCGGGATTTCATTTTTCGGTCGCCAGACATAAACGAGGTTCGCCGTAATTGATCCGATAGCAATTTTCGCCTTGATTTTAAGCGGCGTTCTGGCTGCGTCGTCGGAAAACCATATTTCAAGACTTTTTTTCCTGTTAAATTCACCTTTATCATCACTTGGCTGCGGTTGCACGACAAGGCACCTGATTTTCTTACCGTTATAATCTATGTTCTCGCGCTTTTTACAGGAGAACATCAGATGAAGGACTTTCCCGTCCACGAAGAACGGCACTGAAAATGTATCGCCGGGAGCGAACTGCCTGCTTCTCGCCAGGTAAAGCACGGAAATATAGTCGTTGGTGAATTGAGGAGCATGCAGGGATCGTCCTTTTACGTACAAGGTATCCTTCGTATGATCGTAGAGGATCCACCCGTTCGATTTATAGTGTTTTCCTTCACGCAGATGTTCTTCGAAAAAAAGCGGATAGAGTCCTTCGGCATCAATCGTGGAGATGATGTAATCCCGCATGCGGTAAAAAGTGCTCACAAAACCTCTGGAAAGTCCTTTGGCGCCGAGTTTGATCGTGCGGTGCGGTTGATCAGGCGTGGCCGTCAGAATCACGTATCCGGCCCTGATGAAAGACCATCCTACGTCGTAGACAAGCACTTCTCCCTGTGCAAAGCTCTGCTGAGGAATGGTGCGTAGCGGGCTTGCAGGAAAAGTCACCTGGTACGTTGCGACGAGCGAATCGATGAATGTCTGTTTAAACGGGAAGCTGTCGACGAACTGCGACGCTTGGGTCCAGTTGAAATCCTCGTTGTCGGCCGCCGGGGATGTAGAGGCTGAAGCGAGCAGGACAAGGGCGGCCCGGCAAAAGTGATAGATGTATTTGTCAACTTTCATATGAAGGTCGTCTTCCCCGGTGTCACTCGCGGTGATCGCTGACCATGGCCGACAGCGACCGGTCATAGGTCCGCTCCGCTTCGGGAGAGAAGAAACATCCAGGAATTTCTCCGGAGCTTCGGTGGAAGGCGATGCACTCGCAGCATTTCCCGTGCCGCGAACAGCTTGGATAAGTGCAGGGGCACGATATGGGATTTTTCTGGTGGGTGCAGCCGGGCATATCAAATATCTCCTTTAATTATCTTTTATTTGCTAAAGACATTCGACGGGGTGTCGGGTGGGCACCGTCCGTGCAGGTTTGAGCATCCGTTACCCGCACCCACAAACATTGTCAATATAAAAACATCCACTGAAAATCTTTACTTTTTTAATTTTAACGCTGCCGAAACTTGAGGGTGGGGGTCAAACGAAGCACGATTCAGCACAATGTCGCCCACCCCACACCCTCCGCAGAAGCTCCGCAAAAGCGGAGCCTTTAGCCAAAAAAAATTTTTAATTTTTCTAATCCTTTACTTTTTTATCGCTTCCCAGTCCGCCTTGACCATAATTTCCACAAGCTGGTCGAAGGTGACCGACGGTTTCCAGCCGAGTACCTTGGAGGCCTTGGCCGGATTGCCGAGCAGCATGTCCACTTCGGTCGGCCTGAAGTATTTCGGGTCGATGCGCACTATTGTTTTTCCGGATTTTCCCTCGATGCCCGTTTCGTCAATGCCTTTTCCCTTCCAGGCAATCGACAGACCGAGGGCCCGAAAGGCTTTTTCCGTAAATTCACGCACCGAATGCGTCTCGCCGGTTGCGATCACATAATCGCCGGGCCCGTCCTGCTGCAGCATGAGCCACATGGCGAGAACGTAATCGGGCGCATAGCCCCAGTCGCGCTTCGCATCGAGATTCCCGATGTAAAGGCACTCCTGTTTTCCGGCTTTAATGGCGGCCGCTCCAAGGGTGATTTTCCTCGTCACAAAATTTTCTCCACGGCGAGGCGATTCATGGTTGAAAAGAATGCCGTTCGAGGCGTGGAGGTTATACGCTTCGCGGTAGTTAATGACAATCCAGTAAGCATAGAGTTTTGCGACCCCGTAGGGTGAACGCGGATAAAAAGGCGTTGTTTCTGACTGCGGCACCTCCAGTGCCTTGCCATAGAGTTCTGAGGTTGAAGCCTGATAAAAACGGCTTTTAAGGCCGGTCTCTTTGATCGCATCGAGAAGGCGAAGTGTTCCGATTGCATCGACATCGGCAGTATATTCAGGCACGTCGAACGAAACGCGCACGTGTGACTGCGCCGCAAGATTGTATATTTCATCGGGTTGCACGCGTTCCAGCATGCGGTTCATATTGCTGGAATCGGTCAGATCGCCGTAATGAAGGAAGAGTTGCAGGTGTTTTCCGTGAGGATCCTTGTATAGATGGTCGATGCGGTTACGGTTGAAGGAGCTCGATCGGCGTATCATACCGTGGACTTCATAATCTTTTTCAAGGAGCAGTTCTGCCAGGTATGAGCCGTCCTGTCCGGTTATGCCGGTAATGAGCGCCTTCTTTTTCACGTGCAGCTCCTTTTTATATGCATTATATCCAGTTTTAGTGTAAATTATAGAGAGAAGGGGATCGCAGGATCCCAAGGGTAGAAAATACTAAGAGGCGGAGTGTTTTTTCAAAATATCGATCGACCGCGCCCCGGTACATCGTATGCTGAACATAAGAAAAAAATTCTATTTCAGACCGCGCCGGCGAGAGGAACCGGCGTCAGGCGCCGAAAGCGGGACCCGCGGCGCCGTGTTTTTTATCGCGGTTCCCGTGATTCTGGGTATTGTTCTGTTTGGGACATCGTCCGCAATCAGGTTCGTGTACCGCCTGTCCCAGGATCTGCCGACCGTTTCGCAGATGCAGAACATCGAACAGGCGCTCACCACGAAAGTCCTTGACAAAGACGGAAAAGTCCTGCACGAATTCAGCATCGAACACCGGATCCGGGTGCCTCTTTCCAAAATTCCAGTCAACCTGCTGAACGCCGTCGTTGCCGTTGAAGACCACCGGTTTTACAAGCACTGGGGGATCGATCTTCGCAGGATCGCACAGGCGGCTGTCATCGATATCGGCAGGAGAGGGTATGCCCAGGGCGCATCCACGATCACCCAGCAGCTTGCCCGTAACCTTTATCTCACGGCCAGACCTTCGATGGTCCGCAAGATACGGGAGGCGCTGACGGCGCTGCAGCTCGAGTCATGCTATACCAAAAAGGAGATACTCGAACTGTACCTGAACCAGGTGTATTTCGGCGCCGGTGCCTGGGGCGTGGAAGCGGCGAGCGAGCAGTATTTCAGCAAACACGTGACCGCGCTCGACCTTAACGAATGCGCCACGCTTGCCGGGATCATCCAGCAGCCCGAGCGGTACAGACTTGACAGAAAAGAAAATATGAGGCGTGTCACGGCAAGGCGGAATGTCGTGCTCGCCGCGATGGAAGGTTCCGCCGCGGTCGACAGCGCCTCGGTTCTCAGCATCATTGCCCAGCCTGTTCCGTACCGGCCATTTGAGGAGAAAGCGAATGTCGCGCCCTACTATATCGAAATGGTGAGAAAGTACCTGTCCGACAAATATGGAGACAATGACTTGTATAACGGCGGCCTGACCGTATACACCACGCTCGACCGGGCCGGTCAGGAGGCCGCCGAAGCGGCCTCCGCCAAACAGATTTTGAGCCTTCAGCGTCGTCTTAACGGCATCTTCCTTGACAGTACGAAAGCGTTCCGCAGATACCGGAAGTCACGCGATACGTTTCTAGAACACTTCGATTCGCTTTACGCACTCCGGGCAGATGAATACGCCCGGCTGCCGGACTCGTTCCGGCTCCGCCGTGCGCAGGTCGCGGTGGTTGCCCTCGATGCGGCAACCGGCGGCATACGGACGCTTATCGGCGGCAGGGATTTTGATGAGAGCAAATTCAACCGGGTTACCATGGCGCTGCGGCAGCCCGGATCGTCGTTCAAGCCTTTTGTCTATACTGCGGCCATGGAGCACGGGTTTACTCCTGCAAGTATCGTGCTGGACCAGCCCGTGACGCTCCAGACGCCGCAGGGGGAATGGCGGCCGGAAAACTACGATCACGCCTTCCATGGCCCGACCACAATCCGCAGGGCGCTCGCCCTGTCCGTCAACCTTGTCGCCATTCAGGTGCTCATGAAGGTCGGGCCGGCAGTCGTCGTCGATTATGCCCGCAGAATGGGGCTCAAACATGAGATCCAGCCTATCCCTTCGCTCGCCATCGGTTCCTGTGAGGTCACTCCCATGGAGATGGCCTGTGCGTATCAGATTTTTCCAAACAAGGGAGTTGCGGTCGCTCCGTACTTTATCGAGAAAATCGTTGATAAAACCGGACGGGTGATTGAACAGCATGCTGCCGAGGAGCATGAAATACTTTCGCCCCAGACCGCCTACCTCATGTGTTCCCTGATGCAGACGGTGGTGTGCTGCGGCACGGCGTCAACGATTCCCGGGATGGGGTTCGACCGGCCGGCGGCCGGAAAGACCGGTACCACCAACAATTACTCCGATGCATGGTTTATCGGCTATACGCCGCAGGTGGTCTGCTGCGTCTGGACGGGTGTCGACGAACGCCGCTCCCTTGGACTCGGCGTCACCGGCTCTATAGCGGCCATCCCCGTATGGGTACCGACCATGGTTGCCCTTCACCGCGACCTGCCGGTGGAGGATTTCGACGTTCCGGACGGAATCAGGACAGAAAAACTGTGTGACGATTCCCATCTCATCGCCACGCGCTGGTGCCCTAAAGTCAAGGAGGAACATTTCCTTAAAGAATCCGTCATCGACACCTGCACGATTCATGCTCAGGGCCGGATGGCAAAATCGGAACGGAAGGATTTTTTCGGGACCTCGTCGACTGGCGCGAAGAAGCCGTCGTCGAAAAGGAACAATTTGATTTTTTAATGGTTATAATGGAGAATATGTAGTAGAGGGGGTTGTTATGAAGAGAAACGCTGTAACAGGGGTGATTCTGGTTCTGACGTGCATCGCAACGGCGCCGGCGGAAAAGATCTCTCCGCCGGGGGAGAACAATCGTTTCGGCACATTCGTCATCGGACGCGGTTCGCCCGCCGAACGCGCGGTTGCCATGAATAAACTGAGTGCCGCGGCGCATAAGGCCGCCCAGGGGTGCCGGAACCCGACCGAAGTCATTGCGCTGGTCGATGACTCGCTGTCGGCCGGGCAGCTTGCCCTGTATGGGTGGCGGATCGTGTCGAGGATGGGTGACGTAGCGACCCTTACAGGGTGCGGCGAATCAGTTCCGTACCTTGTTGCGCTGCCGGGAATCAGGTATGTAAAGATGCCTTCCCGTGTTTTTCCGACCATGGATTCGGCCAGAAAATTATCGAATGTTAATCAAGTGCATAAAACGGTCCCGGGCTGGACAGGGCCCCGTCTCACCGGCAAGGGCGTACTCCTCGGCATGATCGATACCGATTTCGACACGCGGCATAAAGCGTTCCTCGATTCGAACGGGCTGACCCGTTTTGCCGCACTATGGGACCAGGTTGATACCGCGTCGGGTTTTCCCAACCGCTTCGGCTATGGGGTGATAAAGAACCATATGCAGATCCTGGGTGACTCCATGTTCGGTCTCGGTACCGAAGGCCATGGTACCTTTACTACCAGCTTTGCCGCAGGTTCGGACTGGAACAGCCCGTACTACGGCGTGGCGCCGGACGTCGTCATTGCGGCCGTCAAAATGGGCAACACGGACCAGACCATCATTGACGGTCTGTCGTGGCTTTTTTCAATCGCTGATTCGCTCCATCTTCCCTGCGTTGTCAACATGAGCCTCGGCATTGCCGAAGGGCCGCACGACGGCACCTCGCTCGTTGACCGCGCAATCGACAATGTTTCCGCAGCGCCCGGGCATATCGTGGTGGGAGCAGCAGGCAACGACGGAAGTAAAAGGGAACATGTCACTTTGCAGGTAGGGCAGGGCCAGTCAAAAGGCGCATGGCTTACGCCCATTCTTTCCGGATCCTGGTGGGTCTCGGGCATTGAACTGTGGGGAGATTCCGGAAAAAGCATTGTCGCAACATTCAACATTCTCGACACCGTCAATAAGTATTACGGGCCGTGCACACCAAATAAAATACTTAGATCAGCCAGTTCGTCGGCTGATGCGAGTCCTCAACCGATTCTGTGGACCGACAACGGCACCCATACGACCTATACGGTTTATTTTCAGGCCACGGCGGTTGAAAGCGCGAGTCCTCTTAATGGGAAACCGCACATTCAGGCGGTCATGTATTCGCCGAACCCTGTATTTTATTTCGGAGCAATGGTATCGGTGCCGGGAACCACCGGCGGCACGGTCCAGGCATGGAATTTTCTGCAGACATCGTTCAGGAGCTTTCAGGTGGCCAACTATAATGACGGCGATACCGTGATGTCGGTCAACGAACTGGGCGGCACCGCAAAGAGGAATATAACGGTCGGGTCGTATCTCTCCAAGACGCTGACGACCCAATGGAACGGACAGTTGCTCGGTTGGGACAGCTACGGAAATCATGGATTGAACGCCTACTCGGGTCACGGTCCGACCGTTGACGGCCGCATAAAACCCGATATTTCCGCGCCGGGTTCCAACGTGGCCGGCGCCATGCCGAGATTTATCACGAACCTCAGCAACTGTGTTTATTGGCCGGATTCACCGGCGGTGGAGGACCGCTATGCTATTACCGGCGGCACCTCGGTGGCCGCACCGATTGTGGCCGGTATTGTGGCGATGATGCTGCAGATTGATTCCTCGCTTACCGTGGAACAGGCACGAACCTATCTTCAGGAGACGGCAATCGTCGATACCTTTACCGGGCCGATTCCGTCGCCCAACAACTGGTGGGGAGCGGGCAAGGCGAACGCGCTGGGAGTGGTTGCGAAAATGCTTAACCTCACGGCGAACCGGCGAATTGCCGGTACGCAATCGGTTGTACCGATGTATCATTTCATCAGACTGTCGGGCAACAGGCTGCTATTCGCCGGCAGCCGGAAAGACGCCGGTAATGACGTGACCATAGAATTGTTTTCAGTCAACGGCCGCCGGATCATGCAGCAGCTCCTCGGCCGGAACAACACCGTCGTAACGCTTGCCCCGCTGTCGCAGGGCGTCTATATCGTCAGGGCGGTTGAAAAGAGCACGGTGCTGTGCTCAAGCAAGATTTCTGTTCTGTATTAATCGTTTCTATATATAGTGCCTTTCAATTTTAATTGAAAGGCCATTTTTTTGTTGGAAAATCGTATATTTACCGGTACAAAAATTACGGCGAGTTACATTTTAATAATTGACAGAAAGGATTTATTATGCCAAGCATCAGGGGAACGAAGACTGAGAAAAATCTTCTGGCCGCGTTTGCCGGCGAGTCGCAGGCGCGCAACCGTTACGGTTTTGCGGCAAGCGTTGCGAGAAAAGAGGGCTACGAGCAGATTGCCGCGATTTTTCAGGAGACGGCCGACCAGGAAAAGCAGCACGCAAAAAGGTTTTTCAGGTTTCTGGAAGGCGGCATGCTTGAAATCACGGCCGGGTATCCTGCCGGCGTCACCGGTTCGACAAAGGAGAACCTGCGGGCGGCGGCTGACGGCGAGCACGAAGAACATAACATGCTTTATCCGGAGTTTGCACGTATTGCGAAAGAAGAAGGGTTCCCGCTCGTTGCCACCCAGTTCCTGATGACATCGAAGGCAGAAGCGCACCACGAGGAGCGCTATTTAAAGCTCCTGAAGAATATCGAGAACGGAAGCACTTTCAAGAAGAAAACGGCGGTCAAGTGGATATGCCGCGAGTGCGGCTACGTTCATGAGGGGCCCGAAGCGCCGGAGAAGTGCCCGTGCTGCGAGCACCCGAGGGCGTTTTACCAGGTATTAGTAGATGAATATTAATAATAAATAAATATTTTTCTTTGGCTAAAGGTTTTTGTTTGGGTGTGGGGTGGGCACCATTATCGCAGAATTGAACTGTATCTGACCCCCACCCTCAAGGTTTGGTGGAATTGAAATTCAAACAACAAAACAGATAAACAGATTTAAAAAATATTTTACTATTTCAAAAGGGGGTTACCGGGGTTGTTCCGCGAACATAGGGGGCCGCCTGCTTCAGGCAGGTGGGGGTCCCCAGAGAGCGGGGCAACCCTGGTAACTCCCGAAAGCAAAGAAGCTACGGATTCCGGTCCGCGGAGATTTTTCAGAGCAAACAGGAGATTTTTTAATATGCCGATCAAAGAAAAAACAGGGGAGACCACGCCGCGGAAATATTCCCTCGCCACACGGGCGGTACATGCGGGCGAGGGCCGCAAACGGTATGCCGACGCCATAACGACGCCGATCGTACAGACCTCCACGTTCACCTTTTCCGGCAGCAGAGACATCGAGGAGTACACTAAAAAGGGCAAGGAGCATTTCGAATACGGCCGCTACGGCAACCCGACCGCGACCATCGCCGAACGCCGTCTCGCCGATCTCGAAGGCGCCGAAGACTGCGTCGTGTTTTCATCGGGGATGAGCGCAATCACGACCACCATTCTGTCTCTTGTCAAAAGCGGCGACCACATTGTCATTACGGACGACAGCTACAAGAAGACGCTCGAATTCTGCCGCTCCTATCTCAAGCGGTTCGGCGTCGAATGTACCATCGTGCCGTTCGGGGATTACAGCCTGCTCGACGCCTCGATCAGGAAGAACACGAAGTTTATCTTTTCCGAGTCGCCCACCAACCCCTATCTCAACATTTTCGACCTGTTCCGGCTCAAAAAAATCGCGGACAGGCACCGGATATTGACGCTCATCGACAGCACCTTCGGCACCCCGTACAACCAGCGTCCGCTCGAGTTCGGGATTGACCTTGTTATTCAGAGCGCGACCAAGTACCTTGCCGGCCATAACGACATCCTCGCCGGCGCCGTGCTCGGCCGGAAGGAACTGGTCGATGAGATCCGCAAGTTGCATAAGTCAATGGGCGGCGTCATTGACCCGCACTGCTGCTACCTGCTGCTCCGCGGCCTCAAGACATTTCCCCTGCGGGTCGCGAAACAGAACGAAACCGGTTTACGCGTTGCACGGTTTCTGGAGACGAACCCCATGGTGGCCACCGTGTACTATCCGTTTCTGGAGTCGCACCGCCACTATGCTATCGCCCGCGAACAGATGACCGGCGGGGGAGGCGTGGTCACGTTCGAGATTAAAGGCACGCTGGCGACGTCGAAGCGGTTTCTCGACGCGCTGAAGTTGTGTTTCATCGGGCCGAGCCTTGGCGGCGTGGAAACGCTCATTACCCATCCAGCGCTTGTCTCTTATTACGATTATTCGCGCGCCGACCGGTACAAACTCGGCATCACGGACACGCTGTTCAGACTTGCGGTCGGCATCGAGGACGCTGACGATATCATTGATGACCTGAAAAATGCACTGGCGGCGTGCAGGACTTCCGGCAGGAAAAAGTAACGGGAGAATTCCAGGCCGGCTATTTTATTTTTGCTCCCCGAAATGCCTCCACGAACCGTTGCAGAACGGTAACCGCGGCAAGCAGGGAAATTACCGCCAGCATCCGCACCATGGCGGACGGGCCCAGCAGGAGACCGGCGCAGAGGAGAATGATCCGCTCCGGGCGCTGGAGAAGGCCGCGGCTGCAGGAGATGCCGGCGCCTTCGCAGCGGGCCTTGATATAACTCACCATGAGCGACAGGGTAATCGAAGAATAGCAGAAGACGGTCCCCCACGCGCGCTCGGCCAATGAGAGCGGTTCTTTCGGCAGCACGATGAGCGGCGAGGTAAGGAAATAACCGAGCACGCCGGCAAGCAGGAAAATTTCGGTCAGACGGTCGCAGCATGAATCGAGGATCGCGCCGAACGCGCTTGTCTGATTGCTTTCGCGCGCAAGCACTCCGTCAAGACCGTCGAACAGGGAACCGATGATCGCAATGATACAGGCGGTTGTCCATGAGCCCTTATAGACGAGCCACGAAGCCGCGATAAAAAACGCCAGACCAGTTAACGTCAGATGGTCCGGCCGGATGCCGATTTTATCCGCCGGGCCCGCCAGCAGGCGCACAACGCTGTTGAAAAGCGGTTTGAATCTTTCAAGCATGGCTGCTTCCTGATTGGATGAAAATGAAATATATATATTTTCGAAAACATCATTGAAGCGCTGGTGAAGATGGCAGATATAAACGGATTGTTGTCCGCTTATTTACAACAGTGCATTGGAGAAGGAATATTCCCGGGCTGTGTCGTCGGCGCAATTGTCAAGGGGAAACAGGAAATAATTGCCGCCGGTAATTGTACCTATGATTCCTCCTCGCCGGAAGTTACCGCGGACACGGTGTATGACGTAGCGTCTATAACCAAAGCGATTCCCACCTCCTGCCTTGCCCTCACGTTGATTGAAAACGAGGTTCTCAGCCTGTCCTCCCGGTTGATCGATTATGTCCCGGAATTTTCCGGGCCCTTCCGCGATCAAATCCTGATCCGGCACCTGTTGACCCACACGCTCGATTTCGACTTCCGTCTTTCGGATAAAAAAATACTGCCGCCCCGTGAAATTCTCGCTTCGATTTTCAACGCACGGCTGCGTACGCCGCCGGGCAGGGCATATGGTTATGCAAACGCCACGAGCATTCTGCTCGGGCTTGTGGTTGAGCGGGCAGGAGGCATGAGTCTTGACAAAGCGGCACACCAGTACCTGTTCGGCCCGCTCGGCATGGCGCGCACGGCTTTTTTCCCTGAAACGCTTGGTCGCGTCGTTATCGCGCCGACCGAAGACGATCCATGGCGCGGCCGGATCATCCGAGGCGAGGTGCACGACGAGAGCGCATGGGCGCTCCGTCCAATCATGGCGGCAGGGTCTGCCGGCCTTTTTTCCACCGCGTCTGACCTGCTGCGGTTTCTTGCCGTGATGCTCAATGGCGGCGAATCAGGCGGCAGTCGCATATTCAGACCCGAAACCGTCCGCCTCATGCATACGAACGCCTTAGGGTCCGAACCCGGCGCTGCGGCCGCGCTCGGCTGGGAGCTTGACCGGTCGGAATTTATGGGAACGCACCGCACCGCGAGCACATTCGGGAAGACCGGTTTCACGGGCTGCGCGGTTGTCGGTGATCCGTCCTGCACTACGGGGTTTGTGTTCATGTCCAACCACACCTTTCCGCACCGGAGGGAGGACCGGTCCGCCATCAACAGGGTGAGAAGCGCTGTTGCGGACATGGTGTTCGGCGGCCGGTAATCAGCAGGGAACGGTTATCGTGCTTCCCCAGCTTAGAGCTTGTCCATGAATAAATATTAGGCCCGAGGACGAGCGAAAAACATGATAGCACGGAGCGTAGATCGCCTTGATAATTTCCTCTCTATCTATCAACAACCATCCGGAACATCAACGACTCGTTTCCCGCCTTGAAATTCACGATATACGTGCCTCGTGCCGCACGGCCCGTATATATTCGCATGGAATGGACACCGGCTCCCATTGTTTCAGATGCCTGGAACACCTGCCGTCCCAAAAGGGAGTAAATACGATAAGTTATTGGCGTCTGTGCTTTCAGTTGAAACCGCATAAGACCAGCAAGAGCGTCGTATGTTATGAAAGGCCGCAAGACATTGTTGCCCTTGCGCGGTATCACGGCCGTGCCGTTGAGCTTGCATATAGCGACATTGTTTACTGTTTTCCCGCCAGCGGTAGCGAACGCCCCACCTGCATAAAGATTTCCCGAATCCTCTACCGCAAGTGCATAGACCCAAGTATTCGTTCCGCTGCCGAGAGTATCCCACACACTGCCATTCCATTTGGCGATGTTGTTCGCGGCAATACCCCCGGCTGAGCTGAAATATCCGCCTGCGTAAAGATTTTCGAACACGTCAAAAGCGACCGCATCGACCGGCATGTTCATTCCGTTCCCCACACTGCTCCATACGCTGCCATTCCATCGTGCGATGTAGTTTACAACTGCACCCCCTGCTGAATCGAACTGCCCGGCTGCGTAAAGGTTTCCGGAGTGGTCAAAAGCAAGTGCCTGGACATAGTTGTTGGTTCCAATTCCGAGAGCACTCCAGGAGTTTCCATCCCATTTAGCGATGTGGTTCGCGGCTATGCCACCCACCCAGGTGAAATTCCCGCCTGCGTAAAGTTTTCCGGATCCGTCAAACGCAAGGGCGCTGACAAAGGTATTCATCCCGCTGCCGAGGGTATCCCACGCGCTGCCATTCCATTTGGCAACGTGCTGCGCAGTTACACCACCCGCCAAGGTGAAATAGCCACCAGCATAAAGATTTCCGGATCCATCAATAACAACGGTATTGACATAACCTACCGTTCCATTCCCAAGGGTGCTCCATACGCTGCCATTCCATTTGGCGATGTTGTTCGCGGTCACGGTACCCGCCGTTAAAAACCTCCCGCCTGCATAAAGATTTCCGGAGTCGTCAACGACAAGAGCAGATACCCTGCCGCTCGTTCCGCTGCCGAGGGTATCCCACGCGCTGCCATTCCATTTCGCGATGTTATTTGCTGCTATTCCACCCGCTGTGGTAAACTCTCCGCCCACGTAAAGGTAACCTGAACTGTCAAGGGACAGAGCATATACAGTTCCGTATACACCAGGAACCGGTCCCATGGGCAACCAATCAGCGTCCGAAATCGTGGGGTCAATGTGGACAGGATACGATCCGTCTTTATCGTCAACCGCAATAGTGATTCTATTGTTTTCTGATTTTATAAAGTTCGACGAAAGCTCTTGACCTGTTGCATCGGTTACCTTCAAAGCATGGTACCAAAGCGCCCTGCCCGACAAGAGGCGTACTTCGATTCCAGAGTGCTGACTTTTTATCGTTACCCCTGCCCCTTCAATGTTAAGGTCCAATAAAAGTGTTCCCTCTCCTTCTGGTTTGTTGTTAATCACGAAGTCCTGACGGATGCCATCGCCTGAGGTCATGTATTCTTCCACGATGTCTTTACGCTCGGCCTGCACCAAACCATCCTTCATGGTCAGCCAATCTGAGACATCCGGAAGTTTTTGCATCGATGTTGTACGACCAAGCTGGGAAGCGCTTATCGCAAATGACCCGCCTCCTTCGCTCTTTGACGTTGAGATTATTTTTACCCCGCTCATTGTCACTTCTGCCTGCAATGCTTGCATCCGGCATTCGAGCCGATATCCGTTCCACAATTCGGTTACGGCAAATCCCTTGCCGCCTGACTGCTTTGAAGCTTCAGCTCCGAGCTGGTTCCATAGGGTTGTTTTTGCAGTTTCCCCATTCGACACACCTATTATCGCTGCGCAGGAGAGAACGATAATGTGGAAAGTTTTGCAGAACAAGGAAACCTCCTTGTTAAATATTGTTTGAAACATGTTTTTCTTATTACCTTAATAATCACCTCACTACTGTGCAGGAAAATCCTATCTTTAACGGAGGAGCAATAATAACGCAGGGTTTAAAGGAAAATCACGGCGCTTGCGCAGGTTGAAAGGTTTTTCCCTTTAAGCGAGATGCAGTAGATGCCGGATTTCATCTTTCCACCAGACATGATCGTCTCAGAATAATTACCCGCGTTCCGGTATCCGGTTGCCAGGGTACGTATGGTGCG
>JBEKUX010000042.1:0-32557 GCA_049514575.1 Chitinispirillaceae bacterium | reverse complement strand
TCCGTTAATTGCTGAGCTGGAAAACCTTGAAACGCTGGATCTCCGCTATAACGGATTCGGGTATCTTCCTCCTGAAATCGGCAAGTTGAAGAAACTTGTTTCACTGCAGTTGTGGGGGAACAAAATGGTCGAACTGGAGCCGGCCGTCACCCAGCTCCCTGAACTGAAAGAGCTTTACTTGAAGGATAACCGGCTTACGACGCTTCCCGAAGGCATTACACGTATGAAATCGCTTATCTATTTCGATCTGGCAGGGAATTACATCTGCAAGCCTTCGCCGAAGCTGGACGCCTGGCTCAAAAAGAACGACGAACGGTACCGCGAAGCCCAGAGGTGCCGGTAGTCAGATAGTATCTAGTTTTTTACCACCAGAGCATTTTTTGACCGCACTATATAATCAAAGTCGGTTTGATATCTTTCCTTCATTGCCATCCAGATTCTCATCCGCTGCAGCATACCGGGATGGATTGCCTTTCGAAATTGGAATCCTCGAAAAGTATTTTTTGTAAACAGGTGCATGTTTACCCCGTTGGTATATACCTGAAGGCCGTACTGGCAGGCAAGATAGCGAAGCGTCCTGACTGAATAAAATGCGATATGCTGGCCATGGGTGAGGCCGTAGTAGTCCCACGCATCGGGTTTGGGAACAGATGAGGGGAGCAGCTGTGTTGCGAAAAAAATGTTTGAGGAAATCCCGAGCATGGTTTCCAATTCTTTCTTCGGCTGAACAAAGTGTTCGAAGCATTCTATACAGGTCACCAGTTCAACATTACCGTCTGCCGGACGATATTCGAATCCCCGGGCAAAGATGTTCTCGCCGTTCGGATCGCGCCAGTAGAAGTCGAATCCCTTGTCACGCATGAGCCGCGTGAAAACGCCATGGCCGCCGCCGAAATCGAGGAATTTCCCGCGCTTTTCAAAAAGTGAAAATATCACACTCGAAATAACGTCCGCAAAGTACCAGTTGCGCTGTAGCACCATGGTGTCTTCATCGTTCATTGTATGTACGTACGTTTCCGGCAGCCAGTACGGCTTCTCGGTCTGCAGAAACCCGCACTCGGGGCAGGAGAAATAGGAAACATCGTACTTTGATAAAATTCTGGCTTTAAAGATGGGCAGGGAAAGGGTGTCGCAGATTGAACAGTTCATGCAAACATTATGACGAAATATGGTTCTTTAAAAAAAGATAGTAATGATTCGTGAGTTTTGAGTCATGAGTTTAAGACAGCAACATTTTCATGCTTTGTTTCAGCACATCTTATTATGTATGACAATCATCCTGTCACATTTTTATAAATTCTCTCCACCGCCTCCTGCAGTTTCTGTTTATTAAAACCGAATAAATACTGCACCATTTCGCCGGCAAGCACGGTGCTGCCCGAAGCTTCAAGTTCCTCATTCATGGCACGGATCGCCCGGGTGCCCCCGAGGGATTTCCATGGAGACGCCATAGTGACGAATCCCATGGCCTTTTTACCATTAAGCTTCTTAAGCCAACGCAGGTACTCCATTATCACCGGTGAGGCCTTGAAACCCCAGACGGGGCCGCCGAACAGGATCGCATCGTAGAGGTTGATATCTTCTTCTTCCGGGGTATTGGAGATAGTAAAGTTCCGCGATCCTGGTTTGTTAAGCCCGCTCGTCAAAAGCAGTTTTATATCGACCTCATGGTTGTTTGCCCTGAATTTTTCTGCAATGGCTTTTGCCAATGCTGCCGTATGTCCGGATTGCGAATGGATGATAATTCCTATGTTCATCAGCATTCTCCCTGCTGTTTATACGTATTACGGTAACGAGGGAATCGAATCCGTTGTTACCGTTCTGCTGGGCGTTAATTTCTCCAGCGAAAAACCGCCTGCGGAACGGTATTTGGAAAGTGCGGCGGTATCGCCGATCACCGTATAGGTGAAGGTTGCGGGATCAAGATATTTGGACATCACGCGTTTGACCGCTTCACGGGTAATTGCCGCAATACTGTCCGGGTATTTTTTAAAATGCTCCGGCGAGCGTCCATAGTATTCGTTCCAGGCATACGTGGATACGATATCGAACGGCGACCGGAACATCGACGGCATTTCGCCGATAAGGCTTTTCTTCGCATTCGCCAGTTCTTCTGCAGAGACCCCCCCTGCGCGCATGCTGTCGACGACCTGAAGTGCCAGAGCCATGGCGTGCGGGAACGACTCGCTTTTTGTAAAAAATTCGATATACCAGGTTCCCGGATACGTGTAGTTCGATTCGGCGCTTGAATAGATCGAATAGGTAAGTCCGGCATCGGAGCGTACCCGGCTGCCCAGGCGGGACGTGAAACCGCCGCCGCCAAGTATGAGATTCGAAACAGAGGCCGTGTAGTAGTCGGCATTCGGACGCTTGAAAAGGGGAACGCCCAGCCGTACGTATACCTGTGAGATCGGTTTGTGTACGATAAGACACTTTGTAACCGGTGCCGCTGCAATGTTCGGGAATGTCGTATCGCTTACCTGACCAGCTGCGGGAAACAGCTTTTCGAGGCGGTCGAGCATGGCGCGGCGGTCAAACGCGCCGGCAATGGCGAAAATGCAATTGCCGGTGGTAATTGCGCGGTGATGGAGGTTAACCAGATCGTCATGCGTGATCCGTCCGACAGACTGTTCCGTGGCTATGCTTGCGGCTGCAGAGCCGGGGTACATTGACTTCTGGTAAGCAATGTCGAGCGTCGGTCCGGGGTTGTCGAAGCGGTGGCGTATTGCCTCGACGGCGATCTGTTTCTCTTTTTCAAGTTTTGCCGCATCGAAGCGCGGATGAAAGAGCATCTGCTGCATGACGGCAAACGCAGTATCGAGAAAATCGGTTAGGAATGCCCCTCTGAAGTGAAGAACATCCTCCGATGCAGAAACGCTGAATTTAATGGCGTAAAGATCCAGAAGCGCATCGAGCGTATCTGCCTGATAGGTGTCCGTGCCCCCTGTCCTCATGAGTTTCGACATGATGGAGCAGAGTCCCTCCTTGCCGTAAGGGTCGGAAAGCGTTCCGCACCGGAAGTAGGCGCTGATCTGGACAAGCGGGAGCTGTGAGTCGACCGCGACATATGACCGGAGTCCGTTGTTCAATATGACGCGACAGGGCGATCCGAGCGGCACCGTCCAGTGGAGCGCCGGAAAGGATATTTTTGACGGGTGAGACGGAAGAACCGCAAGTTCCGCTGCAAAGCCCGAAAAGGCCGATACAACAACCATTGTAAGAACGGAAAAAAAGAGTTTCATAGTGCCGTGCAACCGTTAAAGTTAGTGTTCGGACGAATGCGTTTTGCCGGGTTTGATTTCTGCTGTATCCTTTGTCTGCTGCAGCAGGATTCCGACCGTCATGCGGCCGGGATCGAGATACTGTTTTACTGCCGAAGGAATTTCCTCTGTCTTGACACTTGCTATTCGGTCCGGATACGTGAAAATATCTTTCCAGCTTCTGAGGCGTTCGAACCATGCCAGCCGGTCCGACAGTCCTTCAAGGCTGTTGAGGTCGGTGACGAACGCCATCCTGATTTCGTTGGTTATGCGCCGTATTTCGTCCGCGGTCGGCGGAGCCGACGCGGCCCGTGAAATTTCCTCACGGATACTGCGTTCGACCTTTGCCGGGTCGGCATCATTTTTAATCTCGGCCCAGACGTGAAAGTAGCTGTCGTTCAAACGCGGATTGTTTTCTGCCCCTGCATTCGTACATGTTCCTTCTTTATCGACAAGACGGCGGTAGAGCCTGCCGCTGCGGCCGGAAAAGACGCCTTCGAGCACATCCATTTTGTAAAGAACGTTGTCAGGATATCCCGGTGTATGGAAAAGCATGTCGATACGCGGCGCGGCATCGTCATATACGGTAAACCGTGTTTCCCCGATCGGTGCTGGTTCCCGGGTCAAGACTTCCTCTTTTGGCACAGAGGCCCGCGGTATCGCGCCGAAGTAATGTCGGATGTCCTTTATTGCCCGGAGTGTGTCGATATTCCCGACGAGCACGATCACCGCGTTGTCCGGGGTGTAATAACGGTGGATATGCTGCTCAAGTTTCTGCCGGGTAAAGGCGCGGATATCTGAAGCCCAGCCAATGGTGGGGTTCCGGTAAGGATCGGCGATATAAAAGAGCGCGTTGAGCCGCTCCCAGTAGCGGCCCTCAGGCCGGTTATCGTATCTCATCCGGCGTTCTTCCATGACAACGTCGCGTTCGCTCGTGAACTCGCGGAGCACTGGGTTGTGCATACGGTCGGATTCGATCCAGTAGAAAAGTTCCACTTTATTTTTGGGAAGCGTGACGATGTACGCGGTCATGTCGTCGGCTGTCCAGGCATTGAGGTTGGTAGCGCCGCTGTTCTGGTAAAGTTCCCAGATTTCGTCTTTTTTAATGTATTTCCTTTGTTTGTCAAGGAACGATGACCGTTGCTTCAGGTATTTCTGTGCGATGAAATCGCTGTCGCCGGCAGCCTGTTCGCGGAGATACAGGAGCCGGTCGAGCGAATCGATGGCCGACATGAGGGGGACCTCTGCGGCGTAATTGGCGGTTCCGAGTTTTTTGGTTCCCTTGAACATCATATGTTCGTACATGTGCGAGAGGCCGGTGAATCCTGTGCTTTCGTACATGGATCCCACAAAGTAATACAGCCTGCATGAGACGACTGCGACATTGGTGTCCGGTACCATAATAATGCGCAAGCCGTTTTTAAGCACCGAATAGCATACCGGAAGCTTTATCTCGCCGGCAGTGATTGGCATGGATATACTTAGGAACGATACGATAGCAAGCAGCAGCGATTTCATGCTGAATAATCCCCGACTGTTTAGAAGCTGATCTGCATAGTAATAAATTACTTGAAATTTAAATATACTCTATCATCAATAACAGTAAAAAACAATTATGAGGATTGAAAGTCCGATAAGCAGCGCGCTTAGCTTTAATTTCCAGTTTTTATGCTGCAAGGGTATTTACTCCAACAGGGGTCTTTAGAATAAAAAAAACTAGTAAATTCTCACCCTGATATACTCAGCCAGCTCGTGCAGTATTTTTCCTTTTTCACCGAGGAATGCGATATCGCTGCCGGTCTTCAGGATAAGTTCCTTCGCGTAGCGTTTCGACTCTTCCATACCGCATATTGCCGGGAAAGTGGCTTTGCCTTTTTCGCGGTCAGA
Organism: Chitinispirillaceae bacterium; assembly: GCA_049514575.1. Classification (GTDB taxonomy): domain Bacteria; phylum Fibrobacterota; class Chitinivibrionia; order Chitinivibrionales; family Chitinispirillaceae; genus BOG-1184. The sequence goes on along the minus strand of JBEKUX010000042.1, from coordinate 27,410 downwards.
CCCTGCGTCTTTGCCGAGCTGTTCCGTGGTGCTTTCTTCGTCAAGAATGTCGTCGACCACCTGGAACGCGAGTCCTGCATGGGTGCCGTAGGAAGATAGTCGTTTTAAAGTTTCGGCGGGAGCATTCGCGAGCATGGCGCCGATGCGAACACAGGCCCGGATGAGCGCGGCCGTTTTTTTCGTATGGATATATTCGACGGTTTCGCGGTCGACTTTTTTCCCTTCTGATTCGATGTCAACCACCTGGCCGCCGATCATACCGTCAGTGCCGAGCGCCCGGGCGGTTTCGGCGATGATATCGGTCCTTTCAAGCCGTGCAAGCACCTCGAAAGCCACGATACAGAGGGCATCGCCGCCCAGCACCGCGAGGGCCTCACTAAAGGCCTTGTGCGCGGTGGGTTTTCCGCGCCTGAAGTCATCGTTGTCCATGCAGGGCAGGTCATCGTGGATGAGGGAAAAGGTGTGGAGCATTTCTATCGCTGCACCCGCATGTACCGGTGCTTTATCGCCGAATGTTCCGCCGCAGGCCTCATACGCGGCCATGAGCAGGCACGGCCGTATTCTTTTCCCACCTGCAAAGGTGCTGTAGCGCATGAGCCGGTGGATTGAAGGCGGATACGTTTTATCAGCCGGGAGCAATTTTTCCAGGGCCTTCTCGGTAAGGGAAGCCACGCGTTTCATGTAGGTGGAGAGGTCACTCATCGGTTTCTTCTTGTGCGACAAATGATTCCAGGGTGGTGCCCAGCACCTTTTCAATGTATTCTCCGTTTTCGCCCTTGAGGAGCTCGGTGACTTTTCCTTTGGCCTTTTTCAGGTGCGTGTCGCAGGTCCGGATGAGGCTGATGCCCTGTTCAAAAAAACGTAATGATTCGTCAAGCGTTAAGTCTGCGGCTTCAAGCTGTTCGATGGTTTTTTCCAGCCTTGCCAGAGCTTCTTCGAAAGTCAGGGAATTGATATCGTTCTTTTTTGGTCGTTGTTTTTCGGGCATACTATTTCTCACATTTCATCAGGTAAAACTAAATCACGTTGTTTAACTGAGTCAAAACCCAATAACTATTGTAATTATGACGGTGGCGAAATGGTTTCTACTTTCGCCGTTGCCGATCCTCTGTGAAACCTCATCGAGACATCCTGACCCGGCGTAAGCCGGTCTGCGTCACGAACTGACTGACCGTCTACCGTAGTGATCACGCTGTAGCCTCGAGACAGAACGGCAAGAGGACTTAAAGCGTGCAACCGGGAAGCGGTCGTGGAAAAACGCAGCGAAAAGGTTTGAAGCAATTCGATGACGCGGCGGTTCAGCGCCTCCATGTGACTGTCCAGTTCCTGTTGCCGTTCCGGAATAAGCTGCAGGGCCATTCTAAGACTGCGGTGCGACGCGCTTGACTCGAAACGTTCATAGATCCCGGTAAAATAACGTGAAACCGCTCCGGAAAAGCGCACAGCGCATGCGTCAAAATACCTCTGACTCTCGGCGCGGTCCGGCGCTGCCATCTCGGCCGCCGCCGACGGGGTCGGGGCGCGCAGGTCGGCGACGAAATCGGCGATCGTAAAATCGATTTCATGGCCGACCGCGGAAATGACCGCTATTTCCGAATCGTAAATCGCGCGCGCCACGATTTCTTCATTGAACGGCCAGAGGTCTTCGGTCGTTCCGCCGCCGCGTCCTGCGATGATGCAGTCAACCTTGCCATAGGCGTTAAAGGCACGGATGGCAGAGGCGATTTTCTGTGCGGCGGTCTCTCCCTGCACAGGCACATCGGCCAGCACGATGCCGGTCTGCGGAGCTCGTGAGGCCACCACGCGCACGATGTCGCGTATGGCAGCGCCCTGCTTGGAGGTGACCACCCCGATTCGTCGTATTGATGGCGGCAGCGGCCGTTTGTGCGCAGGATCGAAAAGCCCTTCGTTCTCAAGCTTTTTCTTGAGCTGTTCAAAGGCGATGAAAAGCGCACCTTTGCCGCGGGGTTCGAGACGGTGGACATCAAGCTGATAGTATCCTGCCTTGCGGAATACCCGGATCGAGGCGATTGCACTGACGGAGAGTCCGTCTTCCGGCGAAAAGGGAAGTTTTTCGGCGAGGTTTCGCCAAAGGACAGCAGGAATCTGGCTTTCCGCATCTTTAAGCCGGAAATAACAATGTCCGTTTCCCGATACGCGCCAATTCGAGATTTCACCTTCGACCCAGACTAGTGAATTACCCGATTCGAGAACCAGGGCAATTCCCTCGTTGATTTCACTTACCGTATAGGGCCGCTCGGCCTGTGTCGGCGCGAGAAATTGAAATGCCGGTCCGCTCATTGGAATGATATCCGCTCAAAAATGCGAGTTATGCAGCAGGATTTTCCGCTTTCTTCTTCGACCTCGATCACCACGGCGTTCAGCATGGCGCCTTTGGAAGAGGGCTCGAACCGCGTGTGGGTCTGATAGAGAAAGTGACGCACGATCTGTTCTGCATTCATACCGATGATTGATTCCTCGGGACCGGTCATGCCGGCGTCGGTGATGAATGCGGTCCCGCCCTTGAGAATGCGTTCGTCGGCAGTCTGGACATGAGTGTGGGTGCCGAGTACGTCGCTTGCCAGGCCGTCGATATAGGTCGCAAAAGCAAGTTTTTCGCTCGTTGCTTCGGCATGAAAATCGACGATAATGACCTTCGTCGTTGTGCGAAGTTCTTCGATTGCGGCTTTTCCCGTACGGAAAGGGCAATCGAGTGACTCATGGTGAAAAGTGCGGCCCTGAAGGTTGACCACGCCGACGGTCTTTCCGTTTTCGAGCGTAATAAGCGCGGACCCGTGGCCGATATTGCCCGGGGGATAGTTGATTGGCCGCAGAACATACGGCTCGTCCATGAACGAAGCATCATTGTCGGGAACAGTGAAGGAGTGATTGCCGCCGGTGATAATGTTAACGCCATACTTACGGAGTTTTTTAACCAGATTGCCGGTACAACCGCGGCCTCCCGCAGTGTTTTCCCCGTTGGCGATACAACAGTCGATTTTCAGTTCATCGATCAGCGGTGCAAGCTTTTCCGCAAGCACCCGTCGGCCGATGTCCGCGAAAACGTCTCCGATGAAAAGAATTCTCATAGATTACTTTGCGAATTCCGTGAACCGCAGTTCCCGGATGATCGTCACCTTGATCTGCCCCGGATACTCCATTTCATCCTGAATTTTCTTCGATATCTGTCCGGCCAACTCTTCTGCCTGCGCATCATTCACCTGTTCTGGTTCCACCATGACACGTATCTCGCGTCCCGCCTGAATCACATACGTTTTGCTCACCCCGCGGAACGAATCGGCGATCTCTTCCAGATGTGTCAGACGATTGACATAGTTGGAGAGCGTCTCGCGCCGTACGCCCGGCCGGGTGCTCGAAATAGTGTCTGCGGCCTGGATAAGAACAGGATAGACCGAAATAGGCGGGACGTCTTCGTGATGGGCGGCGATCGCATTGCAGATGATCTGGTTTTCGCCGTTCTTTGCCGCGAGTTCGGCGCCGAGCTGCGAATGGGTCCCTTCGGTTTCGCGGTCAATGGCTTTTCCAATGTCGTGGAGAAGCCCTGCACGCACCGCCGTTTTCGGATCCAGACCGAGTTCCGACGCCATGAGTCCGGCCAGCATTGCCACTTCCTTGCTGTGCTGCAGCACATTCTGACCATAGGAGGTGCGGTATTTAAGTCGTCCGAGCATTTCCACAAGATTTGGTTTGATGCCGTGGACATCGAGTTCAAAGATTACTTCTTCGGCGATTTCTTTGATATTTTTCTCAAGTTCTTTTTCGCTTTTCTTGATGAGTTCCTCGATGCGTCCCGGATGGATGCGTCCGTCGCCGATCAATTTTTCGAGCGCCATGCGGGCCACTTCCCGGCGGATCGGGTCGAACCCGGAGATAATCACCGCTTCAGGGGTGTCATCGACAATGACGTCAACGCCAGCCGCTTCTTCAAACGAACGGATGTTCCTGCCTTCGCGGCCGATGATCCGGCCCTTCATCTCGTCGTTCGGCAGGTGCACGACCGACACGGTAGATTCAATGGTTGTTTCGGCGGCGCTGCGCTGTATGGCCTGGACGATGATCTCTTTTGCTTCGCGGTCCGCGTCGTTCTTGGCCTGGTCTTTTATTTCCTTTATCATCTGGGCGCTCTCGTAACGCACCTGGCTTTCAAGGTTCTCCATGAGCACCTTTTTCGCCTCTTCCTGCGTCATGTGGGCCATTTTTTCGAGTTTCTCGTTTTCCTGGGCCATGAGCCGGAGGAGTTCGTTGTCTTTTGTCCGAAGAGTTTTTTCCTTTGAATTGAGGAAATTCTCGCGGGCGGCGAATTCGGTTTCCCTCTTGGTAATGGTCTCCTCGCGCCGTTTGACATCGACGTCCACCTCTTTCAGCCGGGTCTGCTCCTGGCGTATCGTCTCTCTGGTTTTTACCGCTTCCTTTTCGAATTCCGATTTCGCCTTGAACCACTCGTCTTTCGCTTCAAGGATAGCGGTTTTTTTCTGCAGTTCAGCCTCATTTTTCGCTTCTTTTAAAATGAGATCGGCCTCCTGCTGGATTTCGCGCTGTTTTTCAACCTTGTATTTCTTGTCGGTGAGCGTTTGCCAGAAAAAACCGATGGCGAAGCCCAGAACCAGGCTTGAGATCGCCATCAGAGCAATGAACAGACTGGAAATATTCGTCATCTATGAGCCTCCTTAACGGATATAAACGGTTTGAATGTATGATACAACGGCAGCGGATTTTTTGCCGCCGCAATTTTTACCGTGTGCTAGGGCACGTTCGGGATGGGCAGGAATGCGGAACAGGCACTTACCGGAAAGCGGGGGAGTGGAGAGAAAACCCGATGCTCCTTTTAATCGTGCTTCAGTGCGGCATCAATTTTCTTCGTGATGCGTGACACACGATCGTTTATTGCACCTATCTGCTGAGCACCTGTTTCTTTCTTGTCTTTCAATTCAAAAAGCTCTCCTGCTATATTCAGCGCGGAAAGGACGGCAATCTTTACGTTGTCGCGCGAGGCTGTGTTCTCATGGATTTCCGCCATTTTTGAGTTTACGTATCGTGCAACCTTTCTGGTCGTTTCGATATCAACATCACCCTTAATGGAATATTCCGAGCCGAAAATAACAACGTGTACGCTTTCCATCGATGAGCCCATTCTGCAAGCTCCCTGTACTACCCGTCTTCGTACATTACACTGCTTCTATTTTTGCAATCAACCCTTGAATTCTTTCTGCTGCTGTCTTGAGTTTTTCACGCTGCGTCTGGACATCGGCCTTGCAGGCGCCGATGTCTTTTTTCAGCGCGCGGTTTTCTTTTTCGATTTCCGATACACCGCTTGAATTCTTTCCAGATTCCTCTTTGAGTACTGCATTTTCTTTGCGAAGATGTTCAATATCCTTGATCAGTATATCAACTTTCTTTTCGAGTTCATCTAAAAACTCTACGGACAAAGGTGTCTCCTTTTCTATTCGTTTCCGAAGCCTTATCTGCGTGTTATATACTACTTTAAATTACGGCACCCCCTGCGAAATATTACAGCGGGTTATTAAAAATACTGCCTGTTTGTAATATATTATAAATATCCTTAAAAAGCCAGAGGGAAATTGAGGAAAAAAAACATAAAAAAATCAATGCGTTAGGCAAAATAGCGGGGCAGGATAGATTATCTTACCAAAAATTTCGCAGTAAGTTTTTCCCCGCCGATTCTGGCCATGACGATGTATAAGCGACCTGTGATTAAAGCAACCCTCGATTACAGCCGTTTAACCAATTATTTTCAAACCATGAAATCCTTTACCCAATTCAGCTACTGCCCCAGATGCGCGTCGCCGAAAATCGACGTTTACATGAAAAATGCAATTAAATGCGAAGCGTGCGGCTATATCTATTTCCACAATACCGCGGCCGCGGTGGCCGCCATTGTCGAGATAGGGGGGAAAATTCTGCTCATCAGGCGCGCGCACGAACCGAAGGCGGGCTTTTTCGACCTGCCCGGCGGTTTCGTGGACTATAAGGAATCAATCGACGAGGCGATCGTCAGGGAGGTAAAAGAGGAGTGCAACCTCGATATCGTTGATCTGAGGTATTTCGGTTCCTTTGCCAATACCTACCATTATTGCGGCGTGGACTATTTTACCGCGGATACGTTTTTTCTGTGCAGACCGGTGGAGGCGAAAATGCTGAGTCTTTCGGACGAGATCAGTGAGTTCGTTATTATTGATAACGGGGCCGTTGATATGAAAACGATCGCATTTGATTCGATCAAAGCGGCATTGGAGAAATATAAAACGATCGCTGCACTGTAGTTTGTCTGCCGGTTTTTCCGTATTTACAGCAGAATTCTGCCTCAAATCATGTATTTTACAGACCCTTTCGCACTATGATCACCTTCGATAATGTAGCAAAATATTTCGGCGGAACGCCGCTTTTCGAAAACGTTTCCATTGCTTTTCATGATAAGGAACGCACCGGGCTTATCGGGGTCAACGGCTCAGGTAAGACCACCCTCCTGCGCATGCTTGCCGGCGAGGAGTCGCCCGACAAGGGAGACATCCGTAAACCGTCGGGCCTGACGATCGGTTATCTGCCCCAGGAGGTGGAAATATTCGACGAAAAGACCCCGCTCGCGATCGTGCTGGAACCGTTTGCGCACCTCCTGGACTACGAGAAAAAGATGGAACAGCTCGGCGGTCATGCCGGGGGCGATACTGCCCGGAGCAGAGAGGCATTGAAAAAAATCGAGGACCTTCATCACGCGGTCGAATTTCACGATATTTACTCGCTGGAATCACGCGCCGAGGCGATTCTGGCAGGTCTCGGCGTCCCGCAGGACAAATGGGAGATGCCCCTCAGCGCGCTTTCGGGCGGCTACCGGATGCGCGTGGTGCTCGGCAAGCTTCTGCTGCTCTCTCCCGGTTTTCTGCTTCTCGACGAGCCGACCAACCATCTCGACATGGATTCGCTCGTCTGGCTTGAAAAATTCCTGGCCCGGTACGACGGCGGCATGATGATCGTGAGCCATGACCGCGATTTTCTGAACCGCATGACCGGCTATACGGCCGAGATACGCAACCGGGACATTTCCATCTGCAAAGGCAATTACGACGCCTACCTGCAGGTTCGCGACCAGACATTGGCCGCCATCCAGAGCAGGGCACGGCACCTGCAGGGGCAGATCGCGCAGAAAGAGCGGTTTGTGGAGCGGTTCAAGGCCAAGAACACCAAGGCCGTGCAGGCGGCGTCGCGCATGAAGCAGATAGAAAAGCTGAAAGAACAACTGCCCGAGTTGCCTGAGGAACCTGATTCCATCGAGTTTTCATTCCCTGAAACGACGCAGTCCGGCGGTGTCCCGCTTAAATTGCGCGATGTCACCATGCGGTATGGAGAGGAAACGGTATTCAAGGGGCTGTCGATGGAGATCAGGCGCAATGACCGCGTTGCCATTGTCGGGCCGAACGGGTCGGGAAAAACCACGCTTTTAAAACTCATGGCCGGCCTGCTTACAACCGCTGCCGGCAGTTTTGAACCCGGGTATAACGCCGCAGTCCGTTATTTCAGCCAGCACCAGCTCGAGCAGCTTGACGGCGAGCTGACGCTCTACCAGACCGTCTCCGCGACCTCGGTGAAGACCGAAAAGACGTTTATCCGGAACGTGCTCGGCGCGTTCCTGTTTTCAGGCGACGACGTGGAGAAACAGGTCAAGGTGCTGTCCGGCGGAGAGAAGTCGCGGCTGGTCCTGGCAACCATACTCGCGAGTCCGGGCAATACGCTGCTTCTCGATGAGCCGACCAACCATCTCGATATCAATTCCGTGGAGACGCTTGTGCGCGCGCTCGTGGAATTCAAGGGGACGATCGTACTGGTCTCCCATGATGATTATTTCATATCAAAAATCGCCACCCGCATAATCGAAATGCGGCCGGGACTCATCAGGGACTTTCCCGGAAACCTTTCGGATTACCGGGCCTATGTGGAACAGGGACTCTGGGGAAATTCAGGACAAGAAAAGGCGGAGAAAAATGATTTTTCAAGGAACGATGAAGAAGAAAAGAAAACCCGGATCCGCGAACGGGAACAGCGTAAAAAACTGCAGCGTATGGTTGAAAAACTTGAACGGGAGATCGAGATGCGAGAAGCCGATATCGACCGGTTAAAGCAAATACTCCAAGACCCGGCCAATGCGCTCAACCATGTGCTTCTTCACGAAACGTCCCAGACGGCAGATTTGGAACAGTCTGAGCTTGATGATCTATTAAGGACGTGGGAACAGCGCCGCAGCGAACTTGAAGCAACTAATAATAATTAACGTGAAGCATTAAGTATTTTTGAAAACTAATATAAAATTATTTTTTTGATGGCCGAGCCTTGGAAGCTGAAACGGAGTGAGGCTGTAAATCTGCGAGACCCAGGTGCGAAGCCACCGCAGGGCAAAGCAGACATCACCCCCTGCCTGCGCCGAGGCTCTCGCCACGCTAATGCTGGCGTAGCGGGTCGGCAGGCAGGCCGGACACCTATTTTACCAAGCATGGAACCTCTGTTTGGGGGATGCACGGGACATTATCTCGTTCGGAAAGCAAAACCCCGAATGAGAAAAACCGGTCCCATCCTTTGTAGAGACGCACGGCCGTGCGTCTCTACAAACGGGGAAACGCCCGGAAATTTTAGGTGGAGTTGTTATTTCTATGGCTAAATTAAGAGGAAAAGCACTGTTACCGTGGCCGTTTATCAGGCGTCATGTCCTGCCGCAGCTCCTGAAAAACAGCGAATCGTGGCACATGGTCCCGCAGCAGGTGCGCAAATATCTGCTCCGGCGCGATCCGGAGAAAGACCTGCCTGTCGGACAGATCTCCCTCCGGGTCAATGAAGTATGCAACCTGCGGTGCGGGTCGTGCGGGCAGTGGGGCGAGAACGGCCACCTGCGGCGCAAGCTTGAGGCAGGTGAAAGGCTTCAGCAGCTGGATTTTGACGTTGTCAAACGCGTCGTTTCTGAAACGCGCCGCGACCGCCCTTTTTATTACATCTGGGGCGGCGAACCCACCATGTGGAAACCGCTGTTGCCGCTTTTTGAGGAACTTGCCCGGCATAAGCTCAAAGGTTCGATCGTCACGAACGCGCAGGACCTTGACCGGGTCCTCGAAGACCTGATCGAAACCGGCGCACTTTCCGTGCTGTTCCTGAGCCTGGATGGATGGGACAGCGCCAGTCAGAACCTCATGCGGTCACCGGCGCACGGCGGCCGTTCGGATAATTTTGAAAAGACGATGGCGGTCATTGAAAAAACCGCAGCAATCAAGAACCGCAGGAGACTCCATTTCCCGCTTGTCATTCCTATTTCGGTGGTTTCGAACCACAATTTTTTCCATCTGGCCGAAATCCACCGGCTCATTCTCGGCACCACCCAGCTCCATCCGTACTATTTCGGCTGGTTCATTCCTGAGGAACGGGCCGTACTGCATGAAAAAGAGTTCGAGAAACGGTTCGGTTATACGCCGAAGAAGCACCGGGGATACCTCAAGTCGTGTTTCAGCGATGTCAATCCTGCCGTGACCGCGGCACAGATACGCGAAATAAAGAGCATGTCAAAGGGCCGCACGGCAGGCCGTAAGACAGGCCGTAAGGCCTGCGTGCCGCAGTTCCTGCCGGACATCGAGACCGAAAGCGAGATAAGGCGCTATTATACCGATCATACGTGGCATTGCGGGTATCCGAGCTGCGAGAGCATTTACTTTATCGCCGAAATATCGCCCGACGGGCGCATGACGCCCTGCCGCGACTATCAGGATTATACCTGCGGTAATATCAACAGTCAACCTTTCTATTCGGTCTGGAACGGGCCGGAGTTCAAAAAATTCCGGCGCGAGATGAAGAAGGGGCTCATGCCGGTGTGTACGCGGTGTTGCGGATTACAGGGATTTTAAAAAATAATTTTTTTTGGGCGTGCCCCCGCCGATGGCGGGGTCGGCGTGCTCCAGGCTCTCGCTGTTGCGACCCGGTCCTCTCCTGCCTACGGCAAGTTCGGACTGCGCTTTGCGCACCTTACGCATACCTCACGCAATAAAACGCCTCTGACTCTGCGCGCTGGATAGTTTTTTAAATGAGAAGACAGTGTGAGCGTCCCCCCAAATCGAAACTCCATACTTGGCAAGATCAATTCCCGGGGGTGACGCGGCACAGCAATCCAAAAATAAATATTATATTTTCAAGTGAAAGGTATCATAATGGATATGTCTTATAAAAAAGAAGCACTTGAGTACCATGAAAACGGAAGGCACGGCAAGATCGAAGTAATCTCTTCCAAGCCCTGCCGGACGCAGAAAGATCTGTCGCTCGCCTATACACCAGGCGTGGCTGAGCCGTGCCGGGAAATTGCCAAAGATCCTGAAGCGGCGTACCGTTATACGGCAAAGGGCAATCTTGTGGCCGTTATTACCGACGGCACCGCTGTGCTCGGTCTCGGCGACATAGGGCCTCTGGCCGGAAAACCGGTCATGGAAGGAAAAGGGGTCCTTTTCAAGCGGTTTGCGGACATTGACGTGTTCGATATAGAACTCGGCACCAAAGATCCGGCTGAGATCATCCGCACCGTGCAACTGCTTGAGCCGACCTTCGGCGGCATCAACCTCGAAGACATAAAAGCGCCTGAATGTTTTACTATAGAGGAAGAGCTGAAGCGCACCATGAAGATCCCGGTGTTCCATGACGACCAGCACGGCACCGCGATCATTTCAGGCGCTGCCCTCGTTAATGCCGCTGAACTGCAGGATAAACGGCTGGCAGACCTGAAAATCGTTTTTTCCGGCGCAGGCGCGGCCGCGATTTCATGCGCTCTGCATTATATCCGGCTCGGCGTGAAACGGGAGAACATTCTGCTCGTGGACAGTTCAGGCGTGGTTTATAAAGGAAGAACAAAAGGCATGAATAAATATAAAGAGCCTTTTGCAGCAGAGACCGGCAGACGTTCGCTGGCGGAAGCAATGGACGGCGCCGATCTGTTCGCCGGTCTTTCCGTGGGCGGGCTCGTAACGCCGGCCATGGTGAAAATAATGGCCGACCGGCCTATTATTTTCGCCATGGCCAACCCTGATCCAGAGATCGGCTACATTGAGGCGCGCGCCGTGCGGAGCGACCTCATCATGGCGACCGGCCGATCAGACTATCCGAACCAGGTGAACAACGTGCTCGGGTTCCCGTTCATCTTCCGCGGCGCTCTTGACGTACGCGCCAGTACGATCAACGAGGAGATGAAGGTGGCGGCCACCGGCGCGCTGGCGGGTCTCGCGAAGCAGGGGAGCGTGCCGCAGTCAGTGCTCCATGCCTATGGATTAAAAGAGCTCCGGTTCGGCCCGGATTATATTATCCCGAAGCCCCTCGACCCGCGCGTGCTCGTGGAAGAGAGCGTGGCTGTGGCTGAAGCGGCGATAAAGAGCGGGGTGGCGAAAATAAAACAATTTGATTTGAAAGAATACAGGAAGAGGTTGGAGAAGCTGGGGGAGACGATCGCTAAAAGATAAAAGGACATTAGAATTTTAAAATATATTTTATTTGCTGAAGGCTCCGCTTCTGCAGAGGGTGGCGGGGGGGCGCCGTTGGTTAAGATTTTGAGCGTCCCGTTACCCGCACCCGCAAGCATCATCCGTCCAAAGAAAATTATGTGAATTGTTTTTTTCGATTTCAACGCAACTAAAACTTGAGGGTGGGGGTCAAACGAAGCCTAATTCTGTATAATGCCGCCCACCCCACACCCTAACAGGTGCCTTTAGCAAATGGAAAATATTTAAATATTAAAAGAGGTCATTTTTGAGAGTAATCCCTTATAAAACAATCGTTGAAGCAGTAAAAAAACTCTGCATCCAAGCTGCATCGAAACTGCCCGATGACGTCATTGCCGCTTTGAATAAAGCGTTTGAGGCCGAGGAGTCGCCTCGCGGCAGGGAAATCCTGCGGCAGTGCATCGAGAACGCGGCTTTGGCCGCATGTGAAAACGACCCGATCTGCCAGGACACCGGCACAGCGGTTTACTTTGTCGAACTTGGATCAGACGTCACGATATCCGGCGGTACGCTCCCCGACGCGATCAATGAAGGAACGCGACAGGGGTACCGCGATGGTTATTTGCGTAAGTCAATAGTTGCCGATCCGCTGTTCGGCCGGAAAAACACCGGCGACAATACGCCGGCAGTTGTTCATATCGATGTGGTTACCGGTGAAAATATCGTTATTTCGCTTCTGCCCAAAGGCGGGGGAAGCGAAAACATGAGCGCACTCGCTATGCTCAAACCGGCAGACGGGCCGGATGCAGTCTCCGATTTTGTCGTTGCTATGGTGGTCAAAAGCGGCGGCAAGCCGTGCCCGCCCGTAATCGTCGGGGTGGGGATCGGCGGTACGGCGGACAAAGCCATGTTTTGTGCAAAAAAAGCTCTCCTGCGGCCGATTGGGAAAAGCCACGCGGACAGGCGGTATGCTGAACTGGAAACAACAATACTGGAAAAGATCAATGCGTCCGGCATCGGTCCGCAGGGACTCGGCGGCCGGGTAACTGCGCTTGCCGTGCATATCGAAGAGAGTCCCTGCCATATTGCCTCTTTGCCGGTTGCCGTGAATATCAACTGTCATGCTGCGCGAAGAGCGGAGATCAGGCTGTAACCTTAAAGTAACAACAACACAATGGTATCACCCTATCCGGTAACCCGCGGTGTCAAGGCGCTCCTTATAGCCAATGTCATGATTTTTTTCGTCCAATTGCTGCCCGCGATAGGATCGTGGCTTTTCGGCATGGGCGCGCTCGTTCCGTTCGAAGTGTTCGGCCGCGGCCAGGTCTGGCGGCTCGCCTCGTACATGTTTCTCCATTCGACCTCTGATTTTTCTCATCTCCTTCTCAATATGCTTGCGTTATGGATGTTCGGCGGCGAGCTTGAAGAACGCTGGGGGACAAAAAAGTTTATCAGTTTCTATTTTTTATTCGGGACCGGCGCCGCCCTGTTCGGCATATTTTACATGATTGACCCGGTCATGCGGTATGTGCCGGTGATCGGCGCTTCCGGCGCCATATTCGGCCTGCTCACCGCCTATGCCGTGTATTATCCCACACGTGAACTCCTTCTCTTTTTCGTGCTGCCCGTAAGGGCATGGATGGTGGTGGCCGGTTATGCGGTCCTTTCGCTGTCCTTTGCGTTTTCGCACGGCAATGCGGTAGCGCACCTTATCCATCTGGGCGGCATAGCAGTAGCGTTCGCCTGGCTGAAAGGCGGGCCAAAAGTTGAAGCGTGGTACCGCGGCCAGAAAGAGCTGTGGGACGAGAAAGAGGTGCGGCGGCGCGTGGAAGAACAGATAAGCAGGAAGAAATATTACGAAGAAAAGGTGGACCCGATCCTCAAAAAAATATCCCAGGAAGGGGAGGGGGCTTTGACGAAAGAAGATAAAAAGATTTTAGAAGAGGTTTGGAAAAATAAAAAATAAGAGTATTAATTATTAATTAAAATCTTATTTATAGTCTGTTCATTATCTTCCTGACAAGCCCGCGGAGCTTTACGTTTGACTCCCATACGAAAGAGCCCATAGGGACCTTGGGCTCCTTGTTATAGCCCTTTTTATCATCGAGATTAAAGGACAATTTTTCGTATTTTTTCTCAAAGTCGATCGTTTCGCTTTCGGTCCGGGGCGGGGTGAGCTGGGGCGCCTGAATGAGGACCGAGCCGTCGAGCCGCGCCAGGCCCGCTTCGAACGCCTCGGAATTGGCGCTCGATATCTGGCATTTGATGGAGATGTTGAGATCGGCCGGTGCAGCGCCTGCGGCAGGCTGGAGCCAGCACGAATCCACGAGGTATTTCTTCATGGCGGCGCCGCTCATGAATTCCTTGGGGAGCGTGTCCGTGGGATCGGGGTCGGTTGCCTCGAATGTCAGCGTGAACGTCGGTTTGTTGATTTTAAAGAAGAACGTCTCGTTGAGCTCGTTGCCGATCTTGATGCCGAAATCCTTCATGCCGATGCGCCATTTGCTGTTGATCACTCTGCCGAGGTTCGGCGCGACGTACATCATAGAGCCATTTTTAACAAAGGGTATTATAAGGTTCTGGAACGAAATAACGCCCGTATTGTCGGCAACGCCGGTAAAAACGTCGGCGCCGCCGGGGATGTAACCGGTGAGGCCGATCCCGGCAAAGGGATGGCCGTCTATGGTGACCCCCATGGTCGGCGGATTGAGCGGCGGATACCCGGGTTTCCCTTCAATAATCTGCCCCGTTGAAGAGATGTACAGCTTTCCAAGAAAATTCGTCAGGACACCCTTGGCTTCTTCAATGAGGATTTTATTGCTGTCGCCCGGTACGGTGAGGAGCGGGCCCATGTACGCCGTTGCATAGGCAATGACCGAAACGCTCTGATAGTAAATCTCCTCGTAATTTTTCTGCTCGATCGCGTTCTCCAGGCGTTTCCAGGAGTGGATGGCCAGAAGTTCGATGCGGTCGTTGAAACCGGAAAGAGCGGCGTTAATCGCGTCCGGGGCCAGCGTATAGGAAAATGTCCAGTATTTTTCCTTGAAAGCCGAATTCTCTTTGGCGCGGGTGATGCACGAATCGAGAAAGCTGTTTAACAGCAGGTTGGTGAGCAGGTCGGTGGTATCGATCTTCAGACTTTTCTGCTCGTCAAGCCACCTGAGTACCTGGGGTTTGAGCCGGTATTTGGCGTCTTCTTTGCACTGGTCCATCTGTTCCTGGGTAATGGGGCCCGTCAGTTTGACTTTCGCTGTGCCGGTGATTGTCTGGTCGAATGCGTGCTGGTTCGTCACCAGCGTGATGACCAGGACGCACATCGTTATCATGCTTCGGTAATGGTTCATATTTTAACCTTTACTATGCGTTTACATAAAGAAAATAGGTGACGGGGGCCCCATTTGCAAGCACGGTCATTGTGACGAGTGTAACATGCCGATCACCAGGTACGCCAGTTCCTGCGCCTCGGCCTGTGTCCGCGCCTCTGCATAGCAGCGCAGGATCGGTTCGGTGTTTGACGGCCGAACGTGCACCCACCCGTAGTCGCGGATGATCTTCAGCCCATCGAGACGGTCGGTTACTTCAGCCGGAAATTTTTCCGCAAGCCGGTCGATCGCCGACGCCGGATCAGCGTTCCCGACCGGGATTTTTATCTTAACTATTGCATATACCGGCCATTCGGCGGTAAGCGCCGAGAGCTTGCTGCCGGTTTTTGCCATAAGCTCAATGATGATAGCCAGGGCCGCCAGGCCGTCGCGCGCCCATGAAACGGCCGGATAGATGAGGCCGCCGTTTCCCTCTCCGCCGACCGCGCAGTTGTACCGTACCATACCCTCCACGACGTTCGCTTCGCCGATTTTGGTCCGGATCACGTTGACGCCGAACCTTGTCGCCACGTCGTTAATGAGCATGGAGGTCGAAAGATTGGTGGCCACATCGCTCCGCCTGCGGCCGAGAATATTCTGGAGCGACAGGGCAAGCGTCATCTCCTCGGAAACCGCCTCGCCGTGTTCGTTCATGGTTGCCAATCGGTCGGCATCCGGATCAAATGCAAACCCGCCCCAGGTTTTCCCTGACTTTTTAAGCAGGGTGGAAAGCTCAATAAGATGTTCGGGACGCGGCTCAGGATCGTGGGTAAAATCACCGTCGAGCTTGTTGTTGACACCCACCCATTCCACGCCGAGCGTCTTGAGAAGCTGGGGGAAAACGGTCCCGGCAGCGCCGTTCGTCGAATCGATGCCGACCGTGATGCCGGAAGAGCTGATGAGTCCGATATCAACCTGGGCGCATATACGTTTGAGGTGAATGGGCGCGGCATCAGCGCGTTCATGCGGAGTATCGTCAAACTTCGAAAGCTCTTCCTCAGAGGGGAATTGGCCGCTGTGGAAAGCGGCATAGATATTTTCGCACTCCTCGGCGCGGAAGAGGCGCCCTGTGGCATTGACCATTTTATAGCCGTTGTATGGATTCGGATTGTGGCTTGCGGTGATGATGATGCCGCCGGCCGCAACAAGTTCAGGCACCGCAACGCAGGTCGTGGGAGTGGGCGCGATACCGATATCGACGGCCAGGCCGCCAGCGGCCCTGATGCCGCGGAACGCGGCACGGGCAAGCATTTCACCGGATGGGCGGGTGTCTCTTCCGACCACGATCCTGCCTTTGCCCGAGGAGCGAGTCTGCAGGAACGCAATGCGGGACACGAGCAGGGGTGTAAGTGATTCTCCCACAACGCCGCGGATGCCAGAAACCGACATTATCGGCATATTTTCCATTTGAGAATCCTGCATTCGATCCATGGCAATTGATTAGTTGATTAATTGAAAAATCTATATTATCTTACTATCAAAGGCAAAATGTTTATGAGGTTTATGATTATATGAATATTGAACTACTCTGGCTGGTCCCGATCGTCGCCTTCATGGTGTTTGTTCTCTTTATTGTGCTCTATTTTCAGAGAAAAACCGAATACCGGATAAAAGGGGCCAACCTTTCCAGGGAAGTTGACCTGTTCAATGCGGGACATGGCCAGCAGAAGCTGGTGACTGCGAAATTCGACGATGACCGCCTCCATGAAATGGAAAAGATTATAAATTTCGTGGCCGAAGCCGTGGCCAATCAACACAAGCCTTTCCATGAAATTAAAAGGGAAAGTAATGATTCAACTGCGGCTTCAGCAGGCGAGACCAGGGAATTGAAGGAAAAACTGCGTACCGTGTTCCGTGAGTACGACATTATCCTGAGTGAAAACTATACGCTCCGCGCAAAGATCAAGCAGATCACAAGACAGCTTCAGGAGCGGGAAGGACTGGATTCGCCGATAACCGGGTCCGCGCTCCCGGCCTTCGATTCCATCCTGACCGGAAATAAAACCGCATCAAAACCCAGCCTGAAACTCTACGACGATACGCGCCTCATCAATCTTGCCAACATGGACAACGACGATTTGTCCGAGTCCGACGACGCCCTTGCCCGGTGAAGTATAATTTTCAGAACAATAGGTACTCTTTTGGACGAGGTTGCCGGTAATAATCGTGTTCTTTAGCAACGAGTCGCTTTTATAAAATAAGATAACCGCGTTGAATCAAAAAAAAAGTATTGAAAATATTAAAAAAATAGGCTATAATAATGCGAGCGAAATGCTGGGTTTAGTTATACCGTAACAGTACACTAATACAGATTGTTTTGATAGCCTATACGATCTGACCTGATTTAATACGGGTTTCGCATTTTTAAAATGATTTTTTATTACTTGCTTTAATAAACCACTTCTGTCAGCCTTCCTTGATCTTACGGTGGGAAGGAAGGGGAGCAGGGGTTGGCAAGTTACTACCGCTATTGCGGTTGTATTTGACTCTTGAGAGCTAAAATCGCTTGTTCAGGAGAAGGGGTATGTTACACATTTTGGCTTAAGCGTTTAATTCTTCAAAAGGAGAACATATGGCCCTGAATCGCTCGTTAACAATTCTGAGTATTTTACTCAATTGCTTGCTGATCATCGATTGCGGATCAACGGCCCAATCTACTACCGTGCATAACAGTTTTCAATATCATGGGATGCGGCTTGTTTCCGCAGCAGGTAAAAGCTTTCAGATGGGCGACAGCGCATATCAGAACGCTCTACCCCTCCACATGGTAAAATTCACCCGCGATTTTTACATGGACACCATTGAGGTGACCCAGGCCGACTATACGGCTCTTATGGGAGTGAATCCGTCATTTTTTTCAGGCGATCCCCGGTTGCCTGTGGAAAGGGTCACCTGGTTTGATGCCGTGCTCTATTGCAACTTGCGTTCAAAACGGGACGGGCTGGATACCGTGTATCGCTACTCGCTGCTCTATGGAATTCCCGGTGACGGCTGCTCTCTTCTGGACGACCTTTTCATCGATTATGCGCGGAGCGGATACCGTTTGCCGACCGAGGCCGAGTGGGAATACGCGTGCAGGGCAGGAGCAGGGAACTACCAGACCGTCGACATTGCCGGATTAAGCAGCAGCGCATGGTGGGCCGGCAATTCAGGAAACACTACGCACCCGGTGGCCACCAGGTTTCCGAATGCATGGGGTTTGTATGACATGTGCGGCAACGTCTGGGAATGGTGTAACGACTTGTATGCGAAGAATTATCCTTACGGATCGCAGACCGATTTCAGCGGTCCGTCAACCGGTACCTTACGGGTGCTTCGCGGCGGTTCCTGGCTGAGCGACGCCAGCGTTCGGTGCTGGTCGTACCGACACAACAACGTGCCGGGCGACGAACGGAAAAACCGTAACCGCTACGGCTTCCGCTGTGTAAAGCGGTAGGCCGGACATCACCCTTTAGCCATTGCCCGCTTCCGCAGGTCTGGCGACATTTTTTCTATTGCATAGCGCAGGGCAGTGCGCGGCATAACGGCCCTGTTCTTCATCACATAACCGAACACCTCTTTCTGATGGTTGCGGCCGGCCTCTTTGAGCATCCACCCATAACCTTTCTGCACCATGTCGTCCGGGTCAAGGAGTAATATATGGGCGATAGTAAAAATGTCCTGCAGAAATTTTCCCTCTTTTGCCGGAATTATAAGGGTGACCGCGGCTGCCCGTTTGAGCCACCGGTTTTTTGACTTTGCCCATTTTTTCAATCCGGTTATGCATTGAGGATACATTTCCACCAGCGCGCCGACAGCATGGTTGCACAGCGTATCGCATGCTGCCCAGTTGTGGACATACTTGTTCACCCAGCGCTCAAAGATTTTATAATCATCCGACGTAAACTGTTTGCGGATCCAGTATGCCCAATTGGCCGCGATCCATGACTCTTCGCTGATACCGGATTTAAACAGCTCCTCGCAGAGGCCGAAGATCCTTTTCTTGCCCGAATCTTTTATGGCCGCAAAATAGTCCTTTGCGATTTTCGCGACGGTCCCTGACCTGACCCCGTAGAATTTCACCTCTTCCTTGAAGAACCGCTGGAAGGTGGTGCGGGTCGCGACGTCGGCGTGGCTGCGGAGCGAAGAGCGAAGGGAGGGGAGCGGATTGGTCATAATGCGGTTTGGGAGTTTCGTCATAATAAGAAATTACTATTTCCTTCTTGCGTGTTCATTAAAAATTGTGTATATTGAAAACAGACCGAACGGTCGGTTTTATGAAAGACACAAAAGAGCACATAGTGATGGTGGCATTGGGACTGTTTCTGAGGAACAGTTTCAAGGGGGTCACCATGAGCCAGATCGTCAGGAAGACAGGGCTGTCCAAAGGCGCCTTTTACCATTATTTTGAAAGCAAGGAACAGCTTTTTTCAGAAATTCTCAGTTCCTATTTCCTGGATTCCATGGCTCCCGACTATTCCAGGTTTTCCAGGGACTCACTGTATCAGTTCGGCCAGGACTACCTGGCCGAGGTAAGAAAGAGAATCCATGTGTCGGAAAACAACAAGAAGTTCTCGCTAAAAGATACCAACTATTTCTTTCTAATCTTCGAGGGGATTAAATTGTTCCCTGAATTCCGCAGGAAATTTAAGCAACAACAGGAAGCCGAACAAAAGGCGTGGGAAAGCATTATCATGACCG
The DNA here is from genome assembly GCA_049514575.1 of Chitinispirillaceae bacterium. GTDB lineage: Bacteria > Fibrobacterota > Chitinivibrionia > Chitinivibrionales > Chitinispirillaceae > BOG-1184. The sequence continues at coordinate 7,882 of JBEKUX010000042.1, read as the reverse complement.
CACGCGAAAAGCGGGAGATCGCGTCAACGATGACAAACGAACAGATTGCCAGACTTTTCATCTTTGTCACCGATGGCATAGGTATGCGTCTTATTGTTGAAAACAAAATAGAAAAAATGATGGAAGATATTTCATTTATGTGGGAAGGACTTTATAATCAGTTAAAAGTGAGCTAAGGCGTTCTATGGAAGAAATAATCACCACCCGGAAATTATCGAAATATTACGGCAAGGTGCATGCGGTAGACGGCATATCACTCAGTGTCAGAAAAGGCGAGATATACGGTTTTCTGGGGCTGAACGGCGCCGGGAAAACAACGACCATCCGCCTGCTGCTTGGCATGGTCCGCCCGACATCAGGTGAATCCTTTATATGCGGGAAACGGGTGGACGCCGGAAATTATCATCTGTGGAGGGACATCGGTTATCTGGTGGAAATGCCCTATTCGTATCCGGACCTTTCGGTAAAGGAGAACCTTGCGATCATCGGAGAATTGAGAGGCATGTCCGGTAAAAAATGCATAGACGATATAATGGGCACATTAAAACTTTCACCGTATTCCGACAGAAAAGCAAAACACCTTTCGCTTGGAAACGCCCAGCGGCTTGGCCTTGCAAAAGCGCTGCTTCACCATCCATCGATCCTTATCCTTGATGAGCCTGCAAACGGACTCGATCCTGCCGGCATTGTCGAGATACGCGAATTGCTCAGCGATCTCGCCGCCAATCACGGGGTAACTGTTTTTATATCCAGCCATATCCTTGGAGAAATATCCAAGCTCGCGACACGCATCGGCATCATCCATAATGGAATGTTATTGCAGGAACTGGATGCCGGGCAGTTGAACGGTCTTCGTAAAAAACGGCTGCTGATAAATGCGCGTGACCATGAAGCATTAAAACGGTTTTTAGCCGGCTCGAATTATCAGGCGGAGTTATCGGAACAAGGACATTTCGCGCTCTCCGACCCCAAAGCCATAGCCAATCCCGATACCATGGCGCAAATGCTCGTCCAGGCAGGGGTCCCGCCGGTTTTTTTGAAAGTTGAGGAAGAAGATCTGGAATCCTATTTTCTGAGAATAATCGGAGGCGCATTGTGAATGCCCTGCTGCCGGTCATAAAAACGGAATTCCGCAAAGCATTCAGGTCGCCGATGTTCTGGATCACCATTATCGGAATGGTCTTCATGCCCATGATGCTGGGCGTCCTGATGTTCATCAAAAAATATCCTGAACTTGCCCAGAGCAGCATCATGCTGAGCAAAGCGACATCGATCCCCGGTAAGGGCGACTGGCCGGCCTATTTCGGCATTTTCGCCCAGATGTTAAGCGGCGCCGGTCTCGTTGTTTTCGGGTTTGTGGCAAGCTGGTTGTTCGGCCGTGAATATTCCGACCGTACCGCGAAAGATTTGCTGGCGCTTCCGCTGCCGCGCAGTTCAATCGTTTTCGGGAAATTTGCCGTCATGGCCTGCTGGTGCGGGCTTTTATTCGTCATAGCTGCAGCGGTCATGCTGTGCATCGGTTTTGCATTGCATCTGGACGGCTGGTCGTCCGGCTATTGGCTCCGTTGCATGCTTATATTCTCGATTGCTACACTGATGAACATCGGGCTTTGCATGCTTACGGCTTTTCTGGCATGCTGGACGCGGGGCTATCTGGCGCCCATCGGATTTGTCATAGTAACGCTAATCTTAGGGAATTTCGTGGGCATGCTGGGGTTCGGCCCGTATTATCCATGGGGAATCCCGATGCTGTATGCGGTCAAAGGCATGGAGGGCGCCTTCATAGGCACGGCGAGTATCATCATCGTGATTGCCACAGGCATTGCGGGCTTTATTGCAACGCTCCTATGGTGGCGGTTTGCGGATCAGAGTTGAGAATTTGAAATTTACTTTTTCTCGTATGCCTGCATTAATGTCTGTATGTCGATTTTATGCATTTGCAGCAATGCTTTCATGACCCTTTCCGATTTTTCTGCGTCTTTGCCGTGAAGCATCCTGTCTAAAGCGGTAGGAACGATCTGCCACGACACCCCGTATTTATCTTTCAGCCAGCCGCATTGCCCTTTTTCCCCGCCTGCTGAGAGTTTTTCCCAAAGAGCGTCCACCTCCTCCTGCGTCCTGCAGTTCACGAAAAACGATATGGCGGGTGAGAAAGTGAATATCGGGCCGCCGTTCAGCGCCATGAACTCCTGGCCCTCAAGCTGGAACGTCACGGTCATTACCGTTCCACTTGGTCTTCCGGAGTTCAGTATCTTTGAATTCTTAAAAATGGAGAGATAAAAATTTACCGCCTCTTCGGCGTTATCGTTGAACCATAAGCACGGGGTGATTTTTTGCATAAAGTTTCCTCCTTTTTTGAGAAGAATGAACCACTATAATTAACCGCAATTTTTATGCCAGAGCGGGGCTTATTATGATTATTGGCAGAGGAGGCTACTTTTCAAGTTTTTCTTTTAAAACGACCGCGTTATTGCGGCGTTCGTCTTTTGCAGAATAGAGAAGCGTAACGGTCTTTTCTTCTTTTTCGATCTGCTTGATAGTGCGCAGCAGTCCAGGTTTAGTGTCCAGTTCCAGCCCGTATTTGGTTCTGAACCCGTCCCATTTTTTCGGATCGTGCAAGAACCATTTCCGCAAGCTGTCGCTCGGCGCGATCTCTTTCAGCCACAGGTCTATTTTGGCTTTTTCCTTTGAAACGCCCCGCGGCCATAACCGGTCGACGAGGATGCGGTGGCCGTCGGTTTTTGAGGGGGGAGAGTAAATGCGTTTGAGGGTGAGCATAGGGAAGGGAAAAGTTTGGTTATGAAGAAGAATATTGTTTTTTCCTTAACTTCAAAGCAATGCCATTTTCCTTTGCCCTTGATTCAAAAAGATCAATTACTGACTTTATTTTATCCTTTATGTTCATATCCTGTTTGCTTATCTTTTTATCAATTTGATCGATAATGTTTTTTATCTCTGTCAGATTTAAGAGATTTATGGCAACACAGTAGAAGTTTTTCCTTTTTCCATCATTATAGTTCTTGATAAGGAATTCAAGAATGCGGACTTTCTCGTCCAGCTCGATTTTGTATTTATCAATGCCATTTCTTTCGGCTTTTTTGAAGTCGGTGATGACGTTCCGGTAAGAAATAAAGGAATCAGCTTTGCCCTGCTCGCTGTATCTTTTGCACGGGTATGAAGTACATTGAAAGCAGAATTCAACGTTGTCATATTTTTTATTGCAGGTAATAACGGCGCACGTCGGATGTTTAAGATGGAAATCCACCCCGCCGCATCCGGGGCATTTTGACGCGCCGCTTGTCTGATAACGCGGACAAAGCCCGCAATTCAGGCCGCAGAGGGAGAATAAAGGATAGGCTCTTTTGTATTCTTCCATTAAATGCCCCTCGGCCATAACCGGTCAACGAGGATACGGTGGCCGTCGGCTTTGGAAAGGGGAGAGTAGATGCGGGTGAGGAGGAGCATTTGGTCTGTTGTTTGTTGCCTAACTGTATGCTGAAGTTTCAAGTCCGCACGCATCAGTCAGTCGCCCTTCAATCTGTAGATTAGCACATAATCGTTTTGCTTTATGAATTTACGTGTTTGTGATGCCACCTTGAATGCCTTCGCACCTACATTGCACATTGCTGCAAGGGCAGCGCCACCGGTCAATAGCGAATTGCCATTGAGCAAAGAGAACACGAAGGCCGAGAGTGTCATCCAGGTTTTCTCATCCGAAAACACCAGGGACATCAATTCACCGACTGACTTGTCGTCAAGTTCGAGAAGTGCCTTGACATCAGGTTCTACCTTGGCTCTGACGTGTTGTGAAACTATTTCCTGTAATTTCGCGAGGTCTTTTTCTCCCTTGAAATCGAGTGCAAGCGAAAGACATTTAGAGCGGAGCTTCTCAATTTCTTCGCTGTGATCCTTAATAAGCCGTACGAGTGATTTGACAATATCCTGATTGATCGGATCCATTCTTGGCGACAGCACCTGACGAAAAAACTCCCACGCAACCACATCGAGATCCATTTGGAGACCTAGTTCGCTGCTTGTGTGGCTGGTTTTGGTAAATTCAACTGGGAGTGCTTCCAAGAAGCCGAGCAAGTTTTGATTTGTGAGCATTAGACTATCGGTCGCCTTTAGTGCGGGTATGCGAAACAAATAGGCGAGAGTGAGCAATTCATCCAACTCCGTGCTACCAAAGAATCCTTCACAATACTCATATAGCGGTTTCCAATCTACTTTTAAGAACGTCGGTTTCTGGTTCCTTGACATCTTGAGCGCAGCCTCTGAGCTATGCGCTTCAGGATAGAGTTCCAGACATTTCTCGAAAAAGATGTGCGCGAATAATTCATCAGATGCGACATAGGGATCTATCAATTTACGCACGGATTGTATCTTGAGACCAGTGGACTCAATAATTGTTCTGCTTTTTTCAAATGCGCCATCGTCTTTGTTATACACAAGCCAGAGACTCTTGTACGAGTATTCATGAAGCGGTGCCATCATTGCCGACGTTTCTTGAAGAACTCCTCTATATCTACGCCACATTTCAGTGAATTGTGCAAAGGAAGCATGCCAAGAGGGCTTTCGTTCTTGTACATAGCGCATGAAGTCGAACACATCGATTCCCGTGAGAAAAGAAGAAACCGAAGGATGAAGGGTCAGGGCGAGCTTCTCCTTGTTGAAGTATAGAAAGGCTGCTCCGGAAAGCATTGAAGGATGCCAGATGGGATCAGGAAAAAGTAACTTCATAATCGGTGGTTGGCTTTCTGGCAAAATGGAAATGTTACGGTTAGGTTACAAGCAATTAGATAAAGGATTCACTTGGTTCAAATCACGAATGTTGAACTTTTTTGCCGTTTTTCTTACATCCTTTATTTTTAGGTCCCACATTTTCTCCCGTAAACCCTACCTCTTCAAATTGCATCTTTTTTCCGGTCAATGTCAACCCCTTAGGCCTGCAAAGAGTTAATAGTATTAACTCTGTCAGGAAAATTGATTTCGTTTTGCGAATATTCTGTTTTACGGCATTGTTGAGTCAAAATCGAGGTTTTTAAAGCAGGTACCTCAAGTCTCAGGCAGGCTTGAACAATTTTAATTAATCTCCGGCTTTCGCTTTCCACCATTTCAAATCACTCCGCTTCCAGGTGAATAAATTATTCGCCTGAAACGATATGGCCCATTGATGATTTCTGTATGTCTGGAAGGAATTTGAAAATATGTATGCATAATTGAAGGAAAAATGATTGATCACCTGCAGACCGCACCCCACATGGAACTGTTTCGCATGATAGGCCTTGTCGTATTCGATGCCGGCCCTGGTCTGCAAAGTGTGCATGAAAGTTTCTTCCTGCCCTGATCTCACGATGATGTTCGAAAGGTTGTCGTAATAGCCGGCGTTGAATTCCTTTTCAAGGTCACCTTCGAGGCGGAAAAGAAAGGCGTAACGGGTGTTCGGGAACAGCACCCGCTGATACCCGAGTCCCGCTGCGGTCGTAAGCGGCGTAAGAGAGTAGTCATCGTCCTGTTGAGTTGATTTGCGGTATACCGTGGCGGTATCATTGCTGTATTCCGCAAAGGACATCCTTACTCCTTTTAAACCATAGCCGATGTTCCGGACCGACAGGCCGAGGGAAAAATCCCTGAACAATATGCACCGGTACCCGACAGTAAGGAGTGCGGTGGTGCTTCTTTTTCCCAGATAGGTAAGGATTTCAGGGCCCGAAGCTATGGTTGCTGAAATGCCTGCATAATGGTTCGGCATATCAATAAATGCGAGATCGTGGCCCCACCCGGCCGACAGGCTTACAAAACCGCTGCGCGCTTCATAGACTTCTCTGCCAAGATCGTCGGTAATTCCATCCACTCCCCAATACGATATCCCGAAGTCGAAGACAAACCTGCCGATGTTTGTCTTCGCTGACGGAAGAAAAGAAAATGACGTGTGCGATTGGTACAGAACATTTAATCCAACCGTGGGATAAAACGGGCAGTAAGCATAACTGAGCTCCGAAGTCTTATGCGAAGAGGTGCGGTCGCCCAGATTTGCCGGGTTCATGAGAAACGATGTGTTGTCCAACGGAAAGCATATGCCGATGTTCGCCATGCCCATTTCACGAGAACTATAAGGCATATTGGCATTGATCGGGGATTCCCATTTCAGGGGGAGGTTCCGATAAGAAGGAGGGCCTGAAGGTTTTATCGGCACGCCGACGGCGATAGGGGTATCGGTAACAGCCAAGAGGTTTGAAAAAGGACATAGAAAAATCGCTAAAAAGATAGTATGGAATGTTTTAACGGTCATATAAAGAAACCCGTTTTTCATGAATACAATAGGGAAGTCGAATTACAATTATGTAAATTGACTATTTACCACGCCGAAGTCAATAGAATTAGTACAATTTTATCTCTTCGCTGGTACTTAGAATGGATTCAATAATCAAGTCTGCCTTCAGGCAATTTTTTGCTGAGCTGGTTTTAATCCCGTTGAATTTTCAAACTGGCAGGCTCTGCTTCTTCGGTATCTGCCGTATTACCTGCATGATCTCCCTCACAAACGCGCACTCGCATTTCGCCGGGCAGAGATCGAGTTTGTTTTTGCGAAGGCAATAGCCCGGACATTCGTCGGTGCCGGTAAGCCGTTCCCTGAATATGGGCCCTTTGTAGAGATTTTTAAAATCATTTACCGGCAAGGAAACGGTCGTGCCGCAACTGTGGTTGAAGAGAAATAAACCTGCCGCCAGCTCATCGAAGTTCGCCTGATAGCCGACCAGGGTGATGTCGTTATCGGTAAGAAAATCCGTCCGTGTCATCCATGGATAATAGCAGGAAGAGCATGTTTTAAAATCGGTCAGCATAATTGAACGCTAATTGTACCTTAACCAGCTTAAAAATGCAAGGCCTATGCCTCACCCCGTTATCCCCTCTCCGCTTGCGGAGAGGGGAAGGACGAAGTCAGAGGTGAGGCGGTTTATCGCAATCGGCTGGAAATCAGACCAATAGAGGTTCAATTGAGGTAAAATAGTGTACCTGGTATTTATGGGTATTTATGAAAAAAATCAATACCTTAGCTATGTTACTATTTTGTAATAATGCATTATTATATTAAATTCAATGTGTTGCTAATTTATCTTAATAATATACTTTAAGATTTGTCGTACTCAAATGTATACACTATTTTCAGGTAATGATTGACAACCCTGCGACTTTTGACTAAATTATATATTATATAGATAAAATCAATAGAATTCTATAAAGAGGGGAGGTATATGTTTTCCGCACTACGAAAAACAAGGCAAGCGACGGCGCGTCATTGGATAGCCGCCGGGGTTTTCGTGATCGCGATACTGTTCGCCTCTGGAGTGCTGATGAGTGCGCAGGCCGTCAAGGCGCCCTGTCTCACGCCGGTGATGGGGTGGAACAGTTACGATTGCTACAGTTACGGGGTGACGCAGGCCCAATTCATGGCAAATGTCCACTATGTAGCCAACAACCTCAAGCAATACGGTTGGCAATACTGCGTCGTCGATTTTATCTGGTGGGTCCCGGATCAGGGTGCAGCCGGGGGTGTAAACCAGAGCGGCAATTGGAACTTGGGCAATATGGACGCGTACGGCAGGTTCCTGCCCGATACGACCCGCTTTCCTTCGGCAAAAGGCGGCAGAGGGTTCAAGCCGCTGGCCGACTCCGTCCATAATTTAGGACTGAAGTTCGGCATCCACGTGATGCGCGGTGTGCCGCGCATGGCCACGGCGACCCATAGAAATTGTTCCATATACAATACGACGTATACCTGCGACCAGGCGGCCGACCAGAGCAGTACCTGCCCATGGCTTGATTGGATGTACGGAACAAACATGAGTAATCCCGCCGGTCAGGCTTATTTGAATTCAAT
>JBEKUX010000041.1:0-27521 GCA_049514575.1 Chitinispirillaceae bacterium | reverse complement strand
AAGGAAGATCGCGAGATCGCGGATGTGCCGCTGCCGTTGCCAGGCCTCTTTGATTTTCGCCAAGGTCTTTTGTCCGATGCCGCGCACCTCGGTAAGACGATCGGGCGTTTTGTCTAAAATGTCAAGTGTGGTGACGCCGAAGCGTTCGACGATGATCAGCGCCCGCACCGGTCCGATGCCCGCAATAAGGCCGGAGCCCAGAAGATGTGTGATCCCTGCGGGCGTCGTGGGCCGGACGATTTCGTACCGATCGACGGTAAACTGGCGGCCGAACCGGCGATGCCGTTCCCACGATCCCTGTATTTTGAGTGATTCGCCCTGCGAAACGGTCGGCATGGTGCCGACGCAGGTGACCGGATTGAGTTCGCCGTCCGTTTGCAACTGAAGGACAGTATACCCGTTATCGTCATTCTGGAAGGTTATATCGGCGACGATTCCTTCGAGGGTTTCTGCCATAGGGATATTTTTCCTGGAATGAAAAAGGGCGGCATGGCAGCCACCCTTTTGAAGGCCGTTTCCAAAAGAAACCGCAGGACGTCCCTTTACTTTTTCTTATGCCGGTTCAGGCGGCGGCGTTTTTTCCGTTTGTGGCGGTTGATTTTGGCCTTACGTTTTTTTTTGACGCTTGACATGATCAGGCATCCTTTGTTTAAGGTTGCACTACATTTACAAAAATAAATATGGATTGCGCCGCATGTTCTGTCAAGCCGTTTACGCGTGCAGAAAAAACGCAAGCAGCTGCAGGATCGTCTCGTCCATAGGCGGGGGCAGCGCCGGGTCGTCGGCGTACACCTGCAGGATCTCAAGCATGGTCAGGAGATCATTTCGTGAGAACGAAGTGCGGCCGGGCTCCTGTAACCGGGAAATGAGCGGTTCGATTGAGTCGTAGTAAAAGAGTATCCGCTCCTGATCTTTTTCAACCTGCTCCGCTTCCTGCAGCAGGCGGTTTCCCAGCGCCGTAATAACTTTTTTTTCGTCCTCAGCGAAGTCGACGTCGAGCTCTTCTGCGGACGCATCGTCGGTCAGGTGGATATCATGAAAGTTGAATGCTTTCAGTCGGTCCCGCGCTCCGGTGTATTTGAACAGATATTTGTTATCCGCCTTGACAAAGTGTTCGTCGAGGAGTTCGTGCGTTTTAGCAATAAATGTTTTGTGAATACGGATTGTGTACCGTTTTTCAGACTCATTTTCGAACGGAAGGATGTCCGTCGAACTGGGATTGTCGACAAAAAAGGGGACGTTATTATCGCGCAGGACTACGGTCGCGAGCAGAAAATCGGTGTGAGAAAAAGAATAATCGAACCTGACGAAATCGTCGCTGTCGAGATGAACGGGGGTTACCTCGGTGTTCTGGCCGCCGTCGGGGACAATGGGCAATCCGCGTTTCGACAGCTCTTCGCTCATGACCGTCAGAGCTTCGGCAGTATATTGGTCTTTTTCACGGAAATAGGCGGTGCGGAGCTGTTCGTCGGTGAAGTCGCCTATCGTGGTACGAAGATCGCTCATTGTTTTTCTCCTTTTTTCGGATTCCGGAAAAAACTTTCTGATTTTTGTTCTTTAAAATATATCTATCGGTTGAAGGGTTACAAAGCGTCATGCCGTGGTCATCAAACCTTGTCACTTTCCGGACAGGGCATTATATTTTTATCGGCACTATGAGATACCGGCTTTTTGCTTTTGATCTTGACGGCACGCTCCTCAACGATAAAAAAAAGCTTTCTCCTGCAAATGAGCGGGCGCTTGGCGAAATGGCAGCGCGGGACGCCGTGATCGTTTTCGCCACCGGACGGCTGGGCAGCAGCATGCAGCACTATATACCGCCAGCACTTGATGATGTGGCGCTTCTCACGCTGAACGGGGCCGAAGTGTGCATGGGAAAACGGCATGCCTCGCGGAAGGTGCAGAATATTTCTCTGCCAAGCACTATCGCCGATTACCTGGTCGATTATACCCGTGGCCGTGAATTCGTCTGCAACTATTATATCAACGGCAGGCTCTATGCGGTACGTGACGGTACAACGGCACCGTGGATAGAATTCTATGTTAAACAGACCGGTTCCCGTTACCGGTTCGTGCCGTCGCTCGACAGGTTCCGCGGCAGGCGGCCTTCCAAGATGATTTTTGTCGGCGCCCCGCCGGTTATTGACGAACAGGAAAGGTATTTCAGGAAGCTGTGGGGCGATTCGGTCTATATCTGCCGTACGTGGGACTATTATCTTGAATTCCTGGATGTACGCGCCAACAAGGGGACCGGGCTTGCCGCGCTCGCTCGAGCGTACAATGTCGGATGGCCCGAAATCGTGGCGTTCGGCGACGCTCCCAACGATATCCCCATGCTGGAAAAGGCAGGCCTCAGTATAGCGATGGCCAATGCACCGGAGGAGGTCAAGCGCGTTGCGGTGCGCGTTTCACCCTGGACCAACAACGAGGACGGCGTCGCAAAGGAGTGGGACCTGATTAAAAAGAACAACCATTAAGGCGCACGACGATAATTTACGGCACATGGTTGGCCGGGCAGTCAGTCGTCAGTCAGAGTCAGCAGCCGAACTTCACGGTGCGGTACGCCCTCAAGTTCCATGGAAACCTGAACAGTTTCCTGCATGAGCACGGTTATCCCGGTCGCAGGAGTAAAGGGACGGTTGGCGTCGGCAATGAGTATGTCAGCGCCTTTTTTCTGCGCCCGTTTGAGGAATGCGACGAGAGCGGCGGACGCGGTACGGTGGTAAAACATGTCCGCTATAAGGATGATGTCCGCCGCACAATCGTCCTGTCTTTCGGTAAGATTAAACGGGCAGGGTTCAAGAGAAACCCTGTTCGCCGCGGCGTTGCGCCAAGCAATTTCCAGGGCCACCGGATCGATGTCGTTCGCGATGATACGGACGGCGCCGGCCTGCGCCGCGGCAATGCCCGCCACACCGCCGCCGCACCCGAGGTCGAGCACGGTTTTGCCGGCGACAAGATGGTAATGCTTGAGGATATGGCGTGCGAGTACTGTCGCCGCAGGCCAGGCGATGGCCCAGAAGGGTGTTGAGCATTGTCCGCCCGCTTCCGCTTCCCATGCTTCCCACAGGGCAAAAAGGTCCTCTGTCTGGTGAATAAGAATACTTTCGCAGCCTTTTACCGGACAGAGCGGCGCGAATCTGGCAACAAATTCATCTGAAAGCACGTGAACCCCCCGATGGTCCGACGGCCAGTTTTTCTGAGGTTTCAGATTGACAAAAACGATGAGATGCGGGCGATGACGCGTGATTCCGAACAACGGTTAAAGGGGTAAAAACAAAATAATTTGCACTTATTACTACATCCGTATTACTTTTTTTACTATTGTTTCTGACCCGTATCTTACCTGCAGGAGATACATTCCGCCGCACAGAGTTTTGCCGGAAATAAAAGCCTGCCGGCCTGATCCGCTGGTCGCGTATACGGTTTTCCCTCTGCAATCGACCAGTTTGAGCGTATAGTCTTCCTTTGTACCGAGATTGACCGTTATTCCCTGCACGGTATTCTTGGTCGAAATCCCTGTATGTAAAGTCTCGGTCTGCGGAGAGCGAACCTGCGTGGGAGATGGCCCGTATATTTTGACTTCATACATGGATGCCCATGAGGTGGCGAGGGGAACCGCACCCGTAACGGTGATGCGGACGTAGCGGCCATGGGCGGTGACAATATTTTCGACTGCGCCGGGGAACATATTGCCGGTACGATCGGCGACCGTCACGAAGCCGGTGGTTTGCTGGTCGCTTACTTCGATCCTGTAGTAGTAATTCCGGTAATCGGTCCCTTTGTACCATTTTATCCGGACGCAGCCGATGTCAACGCTGCTGCCGAGGTCGACCATCCACCACTGCGGATAGGTGGCGTCCGATGCCGACCAGCGCGTGGCGGTGCTGTTACCGTCGACCGCGTTTGCCGCGGTGTTGCCGGTCTGGGTGGAACTCGCGGTTGCTGTCTTGCCCTGAGAGAGCGTCGCGTCGGGACAGTCGAAATAGCCGAAGTTTACGCTGTCAACGTAGGTCTGGGCGTTTCTGGTGCCGATAGCCTTTACAAGGTTGTATTTATTCGGGATGGCATTGCCGGTCCAGGTGAAAAGATTGTCGGTCGACGTTTTCGTGCCTTTTGAAACCCCGTTTACGAACAGCTCGACCGAGGTGCAGTTCGAATATACCTTGATCGGGATCGGCGTCGTGTCGCGCAGGCTGGCACGTCTGCTGCATATGTAAACCACCGGATCGGTCGTCCAGTTCGCTTTGTACCAGTAAAACGCGTCCTTCAAGGTCTTTCGGTCGTAGGTTACCACTCCTTTATCGTTTCTGCCCGGCCAGTCGCCTTCATTCCTGCCGTCGGAAGCGAAATCATGCATGCACCAGATGAATTTACACCATAAATAGGTCCTGGTTCTCATAGCATCCCAGTAGGATTCGTGGCACAGATTCTCGTATTCCTCGGTGTGCGGTCTCCCGTAAGGGTCAGGGGCAGGCGGATTGTCCATGTGCTGGTAGATCGAACTGCCGGCGCCGTATTCACTCATGCCGATGCACCGGGTCGGGTATACCGCGTGCATCCGGTCGGCCCAGCCGGGGAAAGCGGTCAGGGGACCGTTGTCGGTGTACCAGCCGAAATACTGGTTGAAGCCGGTCAGATCGGTATGCCAGTTGAGAGCATTGTTCGTGGAGGTGTCGTTTTTCGTGTTTGACGCATAGGTGGATAGCCGGGTGGAATCTTCCCGGTGAACGAGCCGGTGCAGCGTGTCGAGGAGCGGGTTGGGATCCGGGCTCGAGCTTATTTCATTCCCGATGCCCCAGACAAAAATCGCCGGATGGTTGTAGTTCTGGCGGATGAGTTCCGTCAACTGCTGCTTGGCGTTTGCGTAAAACGAATCGGAGACCGTCACGCCGTTGACGACAGGTATTTCCGCCCATACGACCATGCCGGCGCTGTCGCAGAGATGGTAGAAATATTCCGCATGCTGGTAATGCGAGAGCCGTAAGCCCGTGCACCCCATCTCCCGCAGCAAAGCGAAATCCCGGAGATGTTCGGCCGGGCCGATGGCCCATCCGCTGTCGAGCCAGTCCTGATGGCGGTTGACGCCGTGCAGGTCAAGATAGGCGCCGTTCAGATAAAACCCGTTATTCGGGTCGACGCTGAAAAATCTGATCCCAAGGGGCTGATCGACAACATCGGTTGTCGTCGTGCCGTCCGAAACCTGGACATATACGCGATAGAGATAAGGATTGGCAAAACCGTTCCAGAGATGGGGGGTTGCTATGGTGGTGGATTGTACAAAGTCATAGGAAGAACTTGCCGCTATTGACTGCGAACCGGTGAGTGTTGCCACGGTGGCGCCCGACGCATCGGCAATGACCGTGGTCACGGTCGTTGTTTTTGCCGAGGTATTGGCGTTCCGTATTTTAGACACGATCCGTATTGTTGCCGAAGAAGCGCTGACAGCCGGGGTTTTACAATATACGCCCGGCGACGCGTAATCGAGCGGCGTCACCGCAAGCAGGTCGGTTACGAGAAGATTGACATCGCGGTAAATACCGCCGAAAAAAGTGTAATCGGCAGACAGGGGAGGGATATCGGTGGAACTGGCATTGTTCACCTTCACGGCCAGAACGTTGTCCGCACCGACGATTGCCGCTGAAGTTATATCAAAACAGAATGCGGCATATCCGCCCTTATGTTCGCCGATTAATGTCCCGTTGACGTATACATCGGCCACCTGGTTGGCGCCGCTGAACTTCAGATAGAGTTTTCGACCGGAATAAGAACTGCTCACGGTGAAATGCTTGCGATACCAGCCGATGCCGCGGTAATAGTTTCCGCCCCCGTCCTGACCGTCAAGGTTGTTCCAGGTATGCGGGAGATTGATCGAGGTCCAGGCCGCATCGTTGAAGGAGATGTTCTGGGCTCCGGAAACGTCCGCAAGGTTGAATTTCCAGGTGCTGTCCAGATTCACTATGGCCCGGTTTGATGCCGGCGGTGTGTACGCAAACGTTGGCAGATGGGTCACTGCACACAGCAGTAGAAAAACAAGACAATACTTCTTGATGCGTAAACGGAAGTTGAATGCCGGCATGAAGGCCGGTCTCGGCGGGAATTTCAACTTCCAGTAAATAAAAGATATTTTCTCGGTCTCTGTACCATAGTTGACCATTATTGTCCCTTCCCACAGCAGTTGATTTCTGCCGTTCCCTTTCAGCTTCCCTTCATTATTATAATTATAATAGGCTAATAGTGACAATGTCAAACAAAATGCGCTGAAACGAGTTAGCGGGTTTTTATCGCCAGCGTAAATGTCTCTAGTATATAATATGTTGCTCTAATCGGCCTGACGGGAACGAAAAAGAAGTTACGTGATGCTCAATGTTTTGCATGAGAGATATTCCCTAAGTACCGGAATATCTGCAGGGGCCCATACGAGGAGGTCGGAATTACAAATGTTAATCCACCTGACCTCCGCATGCTCGCACGGATGCGGTTCTCCTTTGATGATTTTGCAGACGAAAGGGATGAGTTCAATGGCGATCCACGGGTACGCATGGGAAAATGGCGCAAGTTTCGCCGTTATCGCAACTTCAATTCCCAGTTCTTCCTGCAACTCGCGCACGAGCGCCGTTTCGGCAGTTTCACCTCTGTCTATTTTGCCGCCCGGGAACTCCCACAAACCTGCGTTCGATTGACCGGCCCCGCGCTGAGCGGCGAGGAACACGTCGTTCCGTTCGATGATGCCGCAGGCGACAGGAACGGCGTTCGACAGCGGCAGCGGTCCGGGCATTACCGGTCGTCCTTATCAAAAGTAAATACTTCGCCGTGGGAAGGGTAATGAACGTTTTCGAACCCCTTGCTCCTGAGCGCATCGCGCAGGGGAAGCGCCTGGTCGGCTTCACCATGGATCAGAAAGAGGTGCTTCAGACGCTGCGGCGGATTAAGGTCGACATAGTCAAGCAGATTGCGGCGGTCGGCGTGGGCGCTGAAGGCGTCAAGCATCTTGATCGAACACTTAACCGTATGTTCCTCGCCGAAAATTTTTACCGTTTTCTGGCCGTCCATCATTTTACGGGCCAGCGTCTCCTTTGCGGCGAAACCGGCAAAGATCACAAGATTACGGGGGTTCTCGATGGTGTTGCGGAGGTGGTGAAGAATACGGCCACCCTCGCACATGCCTGAGCCGGAAATGATTACATGCGGGTATTTGAGATCGTTGATCTTTTTCGACTCCTCGACCGTGTGGACGTAGGTGAGGCGCGGGAATTCGAACGGCGTTTCATTACCGGCCAGAAAAATACGTTTTGCTTCTCTGTCAAGGTACTGGGGATATTTATTGAAAATGGCTGTCGCGTCGCAGGCCAGCGGGCTGTCGACAAAAACGGGCATGTCCGGAATCCGGTCCTCGTTGAAAAGCTTATGGAGCACGTAGACCAGGTGCTGCGTCCTGCCGACGGCGAACGACGGAATGATCACCGTGCCGCCGGCAGAGGCGGTTTTGCGCACCGATTCCGCCAGCTCCTCTTCGACGTCGGCGTAGGTGCCGTGGAGGCGGTTGCCGTAGGTGCTTTCCATGATCAGGATATCAAGTTCGCGCAGGACGTTGGGGTCGCGCGTCATCGGCATATTGGGGCGCCCGATATCCCCGGAAAATCCGAGACGGTATGAACGGCCGCCTTCTTTAATGTCGAGATGAAAACCTGCGGAACCGAGAATGTGGCCGGCCTCCCTGAACGTGGCCTCCACGCCCGGTGCGACCGGGAACGGCCGGTCGTAATCGATGCCGGTAAACGCACCGAGCGAGGCCTCGACATCAGCCAGGGTATAGAGCGGCCTGATTTCCGGCTGATGGCTGTTTCGACGCCTTTTATTGACCCATTCGATATCCTTTGCCTGGAGATACGCCGAATCCCGCAGCATGATGGCGCACAGGTCCGCGGTTGCAGGCGTGCAATAAATTGTTCCGCCGTATCCGTGTTTGACGAGGTTCGGGATATTGCCGCTGTGGTCGATATGGGCATGCGAGAGAATGACCGCGCTCAGAGCGGAGGGGTCGAACATGAACGTCTGGTTCCGGTCATAGGATTCCTGACGCCTGCCCTGAAAAAGCCCGCATTCAAGCAGGATCTTCCTGCCGTTCACGTTGATGAGAATCTGCGCGCCGGTGACTGTCTGCGCAGCGCCGCAGAATTGGAGAAACATGGCTGCTGTCCCTGGTGAAATGGCGGGGCGCTATTTGGCGCGCAATGCCGCGGTATCCGTCTTCGGCTTGGTCTGCATTCCCTTGATGGCCCGTGCGATGCCCTCTCTGCTGAAAGCGATGGCGGCAAGCGGTATATCGTCGCCGGTTTTTTTAAGTTCCCGTTCGCCGTCGCTGCCGGTTACCATGCTGTATTCGGTGAGCGCAAACCGGATTGCGGTTTTCGGCTGCCCCTCGATGTCGATCAGCAGCTCACCGGCGTCACCGCTTATCGTCCGGACTTTCTGCCCATAGTCAAAAATGCAATCGATGCTGTCAAGGTCGATTGTCCGTTGCCCCTTGTCGTTTTTAAGCGTCATGGTGGGCGTACAGTCTGTTTTCCCTTTTGCCGAATAACCGGTACCCTCGATATAACCGCTCGACAATAATGAAAGGTTCATGTTGCCGGTGACGGCCTGCATTTCCTCGCCCGGATACTTGCGGTTGAGCGTACATTCAAGCTGGCCGAGGTAGACGAACCAGTACTTTGCTTCACCGGTCTTGTTGGTGATGGAATTCAGATAGTACATTTTTCTTCCGAGCAGCGACCGCGCCGGGCAGACCGATGCGGCAGCCACTAAAATCAGGCTTGCTAAAACAACAATGCGGGAAGCTTTCATAACGACGTTTCCCTTCTAGGGATGTTTTTGTGTTGCCCATTGTTTAAGGTCAAACGGTACCGTCAAATTCTGCTTCAAATTCCAAGCACGTATAAAATACAATACGTAACAAAAATATTGTTATTTACCGACAGCGATCTTTTCCTGTTCCCGCTGCCACGCCACGACATCTTTATATTTTATCGTTCCGCCGAAAATGTCGAGGGCGCTGCCGATGGTGGCGTCGAGGCGGCCCCTGCCGAGAACGCGCACTTTTTCTAAATCGTCAAGCGACCTGATGCCGCCGGCATAGGTGACCGGCAGGGGGGAAGCGCCGGCCAGAAACTTCACGAGCCCGTCGTCGATGCCGCCGAATCTGCCTTCGACGTCAACGGCATGCACCAGGAATTCGCTGCAGTGGCCGGCGAGTTTCACGAGCAATTCCTTCGTCAGGACAACGCCGCTTGAGGTCTGCCAGCGGTCGCAGGCGACGATGTAGCTGCCGCCGGCGTTCCGACAGCTGAGGTCGAGCACCAGGCGGCTTTTTCCGACCGATTTCTCGAGGAGATCGAGCCGTTCCCATTGGACGGCGCCGTTTGCGAACACGAACGAGGTGACGATCACGTGTGATGCGCCTTCGTCCAGGAAAGAGACTGCATTGTCGGGTGTGATGCCGCCGCCGACTTGAAGCCCCTTCGGGAATGCGCGGAGCGCCTCCCGTGCGGCGCGTTCGTTACCCAGGCCGAGCATTACTACATGGCCGCCGGGCAATTTGTCGTCGCGGTAAAGGCCGGCAAAAAACGAAGACGGCCGGTCAGTCTCAAAATTGGTGGCCGGCGGCCCGCCATTACTATCAGTCAACGTACTGCCGACAATCTGTTTGACCTTGCCGCCGTGCAGGTCGATGCAGGGTCTGAACCGCATAAAAAACCTTTCGCTGGGATGCTTCGGTAAAATATACTAGCGATACATTCGTCGACAAAAAAATAGTGCAGGCGTTCATTGACCGTTTATCATCTCATAACACATATTACTATTCTGTTTTTACCTTGAAAGGAGAACGTATGCTGCTGAAACAGGTTTTTGCGATGGGAATGGTTATAAGTCTGTTCGCGGGGTGCCAGGAGTCCGTGAAAGAACTCATCGAGCAGACACACCCGGACGGCAGTAAGAAAAAGGTAAGTTACTACGCGGGATCGCGGAAAAATATCATAAAGACATTTTTCTATTTCAAGGACGGCACAGTGCAGTCCGAGCAGTATTTCAAAAAAGGTCTGCCCGACAGCGTCCTTGTCATTTATTATCCAAACGGAAAGAAGTACCGGGAAACACTGTTCGCCATGGGGAAGCGCAACGGCGATGACCGGTCGTGGTTTGAGAGCGGCCGGCTCAAAAGCGAGGCGCGTTACGTAAACGACATTCCTGAAGGAAAAGTAGTTTCCTATGATTCAACCGGGGCCATTGTATCCGAAGCGGCCTATAAAAACGGCAAAAAGGAGGGGGAGGATATCGTCTATTTCCCTGGCGGAACCAAGAAAAAATACCTCAAGATGTACGTCGGCGGTAATGCTTCCGGCGTTGAAAAAGAGTGGTATGAAAACGGTAACGTGAAAATGGAGCAGACGTGGGAGAAAAACGTGCTGAACGGCCCGTATGTGACGTATTATAAAAACGGCAAAAAAGAGGAAGAGGGGAGCTATAAAGACGGCGCCTACGACGGCAAGCGTTATATGTACAATGAAAACGGCAAGAAAATCTCAGAAGCGGTGTTTCAGAACGGTACCCTGGTGGAAGGCCGGGCGCTGTGAACATAAACTATTGGTGATGAGAATCGGGAAGTTAATACCTAGTGTAAAATATCTCGCTTGCTCCATGTCGAAGTCGTTGTATCATTAGAGATTGAATCCGTGTTCCAAATTATCACCAACGAAGCTAACTCAGCTCCAGAATTGCCAACGTGGCGTGATTTACGTGGGTTACTGCGATCTCCCTATACACTCCTTCTCCTGATTTTCGTCGTATCACGCATAGTCTATTATCTACTCGGCGTGCGGTTCGATGCCCGAGGGTTAGCCGGATATCTTCAATTCATTGACCTTGATCTGTTGCAACACCACCTGTTGCAAAGTCTGTTCTACCTGCACATGCAGCCGCCCGGCTACAATCTATTTCTGGGTGTTGTCCTCAAGCTGTTTCCGCACCATTATGTAGCAGCTTTCCATGCAATTCATCTTGCTTTCGGAGCGGTTATCACCTGCCTTCTTTTTTACCTGATGAGGTGTCTCAGGGTTGTACCGAAACTCGCGTTGATTACAACCATGTTGTTTGTTGTTTCTCCAGGGGTAGTACTGTTCGAAAATTTCATCCTCTATGAATACCAGATGATGTTTTTCCTGACAGTCAGCGCCGTACTCCTGTTTCACTCTTTTGCGCACCGTAGCGCAGTTTCTGCCCTTGGTTTCTTGGTGTGCCAGTTCTGGCTGGTGATGGTTCGGAACCAGTATCATCTGGTGTATTTTGCGGTGATATATGTTTTATTGTTGTATTTCACGAAACACAATCGGAGACTGATTGCCGGGGCGGGGTCTATACTGCTTGCAGTTGTTCTATCGCTCTACCTGAAGAACCTGTTATTGTTCGGCCAATTTGTAAGTAGCACCTGGATGGAGATGAATCTGGCCATTCTTACCTCACGTCAACTAACTCCCGAAGAACGGCAGTTGTTTGTTTCGGAGGGCAAGCTCTCTCGGCTCACCGGGGAGATGGAATATGATAGTTTATCGCCGATTATTGGTGTCACCGTATCAAGTTTTCGCCCGTACATTACTATGCCACCCCCGACCTCTATCCCGGTGCTTGATCGGGAAATTAAATTCTCAGGAGCCACAGCTAATTACAATCATAGGGGTTATCTGGAAGCGCAAAAAGTTTACAGGAAGGACGTCAATTTTCTTCTTCTGCACTACCCGATGGCCTATATACGCTTAGTAACTATCGCATGGTTCGCGTACTTTTTACCTAACGGTGACTTTCTTTTTTTTGATAGTAACCTGCCGCACGTTCATGGCATTGAAAGGTTTTTTGATAATGTTTTTTTCGGGCAGTTTAAGCATGCTTCAGGGGCGGCACTCCGCCAACTCCATGCTCAAGGTGCCGGCCTTTCACTGGTACTTTATACAGGAGTATTCCTATTAATCGGGTTGCCTGTTCTGTTTATTTTTGGTGTTTGGTTTCTATATCGGGGTATCCGCATGTGTACGCTCGACGTTCCGCAGGCGTTGCTGCTCAGCTTTCTGCTGTTCAATATTCTCTATTGTACCATGACCGCAAACTTTCTCTCCTCCTATGAAAACAATCGGTACCGTTTTCCAGTGGACGGATTCTTCGTTGTGCTTCTTACGCTTGCGCTAGATCAGTTGATGCGAAAACTGATTCGCATGCGGAGGCAGGGAAATGAACATCTCTAAGTGCATGCGGAAAGAAACATTATTGACTCCTGCAACATTACGGTTAGAAACCTCTTCTTCGAAATGGGCGTCCCATTGCATATTGAAGCATAAGAAGATATGCCGTATGAAGGATCATACGCAACTCTTCTCCGAAACGCAAGCCTTGACATCGTGATGATTCGTTTGCATCAACTGATGGAGGGATTTCGTCGCAATGTACCGTTCCCGAAGGCCCAATCGCGATTTGTTTACCATTCTCGAGATTTACCCGGGTCCCGCTCGGTCCGCAGATCCAGATATCACGTACCGGCTGTACATTATAGTTGAAAATGAATTTTTGACCGTAGTGATTTTTTATGCGGGTATTTCTTACTGCTTCCAATCTGTCTAAAAGGCAACTTGCAGGTGTAAACCAGGCATGAGTCTTATATCCGCTCAGTAACTTAAACCGTTCTTCAATAACCGGATCTATTTTTAAAGTGTCGTCGAAATATCCGTGGGTATAGGTATAACCGATACATGCCCCTTCCTCATGAAGTAACCGCTCTATTGCCGAAAGAGTGAGGTTCCGTTTAATCATTTGATGCTCTCTAAGATCCGTCAAGGAAAACCATCGAGGCACGAACGGTTTCGCCGGATGATAATAGGGCATCGATGGATTGATACGAAGCGTATTAAGTGTCGTGGTTTTATATAACCGAGCATATCGTGAATGCGCTGCAAAAATATCTCCCCAGAAAAAAGGGCTTTGAGGAGAATGTCCTTCACAGGCGTCTGCAGAATAGATCCCTATTAAAAACCGAAGCACCCCTCTAAAGGCCTCCTTGCCATAATAAAGGTTGTCGATATTTCGGCCATGCATGATATTCATCACGGGATAGGAACCAAATTCTCTTTTAAAAAACTCATATGCCATGATCGTTTCTTCCCTCAGATTATTACCTCCAGATGCCGTATGGAGGGCAATTTCATGGCCGCGTGCTTTAATGTCTTTTATTAATGATAGATAATTCGGATCTGCCAGCGTCACGGCTTCGCACCATCTTCCGGTTGTTGCATCGCCCGATTTTCTTTTACTTGGAAATGCCCATACGGTCTTCGTGATTTTAAACCCCAATTCATCAAGAAATGTATAGGATCTTTTAACTTTTTCCAAAGTAGCGTCATCCGTATCATCGACCAAACTGAATGCGAACCTTTTTTGTAGAGGGAATGGCCGGATTCGTAAATGCTGCATAATTCCACTGCCTCCTTGTACATTAATACCCACATCTTAATAATATCCGTTACTTCCTTATTTCAATAAATCCAAGCCAGGCAAATCGATAGAGAAAAGGGAATGCCGCTCCCAAAAAAGCATCCGCAATGGTTCCAATAATATATATCGCTCGTTTTGCGGAAGATAAAGGCAGGCAATCAATGATTGGAAATAGTAGAGGAGTAAATACGTGGAACTCTTTATGTGATACACACCATCCTTCGCGCATCCATTTATTCAGCATCCGATAAGAAACATACCCATGGAAAGATCCAAAAGGAATGAACCTTTTTGACCCAACAAATTTCCGATAAAGCCGTACAAATAAATTGTCGGCCATATTTGCAATAATATAGCATTTCCCTTGTGGTTTAAGGACACGTCGAATTTCGGCAATAGTTTTTTGCATGTCGACATATTGAAGTACCGAACGACAAAAAACCGTATCAAATACGTTGTCTTGATAAGGAAGCCATGACGCCGATGCCTGTGTTGCAACAACTTTCGCATCTGGATTAACCGTACGAAGGAGGTCTTTCATAGAGGGAGCATATTCTTTTTTTACATCAATGGCATATATTAGTTCCGCCTCTGTTGCAATCATCAGCCATGCTGTTGAAAAGCCTGTAAAGTACCCAATGTCTAATACTCGGCTTCCTTTTGCGGGTGAAACGCGTTGAACCATTTCACCGATGAGCAAATAACAGAACAGCTCATTAGTAAATCCTAATGTTTTTTTTGTAAAATGCCTTATGTTCTCGGATATACTACGGGGGAATACGGATTGTTTAAATGGACAGCCGAGGATCGTGTTAATTAATCTTAGCATAGGGCATCAGAACGCTTTTAAGAATCGAAATTACCACATCAATTTCATTTGCCATCAGCCTAAAAAGCTCAAATAGGCGCCAGTTGCGGAGATAAACTTCGAGGAACAGTCTAAGCTGGAGCCATTTAAGAGCGCGTATATCAAGGGTTTCAAGTTCAATGCTTGTAGAAAGATATTTATCGAAGTTTTTCCAATCATTTGAAAGAAATCGGTATCCATTCTCCTTATTTAGCGCCCATTCATAAATTTTACACCCTGGGTAAGCGACGATAACCGCAACGCCGAATTTTTCAGGATTTATTCGAACGGCTAAGCGAATGGTTCGAAGTGCGGATTCGTGAGTCTCACCCGGAAGTCCTATAATAAATTTCGGCCATAACTTGAGCCCTGCCGACCTGGCAACCCTGACCGACTCTTCGATTTGACGGACAGTAATATCTTTTTGAGTATTCTTCAATATCTTATCATCTCCGGATTCAATTCCAATGGATATCCAATCGAATCCCGCCGCCTTCATAAGAGTAACCAACTCTTTCGTAACGATATCGGCACGGGTTTGTGCGATAAATGTCAAACTTTTGCTTTTATTAAATTCACTGCACAGTCGCAATAGTTCGCTCGTTCTGTTTTTGTCAAGGCCAAATGTTTCATCCTCAAAACCAATTACCTCGGCGCCGAATTTATCCTTCAGCCAGTGTATTTCCTCCATTACGTGCCAGATTGGCCTCGAACGCATGATGCGTCCCATATTATGGCAGCAAAACACACATCGGAAAGGGCATCCGCGTTCTGTCATGACCGGGTAAGCTTTCTGCGAAGGCCAGAAATCCCACGCTGGAAAAGGAAGGGATGTCAGGTCTGCAAATTCCACAGCCTGAGTATTATGCAGGATGGTTCCATTTGCGGCACGCCAGTAAAGCCCCGGAACCCCTGAAAAGCCAGTATTATTTTCCAGGCACTGCAATAATTTTACAATACTTTCTTCCGCTTGTCCGACAAGGATAAAATCAATCGCCGTTGTTTCGAGAAGAGACTTTTCTGGGAGAGCGCTCGTATGCGGCCCGCCGAATATTACTACTGGAGGTCGCAAATGGTTTTTTAATTTTTCTGCAATCAATATAGCCAAGGGAAAATCGAACGTCATCGCTGAAATTCCTACATATTTTGGCTGTCGTTCCATAATTGCCGAAGCCGTCATATCACTTGAAACATGATGTTCCACCTTCGCATCAACGATAGCAACGGATATCCCTTTATTTCGCACGTAGGAAGCTAAATATCCAAGACCCAACGGAAGCGCATGCGCCCATCTGCTTTCGGCTTTACTTGTAAGGCCAGGTCGACAGAAGACGATAGTAGCCTTTTTTCCCGGATAACTTTCCATAAATAATAAATAATTTAATTTACCGGGAGATAGTGAGTATATATTAAAAAGTTCTTTACAGACGCTCTGAGCTATGGAAAAATACTATCCATCATGCCGCCTTCCTGAAATAATGATGGTGTAAACCTGATAAAATTGATTGTTTGGGTATTTCCCCTTCTTTTTGCGGTGAATAATTCTGCGGGACATGCTGTTCAAGGCACTAAGTGCGGCCTTCGGGTGTTGTAATATCTTTTATACTTATATTCCTTCAGAAATTGAATTGTTGTGTATTGTCATGGATCATATACAACACCCGATTCAGCCCTTCGCTTAATCCTATGGGCTGTTAACGGATAAATTCCCTACAGGAATTCTCTGCGATTGCAAATCGGATGATTTCTTTTGATGCGTGGGTTATGATAAAATAGACATAGTACCATTTATATGGAATATCGATGAATACGCATTACAACCAATCGTTGAAGATAAAAGTGTCCAGACTTGACATTGTGTGGTTGATTATTTTGTTAGTTCTGCAATAAAATTACTGTAATATCTCTCCGGTATTTTAATGGTCTTCATGATAGTTGATATGAAACTGGGGATCCATCGGCAGCATTTTGGAAAATATATTGCGATGACTTCAGGACAGTCAATATACACAAATTGTACCCTTTTAAAACCGCATTTATCTGCGAGTCGTCGGACAGCAGATGCCTCATTTATTAAGTAATATGTTGGAAAGCCATAACTTCGATTCACGGTTGAATGCATAATTTTTTCAATCCAATACTTTTTCATGTTTATTTTATCTGCAAGTTTTGAAAGACAAAAAAAATAATGGTATTTATTGGGGGTCAGAAACAACATCTTTCCGTTTGCCTTTAAAATGTAAACCGCTTTCTTAAAAAAAACATCAGGCCGTTCAATATGTTCAGCAACAAAAATAGAGTATATTAAATCAACACTTTCCTTATCAATAGTGCAATCTTCAAAATACACATTCATAACTTCGTGTACTTGGTAATTTTCGTAAATATTCGGGTTTGGGTCGACGCCGATTAGCCTGCCAACCGCAACTCGAATAACATTTACCTGTTTACATAAACCCGCACCAGCGCCGACATCAACTACAGTAGCGTTTCGATGAACATGTTGAACGACATAAGAACAAAAAAACTCGTGTATATCAAACCTACTTTTTTTGTCGCGCATAGTGCATGTTTTTTCGGCCGTACTGGGAATCGACAATGTCTATTTGAACAGTATACGTATTCAAGGGTTGTGGACAGAAATTTTAAGTTAAAAAATTGTTCTGGGATGGGTAATATACTCAGATCTGTTTAGCTTTTCAATCATTTCATTCCCATGCTATGGAGAAATTATATCCATCTTGCCGAACTCCTGAGATAATTGTGGGGTTACCAGTTTAAAAACGGTGCGTGACTTCGTTCTGATAAGATAAAATGAATTATATTTTGCTTCTCAATCATCACAAATGAACTTTATTCTCTTGACGCTACCGTGATGTTATTTGACGTTTGCTATCGACATTCCGCTTAAACATGCAAGTCCATCTGCCTGAAATAATGATGGTGTAAACCGGACAGTACTGACATTTTCCGGATCACGCCCTCCTCTTGCAAACAAATATCCCTTAAGGGTTCGCTGTTCGATCCTGTTTTGTGGCATTTAAGGGCAGATGGGTTTGTTGACAACCCTTATTTCAGTAAGTATAACAAGACGGATGTAAATTTCCCATAGCATAGGGAACATAATGCCGTAAGACAAGGCGATGTCCCTCTTTACAAACCCTGCAGAACACAGCGCCCCAAGCGCTGCAACAATCGTATTTTGAACCTGTTGCTGCAGAGGAGATTGAGCGAAAGGTCGATGCCCTGTTGACAATGGCATCGGCGGGCCCCAATATTTTTTCGGATTTTTCTTGCTGCTTCAGAGGCAAGAAGCTCGCGGATGTTATAATTGTATTTCCTTATGTTGCCCATACACCATTCCTGCGGAAGTGTCCCTGATGGATATCCCAATGTTTCGCATGGGTAAATATCACCTTCCGGAGAGATAACCACCCGCATTTTTCCTGATAAACAGGGAACGATCATTCTTGGTTTATGATAATAACTTGCAATGACCTCCCTGACGAGTTCCCGATAGGCCCTGAGCAATGGCCCTTGACGGTTCTCGTTGCGGAAATAATCATTAAGGAGTCTCTCAAATTGTTCAAGATCAAGTTTGGGTGAGTATGCATGGTGTGCCCGCACCAGGCAAAAGCTGAAATCATCGACGCCAATCTTGTTTAGAACATAATCCATGAGGCGGGGAAAATAATGCTGGTTGAAATCGTTATACGTTGACAGCACAGTCACCGTTATGTTCTTGTATTGTTTTGCAGCAGCCTTAGCCCGGGTTATTGATTCTATCCACCGGTCAAAGGACCCCTTTTTTCCGGTAAAGTCATCCATATCTTCCGGGAGTGTGTTGAGCGAGAAGTGCAAACGCAGCGAATTCGACGATTCAGATCCGAATTGCCTTATTGTTTTAACAATGGCATCGGTGGCCCATCCGTTTGTCGGTAGACATATCGTATCGACGTTCCAGACTTTCGAGATGGCAGTTACAATATCTCCGATGTCGGGACGCAGGAAAGGCTCGCCTCCGCCTATATGTACCCGCTGAAGCCTGCCAATTGAATCTCCCATTTTTTCAATTTCTGCACAGGAGAGCTCGTCATGCCTCTCATTCAACTTATCAATAAAAAAACAATGACGACACTTAAAATTGCAGGAACTGGTCACAAATAATGTTATTTCAGTTAAACGGTGTCGAAAAACGAGAGGGGGAAGATTGCGCAGAAGATTCATTTATAGCGGCCATTCGATTTAAGCGCGCGGATTTTTGCTACTGCTGTAAAATGGTAAAATGTTTCGAGCAGGACAAAGTGCAGGCCGCAAATACCATCGAGAAAGCCGCGCTTTATTATATAGCGGTAGAAAAAATAGATCAGGTATCGCCATGGCAGTTTTTGATAAATTTCTTTAATACAGCGCCATCTTCGTAACGGGTCTCTGCTCAGCAGGTCACGTATGCCCCACTTTACGGTTCCAGCCGTTTCGAGTGCTGCACTAAGCGTTGTGTACCTGTTATGCCGTGCTATCCAGTGTTCTATGCCGTTGTCAAATGGGTAATGGTAAATATACCCTGTAAGCTTGCCTGCTATTCCGGAATAAGAGAGACGTTCGTGTACACTCCCTAAAAAAGTTACTTGATTTGGTCTTACCAAACGTTCAAGCCAGGTCGGATGGTGACAGCGCATCCACCTGTTCATGAAAAAATCTTTTCTTCGGATTAGAAAAACCGGTTGTTTTAAATCTTCATTGGCTGCGCAATCAATCATCTCATGCACAAGCGCGGGCGTACAAATCTCGTCGGCATCGAGAAGAAAAACCCACTTGTTACGATATTCAATTTCATGAAGACCGAAATTCCGCTGCGAAGAGTAGTCCTCAAACGTTTTTTCAAATAACCTCACATGGGGGTATCCGAGTGCGACTTCTTTAGTCCTATCACTACTGAAAGAATCAACGATTACAATGTCGTTTGACCATAGTACTGATGAAATAGCCCGCCCAACGAGATGCTCCTCGTTTAATGTGATAATCAATACCGAAACATTGGCGTTGTCCATTAATAAATAGGGCGGAAGAAATAATTGTGTCTTTTTAGCAACATACAAAATATACGATTCGACAAAATTTAGTAATGATAAATCGAAAATGGTTGCTCGTAGTTATTTCCTAATGCATCAACTCTCCTGCTTTTTCCAGTATCTGCTCCTGCATCATCCAGTCCTCGTACTGCGTATGGCCGGTTTTGTTGCAGAAAATCGCAAAGGCATACGTCGAAGACCCGGGCAGGAGCAGGTATCCCGCGAGCGTATTGACGCCGTAGACGTTGAGGGTTCCGGTTTTTGCCCGTACCATCCCTTTCAGTTTTGATTTTACAAAACGTAATTTCAGCGTTCCATCGATGCCGGCCGTTGAGAGCGCGGCAAGGTAGTCGGGAAGAAAGCTTTTCTGTTTCCATACGTATGACAGCAGTGCAACGATCTGCGCGGGACTGACACGGTTTGTATTGCCCATGCCCGAGCCGTTTTTGATGACGGGTGCGCCGGGCAATCCGCGCTCTTTCCACCAGAAATTGACAAAAGAAATTGACCTGTCCCATGACCCCTGCACCGTATCGCGCCGGGCCGAAAGGGTTTTAAACAGCATTTCGGCGGTATAATTGCTCGAATACTTGAACATCCGGTTTACCGATGCGGAAAGCGGTTCCGAAGGGAATTCGTAGAAGGGCGTCCGGGCTGCGATGCCGGAGGTGACTTTACCGTGCACGATTTTCCCCTGAAATACGATTCCGCGCCTTGCAAAAAGCGGCAGCACCGCATCACCGAACGCTTCCCAGGTCTGCCAGAGTTTCAGAAAGCTGTAGGTCCCGGGTTCATTGATTCCCATGGAGCCTTTTACCGTGACGAGCGTTGTTCCGGAATCGGAGGTCGTACCGATCTCCGGTTCGTTCTTTCTGCTTAAGGGAACGGTGGTGGCCAGGGAAGCGACCTTAATGCCGCTCATTTCCGGGAAAAGATCGACGGCGACCGGAAGTTTCACTCCGGGCCCGGGCCGGCAGTGGACGGCGACGGTATTGAAATTCATGGAAAGAGCGCTGACCAGCGATTCGTACGCTTTGCAGGTCGTGTCCTCTTCAAATCCCGGGCCCACGGCAACCGAATCGAAGAAAAAGTCGTCCAGAACGAGATTGCCGGTGATTTTCCTGATACCGCAATGGTAAAGGTGCTCCACAAAAAGCCACAGCCTTTCGGCGGTAAAACCGGGATCTCCTCCACCCTGGATATAGATGTTCCGTACGGTAATGGCGGAATCGTACTGAAGCACGGAATCCACGAATATCCGTGTGGAGAACAGGTACCCGAGCCCCAGCTGATCGAACGCAACGGCGGCGGTAATGAGTTTTGTTACTGACGCCGGGTTGAACATCGAATCCGCATTGCAGACGGCGACCGTCGAATCGCGCGATACATCCCGAATCAGAATTCCAAGGGAAGCTGATTGATAGTTCCTTGTCCCGATAATTTTTTCAACTGCGTTTTGAACGGAACCATCGTTCTTTTTCTCTGCACCGTATACGGCTGCTGCCGTAAAAAAGAAACAGATCATGGCGGAAAGCGGTTTCATCTGCGGTCTCCTTTTTACCAAAACCGGTTTTTTTTACTTTTATATTCTTCTCCAATAACCTATTTTTACCCAAGAAACAGTGCGTCGCACCAACAACTGAAATCACGGGAGATAATTCACATGTCTAAATATGCCATAGCATTTATCCTTCCTTCAAAGAGCAACCCGCAGGTGTGTCACCGCATTGTTGAAGGTGACACAAGGGAAACTGCGCTCCGGCGTTTTTTCGATGAAGAATTGAAAGAATATTATTCTGAAGACGATCAGGGTTTCTTTTATTTCAAGGAAGATTTTTTTGATGATCGCACCAAGTCCGGAAACATAATAGAACTCTGACCTCCACGATCCTTCACGTCCTTTTCTTCCCCGTGTTTCCGGAGTCCGTTGCCGGTCTATCTTCTAACAATCACTCCGTTTGCACACGGGCAAATCAGGGCCGATGTGTCCGCCGGAAAGGCGGGCTGTTTTTATTACGACCGGCGATTTCCGCTTTGGTCGCAATTCCCTTGACTTCAGAGATGAAATCGCTGACATCCTTGAATTTCCGGTACACTGAAGCGAACCGCACATAGGCGACCTCATCGAGAGCGTAGAGCTCCGCCATCACCATCTTTCCGATAGCGGTGCTGGGGATCTCCATTTTCCCGAGTTTTTCAAGCTGGTTCTCTATCTTGTCGACAATGCTTTCGATTTTTTTCATGCTCACGGGACGTTTTTTACATGCGGCAACGATTCCCTGCATCAGCTTCTGGCGATCGTACGGTTCGCGGCGCTGATCATTTTTAATGATCGTCAGCGACACGTTTTCGATATATTCGTAGGTAGTAAACCGCTGGCTGCACCGCAGGCACTGTCTCCTCCTCCGAACCGCTTCGCCGTCCTTGCTTGAACGCGAATCGATAACCTTGTCTTTTTCGGAACCGCAGAACGGACATCGCATGGCATTCCCCCGTATCGAAAGCCGATATATGGTAGGCGAGACCTTTTACTTCCACAATCTGTGGTATACTGTCAATATACTATATCGCAGGGAACAGGGAAACTCTGCAGAACCTAGAATGAACCCTGAAGCCGGAGGTCCATTGATGACGGTGAGATTGAAACCATGGGGTACAGGGAAGACATGGTGAACCCTGTTTTTTTTACCCCGCGGTTGCGGGTGGCGGTGCGGATGTCGATGAATGCGATGATCCGGTCAAGGACAAGGGCGCCGATAAAAAACGACGATGCGATACCGAATGTCCGCGAAGAAGACAGGATCGAATTGAAGCGGTCCTGGGAGGATTTATCATCCCAGTGCCAGACCTGGCTTGGATCGGTGAATTTATCCTGAGGGGTGCGGTTCAGGTCCTGGGTGTTGTTATAATCCTGAATGTCCATGTAACTTCCTACCTGTTTCCAGTAGTTATCGTCGGCGCTGGTAATGGGGCCTTGCGCACCGGAGTGGACCCAGGCGTATCCGGCGGCATTCGAGGCGAGTTTCTTGGCATAATGGTCGCAGAAAAAAAAACCGAAGATTCCCACCGCTTCTGCGGTAAAGAAGCTGAGCGCCGAACGATTGCGTTCGAAATACTGGTGGCCGGCTCCGGGGAGGAGAAGTGAAAGGGCCATGGCGAGCGTCGCCGATTTTTCTTTCCCCTGGTGCTCGGAGAAAAGGTCGACGCTGTCGGTCGTAACAACGTTTTCAACACTGACCTGCGCGCACGGTCTGTTCCACTGGCACATACCGGAAAGCAATAAACAGCTTATATACGCCGCACGTTTCAAAATTCCACCTGCACTGCATAGCCCGGGGATGTTCCCGAACCGGTATTGACATAACACGGTTCGACTTCAATATGGTGCCAGAAACTTTCCCTGCCCAGAAGTTCGTCGTTGTGCCTCTTGGCGGCGATTCCGGCCATTATCGCGCTTGCCAGATGATTGAGGAGAAGGGACAGGAAAGTGTTCCGGGAATAGTTGGCCCATTTGCGGGATTCGTCGAGCATGCTGTTATAATGGACCTGATTTGCCGATATGCCGTACATTCTGTTGGTAGAGTCGGGTTTAAGGAAAAGGAGATAGGAAGTGTCGCCCTTCGGACCCGTCACAATGCCGAAACGCGACGTATCGCTCCCCTGGATCTGGTAGCCGTTGTTGGTAAAATTCGTTTGTACATCGTCCCATCCGCGGATGTACGGCAATGTTCTGCTGTTGATGTTGTTATAATAAAGATCGCTCTTGTTCCGCGCCTCGGAAAGGAAGCTCGTGTCCTCACCCTCAAAGAAAATTGACGAAGAATAGGATGTCGAATCGTTTATTGAGTGAAGATAACTTTTAAGATACGTAGTGTATTGTTTATAGGTGTTTGTATCGTAATGCTGGTTGGCAAAAGCGTGCGCGTTGTTACTCACCGTCTTTGATTTAGCGGACAGGGCCACACCTGTGCTGATAAGCCCGACCTCTATGACTCCGAATGCGGCAGCCCAGAGATTTGACTTGGCATAGACCTGACCTGCACCGGGCAGGATAAGCGACATGAGCATGGCGAGTTTCGGCGAGCGGTATTCTTTGAGGTTTCGGGCGAAGTTTATTGAATGCACGCTTTCAATCGTTGCGGCGGGCAGGGGAGCGCCTGCATTTGCTCCGGAAGCCTGTGATGTTTTTGTCGCTGAATCGGCAAAACCTGCAGGTGTTGGAAGAGAAACGGTGCCCTGATTCTGTTTCCCGGCGGCTGCGGCGGCGGAAGAATCATTACCGGTGCCGGTAGTACCGCTCTGTCCCGGAAGGGACGGTTTATACTGGACCGTCTTTTCTTTGTTTATCAGATTTTCTTCGCCGCCTTCAAGGATCAATTCTTCGTCGGTCACCTTTTTTGCAGTGTCTTTCACGAGGACTTGCGTCTGGGGTTTTGCTGCCTGTCCCGCGGCGGCCGTTTTAGCCGCAGAGGTATCAATGGAAGCGGCTGCAGTTTTTTTTAATCCGGTATCCGCCGCAACTGTCGCAGCACGGGCGGCGGGTGCGGCCTGCGCGGCCGGTTTTTTATTTTCGATCGGCAGGATTGATTTGTCGTTATCGTCAAGAATCAGGTCCTCGTCAGTGTTCTTTGCCTGGGGTGCGGCTTTTTTAACCGTTGTTGCGGAAGAATCCGGCTTAACAGGGAGCGTAGTTTGAGCGTACACGCTGGCCGTTAAGAGGAGCAGGGAGAAGGAAAATAGGATTCGAGAGGTCATGTTTTGGCCTAACTATAAATACTTTTTTTGCTAAAGGCTCCCGTTTGGGTGTGGGGTGGGCACCGGCCGTGCAGCTTTGCGCATCCTTTACCCCCACCCTCAAGCATCGTCAAATTTAAAAAACATATTCTATAAAGCCGTTTTCTTTTGCTGCTTTGATTTCAATTCCACAGAACCTTATGGGTAGGGGTCAACTGGAGTTCAACTTTGCAACAATGGCGCCCACCCCATACCCAGACAAGAGACTTTAGCCAAAGAAAAATATTTATTATTAAGCTTCCCCCACACCTAATCAACTGCCTTTAGCAAAAAAAATATTAATTATATTAAATTCCCAGAACATCCTTCATCGTGTAATAACCCGGGCCCTGCGATGCGAGCCATCTGGCGGCAGCGATTGCGCCGCGGACCAAGGGGGATCTGCTGTGCGCCATATGCCGCAACTCAATCCGCTCGCCCATGCCGGCAAACAGGACAGTATGATCACCGACGATATCGCCGCCGCGTACGGCATGCATTCCCACTTCGGTTTTCGATCGGCCTGAACCCGTGCTGCCGGACCGGCCGTTGCGCACCGCCTGTTCATACGGGAGACCGTAGGCATCGGCAATGATTTCACCGAGGCGATGTGCCGTGCCGCTCGGCGCGTCTTTTTTAAACCGATGGTGCGCTTCGATGATTTCAATGTCAAAATCGTCTTTGAGTCTTTTGCACACCAGTTCGGTAAGTGAAAAAAGCAGGTTTACCCCGAGGCTCATGTTCGGACTTACAAGGACCGGCATCCGCTCCGCAATTTTTTTCACGCTTGCGAGGTCTTTTCCGGTCAGACCGGTGGTGCCGATCACCAGACGCACATTGATGCGCCGGGCCAGTTCAAGGAGTTTGCCGGTCGATTGGGGCGAAGAAAAATCGATGATGACCGCTTGTTCCAGACCGGCGGCATCCATGGTGTCGGTAACGTTGATTCCGCATGCGCCTTTACCGATGCACATGCCGTAGTCTTTACCGATCTGCGGATGACCCGGCCGCTCGACAGCACCGGAAAGCTTGATGCTGTCGTCGTTCAGGACGACAGCGCCGATTTCGACCCCCATTTTTCCGAGAGCGCCGTTAATGACTATGGGGAGTGGCACCGCTGTTTCCTTCTCTATCGGATGGAAAACCCGTACCTTTGTAATACGGCAACAAGTTCCGCTTTATTGCGCTCGCTCATGGGCACGAGCGGCAGGCGAAAAGGGCCGGCATTCATGCCGAGCAGGTTCA
This sequence comes from Chitinispirillaceae bacterium, assembly GCA_049514575.1. Classification (GTDB taxonomy): domain Bacteria; phylum Fibrobacterota; class Chitinivibrionia; order Chitinivibrionales; family Chitinispirillaceae; genus BOG-1184. The sequence goes on along the minus strand of JBEKUX010000041.1, from coordinate 2,051 downwards.
TGGCGGTTTTCACCGGGATCGGGTTGGTTTCGATAAACATCGCCATCGACAGCGGCAGGAGCGCCTCATGGAGCGCGAGCGCCTCCTGCATCTTGTCGGCAAAAAAGGCGTTGATCATCGCGATCGGCTTCTCCGGTGCGATATTGGCAACCACGGAAATGACGCCCTGACCGCCGCAGGCAAGGATCGGGAGCGTAAGCGGGTCGTCGCCGGAAAGGATGCAGAGGCGTTCCCCGCACCGCCGGTGGATTTCCGAAATCTGAAGTATGTTGCCGCACGCCTCCTTGACCGCGATGATGTTGTTGAATTCGCACAGCCGTTCGAGGGTCTCGGGCAGCAGGTTCACCCCGGTGCGCGCCGGTACGTTGTACACGACGATCGGGATATCCACCTGCGTGGCGATCGCTTTGAAGTGCTGATACAGTCCTTCCTGCGTGGGCCGGTTGTAATAGGGGGTGATGCAGAGGATCGCGTCGGCGCCCCGTTCAAGCGCATGCCTGGCCGCTGCGAGCGATTCCGCAGTATTGTTGGAGCCCGCGCCCGTGATCACCTGGATTTTGCCTTTTGCCTGTTCCAGCGCGACATCAACGACGTGGTTGTGCTCTTTCCACGAAAGCGTGGCGGATTCGCCGGTCGTGCCGCAGGGGACGATGCCGGCAACACCTTTACCGATAAGAAAATCTATGTGCGAGCGCAGCGTTTTTTCATCCACAGTCCCCTTTTCACTGAAAGGGGTGACGATCGCCGTGTAGCATCCGCGCAGGACCATACGGGTATTCCTCTCTACAAACCGCTATTTCTGCTCTTCTTTGACGACCCAGACTTTCAGCTTGGCCGAAACGTCCTTATACAGCACGACCGTGACGGTGTAAACGCCCAGCTGTTTGATCGGCTCTTCAAGCTCGATATTGTTCTTTTCAATGTCAAAACCTTCCTTCTGCAGAAACCCGGCGATTTCCTGGGCCGTGACCGAACCGAATATTCTGTCCTCTTCTCCCACCTTGACCGGAATGGTGCACGGCACCTGTTCGATCTTCTTGGCCCGCTGGCGCGCCTCTTTTAACCTTTTTTCTTCACCGAGTTCGGCGATCCGTTTTGCTTCAGCAACCCGCTTTCTGTTTCCTTCGGTCGCCGGTACCGCAATGCCGGCAGGGATGAGAAAGTTGCGTGCAAAGCCGTCTTTTACCTTTAAAACGTCCATCGCCTTGCCCAGGTCCTGAAAGTCTTTTGTCAGAACGATTTCCATAGTGTTTCCTTCCTCAGTTATTTCATATTTTCCGCGACAAACGGCGCGAGCCCGAGATGGCGCGCCCGTTTTATAGCCTGTGCCAGCTTCCGCTGATTTTTTGCCGTTACCCCGGACAGACGTCGCGGTACTATTTTGCCCCGCTCCGTAATATAGCGTGAGATGAGTTTGATGTCTTTATAGTCAGGCTCTATGTGGTTCAATTCGAACCAGCATACCTTTTTCATTCTCCTTCTGCCCATTGCCATGCGGCCGCCGCCCTCGTCGTCCCGGTCCCGGTCACGGTCACGATCACGATGATCCCGATCCTTTCTCGTTGAAAATCTTCTCTCTCCCATTGCCATTGATTGTCTCCTTTGATTAAAAATTAAAATAAGAAATTATAAAAAATCGTCCTCTCCAATGCGAACCGGTTATTATTCCTGTTCCTTCGGGGCAGCTACCGTTTCCGTTTCTTTTGAGGCTTTTGCCGCGGCCGTGGCCTCTTCAAGCGCCTTTTCGCGCCGTGCGAAAAATGCGGCACGCGCGGCATCGTTTTTAAGGTTACGAACCACGGTCAGGTGACGGAGTACCCCCTCGTTGAGCTTGATCTGCCGTTCAAACGCGCCGATGACGTTGCCCTCGCCTTCATAGAGGAAAAGGCAGTAGTAACCGAGTTTTTTCTTTTTAATCGGATAGGCGATGCTGCGTTTGCCCCAGACGTCGGTTTTTTCGAATGAAGCGTTTTGTTTCAGAAAATCTTCGATCTGCGCCTGTTCCTTGTGCAGCACGTCGTCGGACAATGTCCCATCAAAAACAATAACCG
>JBEKUX010000040.1:0-28666 GCA_049514575.1 Chitinispirillaceae bacterium | reverse complement strand
GAACTTGACGCGGGTAAACGCGCGACGGCGAGAAACAAGGAAAAATGGGCATTGTCGGAGGAAAAGAAATAAATCGGAATGGTATGCGTGGTCTACCCGGCAGCCGGCGTGTTCAACAATGCCGTACTACCTGTTTACTGTTTCTTCAGTAATTGCATCAATTTATTAACTGCCAATTGTGGTTTTTTAATGGCCCGCCGTACGTATGAAAAACATACAAACATATCAAATAAAAACAAAAAGCGTCTGAACATCTTTATTTTAATAATAAAATCGACAAAGGTTCTTTCATACATGGTGGTGAGCCAGAACAACCGGGCGTAGTACATGAAAATTCTTTCCGGAACCAGGCCCTTCCCCTTGCCGTCGATTAAATTGTCAATCACGTCATACACCTTCGTTCCCCTGTTGACATACAGTTTATTAATGCACATTCCAAAGGGCCTGGGCAATCTGTTAACGATATCCAGTGTCGCCTGCAGATCCTCTTCTTTTTCGGCCGGATTGAACGTTATAATGTCCGTATAAAAACTGATACCCATCGCCTTCAATAAACCGGCCGTTTTCAGAAACATCTCCCGGTTAAAATTCCGGTTGAAGATCTCCCTGTTTATCCGTTCACTGCCCGACTGAATGGCCAGGCAGGTAGAAACAAGTCCGGCCTCTTTCAGTATCTCCAGCTGTTTTTCAATACTCTTGTGAGGATGAATATAGCAGGTAAATGGACAATTGATCTCTTTTTTGTATAGGTCTTTAAATTCCTGAAGCCACTCATTTTCAAGAGAAAAAACTTCATCTTCGAACCGGACATTATTATAATCGATGACCTTTTTCGCTTCCTTCAGTTCTTGTATCACATTCAAAGGTGACCTTCGTCGCAAAAAATTAAGAGGCAGATATAACCGCTTATAAAAGTTCTCACAGCAGTACGAACAATTATACGGGCATCCGCGCGAGCTGATCATAAAGTAGGTGGAGATTCCTTTGTAGCTGACTTCATTATAATTCCTTATTAAAACATTGTTCTCTATCAGGAATTTATTCTCCGGATGAATATCCTTATAGGGCAGCTTATCTAAATCGGCTACCAATGGATGCAACGGATTACGGACAATTGTACCATTTTCCAGAAAGGCGAGATTCCCGGCACTTTTCAGGTCTCTTCCTTCGTCAATGGCTGTTGCGATATCCAGAATACTGCGATCCGCCTCTCCGATATGAACTATATCGCAGTATTTCAAGCAATCTTCCGGATTAATGGTCGGTTCCGGGCCTCCCCAGATAACCGGTACGGTAAAATTCTGTTTTATTAATTCAGTAACCTCGGCAATCCTTTTCTTTAATGGCGTTACAACGGTAATACCTATCAAGTCAGGCTTTATTTCCTTAATCAGATTTATCAGAATCGTTTTCTCTTTGCCGGTGATCTCCGATCCCCTTGCATAGCGGAACTTCCTTCCCCACACATTGATACCTACCCAATCATACCCCTCCAATTTTGAACTGCTGAGGGCCAGTTTTTTTAAAAAAATAATGCACGTTATATGGTTGTTCTTCTGCAAATTAGCGGACAGGCTCCTGATGCCTTCCGCGTTAACATCGTTCACAGAAATAAAGAGAATTTTTGCCATTGCTGCCGATCTTATTTGTCGTAAGTGTAAATTTCCATCGAAGTTTTACGCACGCTATGCTTTTATCGCCTTCCCACGCATAGCAGACATCACCGCCGGTGTCTTGTGAAAAATACAATCCATATCTCACGTTTTGCTATTATTAATACAATGAGATGGAATGTTTACGATCGGGGAAACAGCCAATCCTTTATAAACTGCGAACCAAGGCGGGGCCAGCAGGCCGGACCGAAAATCATGCTGGCGAAAAGGGCGCACTCAAAAGTGCAATGACATTTGGTATCCTTTATGAACCGACGCACCCCTTCGGCCTTATCTGAATGGCAGATGTCGCTTATCCGGTAATCGCACTCGCGGAGATTGCCGAGAGAAAAATTCTCGAGGCCCGAGGGTCTCTTTTCCAACGGCGCAAGCGTTTCCAGTATTTCGCATGGGTCAACAGTCCCGTCGGCGCGTATGACCACGAGCTTACTGCCGGCCACGCACGGGACAATCATCCTTTTCTCGCGTTCGCTTTTAACGAGAACATTACTCATCTGCGCGGTAAGGGTGGTAATAAGTCTGTTTTTGAACCCCGATTTCCCTGCTCTGTTTCTGCTCATCGTTTCGATCTTTTGCATAGCTGCCTCGTAGATTTCGAGATCGACGCCAACGGCGCCGGGATCACGCGGTGAACCGCGTACGAGTAGCACTTCGGGCACCTCGGCTTCGAAGTTTGCGTCAATCCAGTCGAGCACCTCAAGAATCCGCTCCCTGTTAAGCGCCGAAAGTACCGTGGTGGTGTGAATTTCAACGTTATTGAAACGGCGACGCAGCTTCAGCGCCTCCCGGTACGTTTCCATCAACCGTTCGAAGCCGCCCTTGACGCCGCGAATAGCGTCGTGACGCTCGCCGATGTCATCGATGGAAATACAGAAGTTGAAGCGCGCCCCGGGATTTTGGGCCAGAATGCGCTCGGTGGCGGGAATAACCCGGTCCGGGAGAAATGCGTTCGTGGTAAGCGTGACGAACTTCGCGCCGCTTTCCCGGACAAACGCGCGGACAATGTCCGGCAGGTCTTCGCGCAGATACGGCTCTCCGCCCGATATGGTAAACTGCAGCAGGCGTTTGAAGCCCCTTGCAATTTTTTCTATTTCGTCAAGAGCCAGGTCTTTTCCAGCGCTTGCCGCTTCGGCCTTCGCGTTGAAACACATTGCGCAGCGGGCGTTGCACCGGTTGGTCACGAAAAAGATGCAGTACTGCGGCTCGACGGGCCGAAGGGGGGCGTGAAGAAAGGGACCGTATGAGTTAATAAGTGACATATTCTTATAACAAATATACGTCTTTGATTATAACCTAAATTGTTTTTAGCTAAAGGCACCCGATTGGGTGTGGGGTGGGCACCACCCGTGCAGCTTTGAGCTTTAGCGTACCCCCACCCTCAAATTTCAGTGGAATTGAAATTCAAAGCAAAAAACTGAGAAACACATTTGCAAAAAATATTTTTTAACTATGCTTGTGGGTGCGGGTAACGGATTATATAAACTGTGCCCCTGCCTGCGCCGAGGCTTCGGCAGGCAGGCACCCGCCACCCCGTATAAAGTCTTTAGCTCAAGAAAAAGGCTTAAGTACTTTAGTAATTCATCGTCTTGTTTTATTGTATGCAAAAATTAGTCGGTTCGCTATCGCCGCAACGATGCCCCCAACAACCGCCACGGAACTGCACAGATGAACACCTATGCCCCATACCATGAAGATCACGCCTTCTTCGGCGCGCAGGAGCGCGAGAAAATTTCGAAGCAGAAAAAGATATACGGCAAACACGATCAGGCCGAGATAGAGAAGAATGTTCCACAGGAGTCCGAGAATCAGAAGCATCGCGGCGCCGACACCCATAATACGCGAAATGCCTTCCCCGGGCGTGGTGGCAGTTGACTCGAACCTGCGACGCGAAAGAAACAGCGACGTCCACAGTTTCGAGCGCCTGTAATAATTCCGGAAATTCTTTAAAAATGAAGGAAAGTTATGGCCAACGATCATACGATGATCAACCTGTATCGGTCCCTGTTCCATGACGCGGTAACCGAACTCATAATCTTCAACGTCTGCAGCAATGTACGATTCGTCAAAACCGCCTGCCTTGAAAAACGCATCACGGCGGATAGCGCCGCAGCAGGTCTCGAAACTTTCCATGACTGAGGCGTTTCTGAACCAGTAATAAACGATGAGCGCCTTGTAACGGGCGAAATATCCCTTGTTCAGGGGAACCTTGTCGTAATAACCCACAATGGCAACGAGCTGCGGCTCATTTTCAAAACGTTCTGCGACATGGCTCAAAAGACCGTGCCGGGCAACCGTGTCTGCGTCGAGGAAAAGAAGCACCTCTCCCTTTGCTTCTTTTGCACCGATATTACGCCCGACTGCCGGGCCCCGGCGGCCGCCGGTGGACATCAGTTTCACCGGGTACCGCGAAGCCAGTTCACCGGTGCGATCAGTGCTGCCGTCGTCCACCACGATAATTTCCCGTTTTTTGTAATCGTCGGCCTCAAGCGAATCAAGGAGAGCGCCAAGGGTGCTTTCCCCATTGTATACCGGAATGACGATACTGATCATGCTGCCGCCTTCTGGGCGACCGCTATGACTGTCACACCGAAGGGAAGGTTTGTGAATTTAAGAAGAAACGCCTCGATAAACAGCGTCGCCTTGAACACCGCGTGCAGGAATCCCGGGGCGCGGTCAAAATCGCTTTTCGCCTCTTCGGGCCGGGAGACAGGCGACAACAGGCTTCTGAGGCGCCTGAGCAGGAATATCGGCGGACTTAAAATGGCGTTCGCATAGGTTGTACGGAGAACTCTGAAGCCAGCGGCCTCAAGACGACGGCCCAGATCGCGCCGCGTGTACCGGTGCCTGATCCCGACCGCAAGGTCGTGTTCGCCGCGCATCGCCTCGAAGGCCACTTCGGACATGTAGAGAAAACCTCCCGGTTTGAGAACACGAAAGTATTCACGGAGCGCCGCAGAATCGTCCAGCAGGCATTCGTTCACGTAAAACACGTCGACGAGATCAAAAGCAGCTCCACGATAGGGTATATCGCTCACTGAAGCCGTCGCAAACCGGAAGAAGTTCCTGCTTTTCAGGAACCCCATGGCCTCCCTGCTTATCTCGATGCCGAAAACGTCCCCGTAACGGTTCAGCATCGCCAGATTACCGCCCGTACCGCTCCCGGCGTCAAGAATCCTAAGGCGCCGGCCCTGCGGCAGGTATTTGTCAAGCATTGTGCGCGCTATTTCACGGATGCCGACATACCACCAATAACCGTCCTCGATACGGTACATTTTCACGTACTCGCCGGTGTTCATAGGGTCGCGCCGTGGTAAAGGATTGCCGTTCATAAAAGGGGGCTCGCAAAACGTTAACGGAAAGTTTCGCCGAAAATATAGGTAGTCCGGCTCATTCTTGTCAAACCAGCGTTTCAGGGCGCCGCTTTACGCAAACCCTTGATTACAGCGCTTCGATCAGCTATTTTGCTTCCATCGTTGTGAATTACCGCGGACTTTCAATCGTTAACCATTTTAAAGGACAGGAGGCAGTGTTTTTATGGCTTATTCGTACCAGGAACTGAAAAAAAAGACCGTCGCGCAGCTGAGGGAGATCGCAAAAGGGGTCGAGAATGAGGCGGTCAAGGGATATTCCCAACTCAACAAAGAACACCTGCTCGTCGGGCTCTGCAAGGCGCTCGGCATCGACCATCGCGTCCACCACGTCGCCCACGGCATTGACAAGTCAAAAGTCAAAGGCCAGATCAAACAGCTGAAAAAAGACCGTGACGAGATCCTGGCAAAACCCGAAAAAGACTACAAAAAGCTGCACATTATCCGGCACAAAATACACCGGTTTAAAAGGATACTCCGGAAAGCTAGCTTGTAAAAGCTAGCTTGTAAAATTAATTTTACAAACTGGCTTGTAAAACTGGTTTATAAAAACGGTTTACAACGTCAGCCGGTACCTTTCCTTTCGGCACGTTTCTATGGCAAAAAAGCCTTCGGCCATAAACATCATCTGGCTTTACCTGATACTGTTAAGCATCCTTGCCGCCGCGTACAACGGCAGAATGGATGCGATCACCAAAACCTCATTTGAAGCCGCGAAGAACGCCGTAACGCTTGCGATCGCGCTCATCGGCGCCATGGCGCTCTGGCTCGGCATCATGAAAGTCGCGGAAAACGCAGGGCTTATGGCCATGATCTGCCGTGCCATACGGCCCCTCATGGTATGGCTTTTCCCGGACATTCCCGGGGACCATCCTGCCATGTCGGCAATGATCATGAACATCGGGGCCAATCTCTTGGGACTCGGCAACGCGGCGACGCCCATGGGCATCAAGGCCATGGCTGAGCTGGACAAGCTCAATGCGGAAAAAGGCAGGGCCACCAACGCCATGTGTTTGTTCCTCGCCATCAACACCTCACATATTTCGCTGCCGATCGGGGTCATTGCCGTCCGGGCCGCGGCCGGGGCTTCCAGTCCCGGTTCGATACTCGTTCCGACCCTTGTAGCAACGACCTGCGCCACGATCACCGGGATCGTGACCGCAAAGCTCTTTGCGCGGAGAAGCCCGGACCCACGTCCCGTGCTTCAGGAAAACGTAAAGGTTTCAGCCGCTGAAACTGATGCAGAAAAAACCGAGAAAACCCTGTCTGAAGAAACCTTCAAACCAGGCCTTATAGGTAAAATAGTCACGATCGCACTTATTATTGCCTTCTTTGCAGCTATCCCCTATCACTTCTTTGTTGTAAAACATTTGCCGGTTTTTAACAGCGACCTCCTTGTGAAAGGAACAGGCTGGCTGATCCCTTTTCTGATGGGAGGATTTCTCCTCTTCGGTTATTTCCGTGGCGTCAAGGTTTATGAGGCGCTTACCGACGGGGCGAAAGAGGGATTCAACGTCGCGGTCCGCATACTGCCGTTTCTTGTAGCGATCTTTGTGGCAATCGGCATGTTCCGCGAAAGCGGCGCTCTCGACCTTTTCATTAGACTTGTCAGCCCGCTCACCTCGCGTATCGGTTTTCCGCCCGAAGCCCTGCCCGTCGCGTTCCTGCGCCCGCTTTCAGGAACCGGTTCATTCGCGGTCATGTCCGAAATAATCAATCATGCACCCAACAGTTTCGGGTCGTTCCTCGTTTCGGTGCTGCAAGGTTCCACCGAAACCACCTTTTATGTGCTGGCGGTTTATTTCGGAAGCGTCGGCATCCGTAAAACACGCTATGCCCTGACCGCCGGGCTTGTTGCAGACGCGATGGGAATTGTCGCTTCACTCATTATTGCTCATTTGATGTTTCCAAGATAATAAGATTTTTTTTCTTTGGCTAAAGGCCTTATACGGGGTGGCGGGTAGGCACCGCTCGTACAGATTTTGGGCATCCTTTACCCGCACCCATAAGCTTTTATCGCGTTGAAAGCCAATATAAGGAATAACTATACAAATAATTGATATAATTGCAGTTGCGTGAGGCAAGCGGAGGGTGGCGAAGCCAGTCGCGAAGCGACCGACCAGCGGGTAGCCCGTAGCTACGCCGACCCCGAAGGGGGCACGCCCAAATAATTTATAATTCCCACCCGATACCCTCGCAGGAGCCTTTAGCAAATGAAAAATTATTATTATTTATATTCTCAATCGATCGCACTCTTCATCTGCCGCGGGCAAAACCTCAAACACGTCTTCTTTATCCGCATGTTTAAAGATTACCCTGCAGCTCTTTTCTTTGCGGAATTTCGTGTAGCGGGCAAAAAATGATGCGGATTTTGCGATATAATCCTGAATCGTAGTACCTCGAAGTATACCGAAAGGCCCGGGGACAGTATCGGGCAGACACAGCAGCCCGTCTGCGCCGGATGAGATTCTCTCAAGCGCAGTGTTGTCGGCGTCATCACGCCCAACAACAAGTTTGCACGACGGCGATAACCGGAAATGACGTCCCCAGGCCAAAAGCCTGAAATCTTCCAGGTCAAAATCGGGCGTATTGCGGACAAGATCGTTGAACCGGTCGGCTGTCTTTTCATTAGTCAAAGTGCAGCCGCCTGCCGGTGTGCCGTGAACAAGACCATATTTCCGCGCATAGGCGATCTGTTCCCTGCGGCCCCTTCCGGAAATCGAAAGCAGTTTTTCACGGTCGATGATGCCTTTCTGTTCAGCCAGGGTCGGCGGCAGAAGCTTTGCCGAAAGCGGCCGTATGAGATACCCTTTCAGCGCGGCGTGGTTTTCAATCTTGTGAAGGCAGTCCATCCTTTGCGACATGGGCCGCTGACCGACTACTTCACCGGTTGCGATAAATGAAGCGCCTTCTGCTTCCATCAGTTTTTTCGCGGTTTTAAGCCGGTGGATCCGGCAATCTACGCACGGGTTGACGTTTTTCCCGAACCCAAAAACCGGATTTTTCACTACCGCAAGATACTCTTCGCTCTCTTCGATTATCTGCAAAGGCACGCCGAGCTTTTCGGCAGCTGTTTTTACCTGCGTGAATTCCATGCCGAGGCCGGAATAAAACGGCAAAACGAAATGAAGGGCTTTCAGCTTTAAACCCTGCGATAATAATAAATGCGTCGCACAGACGCTGTCCAATCCGCCTGAGAACATTACAATTCCATCAATCATTATTGCCTTTCTCTAATTATAATTTCCAGTTGTGAAAATATATTCCTTTTTCAAATAACTTGCGGGGTAAAAATTATTTTAATAATAACACTTAATAAATTATCCGGGCGTTCCCCTCGTCTGTTTTTTACAGACGAGGGTCGCTCCTTCTCCGGGCTCGGCTGTTCGCCTCGGTGCCTGCGGCACTTCGCTCCGCTCACCCTCCGTCCGAGCTAACGCAAAACAAAAATGCATGTTTGCATGGTATTTCTTTCTTTAGCGTTAGGGGCGACGGAAGGTGCCGACCGAAGCGAAGCTGAGGAAGGCAGTCTGAAGAGCTAAAGGCGTTAGCCGAATAGCGATGCAGACCGACCAACGGGTAGCCTGTAGAAGAACCGGCCCCGCTTTGCGGGGAAACGCCCAAAATTATATGTTCAATAAAAAATTCTCTCATTTACTAGAATACTTATTGTTACGTCTTCTACAGACCTTTCTATCCCTATTACCCCGGCCAACGGCATTATCATTCGGGGCCTTTCTCGGAAAATGCCTGTACGCAAGCGGCTCGTACAGGAAAATCGTCCGGAAAAATATGGAGTTTGTGAACATCTGGACGCCCGACGAACAACAAAGAATCACAATAAAGCTCTACCGGATGATGGGAAAATACGCAGTGGATTTTTTGCGCAGAACGGCCAGACTCCCTCCTCACCGGATCCATAACCTTGAACTTATCCAGCCGCTTTTAGACAAAGGCAAAGGGGTCATCGTGCTGCTCGGCCATTTCGGCAATTGGGAACTTCTGGCCGATATGTTTGGCAGCCATTTCAGCGGCCTGCTCAATGTCGTTGCAAAGCCGATGCGTAATAAACTTGTCGATAACTGGCTTGCTCGCAAACGAACAGCGGCATCGGTGGAAACGATCTATGTCGACCATGCGCTGCGCAAAATCTACCAGACACTCAAAAAGAGCCAGCTTGTAGCCATTCTGATCGACCAGCATCCGGGCAGCCAGGGCACGATGGCGCCCTTTTTAGGCAAGGAGACGAGCACGATCCGCACTGTCGCGGGCCTGGTTCACAAAACCGGCTGTGCGGTCCTCCCAACGTATGCACTTTTGCGTGATGACAACACTTATGATGTGGTCATCTCGGTCGCGCCGCAGCCTGAATTGTCCGGCAAATCCGGCGAAGAAGCGATCACCGTTCTTCAAACCCAGCACAACGACATCCTTTCAGGTTGGATCAGGCAGAACCCCGAACACTGGTTCGGGTGGTTTCATAAGAGGTTCAGGGAGAGTATTAAATATAACGAGTAAAGATAATAATACTAAATATTTTTTTGTAGGGGCGATTCATGAATCGCCCATTGTGTAGAGACGCACGGCCGTGCGTCTCTACTTTAAAACATTCGTATGAATTCTTATTCCATAAAACCCTGTTTATCTCCATTTCCCTTATCCGGACAATGGGACCACCAAGCCTGGCAGCATGCCGAAATCGCCGCTGTCTCGAATTTCCTTAAAGAAAGTTCAGACCATAGGCCGCAGACCCAGGTAAAACTGCTATTCGATGACCATTCAATCCATGTTTTTTTCAAAGTCTCTGACCGTTATGTCCGCTGCACTCATACCGGCTATATGGCCGAAGTCTGGAGAGACTCCTGCGTGGAGTGGTTTGTGCAGCCCAGACCCGATAAAGGCTATTTTAATTTTGAAATCAATTGCGGCGGCAGCCTGTATGCTTCGTACGTGGAAGACCCGGAAAGAATTAATAATAAACTCAAGAAATTCACTCCCCTGCCTTATGAAACCTGCCGGACGATCGGGATATATCATTCGGCGCCGTCGGTCGTGGAGCCTGAAATTTCCGGACCAGTCGAATGGTGCATTGAACTCAACGTTCCGGTGAAAGTTTTTGAGCCCTTTATCGGTTTTGTCGGACCTCTTGCCGGCCAGGAGTGGCGGGCGAACTTTTACAAATGCGGCGACGAAACCAGCTACCCGCACTGGGCGGCCTGGTCGCCGGTGAGCGAAAAGAATTTCCACCGGCCGCAGGAGTTTGGGAAGATACGTTTTTGTTAGACCTTAGTCGCAAAAAACTTTTATTAACGTGATGACGGAATTTTTATAAAAATACGGAAAGGCAAGGATTTTTAATAGAAGTCATTCGGTCATGATTGGTATGGAAACCATCACGCGAAAATCCCTTATTTATAAAAGCGGCCTGGGCTTTTATTGCCTGAACCACGTTCAGGGCTGCAGCCACGGGTGCCGGTATCCATGTTACGCCTTTTCCATGGCCAGGCACTACGGCCGCGCGGCCGGTTATAAGGAGTGGCGCAGGCCTAAACTGGTGACCAATGCCTTGGAACTGTTGGACAAGGAGCTGCCCAAACTCCGGGCAAAAGCCGCTGCCGGGCCAGGGGCGGAAGAATTCCGGGTCCACTTATGCCTGACCACAGACCCCTTTATGGTCGGTTGGCCGGAAATCCAATCCCTGAGCTTGCGCATCATTGAAAAAATTAATGCCGGCGGCCTGGCGTGCGATGTGTTGACCAAGGGTGTGCTTCCCCCGGCATTGGCCGGCCCTGCTTTCAGCCGGAAAAATCATTATGGAATCAGTCTTATTTCTCTGAACGAAAGTTTCCGGCAGCGCTGGGAGCCTGGCGCGGCGCCTTATGCAGACCGGATCAGGGCATTACGCTATTTACACGACCAGGGCTTTCCCACCTATGCGCACATCGAACCGTATCCCACGCCCAATATTGTCCGGCAAGATTTCGGTGCTTTGCTGGAAGCTGTGGCCTTTGTGGATTCTATTTATTTCGGCGGCTGGAACTACAGCCCCCTGGCCCGAAAGTATCCGGACCGCGCGGGGTTCTACGCGGAAATGGCAACGAAGGTAAAATCATTCTGCCATCACCACGGCATTAATTGCGAGATGGAATAATCGAAGGAATAAATTCGTTTTCTTAATCTGACCTCACCCGCCTGCTTTACGGCAGGCACCCTCTCCGCAGAGGGAGGGTGATTGGCGGCAAAGATCCTTTTTCTGTCTGCCCTCTGAAACGTATATTATCCCTGTCATCAGACAATGCATTCCTCTTACCCCAGGGGAAATCTTTCATGGTCCTACTTAGAAATGCTGCCGCTGTTGCTGAAACGATAGTCCTTCCCTATTCGCCCTCTGAAAAAGAGTGGCGCATTATCCGGCTTATAAAACTCGTAAAATCCCTGAGTAAAACGGCTGAAATCTATAGACATGTAAGTGACAACGTCATTGGTAAAATCCGAAATCCATTGGCGAATTTGAATATTTTAGAGAAGAATAAAGGAAGCAATCCTGAATTGTAATCATTGCATCCTTTATCCATTTTCGGAACAAAGTACGAAATAATTATTACGGTTTCTTATTTTTAATATATTGCGTATTTTTTCTAGTTGGCCAACATATTCCGCCGCAAAGATAGATAGAAAGATCCGCGCACAAAACATAGAATAGACATGAAACAATTCAAATTCAGAAAAGGAGGAGAAATGAAAGCTACGGTATTGGTTTTATCTTTTAGTATTCTTGTTTTTGGACAGATGAATAATGAAAACACTATCAACGTTGAAGGAATTGGAAAGGTTACAGCTGTCCCCAATATGACTTCCTTTTCAGTAGGGGCCACAGCAAAGAATAAGAATTACGATTCAACTCTTATCAAACTAGATCAATTGGTCAATATTATCTTTCCGATATTTGACAAATACAAATTACAAAAGGAAGATTTCGTCGTTATGCCTATGAGTATTGGTGAAGATCGCGAATACACTGACAGAAAATGGGTTTCCAACGGGTATAAGGCATCAAAAGAAGTACAAGTCAAGTTTAAAGATCTGGCAAAATTATCTCTTTTTGCCCGTGACCTCATAACAAATACAGGAATATCAGTATCTAGAATGCAGTTCTCCCATACCAAACTTGATTCTATAAAAGGAATTGCGCTTAAACGGGCAATGGATGATGCAAAGATGAAAGCAGAAACTATTTGTCAATACAATAAACTTAAATTAGGAAAGCCAATTTTATTTTCAACTGCAAAATCAAAATACGATTACGATAACGAAGACTATGGTGGCATTGGCTACGGTTCTGGTTTTGGCGGTGGGGGCGATTTAATTGGATCATTAATGGGGGAAGATGAAGCTAGTGATGCAAGAGGATCACAGACCTTATCTTCTGTAAAAACATCATCGCAACTTTTCAAAATTGATCCAGGTGAATTAACTATTAAGGATAAGGTTTTGGTAATTTATCAAATTTCACAAGAAAAATAATGGAGCGCGCTTCAAAGCAAAAGACAGCGGCGGAATTCGTCAGCCAACAGCTAATGTTTGCCATTGTAAAGGCTACATTAAAGCTTTTAACCATTGATAGTTTACAACGGCAAACAGTTTGGCACACGTTGCGTGCTCTGCGTCGGCATGGAAAGGAGATAGAAAAATGCGAAGGCCCGACAGAGAACTGAAATCAAAAGAAGAACTTATAAATGTGTTGAATGACGGGAAGATCATACAAATTGCTTTTATTGATGGAAATGAACCGTACCTTGTAACGTTGAATTACGGCTATAGCTGGGATGGCGACAAAATTAAATTTTATTTTCATTCAGCACCTGAAGGACGGAAAATAAATTGCATAAAAAACAGTCCCCGGGTCTGTTTTTCGATTTCAATCTTCGATCCTTTTGTTCAAGGTGAAAAAGCATGTAATTATGGAATGAAATATCGAAGCGTGGTCGGCTACGGCCAGATGAAAATTGTTGAAAATAATGAGGAACGAACCCTTGGCTTGAATTTGTTGATGAAACAATATACCGGCAAAGACAATTGGATTTATGATGATGCTATAATGAAGAAAACAATGGTAAGTTGTCTGGAAGTAGAGAAAATATCAGGAAAAAGGAAGAAGTAAATATTAATTTTCTTTTTTAAAAAGTCAATAGCAACAGGAGCGGTTCCATGAGTGCGCTAGCAGCAGAGGCGGTCTGCTATATTGAGAAATCATCGTACGCGTTGCTTATAACCGTAGGGGAAGAAAACCAGCCTGCGGTACGGGAGATAGGTCCATTTGTGAATAACGGCCTTGATATCTATTTCGTAACGCGCATAGCCTCGCAGAAAGTCAAACATATCGGCGTTAATCCGTTTATTACGCTTTATTTCCCGAACATGAATCAATCGGTAAAAGAATTCAGGAGTGTTGCGGTTACCGGAAAAGCCATACGTGTCCCTGAAGGAGATGAATTTAACGGCGTTCTGGAAAAACTTGAGCGGAAATCGCCCGGCTACATGAAATATATCGGCAAAGAAGGGTTCATTATTTGGACCATTTACAAAATGACTGCCAAATCTTTACAATCCACCGACTATTCAAAATCAACCAGAACAGTTAAAGAGGAAGTATAAAGTTGATCGACATGACATGGACGTTACAATACGTAAAACAACACAAGGAATGAATTACCGAAACTCGCCTCTCCCCCTTCTCCCCCTAAAGGCCTTATTTGGATAGATAATTCTATTCAAAGAACGGCTCTCCACAAGTGGAGAGGGGAAAAACAAAGTTCGGGGTGAGGCAAAAGCCGCAGCACCGGCATAATGGAGGTCATTGTGGAAAAAGAAAATACCGACACATCAAAATCCGACTACATCCCCGGAGTTTGCAACATCGGGCCAGCGGAAAGACGGGCGCGAAGGATGGCCGGATGGATCGGGCTGGTAACAACGATCGCGCTCTGGACCATATTTATACTCGCCCGCACCCCGCAGATTTGGCGGCTTTTTGTTTTTTTGCCGGCAAGCATGGCCGCTACGGGATTTCTCCAGTCCGCCCTCCATTTCTGCGCCGGCTTCGGAATGAAGGGCGTTTTCAATTTCGGGCCTGAGGTGGGAAAGACCGACACGGTACTGCAGGCTGAATTCAGGAAAAAGGACAGGCAGAAAGCGCTGTTCATATTGTTCTTATCTGTATTGATCGGCGCAGTTGCGGCTGTGGCGGCGCTTTTAATCAAGTTTTAATGAGGTAGGCGTTAGTAAAATTAAAAGAGCCGCCTGCTAAACTTATAACAGCGGCTCTTTCACTACACCCGTCGGTGCTCACAGTCGGTACTTCTTTCACTGACTGTGCCTTACTTGAACAAACTACTTCCCGATCCTCTCAAAAGAGGACCGCCAACAAAAACGTCTTTAAATTTTACTTCTTTTTTATCGTGTTTGATTCGCTGCAGGCCTCCCTTCTTTTCCTGAATACATCTGTTAAAAACACCGGTGGGATTTATCTGTACTGTTTCTTCACCATTCCCACCGTCTGTCCGATGCAATAGTACTACGAAGAACACTATGAAGAAATTTACGATTACTGTTGGTTTTTTAATTATTACTAAAAATTCGGTTTTTCAGGGGATTGCAGGAAAGGGATCAAACAGCGGATGCACGTTGCATATCATTGGTTCGTTTTTCTTGTCATTTCCTCTTTTTCTTTTTTCTTCATCCTCTTCACCCGGCATTCCATTTTCAACGCCTGGCTTTTCGTCCCGACCTTTTTCTTATAAACCAGTTTCAGCGGCCCTTTGCCGCGAAGATATTTCGCGCCCCTTCGTCCTTTTCCCCGGTGCTCCGCGATCCGCCGCCCGATATCCGTGGTAATGCCGGTATAGAGGCTGTTATCGCCGCACCGGACCATATAAAGAAACCAGTGTTGCATGCTGTTTTTACGCAGTCAATCGATTTGCTGAAGCAAATGGCAGTTTAATCGGTGGTCTTGTCTGAGGGAAGAATGAACGGGCATGGGTTAATGGCACGGCCGTTCTGGCGGATTTCATAGTGAAGATGCGGACCCGTGCTTTTCCCCGTGTTGCCGACAAACCCGATGAGATCGCCCCTTTTTACCATCTGTTGGGCCTGCACCGTATAATTGCTGAGGTGACCGAAGATCGTTTCAACGCCGCTTTCTGGATGCCCGATAACGACCGCATTTCCGAAGTTCTGCAGCACACCCGTTGCCTTAACGATGCCGTCGGCCGGAGCGAATACCGGGGTCCCGATCTGGTTTGCGATATCGAGGCCGTCGTGAAAAAGCGTTTCACCGGTGATGGGGTCTGAACGATAGCCAAAACCCGAAGTCACGATCCCTGTCGTCGGCCTGATCGACGGGCTCTGCGACCAGTACCGGTAGAGGTGCCCTACATATTCCCCCATCTGTTCAAACGTGGCGTTTTCCAGCTGAGCCCTTCGCAGAAGAGTCGACAGGCTCTCCTGCACAGAAGTGGATTTAATAAGCGAAGGGTTGGTACAGGTAACATCAGCTTTTTCTTCCGCCGAAGGGGTTCCGCCGATACCGGCTTTACGGACATCGGTACTGATCGAATTCATACCGTAAGTAAGACGTGTACAATCTTCAAACGCTATCAGGTTATTCAGCTTTGACGTTTCTTTTAAAAGAAATTTGTCAAGAAAATCTATTTTCATCATGAGCCCTTCGTTTTCGCAGCGCGCATGATAATATCCGATCTTTCCCAGGGAGTAGGACGCGGAAAACCACACAAGACGGACAAAACCGATCGTTCCTGCAACAAGGCCGATGATAAGCAAATACGTCAGGACAGCATTTATCCGCACCCGATGAACGCGGGAAACCGATGTGGGATTTACAAAGATAAAGTAAGAGTTCGGCTTTTTCATTGTTTTTATTGAAAAGTGATCATTACCTGATTTCTATCGCTTTCGCCGTCATTCGGATATACCGATTAAACCGCTTCTCCTTCAAACACATTCTTTTCGCATCATTGATACATAACAATGTGCGTTTCTCCATTCCCGTTGCAGACCGGAAATCAGTGCGGTCACGGAAAAATATAATCCATGTTAAAATAGGCAATTATGTAACATTAAATCAAGGAAAAAATAAAACTTACGGCACACCGGTTTCCTTTACCGGAATAAGATACCATCCAACCACATACGTTATGACTGCCGGCCATACCGTCGTAAGAACAGCGAAGAAGATGCACGCCAGACGGACTACCGTTACATCAAGCGAATACATTTCGGCAACTCCTGCACAAATGCCGGCGATTTCCTTCCCTTTTTCCAGTCGATAGATTTTTTTCACGAAAATTGTTTCCCCTGATTTATTATACCTTACTACACGCGTAAAGTAAATAGACCTGCCCAACAACTATTTTTTCAACTGTCCTTCGCTTCAACAACAGAGTAATTGCCCCGAAACAGACAGGAATTCACTGATGAGAACCTCTTTTAGAGCAATCCCTCCGAAAACCGTTGTGGTAGGTGTAGGATCTGCGCTCATTGATATATGCCTCCTTGAATCCGATACTTTTCTGCAAACCGCCGGCGCGCAGAAAGGAGGCATGACGCTGGTCAACAGCTTCTGTATCCCGGAGCTGTTGCGTAAAACCGACAAAAAACCGGTAATTGTGCCGGGAGGTTCAGCCTGTAATACCATACTCGGCATCGGCAAGCTGGGCGGCAATGCACGCTTTATCGGAAAACGCGGCAATGATGAATTCGGATCGCTTTTCGAATCGGGCCTGCGGCGGCATAGTGTCGAACCCGTGCTGTTCACCTCATCAACCCCCACGGGTCAGGTGCTTTCAGTCATCACCCCTGATGCGCAGCGTTCCATGCTCACCTTTCTCGGCGCATCAGCCGAAACCGACCCTTCGGAAATCACGGACCCGCTTTTTAAAAACGCAGCATTGGTGCATTGCGAGGGGTATCTGCTTTTCAATCAGAAGCTGATGCAGGCTGTTCTGGATGCGGCGGAAAGGTCCGGAGCCTGGGTTTCGCTCGATCTGGCAAGCTATACGGTGGTGGAAAAATCCATGGATTTTCTGCAAACAATCATTGCTAAATACGTCGACATCCTCATCGCCAATGAAGACGAAGCGCGTGCTTTCACCGGACAGGGTGATGAGGAAAAAGCATGCACTACCCTTTCTGAAAACGTCGAAATCGCCGTCGTAAAAATCGGAAGCAGGGGCAGTCTGATCGGTTACCGCGGCTCCATTACCCGGATTGGGGCTATGGGCGGAGGCGCACCCGTCACCGACACCACCGGTGCGGGAGATTTATGGGCATCCGGATTTCTTTACGGACTTCTGCAGGGGTTTCCCCTTGAAAAATGCGGCGCCCTCGGTTCCGCCTGCGGCTACGAAGTGTGCAAAATCATCGGCGCCACGATACCCGAAGAGGGGTGGCAGAGGATACGGAACCTTCTGTAAAGCTTGATCGGGCAATTTTTCGCATAAAGCAAGCTTCAAACCCGTCAGGGGCTGGAAATAAACGACCCGAATAATTCCCTTTACCGGTAAATATGCCCTGTATTGGTATAATTTTCACTGAAACACTATCCGTATCACTTTGAAAAAATAAACATCAGAAATCTCTGCAACACATTATTTATCAATATCATTTCGTCTGCTTGAATAATTTTCATGACAGAAATATCATTTGGCACGGGGCTTGCAATATATATAAGCAACGCCACGAAAGATGGCAGATGTGTGTGATGATGATGGGGTATCAGGCGAAAGCCTGAGGCAGAAGGGGTTCGAAAGAGCCCCTTCTTGCTTTTTATAGGTTTTTACCGGGGCGTTTTTTTGTGGCGACCCAGCGGGTCGCCCTTACTATTTAGAATTTACAATCTTCTCTATCTCCCCTCTTACCTTTGCTGCCAGTTCGCTTTTTTCCATTCCCGCCGGATCAATCGGATCGCAGATATCGAGAAACACAAGACCCGGCCTGACGATCAGGCTTTTTTTCCGAAGGCGTTCGTTGGCTTTGCGGATAGCAACCGGTACCACGGGAACGCCCGCATCGAGCGCAACGGTAAAACTCCCCTTTTTGAATTCGCCGAGCATCCCGTCCGCGCTGCGGGTGCCTTCGGGAAAGAGCACGAGCGAAAGACGGTGCTTTTTCAGATGCTCCACGCCGCGGGCAAGCGACTCGCGCGCACTGCGTGCGCTGGAACGGTCGATCCTGACATGGCCTACCACGGCAATGCCCCATCCGAAAAAGGGGATCAGAAAGAGTTCTTTCTTCGCAATAAAACAGAGCGGGTGCGATAATCCGGAATAGAGCAATGGAATATCAAGCGCGCTCTGGTGGTTGGCGAAAAAAACGTAGCGGTTTTCGAGCGAAAGCTTTTCGGCGCCTGTCACCTTCATCCGTACGCCGATGATATGCAGCAGGTGGCGGCACCACGCGCGGGCAATGTACTGAGCAAACCTGCGGGAAACCATGCCGCCTACGATGCAGACCGTGCTGTAGACGATGCCGCTAATCAAAAACCATATAAAAAAAAGGGGGAACATAACGACTGTTTTCATGAGGTTGATTTTCCTATCCACACGTTCTCCTTGCCGACCTGCGCTCGGAGCTCTTTCACGGCGTCAAACGATGACGCAACGTTGACATTGCGGGCGCGTACGCGGTATTCATTGCCTTCCGCCGTCACCAGATGAACGATCAACGCGCATTCCCCGCCGTTTCTGCCGCACCAGCGGTAGACTTCGTCCAGGAACTCCTTCTCAAGACCATTGGTATGCATCCGTATATGCACGCTTTTTGCAAGTTTTTCCCTCGCATCCGAAAGGGCCATGCAGGCATCGACCCTGATCTTCGGTTTTTCGTCGCCTTCGCGCTTGGTAATCGCACCATGCACAAGCACCATGGCGTCTTCCGTAAGAAGGTGGCGGTACTTTTCGTACACATCGCCGAAGACGAGCAGCTCCACCGAACCGTCGAAATCCTCGATTTCCAGAAACGCCATCGGCTTTCCATCCCGCTGTATGTGCTGCTTTACCGAAGTGACAAGCCCGCCGACGGTTACCGAGGCGCCGTCCTTGGTCGCCGCAATCACCTCGCTTTTGAGCGAAATCGTGGCGAAACCCCGGATCTCGTCGAAAAAACGGTCGAGCGGATGTCCGCTCACATAGAAATTCAGGTACTCTTTTTCATGCTGAAGCACCGTGGTATAGGGCCACGCCGGTGCATCGACAAGCGCCGGCTCGGGCGCCGTCATGGCCGCATCTCCGGCACTGCCGGAAGCGGAAAACAGGTCGTCAAAAAGGTTGACCTGCCCGGCCAGACGGTCTTTCTGAAAACCGGCCCCGTACTCAAGAGCATTATCGATGGTTTCAAAAAGCTGCGCGCGGGTGCCCTTGAGGCTGTCAAGCGCGCCGGCATAGACAAGCGATTCAAGGCACTTCCGGTTGACCCTGCGCAGGTCGACCCGTTTGCAAAGGTTGAAAAGCGAAGTGAAACGCCCGTTCTTCGTTCGCTCCTCAAGAAGCGCTTCGGCCGCCTGGCCGACGTTCTTTATCGCCAGGAGTCCGAGCCGCATTTGCCCGTTATCGATACTGCAACTGCCGTCGCTCGCATTAATGTCGGGCGGGAGTATGGTGATGCCCATACGTTCCGTTTCATTTTTGACTTTGATAAATTCGTCCTGATTGCCGATGTACGAAGTCAAGTTGGCGGTAAGATACTCAAGGGGGTAGTGTGCCTTCAGGTAGGCGCACTGGTAGGCGACATGGGCGTACATGGTGGCATGCGCCTTGTTGAAACCGTACTGGGCGAACTTTGCCATAAGGTCGAACACGTCGGAGGCGGTCTTTTTGTCGATGCCGCCGGAAACCGCCCCTTCCACGAATTTTTTCCGCATGTCCTCCATTGCATCGATTTTTTTCTTCCCCATGGCTTTGCGGAGGACATCCGCTTCGCCGAGGGTAAACCCGGCCATCCGCTGCGCGATGCGCATCACCTGCTCCTGATAAATAATGACGCCATAGGTGACGTCCAGGATCTCTCCGAGCATCGGGTGCGGATATCTGACCTTTTCCTTGCCGTGCTTGCGGTGGATATAGGTATCGATGTTGTCCATCGGCCCGGGGCGGTACAGCGCCGCCATGGCAATGATATCGTCGATGCTCGTAGGCTTCAGCTTCCGCAGGTAATCCTGCATGCCCTGCGAATCGAACTGGAACACGCCGATGGTCTCGCCTTTGCCGAACAGATCGTAGGTTTTTTCATCGTTTTCCGGGATCTTCCATACGTCAATTACTATGCCGTGATAATTGGCAACAAGCCGCAGCGTTTCCTGGAGCACGGTAAGCGTCCGCAGGCCCAGAAAATCCATTTTGATGAGGCCGACATGTTCCACATGGTTCATATCGAACTGCGTCATCACGTTGTCGGTGCCCGGCTGCTGGAAAAGGGGCGCCCAGTTTACCACATCGCCCCGTGCGATGATGACGCCGCCGGCGTGCATGCCCGCCTGCCGCGCAAGGCCTTCAAGCACCCCGGCATGATGAAAAAGCTCCTTATACTGCGGATTGCCCTTGATCGCGCGCGCCAGCTCGCCGTTTGCGTCAACCGATTCCTTAAGACTTTTCTCGCTGACCATCGACGAGAGCCGGTTGGCCTCGGCAAGCGGTATGCCCATTGCCCGGGCAACGTCCTTCACCACCATCTTCGCCTTCATCCGGATAAAGTTGATGATCTGGCACACCGCGTCACGGCCGTATTGTCCGATGACGTAATCGATCACCTTGTACCGGTCCCTGTCGGCGAAATCGATGTCCGCATCGGGCATGGAAATGCGTTCGGGATTCAGGAACCGCTCAAAAATCAGGTCGAACCTGATCGGGTCGACGTTGGTAATACCGATCACGTGGGCGACGAGGCTGCCCGCCACCGACCCGCGCGCTCCCACCATGATCTTCTGGCGCTGCGCTTCATCGACGAAATCCTTGACGATAAGGAAATAACCGGCGAACCCCATGGAACAGATGACGCCGAGTTCGTAGTCGAGCCGTTCTGCAAGCCCCGGCGTGACATGCGCGTACTTGGCCTTGATACCCGTATGGGCGATCGACTTTAAATAATCCTCAGGACTTGAAAAACCTTCGGGAACGGCCGGAACAGGGAGCTGCGGCGTTGCCTGAATCGATACGTTGCACCGTTCCGCGATTTCAAGCGTATTGGCCATGGCTTCGGGAAGGTCGGGAAACAGCTTTGCCATCTCCTCCTGCGATTTGAAATACACCTGGTCCGAGGAGAATTTATAACGGTTCTGATCGGCCATGGTGGTTTGCGTCTGGATGCAGAGAAGCACTTCGTGCGAAACCGCGTCTTCCTTGTTGAGGTAATGGGCGTCGTTCGTCACGATGAAGGGTATGCCGAGTTCGCGGCCGAGTTTTATCATTTCGTCGAACGCGACGATCTCCTCATCGATACCGTGGTTCTGCAGCTCAAGATAAAAATTCTTTTCCCCGAAAATCGACCGGTACTCGAGCGCGATTTTCTTCGCCAGTTCGCGTTTGCCGTCGAGAAGCGCGCGGGGAATGGCGCCGGCAATGCACGCCGATGCGGCGATAATCCCTTTCGAATACGCCCGCAGGACATCCAGATCGATACGCGGTTTGTAATAAAAGCCCTCTTTATAGCCGATCGTGCTGAGCCGCATGATGTTCTTCCACCCGTCGTTGTCCCTGGCCAGAAGGATAAGGTGGTGGTACGACCGCTCGTCGCCGGTCGACTGCTTGTCAAAACGGGAAGCAGGCGCTATGTATGCCTCAAATCCAAGTATGGGCTTGATGCCTTTCGCCATACAGGTCTCGTAAAACTCCACGGCGCCGAACAGCCCCCCGTGGTCAGTAATGGCCAGCGCCGGCATGCCGAACTGCACCGCCCGTTCCACCAGATCCGGAACCCGGATCGCACCGTCGAGGAAACTGTACTCGGTATGGGTATGGAGATGGACAAATCCGCGATGCGCCTTCATGGGGTAACGACCCCTATTCTGCTGATCTTCCTTATAGTAAACTGCTTTTTCCTGCCGCCGCCGATGGCGCCATCGAGAAGCGGCTCCGCGCCCGCAGTGCGTGAAAGGGGCGTCAGCGTGTATACCGCTTTCCGGAGCCCCGGGCTGCCGCTGTAATCGACCATCAACCGCTGCCCGGTAAGGACGGCATAATCGATGACATGTGTGGTTTCGTTGAGATCGAGCATTTTCAGTCCGGTGCCGTATTTTTTACCGCGCAACGAGAGTTCCTGTTTCGGCAAATCTCCGTCCGCGCGTATGACCGGTTCCCAGACATCGTATCCTGCCGGCGTCTCCGTGTTTTTTTTCCCATCAAGGAGCGGCCGGTCGGAAATCGGCATCCGGTGATCAAACCCCGCATTCGTCAGGATCTCCTTTACGGCCGGCCCGGCGCCAGGCCGTATCCGGAACACTGCATACGCCGGGAGAGGCTCCAGATACTCACTGAGCGGCCCGTACGCCCCTATCTCAAATGAAACCTTCTCGTCGGTTGCAACCAGCATCGGGCCTTCGGTAATATACAAACGGTGAAATTCGCGGATCCATTCGCGGACCGTTGCGATAACGTTGGCGGGCGCATGCCATTCAGTAAGCCGTGCAAGAATTGTTTCGCCCTGAAAACCCATGGCAAGCGAATCGTTGAGTACCCGGCGGTCGATGGCTCCTTTGTAAACACGGTCAAGCGACTGCAGCGTTCCGATAAGGCCGAAACCGTACAGGTGCTCCGGAAACACTTCCTGTGCAATGACTGCGCTGAAATCCGGCAGCACGACGATGGCGCCCTTCTTTTCGGCCGGCGCGGCGGAACTCTTTTCCCGAATTGCGCCGAAAACGATCTCACCCCCCGCTTTTGCCACTTCGATAAGACCGGCCCAGCGGAAAATCCGCAATGCGGTTATTGCCGCAGTACGCTCTTTTTCCGGGAAAACACTGCAGGAGAGCCATGCGGCGCCGGCCCGCTGAAGCGTTTCCCGCAGGAGTTCCAGGCACCACGAACCGGCGAACTCGGCTGCGCAACGGACCAGCCCGGCAGCGCGATGGTCTGCCGGTGCAGAAAGCCACTCTTCAAATTTTCTGTCTGCCGGGAAATATCCTTTTTCATTTTCCCGGAGAATTTCCATATGCAGTGCGCAATAAATGAGAAGTCCGGCCATGCCTTCCGATTCGTCATTGGTCAATCGGGCTATTTTCTGCAGCCCGGTTCTCGTCAGACCGCCCTGTTTTTTCTTTTCAAGCAATCCCTGCAGGGCCAGCGTCATGAACGCGGCGATGTCATTGAAACAGTGCGCGGGCCGCGGAGAAACCGGCGCTGCCTTGAGTTTTACCGCAGCCGCCCCGGGAATCGTTACCGCGAAGAGCGGCCGGAGGACCGGCTCGAATTCGGGGAACCCGAAATAGCGAACGGTCCCGTCTGCATTACGGCCGGCATAAATAAGAAACGATCTCACCAAAGGGGCTTTCAGATGGTCAACGCAGCTTTCCGGCGCCGGCAGTCCGCTGTCGCCCAGAAGATAGGCAAGGCTGCATTGGAGCCGTTGGCCGGGATCCATGGATTCGAACTGCCGGCGCAGCGCATCGGCGTGCGAAAAATGCCGGACACGTTCCTGTACGGCATTTGAGGAGAGTATCTTGCGGCGTGCGTCGTTCTTCTCCAGAAAGTGCTCAAACACCCAGGCCGATGGAAACATCCTGACATAATCGATAAAATGAAGACGTGACGTTTTCATTTCCACAGGAGGTAGGGTCATGTGATAGAGATTGAAGGGAAACATGAAAGATAAATAAAGGGAGCTTTCATTAAACAGCGTATCAACTTAAAGAGCGCACACCGGTGTGAACGGTTTTTATAAAAGGTTATTCTATCACCGAACCAATGACCCGATTCCGACCTCCGCGTTTTGCTTCGTAGAGATTCCTGTCTGTTACGGAAATCACCCTGTCCGGTTCCACGGCAATGCCCGGCGTGACCGAAGCGGTCCCGATGCTTACCGTGACCTTTATAATTCTGTTCGAACCGTCCGCAGCAATAACCGTCATGCTTTCCACCCGCTTGAGTACGCGCCGTGCCAGTTCCAGGCCGCCCTTATCGTTCGTTCCAGGCGCGATAACCGCGAATTCCTCTCCGCCATAGCGGGCAAGAACATCCTCGGTCCTGATTATGGACAGTACCGCATCCGAAACGCAAATGAGGACCTGATCGCCGGTCTGATGGCCGAAAGTGTCATTAATGTCCTTGAAATGGTCGAAATCATACACCATCAGCGTGAACCACAGACCGTGTCGCCGTGCAAACGAAAGGTCGGAAACGATCCGTTGATTGAAATACCTGCGGTTGCAAACCCCGGTCAACCCGTCACGCAGGGAAGATTCATAGATTTGCTTTTGATAGTTTTCCTCAATCTGATCGTGAATTTCAAATTTCAAAATTGTCCGTCTGCCCAGCAGGACTTTATCCCCTTCATTGAGAACGGCTTCCTTGATTCTCCGGCCGTCGACAAAGGTTCCGTTCGTGCTTCCCCTGTCCCGGATGATCACGCTGCCCGGGCCGTGCAGGACCGCCTCGGCATGGATCCTCGAAACACCGTCGTCCCGCAGCACAGCAGTGCATTGCGGATCCCTGCCAAAGGTAATTTTCGGCTCGTCAAGAGGAATGACGCTGCCCATATCCATGCCGCCGATGATAACAAAGCAGGGCTTCTCAGGGATCGTTTGACGCAATTGTTTAACAACCGTCGAAGACCTGCTGATCTGAACGGTTTTATCACCGAAGTCGCTTGGATGCTCCGACATCTGACCACTCCTTCGAATATAATACTACCATTATTACCGCCATTCGGGGTGAAGAAAAACGGCATCTGGGGGAGGCATACGCAATTACGCAGGAATTTCAATCGGTCAAGGTACTGGAAATTTCATGAATTTTTTTTTCGATACTTAAAAAAACGTCGACAAGATCAGGGTCGAAGTGTTCTCCCCTTTCTTTGGAAATAATTTCGAGCGTTTTCTCATGCGGAACCGCCTTTTTATAGCAGCGCTCGCTCCGCAGCGCATCGTAAACGTCGGCAAGGGCCATAATCCGGCCGGAGAGCGGTATTGCATCCTGGCGCAATCCATCGGGATACCCCTTTCCGTTCCATCGTTCATGGTGTGAGGCCACCATCTGGATGGCGATCTTCAGAAACGACTGGAAGCTCAACTTCTCATCGGCAATTTTCAGGACCCTGGTACCGTATTCGCAGTGCTTTTTAATAATTTCAAACTCCTCGGGCGTTAATTTCCCGGGTTTACGAAGGATCGAATCCGGGATTGCGACCTTGCCGATATCGTGCAGCGGCGCCGACTTTTCAAGATCCTCGATATAACCCGGAGAGAGATATGACTGGTACTTCGGCAGCCGGGCCAATTCTTCTGCCAAGAGCCTCACATAGCGCGCCGTGCGTTCCAGATGTCTGCCTGTCTCCTGGTCCCTCAATTCAGCCTGGTAGGCCAACGCGAAAATCGTGACGCTCTCGGTCTGGAGGAGCTGCTGATTTTTAAGCAGCATTTCCTTTTGCTGCGCCCGCATGGAGGACAGCATGTCCGACTGGAACAAACTGCCGAGCAGGACGAATATGGCGCCGAAGAAAAAAATTACGCCGATGAAAAAAGCGTTCGTCAGCTGGATCCCCTGATATACGGAATAAAAAACGATGCTGTAGCCAACAAAAAAAAACATCATTAATACCTGATGAAAACCCGACATCAGAAACATCCGGTGGTCATTCTTTGCTACAATGTCCTTTGCCAGCTGGACGTTGGACCTGAACCTGATGATGCAGAGGAACATCACCAGCACGCCCGAAAGGATGAGCAGGTAAGTAAAAACCGTCGTGTTCACCAGGCCGTTCTCCATTACGGTTTCTCCAACGCCGTGTTTTTCTGTTTTCTGAAAATTGCCGTATTCCTGAGCAGATGGCTCTCGTCATTGTCCCGGTATTCCTCTTTTATCGCCAGTATCTGTTCCCATATGGAAAAAAACGCGTCCACGATGTGCGGATCGAAATGAGTGCCCCGCGATTCGGCGATAATCGTTAACGATTTTTCCACCGAGTAGGGCTCTTTATATGGCCGTTTTGAGGTAAGTATGTCGAAAACATCGGCAATGGCCGCGATGTGGCCTTCCACGGGGATCTGCTTGCCTTTCAGGCCCTTGGGATAACCGCTGCCGTCCCATTTTTCATGATGGGTAAGCGCGATTACCTCCGCCAGTTTGATAATGTCTGCCTGTGAACCCTCCAGGATCCGTGAACCGATGATGGTGTGCTGCTTCATTACGTCCCATTCCTCGCTGGTCAGCTTTCCGTGCTTGAGGAGTATCTCATCAGGGATCCCGATCTTGCCGACGTCATGCATAGGCGCTGCGTGCAGGATATGTTCCACATGATCATCGTTGAAACCGAGTTTTTCCGCCACGGCCGCGGCATAGTGGCTCATGCGCTGAATATGGGCCCCGGTATCTTCGTCCCGGTACTCGGCGGCACGGGTCAGGCGGTAGATGGTCTCAAGCGAAGTTTCCGGTATCTTTTTGAGGGCAATGCACAAAGCTTCGGTTCTTTTTACGACTTCAAGCTCAAGCTCCTTCCGGCAGTTTCGCATATGGTCGTGGCAGGCCTTTATCTTTAAAGCCGACCGTACCCTCGCCCATAACTCCGGCGCATCAAATGGTTTGCTTAAAAAATCATCGATCCCTGATTCCATGGCCTGCATCCGGTCTTCGGTTCGCCGCAGGGAAGAAATCAGGATAATGGGCACCATGCTGGTTTCCTCATCGCCTTTCAAATGCCGGGCCAGCTCAAAACCGTTCATCTTCGGCATCAGTGCATCGAGCAGGATCAGGTCAGGAGTCACTTTTTTATTTTGAATCTTTTCGAGAGCATCCAGGCCGTCATTCGATACAACCACCTCATACCCCTGTGGAGTTAAAAGCGCCTCCACCAGTTGGAGATTTGATGCCTCATCATCGACAACCAGAATAACCGGCTTTGGGGCCATGGAATAATCCACCCTGACTATTTGGTTGATGGTTAAAATGTGCGACAAAGAGGGGGTAGTATTATCTAGATTATAATGTAAATAAAAGTATTTCGCAACGAAATCGATTTCGCCTGTTGTATTTATCATGTTTTAAACGGGTTAGCGTGTTTTTTTGGGTCGGAAGGCGCCGATTTTATTATGGCAGAAAACCTCTATCGCAGGAAAATATTTTTTTTATAGAAAGCCAGGTTTTCCTGCAGAAGGGGCACGCAACTTTGGAAGAACAGCCGGTTTTCTTTGCTATATGTCAATGCACTTTTACCGCCAAAGCTTAAAAGCAGCAAATGGCGCAACCCGTAATAGAAAGGAATAACGAGCGAGGGCGGCATCCCTGTCTGGGTCGTCGTAATGTTCTCGAGCTGCCTGATGGTCATATTCGCCGCTTCCGCCCATTCCGCAGTCGCCCGCACCGTCTGATTTTTCAGGAGAAACAGGATTTCTCTGTTCTTGAACATCGTCCCTTTGCAGAGAAACGCCAGGGGCACCAGCTCGCAGACCTCTCTGATGAGACGGTCGGCGGTATCGACCCCCTTATCAATGACTGCCGCCGCCCCTTTCTGTACCGCCTGGGCCGCGTTTTCCATGGATCGCAGCCCGGAATACACGATTGCAAAAGGGAAATAACGGTTGTTTTCAATGATCTCAGCGCCTGCGTTTACGTTTCCGGCCAGGCACATATCGACTATCCAGCTGTGCCATATCGTGCCCGGCCGGGCAATGACCTCTTTTGCCCTTTCAAGGCTCGAAACACCGGTGACATTAAAACTGGGAATGGAAAATATCCCCTTAAGCGCAAGAAGCAGGTTTGCGTTATCTTCGATGATAAGAAGATTTACCCGTCTGGAAAAGTAGCGTGATAGTTTGTCTGTGTCGCTCATTGTATTTTTTGTACAGTAAAAAATAATTAGTGGGTCAATAGTATACCATCTCAGCGATAATAAATCGCGGTATTGTACCGTTTTCAAACTTTTTAAAAAATCCGCTGCAGCTGTACTGACAGGAGCTTGAAACCATGCATTCTGTAAACTATCGCAGTATCGTTTTTTTGTTTTTCTCCCTGACTCTTCGTGCGCAGACGTCCGACTCCTTGTCGCAGGGCAGTCCGTTATCGGTCCAGGAACTGGGTTCCATTACGCGCGTTGAGTACGACCTACCGGTTTTCGATTCACCCTACAACCGTATCGACGGATTCGCGTTTCCCTCCATGGCCCAGTCGCTTGCAATGACAAAAGACATTACCCAGGGGATACACTGGTCACTGGCAAAATACGGTTCCGTATCGGCCGACCGTTCCACCGCGCGGCTCGCCCAATCCGTGGGTTTTGCGCTTTCGGAAATCGCGCTTATCTCTTTTCCGGGCGGGTATTCCTGGCTGCATGAAGAATGGCATCGCGCCGTGCTGAAGAACCGGGGCATCGACAGCTATGACGGGGTGTACGATTTCAGGATTCTAAGCA
>JBEKUX010000039.1:0-29323 GCA_049514575.1 Chitinispirillaceae bacterium | reverse complement strand
AATGTGTCGATATCGCCTGATACGGGGAGCAGTGTTCGGTGTCTGTTTCTGGATTTCGGGTGTTCCCCCGGTATCAGTACCGTGACAGGCTGCAGTTACGGGCAACACCAGTATGTGTTTGTGTCGACGATGTCGGACTCGATAGTGAATTATATACATTGTCCTGCAGGCGAGCAGTCCTGGGACAATCCGAAGTGGTCGAACCAGCCGGGATTTGCGGTCGGGTGCGGCCGGAACAGTGCGGAACAGGCGCACGCAATCTATGCCATAGACCTGGACAAGAAGAGTTTTATGCAAGTGGTGACAGGAACTGAATTACAGGAGCCTTGTCTTTTAACAGGAAATCCTGTTTTTTCAGGTGGACTAGATAGCCTTGGCCGCTACAACGATCCACCGACATGGTACCAAGCAGTTTTAGCTACTAAACTTCTTGTTTTTTGGCGGCTATTTGACTCACTTGATGCAATAGTTATAGGAAGTTCACAAGCTAATTGGGGCATCAATCCAACACTAATGACCGGATTAAACACTCTTAATATGGCTTGGCCAAGCGGCGATTTACTCGGACAGAAAAATATTATCATCAACTATATAGTTAAACATTGTTCCAATATTAAATTGATTTGTTCAAGTCTTGATATCGGGTGGCTTAACAATCCGGATGGAAATGTAAATTGGAAAAATAGTATTGCACAAAGCAAGGGTTACTTGTACGACTCCAGCCACGAGTTCTGGCCCGGCGGTGTGACAAAAGATTTTAAGGATATTATCAGTCAAGTTCCCCTCCCTACGCCATCCGATACGTCAAACAGGGGGTTCATACCTTTGTCTTCACAGGGTTGGGGGGCTGACCCTCCTCCGCTTACCGGTGGGCCCACACTGTTGTGGGATACTACTGATCAAAATTACCAACAGAATCTAGGTGCGATCACTATGCTGGCTGATACGTTGCGATCGAGAGGAATACACTGGATCATGATTAATTTCCCCGTAAGTCCCAGCTATAAAGGCTCGGCTAGCTATAGCATCTATGGACCATCCTGGCAAACGGCAAATGAAATAGTTCAAAATTTACAGGAACTTAACAGTTCCAATCCATACTTCCATTTTTATGATGCTAATTCAGGTGGTCACCATGATTATGACAGCGCAGATGCATTTGATGAAAACCATCTCAGCGCACAGGGGGCCGCTAAATTGAGTTTAAGAGTTGATAGCATTATCCATACTATACTCCCATAAAAAAAATGGGTGATTTTATGATTCGAGGGAGATACAAGTTGTTGAGGAATGATATAAAACATTTAGAATTTTACAAATGCCCCAAGGCGAAGTGACTTGCTATCGGAGATTTAGAGGTGGCTCGTCTTTATTCAATTACCGTGGAGGAATTATTTTAGAAGCATTCATTCAGGAAGCAAGTTGGCGCAGGGATATAGTTTTGCAATAAGATTTTATGAAAACCGAACTCGACATCCGTAAAATCCTTCTTGAGCATGAAGAGCGGCTTTCGCCCTATGGGAAAAAGAGCAGCGAGTCACTGGGCCGCCGTTTTCCCATGAAACGGGACCCGTTCAGGCTCGAATTCGCGCGCGACGAGACGCGGATACTCCACTCACCGCCGTTCCGCCGGCTCAAGCACAAGACGCAGGTGTTTTTATCGCCCGACAACGACCATATCTGCACCAGGATGGAGCATGTGCTGCATGTGTCAAGCATTGCGTCGATCATCGGGCGGTGCCTGAGCCTCAATACCGATTTGGTGAGCGCCATCGCCAAGGGCCACGATCTCGGTCACCCGCCGTTCGGCCATGCGGGCGAGCGCGTGCTCGATGCCCTGCTGCGGGCACAGGGTGTCGCCGCGGGTTTCAAGCACGAGATCCACGGTCTGCGGGTCGTAGACCTGCTGACGAACATGGGCGCGGGTCTCAACCTTACCTATGAGGTGCGTGACGGCATCGTCACCCACTGCGGCGAGCATTTCGAACGCACGGTGAAGCCCGACCGGCAGCGGGACCTCATGGAGATGGAAAAAATCGAGGACCGGAATTGTTATCCGTCAACGCTCGAAGGGTCCCTGGTGCGGCTGGTCGACCGCATCGCCTATCTTGGCCGCGATCTTGAGGACGCGCTCAAGGCCGGGATTGTCAAAAAGGCCGAGGTGCCGGCTGAGATCGTTAAAAACCTTGGTGTCGAGAACGGGCGGATCATCGGCTGCTTTGTGACAGACACGATCGCGAACAGCATGGACAAGGACGCCATCGAAATGAGCGAGGAGGTGTTCTCGCTCATGAAACTGCTGAAAGAGTTCAATTACGAGCGTATCTACCAGAACCATGAGGTCATGCGCAAGAGCGGGAAGGCCGAAAGCATCATTGAACTGCTCTTCCATGAGCTTGACAAGATATTCACGGCTTCCGACCGCGGCAGGGACGCCGCCTATATACAGAGCCTGGTTCGCGACGCGCCGCTCACCGAGGTATTTTTCCATTTTATCAGGAACACCAACTACACGGACAAGACCCCTTCCTGGCGCATCGTCACCGACTACCTTGCGGGCATGACCGACCTCTTCGCCGAGCGCACGTTCGGGCAATTGTTCATGCCGTCACCGGTGATATAGAAATTCTGCAGGCAAGTGTACAGGCAGTTGTCGCGGAAAAAGTGATCACCTTCTCGCCATCACCGCAATCTCGCGTTTGACAAAGCTCCCTGCCTCAAACACCCGGACATAGGTACCGCAGGAAGGCAGAGCATTTTTCACGGACAGCACATAATTTCCCGGCCCCTGAATTCTGTTAATAAGCATTGCCACAAGCCGTCCCTTCAGGTTATAATATTTCAGGCTCACGCGGCACCGGTAAGGCAGGTTATAACGCACGATCCCGGGAGAACTTTTCAAGGAGAACGCGGAGGCTGCGGACGGTCCGGACCTTACGACTCTGCTGGGCATTCCCATGCGGTACACAGGATACACCGCAACATTTCCGGGATACGGCGTACCCAGGCCGAAATTGTTGGTTGTTCCAGCCAGCGAATCAAACGCCAGTACGCACAGGAAGTTCTCTCCCATGATAAGCGAGTCTGTTCCCCATGTCCATGACCAGCGAAGCGAATCGCTGCCGGCGTTGCTTGTAATCGAAGCCTGCCTCCATGAGGACTGGTCGGTGTTCATATTGTTCTGTACACTCCAGATACCTGTATGGCCGGGCCGCTGCCGGTTCACTGCTTTACCAATGAGGATTGGCTGGGCAAGAGTGGTCGTGTCGTTTGGAAGAGGGTCCATGAGTGCAAGGAGTTTGGTGTCGGACGCCGGGGCATCCTGGATCACGGTCACATTGTTGCTGCCATTGTTTGCCACGTAGATTTTATTGGTCACCGGATTCACGGCCACGGCCTGGGGCTCGCTTCCTGCTGTCACGGTGGTTGTCGCGTTAGTTGCACCGTCGATCACCGTCACATTGTAGCTGTTTTGGTTTGCGATGTAGATTTTGTTGGTCACTGCATTCACTGCGACTGCCAGGGGATTTTTTCCCACCGCGACCGTGGCCGGAGTATTTGTGGCGCCGTCAATCACGGTCACATTGTTGCTGCCATTGTTTGCCACATAGATTTTATTGGTCACCGGATTTATGGCTATGGCACTGGGACCGTTTCCAGCGGTCACGATTGCTGTATCATTCGTAGCACCGTCAATCACGGTCACATTGTTGCTGCCATTGTTTGCCACGTAGATTTTATTGGTCACCGGATTCACGGCTATGGCATAGGGATTGGTTCCAACGGCCACGATTATTGTGTCGTTCGTTGCGCCGTTGATTACGGTTACAGTGGCGCTGCCATAATTTGGCGCATAGATTTTATTAGTCACCGGATTTACGGCAACGGACTGCTGTCCGGCGGCCACCGCGGTTGTCGTGTTTGTTGCGCCGTCGATTACAGTCATTCTGTCGCTTTCCGAGTTTATCACATAGATTTTATTGGCCACCGGATTTATGGCTATGGCACTGGGACCGTTTCCAGCGGTCACGATTGCTGTATCATTCGTAGCACCGTCAATCACGGTCACATTGTTGCTGCCATTGTTTGCCACATAGATTTTATTGGTCACCGGATTCACGGCTATGGCACAGGGACCGTTTCCAGCGGTCACGATTGCTGCTGTATCAATCGTAGCACCGTCGATCACAGTAACATTATCGCTGTTCCTGTTTGCCACATAAATCTTATTGGTCACCGGATTCACGGCCACGGCATTAGGAGTAGTTCCAGCGGCAACGGGTGTTGTCGTATTTGTTGATCCGTCGATCACGGTCACGTTATTGTTGTCCTGGTTCGCCACGTAGATTTTATTGGTCACCGGGTTCACGGTCGCGGTTATGGGCCTGGTTCCCACCGCCAAGGCAGCCGTAGCATTCGTTGCGCCATCAATAACGATAACACTATCGCTGCCATAGTTTGCCACGTAAATCTTGTTGGTCACAGCATTTACGTCAATAGCAACAGGGTCATTAAATCCAGCCAGGAAGGTTGAGCTGTTCGTGGCGCCGTCAATCACGATCATACCACTACCGTTAGCGGAAGCCACGTAAATCTTGTTGGTCACCGGGTTCACGGTCACGGCATTGGTGGGGGCGGGCCCGACGTATACAATGGTCGTGTCGTTCGTGGCCCCGTCGATAACTGTTACTGTGTTGGAGCTGAAGTCAGGCACGTAAATCTTGTTGGTCACCGGGTTCACGGCAACACCCCAGCAACCGTTCCCCGTCACTGTCACTGAGGTTATAACGTTCGTGGCCCCGTTAATCACGGTCACGTAATTGCTATGATTGTTCGCTACGTAGATCATGTTGGTGACCGGGTTCACGGCTACGGCAATGGGATTGGTTCCCACAGTGACTGTGGCTATGTTAGTGGGGTCGGCGCCGTCGATTACGGTCACCGAGCTGTCGAGATAGTTTGTTACGTAAATTTTATTGGTGACCGGGTTCACGGCAACGGCATTGGGAGCGATTCCCGCGGCAACAATGGTCGTGTCGTTTGTGGCGCCGTCAATCACGGTAACGGTGCTGTTGGTCACTCCATCGCCCCAGTTAGCCACGTAAATCTTGTTGGTGACCGGGTTCACGGCAACGGCATTGGGATTCGACCCTACGGCCACGGTGGTTTTAGCGTTCGTGGCCTCATCGATCACGGTCACATTGGAGTCGCTGTAGTTTGCCACGTAGATCTTGTTAGTCACTGGATTCACGGCCGTTGCAAAGGGAGATTTTCCAGTAGTGATTGTGGTGGTCACAAAATCGGCATGGGACAATGTCACTACTGCAAGCACCGCACTTATCGAGCCGGCAATCGCCTTTAAACCGTTATGCATTGATTCCTCCGTAGATGGGGTGATACGGAACAGATTTTGTTCTGTCGCACTACAAAATAATTATTGAAACTGAAAATCTGTCATTCTTTCGCAAAGATAAATTCCACAACAGGTATTTTAAATGCGGATTTCGTTAAATACCTCTTCGACGGTAATGGCCGTCATGCAGGGATTTGAACTTTTTATAACACAAACGTCTCTGCCGCGCGGGGACCAGACTATAGGGTCAGACGGCCCGAAAAGCGCAATTGTACGGCAGCCGACTCCGGCCGCGAGGTGCGCAAAGCCGCTGTCATTGCCCACGAACGCGCAACAGCGCGAGAGCAGCGCGGCACAGAGCGCAAAAGGCCGGTTTGAAACGATGATGTCGTTTGGTGGAACGTTGAAACCGGCTTCCGCAGGACCGAGCAGCCACAAAACTGATATTCCCTTTTTTCTGATCTTATCTGCAAGCAAGAGATAACGCTCTAACGGCCAGTTTTTTTTCCTGCTTCCGCTTCCCGGGTGCAGGCCTACGGGGGAACAGTTTTCCGGCAGGATATCGAGGGTTTTTTTTATCGACGCGGCTGACGGCGCAATGCGGGGTTGTTTAGCTTCCGGACCGAGCGATTGCGGATCAGTGAAAAGAGACAGATGATAATCCGATAGGTGAATCCTGCTGTCGGTAGCTGGAAATGACGGCTGCCAGTAAAGAGATTGAATAGTGCTCTGCCGGATAGTGCTGATAATAGGGGAGCCGGGAGCGGCGAAGAGTATGGCGGTTTTAAACGGCGCTAAAAGTTCGCCGGCCTGAGAAGAAAAATCATCGGAAAAAAGCGGTGCTGATCGTGCACTGTCGACATCAAGCATTTCGTCGATCAGGCCGATGTCTTTTGCAAATTCCCCGATGGATGATTTACCAAGCAGGAAAAATCTTTCACTCCTGTTTTTATTTTTCCAGAAGCGGAGTGCGGGGATAGTGGTGATAAAATCTCCCAAAGCTCCGGCGTGATAAATAAGAATAGACATAATTATTTTTTTGGATTATTAAACCACGCGCGCCCGATCTTTCCGCTTGCCAGGTCGCTGAGCGCAATCCTCTCTTTCGCCTTTTTGACGTCGCCGATCAGCATGCAGAATGCTGCGTTGAGTTTTGCCAGCCCGGTCGTGACTGTATCGACGTCGAGTACATAAGCATCATCAATGGTCGCATGGTCGATGTCGGTAAAGTTAAAAGGACAGCTGACGGCGATGCGGTCCGTAAAATCTTTACTTCTAAGAAGGAGCCCGTGGGTGCGGCAGATAAGCGGCCGTACCCGATAGGTCCGGCACCGGTCGTCAGCCAGAAAAGGACACCGGCCATCAGACGGGGGACATACGGATTGCCGCAGGTGGTCCGAAACGTACCCCGCAATAACATACGCTTCGAGAAAATTGACTGACTGCAATTCGCAGCAGGTACTGCATCCAGGAGAGCAGGCAAACCGGGTTGAGAATTTCTTGAAAACCCTTATCCAGAAGGCGTCGCAATAGCTGCAAATATTTTTGTAGCGATCGATAATTTCTAGAAAAGGTGACATGGTACCCTGCGAATTAAAATAAATCGTGCAGGGCAGTTGCCGGCAGAAGGAACTGCCGTTGTTATTTGTGTAAAGGGAATCGCCGGATATATTTTTTCAGATCGATTATTATTCATGGGGCTGTAGCTCAGCTGGGAGAGCGCGACGTTCGCAATGTCGAGGCCAGGGGTTCAATCCCCCTCAGCTCCACCAGTGCCTCTCTTCGTATCATGCTAATGGTATATTCGCGCCGGAATGCTTCAAAGCAATATTTTCCAAGGTGTACCGAATTATACGTATACCGTTGATTTTTGATCGGGTGTAAAGGGCGGTACCACACAACATGCCTAATAAATACCTTGCATACGCCAGTTGTGCGATAATTTTCCTTGCTAATGCGGCCTTGCCCTTTGATCGCTTCGTGAATTATACCACCACGATCTGCGTGAACGGTTTTACCGGTGACAATACTACTCTATGGGCTGCTTCAAGCGGCGGGCTTTATAAGTTTGATCGAATAAAAAGGACCGGAACACTCTACACCGACCCCACGCTATTTCCGGACCCGACAATAGCCTGCCTCTGTTTCGATGCTGACCATACCCTCTGGATCGGAACCGCCAGCGGGTATCTATATCAAAGGCCGCAGCATGGCAACCCGACGGTGATTTCGTCCTATTTTTCAGCCGGCTGGGGTATTAACGCCATGGTTTCATACGGCAAGTATCTTATCCTCGGTTCGAATAACGGGTGCAGCGTTTTTGATACGAAAAGCCTCGTTGCGGTCAAAAGTGCGGTAGGGTTTGGACCTAAATTTTCCACCCCCCAGGTGAATGCCGTGGCCGTTTTCCGCGATACGCTGCTCCTCGGCTGCGGGCAGGGGGTCGCCAAACTTTACATCGGGGGCAGAGGGCTTGTTGACGCTAATTTCTATGATCAGTCAATATGGACTGCCGATACGGCAAACCAGTTTCCGGTGAAGTTCCTCGTTGTCCTGCAGAACGGCTACCGGGCTTTGCAGACGCCGGGTGCGATGTTCAACGGCCACCTTGTAACGACAAACGTGCCCGTTAATGATAACGACAGCGGGATATTGTTTGTCGACAGCGCCAGAGTAATGGCGCTTCCAAGTATTATAACGGCGATAACGAGCATCGACGGCGGTTTGTGCTGCATCGGCACCAAGTACAATTATTTCTATTTATGGAATGGCAGTGACACGACCAATATCACGATTGATGGGCCGACATTTTCGTTTATTCAACGATTATACGTTGACCGGGAAGGACAGACCTGGGTCTGCCCGGAGAAAGCGGGAGGCGTATTTATCGGAGTCAACCCGTGGTGGGAAGGGATCAGTGTTTTCAGAAACAGCCGGTGGAACCTGTATAGTCCACAGAAGTATCCCTTGATGGGAGTATTCGCAGGGGGTGAATATTTCAGGGGTGCCTGTGAAGATCCTATGGGACGGATGTGGTTCGGCACACCGGGCGGCACCATTAAACGGTACGACCGGAAGAGTGATTCATGGCTGGCGTATTATATCGGATGTTCAACATGGGGCGTGGGTGACTTTTGCCCTCAACAGTGCATATTTCTTAACAATCAATGGGAAAAAGACGATGCGATCGCCTGCGATTCCACCGGATTTTTATGGTTCGGGTCTTTTCAAAATCTCGCCGGCAGTTTGACGTGCTATGATCCACATTACGATCCTCCCTGTCCGCCGGATACCAGCTTATCCCCGGAAGTTAAACATTACCGTTATTTCTTTCCGGTTGATGATCCGGATCACCACTTCGCGAATCCCGGTTGCATTTGTGTTGACGCGGCAAACGAAATCATCGAAGGTGACGGGACGAACGGAAACGGGGAGATTATAGTGGTATCCCATGACGGTCACCCGCTGACAGACGGCATACAAATAAAAGCGTTTTTTAAAGGTTATGGAGAAGTGTTTGATGCTGCGGCAACTCGGGATACACTCACGTATATTGCGACATCGACCGGTTTTTACACATATAAACCGGAATCAACTTCGCTTTCAAGCGGCCTCTGGGTGCATACTGCGACGACCTCCGGATCATCTACCCGTATTGATTCAACACTCAACGGGATAAGGGCGGTCGAGATGGAAGACCAGGGGATCATGTGGCTGGGTACCATCGACAGCGGACTCATCAGGTATGATCTGTCAAATAACAGCAAGACCGTCATTGATGAAACGCAGGGGTTGCTCTCGAACCACATCTGGGATCTGTCTATTGACCGCGCCAACGGCAATCTCTGGATCGCAACGGAACGCGGTGTTTCGAGGTATGCGCTCGGCTACAACGTCGGCAAGCCGAATATCGGTACTGCGCTCGTCTATCCTAATCCTTTCTCAAAACGGCGGCATAACGAAATGGTCTTCGAAAAGCTTCCGTCGTCGAGCACGGTATCGATCTGCACGGTATCCGGAGCGCTTGTTGCGACAATTTCACCGGTAGCTAACAGCGCCTATGGTTCGACCTGCGTTTGGAACCCTCCGGCAGCGATCGTGCCGGGACTATACCTGTATTTTGTTCAATCCGCCGCCGGGAACAGCCGTGGGAAAATCATCGTAATCCCCTGACCTTTAACCGGAGCAATCGCGGCAAGGATCACCATCGGGTCATGAAACTTAACAGGCGCATCGTTTCGGATGCTGCGAACATTTCGATGACCAATCTGGTAATCGCCGGAACGCAGCTTGCCGAGACAATAATACTCGCACGGATGCTCCTTCCCGAACAGGTGGGGCTTGTTGCCGTCATTGCGGTGATTGTCGGCTTTGTACGCTCCTTCGCCGATCTCGGCGTCAGTAATGCGCTCATCCATTTCCAGAATACTTCACGCACGACTTTCGCTTCGCTGTACTGGCTTCTCATTGTTTTCGGCGTGGTTATTTTCAGCCTGTTTATCGGCTGCCGTCCGCTCATTTTCCATTATTGGCCCGGCTCACAGCTCGCCGGACTTTTCGGCTGGATCGGCCTGAATTTCCTGATATTACCCTTCGGTATTCTCTATCAGTTTTTGCTTCAAAAAGAAATGCGTTTCCGCAGGATCGCGGTCGCGGAGGGTACGGCGCGCTGTCTGGGCACGCTGTCGTTATTTCTTCTGGCGATCGGGCATCACGGGGTCTTTTCGTATGTGGGGGGCCAGATTATCTACACAAGCGCGAAATCGGCGCTGCTCATCATCGCCGCGTACCGCTTGATGCCGCTTTCTTTTTCTTTTGATTTTTCAGCGATCCGGCCGTACCTCCGGTTCGGGATATTTCAGATGGGCGAGCGTACCGTGACTTTTTTCGCGGCGAATATCGACTATATGGTCATTGGAAAATTTCTCGGGACCAGGGAACTTGGATTCTATAAAATCGCCTATGAACTGGTGACGGTTCCACAGCGGCTGATCAATCCGATATTCAATACGCTTGCGATCCCGCGGTTTGCAAAAAAACAAGATGACGATGCGGCCCTGCGGGAAGGGGTGCTTTCGATGCTGCGCGTCCTGACCCTTATAACCTTTCCGCTCCTGTTCGGGCTTGCGGCTTCGGCAAAGGTATTCATTCCGGTGGTGTACGGACCGGGTTGGGGGCGGACTGTACCTTTGCTGTGGCTGCTGACCGTCATGGGGCTCTCCAAAACGCTGGGCAGCGTCGGCGGTTCGGTGATTGTGGCAAAAGGGCACGTGCGAACCGGTTTTATCTGGAACTGTATCATTGCCGCGGGTAATGGTGCGGTGTTTTGTATCGTCGCGCGTTATGGAACAGGAACGGTGGCGGCCGTTTATTCGGCGGTTTCGCTTGTGTACCTTTTATTAAGTTTCCGCAGCTATTATACCGTAACCGTCGGACTCGGTATGCGCGAGTGGGTCGGCAGTTTTACGCTGTCCGGAATCCTCAGCGTACTTATGGGCGCAGCGGTGTACGGCGTGTATCTCTCAACCGGGCGAATGCATATTTGGCCGATTTTTGAATTGTCGGCATTGGTGCTCTCCGGTGTCGCGATATATGCGTTATTGAATATATTCCTTGCACGAGAAGAATTAACAGGATTATGGAACGATGTTCGTGGTAAACAAAAGTAGAGCCGTTGCGCCGTTCTAAGCACCGTTTTAAGTATAAATCTTTTTACCTGCCTGCCGACCCGCTACGCCCTCGCCGCCGCATAGTGCTATGACGAAGCGGGGAGCGTTAGCGTGGCGAGAGCCTCGGCGCAGGCAGGTCCTTATAAGGTCTTTAGATAACACTGTTATTCTTATAAGGCCTTTAGGCGCAACGGCTCTACAAAAAAACAAAAGATTCTGCGGGGAAATCATGACGTCAGAACATCAGGTTCGGATCGCAGCGTGTCATGCCGCACGGCGGGAGGAGTGGGAACAGACAAGCCGTGCGTGCGATTATGCCACATTTTTCCATACCCCGATCTGGGCGGATATTTTTTTTCGCGCAACCCGCGGCCGCATGGTGCCGATGGCGGAAAAGGTGGAGTTCAGCGACGGCACCGGTGCAGTTATTCCGATGGTCTGTAAAAAATACCTTGGCGGCTGTTTCCGTCTTTTTTCTTCAATGCCTGCAGGTACCTTCGGCGGGTGGGTATCGTCCGATTCCCTGACCGAAACCCACGCGCGTTTATTGATCGAACGTCTTTGCCGGATTCAGGACCTTGTCTGGCGTGAAAATCCCTATGATTCTGTACTCACGCGCATGGATGTATGCGGTGCCGTTGAAGATTTTACGCAGGTCATCGATCTCCGACAGGGGTTTCCCGCCGCGGAAGCACGGTCCGATTATGCCCACCGTAAAGCCGTAAAAAAAGCGATTGAAAAAGGGGTTTCGATCGCTGAAGCCTCGAATAGTGAACAGTGGGAAAAGTATTTTTTATTGTACAGGTCGTCGCGCGAACGGTGGAGAAAGAAGAAACTCCAGAAGAACCGCGGTTCCCGCGGCTACGATTGGACGATGTTTGAAGAAATCTACCGGAGCACACCGGAGCATCGCAGGTTGTGGCTTGCATATGTTAATGGAACGCCCGTTGCCGGCATTCTGTGCTTCTATTGGAACCGGCATGCGGTTGCCTGGCACGGGGCCGCGGCGGCGGAATATTTCGAGTGCCGTCCGAACAACCTGCTGTACGAACACGCAGGCCGGCACGCCGCCGGGGCAGGGTACCACTGGTTTGACTGCAACCCGAGCGGCGGATTTAAAGGTGTCGTCGAATTCAAGGAGCACCTCGGGGCACAGAAACTGCGGTCGCGTGTCGTCAATAGACGATCGATGCTCAGAGGGGCGGCGGAATTACTGAGAGGCATCATACCGTGATGGGAAAAAAAAAGCGTCATACGGCGGTCGGTGTCATGCTCGGTGCGGCGTTTTTTCTCCAATGCGTTCCGCTGACGAATCCGTTTCACACCGCCCGCGTGACCGTGACGGTGCAGGGAAACGGCCGGGTCGAGAGGACTCCCGACGATACGGTCCTTGCGGCAGGGAGCAGGATCCATTGTATCGCGCTGCCGGACTCGGGGTTTGTTTTTGTCGGGTGGGAAGGCATTCCTTTTTCCGCCGCAAATCCCATAGATATTTCGGTCGA
The DNA here is from genome assembly GCA_049514575.1 of Chitinispirillaceae bacterium. Taxonomy (GTDB): domain Bacteria; phylum Fibrobacterota; class Chitinivibrionia; order Chitinivibrionales; family Chitinispirillaceae; genus BOG-1184. Next base: position 16,799 of record JBEKUX010000039.1, on the reverse strand, counting down.
CCACAATTTGTCGCTTGTCGCCGTATTTGAGCGGCCTCCACAGGGACTTGCTTTCATCCCGGCAAAAGACAGCACGTTCCGCATGGGTTCTGATTTGTCAGGGACGTACGAATACCCGCCGCATAGCGTGCGTTTCGGACACGATTTTTTCATCGACCGTTACGAGGTCACCCAGAAGTCGTATGCAGCCGTTACCGGCCATATGCCGAACGTCGGACCGGGCATAGGCGGGATGGGCGACAATATACCGGTGTATAACGTCACCTGGTACGACGCGGTGCTTTACTGCAACCAGCGCAGCCGCCGGGAGGGCTACGATACTGTCTATTCCTTTGTTGGCATATGTCAAGATTCCTGCTCCTGGGTGCTCGAAAACCTTGCGATCCACTACGACCGTTTCGGCTACCGGCTCCCGACCGAGGCGGAATGGGAATATGCCTGCCGTGCCGGCTCCAATAAAAATTATTACTGGGGTGACGCTTCGGATTCGGCGACAATCTCCGGGTTCGCATGGTACTTATCCAATTCCGGGGGCCAGGCGCAGCCGGTGGGGCGGTTGAAACCCAACGCTTTCGGACTTTTCGATATGTCCGGCAATGTGGCCGAATGGGTGAATGACTGGCTCGATTATTATCCGAATTCGGCGGTTACCGATCCGGTGGGCCCAGCGAAGCTTTCCCAGGAACAATATGAAGCGAGCGGCCAGCGTCCATTGCGGGGAGGATCGTGGCAGCTCACCCCGCCTTATCTCAGGTCGAGCTGTCGCTCGGGTCCGTACACCACGCCGGCGTTTCTCTTTGGAAAAGACATCGGGTTCAGGGTCGCGCTGGGCGCCTTCACCCCGGGGAACACGCAGCAACAGCCTGCAGTTCAGAATCCCCTTTCCATTGCGCTTGCATGCAGTAAAACCAGCCTGCGCAATTTTATCGGAACGGACGGGATAAAAATTGCCTTTATTACCAGGCAGAACGAGCGGAGCAATCTTGTCTTTCTCGACTGCACGCTGCCTGAAGACCTTCGGGTCCACCGGTGCGGTAACGACGCGGCCGTGTTCGGCACCGTGATTTCGCCGGACGGGAAATTCGTGGCGTACAGTTCGCTGGGCGAGGGATCTTCGAGTCTATGCACACTTACGGTACGGCGCCTTGATACGGCCGGCAGCAATCCGGTCAGAGCGATGAACGCTTATCTTCCGCATTTCTGGGTGGATCCCTCCTCCAAGGATACGTTCCTGATTTATCCGGACGCTGCATCGATGACACTGCCCGCGGTTAATGGTCAGAAGTGGTATTCGGAAAGGACTTTCAAGCAGCGGTTCAGCGGGGGAAGTCCCGTAGGCGCTCCCGCAGTTCTTTGGAACACGGGTTCCTATCACGGCGGCCTTTCGAGCGACGGCAGGTTTCTGGGCACCTCGTATCAGATAGCGCGGCTTGTGGACATGCAGATCCCGGATACCAATATTCATCCCTTCACCGCCCCGTGGAACGGCAGGGACGATCCGCCGAGCGTACTCCCGCAGGTCTGTAATCTGCAGATGTCGCCGTCGCTTGCGGAACCCGGCGAGGCGCTGCTCCTTGACTTCGGTGATCCTAAGTTCAATATGCTCGTGGGCAAATCCTACGGCATGCATCAGATAATTTTTATCATGACCACGCGGTTCAATACGCCCCAGTACATACCGCAGTGGTTCGAAAAGCCGTCGGAATACGATCAGTGGGATTTCCCGCGATGGTCGAATTATTCACGTTTTGCCATTGCAATCGCCGCCCATCCCATTTCCGGCGATGATGCGGTGTATGTGATCGACCGTAAAGATTCGACCTATCTGAAGGTGGCGACCGGGCAGAACCTTCTCTATCCCGCGCTCTGGATCGATCCGACACAGGTCGGGGAAACGGACGATCCGTATCGGTTTTTCGGCTCCTATGATGTTCCGGTTCAGACCATCACTAATATCTACTATGCAAAGAATCTGCGGCTCTTCTGGCATTTCCGGGAACGGCCCAGTGTGGTGGCGGTCGGCAGTTCGCCGATTCATTTCGGCTTTAATCCTGCCGGGATGTCCGTTCCTTCGCTCAACATTGCCAGCTATGCTTGTGATATGTTGACTGATGCGGTCGTGGCCCGTGACTATGTGTTGCCGCACGCGCCGGGGCTCAAAGCACTCGTGTTCGACCTTACTGTCGGGTTTCTTAACCAGGACGGAATCAACGGGGCGCCGGGAATACCCAGACTTGACGGCCTTTACGACAGTAAAGGATACGGACTCGATATGCTGTATGATTTTTACCGCAGCGGATTGCCCCAGCAGGTCGTTGATCGCAGTTATGCGTTCACCCAATCGACTGACTGGCCTGGTATCGATTCCAACGGTTATGAGGAGGTGCTGGGTGTCAGTCCGGGGAGCGGCTGGGGTGCACCGTTCGTCCAATTTGGAGATTACGACTTCAATGGTCCGGTTGTCCAGAAGAGCCTCAGTTATCTTGAAGCTCTCGGCGATTCGGCGGCCAAACACGGGGTACATCTTATTATCGTTCACATGCCCGAAAATCCTCTTTACGACACGACAGGTTTTATCGGGCGTTACGGGCCGGCTCTTGCGACGTATGGAAAAGTGGTCGCCTGGATCGAATCTCTTGTCAATAGCAACAATTACGTCCATTTTTACAACGCGAACAACTACGGCGCCCACGATTTTGCCGACAGCGAGGCGTACGATTGCAATCATCTGAATTTCAGAGGGGCACTGCGTATGGCGGGAAAAATCGACAGCGTGGTCAAGCTGTATGTCCAATAACTCTTTTAACAGGCGAGAGTGTTTGTTTTTTTTCTGAAAAAAGGAGCGGGGGATGGATCGTTGTAATCTCAGGACCGTTTGTGTTTCTGTGCACCCGGTAATTATCACCTGGTTGGCTCCGGTATTCTGTGTCCTATCGCTGTTGCACTGCACCGATGACCTGGACTCTGTCAGAATGCCTTTAACGGTCAAGGTAACCGCAGATTCTGCCGTTGCGATATACGATACATTGAAAATCCGCGTCGCTGTGCCTGATGCCGGCGTCTGGGGTGTACGATATATATGGTTCATTGATTCTCCCTCTCCGGCAGATACCACGACCGACAGCGTTCTGACAAAAGTGTTTTCGGTTGCGGATACCGGAAGACACCGTATCGTTGTCAGGGCGGTCGATAGAAGCGGCCGGACATCGCCTGAAAATTCATTGTACGTCAACGTCACCTGTTCACATCCGCATCTGGTGCCTCTGCCGGACACGAGCGTGAAGGTCAACGATACGCTTGTTTTACATTTTTCGGCATACGATTCGGTTTCGCCTATCGCCGGTTATCGGTATTATTTCGACAATCCGAATGCTTCAAGGTCCATGACCGGCACCACCATTGTCACGTTCTGGCGTGTGGCCGATTCGGGCCGGCATGTTCTTGTCGTTACTGCTAAAAATCAGGATTCAGTGCGATCGCTGCCCGATACCGCAATCATTACCGTTACCTATTGTCGCCCGAAGGTCAGGCTTCTCGCCGATTCCGTGGTTAAAATCAACGATACGCTCACACTTGAAGCGCAGGCAAGCGATTCCGACGGTACCATCGACCATTATCTCTGGTCAATTGACGGCGCAGGGACAACATGGTTTTCAACGCAAAAGGACAGCCTTCGATGGGTATTCGGCGGAACTGCCGAAAGCTTTCATATCATCCGGGTGGTCGCGGTCGATAACGACGGATTGGTATCGTACGCCGATTCGGTCCGCGTCCACGTGAGGCTTGAACGTCCGGTGGTGCTGTTTTCGCAAAAGGACACGACGATCTATGCTGACCGGGATTTAAAATTGAAAGCCACGGCGTTCGATAGCAACGGCAGCATTGCCGAATACCGGTGGATGCTCGACGGCCGCCTGCTGACGCAATCATTACACAACGATACCGTTACGCTGCGCTGGGGAGCTGGCCAGGCGGGAACGCACCTCGTTACCGTTACGGCCGTGGACAATGATTCTCTTGAGTCGCCGCAGGATTCTGTACTGGTTACCGTGCTGCCCGGAACCCCGCTTGTAGCGCCGATTCACGATACAACAATATCAAGTCTTGACACGCTGAAAATCACCTGCCATGCTTCGGATCCTAACGGCACGATCGTCAAATACCTCTGGAATTTTTCAGGAACCGGCTGGGATGACAGCACTGCCGATTCATCTCATACCTTGTTTTATAGCGGCAGCGGAACGGTGAAGGTGGTGGTGGGCGCCCGTGACAATGACGGATTAGTGTCGACCGCTGCATTTACCGTGACCTTCAACCGGCCGCCCGACAGCATTGCAGTAAGTACCTCCGCGCTTAATGATACCATCGTGCTGCCCCAGACAACTCCTTCCTGCACGGTCTCATTCGTCTATAGTGCCCACGACCCTGATAACGACATTACCGGATATTCTCTTTCCTGGGGTCATGCGATGGATTCGTTATCGTCTGTCTATCAAGGCCCGAACCAATCGGCACAGGTTGCGGGCGTTTACCCGGGGCGATATTTCTGGCGGCTTGAAGCGCGGGATTCCTGGGGGCATGTGCGTGCGGACAGCGGAACAGTTATTGTCATAAGGCAATACCGCATATGCTTTATAGGCCACTCGATCGTTGTCGGCGTGGAAGGAGACGGCATTGTCGGCGGGTTCAGGGGCGGCGTGCTTGACTCTCTGCGGAAAACGCTCGGCCCCTACGAACGGCTTAAGGCAGTCGGGCCTACTACCACGACCTACATGAGCCGTTCGGCGGCTGACGATTCCTGCATGGCCATTATCGGCGCCAGAGCAAAAGACCTCTGCAACACGATGACAGCCTTCCCCTCGCTGACTGCCGATATTTGGGTACTCATGATCGGCGTGAATGATTCTTATAATCCCCAGGAACTTTCTTTTACGGCAGTTTTAATGGATATACTTATCAGTCGCAATCTGACCGGCCGCCTCTATGTCCTTAACGGTAATCAGTTGCCATCGACCTATTATACGGCCAATTACTGGCTGCCTTCGTTCAACCAGGGTGTAACTGATGCAATAGCGACAAGAGAGGCGGAAGGGTACAGTGTATTTCAGGTCGATGCATATACCGCGTTGAGCGACAGTAGCGGCCAATATGATTCAACGCTTTTCTCAGCTGATGGAGTGCATCCGAACCAGAACGGATATGACCGGCTCAGGGATACCATTTTCTCGACCATGGAAAATTCAAATCCACTGGTAATCCCGAAAACTCCTTGAGATAACCGATGCTTTCGACGTTTAAGGTGGTTTGACTTAGCGATAAATTGAATGTATATTTTTCACATTATACGCATCAGATGAGCACGTCGTGTATTGACGATAGCAACTGAAAACGAGAGTTCGACTTGGAGTGTAGCTCAGTCGGCAGAGCAAGTGGCTGTTAACCACTGGGTCGGGGGTTCGAGCCCCTCCACTCCAGCCATATAAGCCCCTTAAAATTGGCCTAATTTTGCAAAAAACGGCATTTTTAAGGGGTTTTTTATTTTCCATCCCTAAACACTGTTATAGCGCTAAATACTCTGAAATACCCCCTTTTTCCCCGTAGTGTGAAAACAGGTGTGAAAACATTTCACACCGCATGTCAATAAAAACGGGAACAGGATACGGCCTATTCTGTGGGATCAAGGGAAGATACTGAAGCATATCATTTCGGCATGTTTCGGGCGAGATACCGGCGCGGGGTACTCAGGTTCAGCCAAGGAACTCAGTTCCGAGGCGGTATCATGCATTGTAAATAAGGAATATACCGGGAATGTGCGGGAACTGAAAAATTTGATCTACAGGATGTATTTATGCAGTGAAGGAGAAACAATAACAGGCGAAGAAGCGGAAGCCGCAGGTGCCATAAATGAGTTTATCGATTATGACATTCTGGAAACGTCATTGCCGTATAATCGATTTAAGGAATTAATGGAAGGAAGATATTTCGAAAAGCAATTGGAAAAAAATGATTTTAATCTCTCTAAAACAGCAGGTTGCCTAGGAATGCAGATAAGTTTTTTATCACGGAAACTTAAAGAACACGGTATTTATGTAAAACAGTTAAAAACAGAAAATAGATGCTTATGAAGGTAATAATTTTTAGGCGATATCCACTTTACTCAGCTTTCCTTCGATGACCTCCGTGAGAGAGAAAAATATGAACCATGGATATCCTCAGTTCACAACGGACCCGGAAGCATTTATCATTTTCCCGGATGATGAAATTTCCCTTGATGAGCATATCAGGGAGTGGTTAAAGGATAATCCGGGGTATCACAAAGAAAGTGAAAACCCAACACTACGAATGGTGATCTTCAAGAAACATGATAAAATCTTGTCCAAGAAAAGGCATTAAGGTTCTCACCGAGGCAGTGAAAGATATTTAAACACACTTCAAGCACACGCCTCTCTCAACTACTAACACTATCGAAAACACACACGGTAATAAGCTGGAAATAATAGCAAGCGCGCAGTATTGTATCTTTTATCATATAATGCGTCGTCCAACACTATCCGTTCAACGATTAACGTATGGGCTTGGGACGCAAAGCCGCTTCAGTCTTAAGGGCGGCAGAAAGGATTGCAGAGAGTGAATTACAATGTAACACCTGATAAACTTATCCTGCGCGACTACCTGGCAGCAGAGCGTACGCACCTTGCAAACGAGCGCACATTGCTTGCCTATTTACGCGCTGCGTTGATTCTTTTCATAACCGCAATATCCATTCTTAAAATATTCGAGGGTGACCATACGATGAGGTGGATCGCTTTTTCTCTTGGTCCCTTGTCGATATTCACGGGTATATTTGGAGTATATCGTTATCTACGCACCCGAAAGAAGCTTATGGCGTTTGATGCTAAGCAAACCGGAACTGCTGGAGCTGTAACGAAAGAAAATTAGGCCAAATGCATCCAATACTTTTCCGTATCTTCGGTTTTCCCATCCATTCTTATGGAGTAATGCTTGCACTTTCGTTCTTGGTTGGAATATGGCTTGCTGACCGTCGAGCAAAAAAGGCCGGCCTTAACCCTGACGCGGTGAATGAAATGGCTTTTTTCCTTATCATTTCCGCTCTCATCGGCGCGCGATTGTACTATGCCATTCTTCATTGGGAGGAATTCAGGAATTCGCCGTTGGATGTCATAAACCCATTCGCCGGGGGAACAATCGGAATGGGCGGGTTAGTAATGTATGGCGGTTTCATTGGTGCAATCCTTTCCGGCATAGTTTTCTTTAAAGTAAAAAAGCTGCCATTTCTTCCATACGCTGATGTCTGCTCAGCATCGGTCGGTATTGGTATATTCTTCACCCGGATCGGTTGTTTCTTGAACGGCTGCTGTTATGGTGCACCGGCGGCACACGGCGTGGTTTTTCCTGCCGATAGTCCGGCAGGGGCATACCAGACAGCTATGCATGTATGTGCCCTATATCCTTCCCAGCTCTATGAAGCAACAGGCGGGCTTTTTCTTACAGCACTTGTACTTTTATCCTCCAAACGGTTTAAATTTTCTGGCGCCCAGTTCTATATCATGGGCGTGGGGTACGCTGTTCTACGTTTTCTGGTGGATTTTACGCGCTTCTACAGTCCCGCCGAACGGTTAGGTCCATTCAGTCATAATCAAATCGTTTGTATTGGACTTTTTATAACACTATCCGTGCTTTTTGTTAAAGGCTTTCATGCTTTGAAACAGGCATCATGACCGTCTTTCTTTGACATCATGGCAAACCTGAATTCGTTCCATGCTTTTTCAGGTTCTTGGTCTCCAAAATAATCCCGGTTATCAGGCCCCCATCTCTTTCTTATCAGTTAATGTTTTTTCGCTCCTGCGAGCAAGCAGCACGCCGCGGAGACCTTTGATCTGCGTCCAGCCGACGTCGGGCACAAGTCCTGTTTCGTCGGCGATGGAGAGCGTTTCGATGAACTCATCCGCAGTAACCCTTTTGGCGGGTTCGACAACAAACACTTTGCCTTTTTCGTTCAAAGTAGGGTAGCGGTGGCATTTTTGAGTTAATGTCCGATCGTTAAAGGGTGGTTTCATCTATCAGAGAAGTTATATCGCAGTATGCTTCTGTTGCACATAAAGCGGAAGCCGTACCTCGGCGGTCATACCCGACCCTGGCACGTTGTTGATCAAGGTGACCGTGCCCTTGTGCAGTTCGACGATACGTTTGACGATGCTCAAGCCGAGTCCTGTGCCGCCCTTTCTTGTGGTAAAGAATGGTTCGAACACCTTTTCCAGCTGGTCAGGATTGATTCCTTTTCCCCTGTCGATCACAAGGACAATGGCCTCGGCTTCTGCGAACTCGGTCATTTCGACCGTAACGGGTTCAGTTTCCGGGCTGTGGTCGCAGGCGTTGTGGATAAGGTTGAAAAAAACCTGCTGGAGTTTGACGGCATCGCTCTTTACCATTACCGGCGAACCTGCAAGGGCAGGCGCAAAATTCACGGTGCGGTTTTTATGGGCTGGGGAATGCCTGAGGGAATCGATTGCCGAACGGATTATCTGTTCGAGCGGTTGCGGGGTGAATTCCGACTGCACAAGCGGCTTGCCGAGATCGAGAAGGTCTTTCATAAGCACTGACAGCCGGTTGACCTGCGTTTTAATGTGTTCGAGGTAAGGGAGATGTTCGGGCCGGTTGCCGATCTCCTGAAATAGTGCTTCGCTAATCGCAAGGATGCCGTTAAGAGGGTTACGCACCTCATGCGCGACGCCCGAAGCGATCCGGCCAAGCAGGTTCATTTCGCCCGCGACGCGAAGCTGGTCGTCCATGATTTCATGCTCGATTTCGTGACCTAGGTATCGCGCGAAAATTTCAATGGAGTGGATCTCGAGATTGTTGAAGATGCGTTCCGCGGGGCCCAAGGCGCAGATAACGCCGATTACGGCGCCTTCCTTGTCGGTAATTGGCATGCCGATATACGACTTATAATCATGTTCGACATTTTTCATCTCTTCGGGAAAAAGTTCTTTCAGTTTTCCCGAATATTGATGGCTCTTTTGTTCCCGTGCAACGATCCCGCAGGGGTGCGTAAAGACATAAATGGATTTTTCGCGCGAGAAATCGTTGTCAATTAATTGCGAGACGGTCGTAAGTTTACCTTTTTCAACCCGACCCACTGCCGCGTAAGGCAGATTGACAAGATTTGAGATGGTTATGGCGACCTGGTCGAAGACGTCTTCAACCGACACCGAGAAGGTAGTTTCGATGGCGTATATCGATTCCAGGATCTGCTGGCGTTTCGCTAGCGATTTCTCGGCATTTGTCCGCTCGATTATTTCGAGCTTTAGCAGATCATTCGTTCCCTTGAGTTCCGTGGTCCTTGCCTCCACCTTTTTTTCCAGGTCCTGGCTCAGCCGCAGGAGCTCTTTCTCGGCCTTTTTCCGTTCCGTGATGTCGCGCGCCACGTGCACCGACCCGACCATTTTTCCTTCCTGGTCGAAAAGCGGCGTGGTGCTGACAAGGAAGTCGCCTCCCAGCCTCTCTTCATGTAACTCCACAGTGTGTTCCTTGCCGTCGCGGAGCATCATCTGGTGCGGGCAGAAGGCAGGAGGCGCATCGGTCCCGTGGACGCATTCATAGCAGCGCATGCCGACCGCCTCCTGCGACGAAACGCCCATTTTATCGGCCATTGCCTTGTTGACGCGTACGATGTGGTGGTCGCGGTCCAGAAGGGCGATCAGGTCAGGCACGCTTTCGAATGTCCGCTCCCACTCTTCCTTGACGCGGCGTATCGCCTCTTCGGCGGCCTTGCGCTCAACAATTTCCGCCTGGAGTCGTGCGTTGGCCGCTTTTAGCTCAGTTGTCCTCTGTACCACCAACTCTTCCAGGTGGTTGCGATGTTTTTCCAATTCAATTTCATCTTGCCTGCGCTCGCGCCGGACCTCTGCCTCACGCAGCTCGCGCTCAACCGCTGGAATGAGTCTTTTTAATTTACCTTTGACAATGTAATCGTGCGCGCCGGCCTTCATCGCTTCTACGGCGATGTCCTCTCCGATGTTCCCCGACACTATAATAAAAGGAAGGTCGATTGCTTTCTCTTTGAGGACATTCAATGCGGCGAGACCGCTGAAGGAAGGTAATACGTAATCGGCAATGATCAGGTCCCACGGTCGATTTTCGAGGGCGGTTTTCATCGATTCAGAAGTATCGACCCGCTCGTGGACGATTTCATAACCGCTCTTCTGGAATTCACGGATCAAAAAAATGGCATCATCTTCCGAATCTTCGACTATTAAAACTCTCAATTTCTTCTTCATATAGCTACTTTCAACATCACGGGGCTTCGTTGAGCAGCAACCAATAAAGTCCCAATTGTTGGACAGCCTCGGTAAACTGCTTGAAATCCACCGGTTTACGTATGTAACTGTTGATCCCGTTCGCATAACTTTGGATCCTGTCTTTTTCTTCATTCGAGGTTGTCAACACGACCACGGGAAGCAGTTTCGTCCGCTCGTCTGATCGAATGTGGCGCAGGACCTCAAGGCCATCCATTCTGGGCATTTTGAGATCAAGCAGGATGAGTTGGGGCATTACGCGCGTGTCACGTCCCGCAAATTTACCTGTTCCGAAAAGATATTCCAGGGCCTCGACCCCGTCGCAGGCGACATCCACCCGATTTGCAATCTTGCTCTTCTCAAGCGCCTTCAACGTCAGCTTCACGTCGTCCGGATTGTCTTCCACCAGAAGAATGAATTTTTCCTTCATTTCTCCTCCTTTTTCCCGTTGGTGATTTGTTGAATCATCAGGAGCACTCGGAATCTTCAAATTCCGGGTTTGATTCGTTATAGCGTAAAATATACCGTTGTTCCCTTTTCTTGCTCTCCTTTTATCCATACGCGGCCCCCGTGGCGCTCGATGATTCTCTTGACTGTTGCAAGACCGATGCCGGTGCCGGCAAATTCTTCTTTCTTGTGTAGCCGCTGAAACGGTCGGAACAGCTTGTCTGCGTACGCCATATCGAACCCAGCGCCGTTATCTTTGACAAAAAATGCGTTTTCCTCTCCCTGCTGCTCGACCCCGAATTCAATCCGGGCTTTTTCCCGGTTTCCCGTAAATTTCCAAGCATTGCCTAGAAGATTCTCTATCACCACGGTCATCAGATGGCTATCACCGGATGCAGAGAGGCCGTCGGCGAGAACGAATTCCACATGCCGCCCGGGTTCGGCCGCGGCGAACTGGTCGGCTATCTTCCGCACGATTGCGCTCAAGTCCAGCCGCTCCCGCTCCATGCCGGCCCTCGATACCCGTGACAGTTTGAGAAGATCGTCGATAAGCCAGCCCATTTTTTCTGTGGCTGCAGCGATCCTTTTAAGATAATCATCTCCTTCCCCGACCAACTTGCCCGAATACTCCTCCACGAGCAGCTGACTGAATCCTGCTATGCTGCGTAATGGGGCCCGCAGGTCATGAGAGACCGAATAAGCGAAGGACTCCATCTCACTGTTGATCGATTCCGTCGCCTCCTTTGCCAACCTCAGGGACTCGATGGATTCCTTGAGCTCGCGGTTCGCGGCCTCGGTTTTCGTCCGCTCCACGTCAAAGTCTTCGAGAAGGTTCAGCATTGCCCGCTGGATGTCCTCAAGACCGGCCTTCTCTCCGGCAAAGTCCTCAAGAATATTGAAAAGGGCCTTGGTGAAGCCCTCCTGACCCGTCGAGTGCGGCAATACATCAATTTCATCTGGATGCGCCGATACCATCACTCTGTCCTTTCCGGAGCACCAGAGCCGCGCAGTCGTTCGTTTTCCTGCCTGAGCTCCGCGATCTCTTTTTTCAACTCGATCATCTTGAGCTCGCGGCCCACGGTGAGCTTCTGGAACCTTTCAAGCTCCGCCAGCCTTTCCTGCTCGCGGGCGCGCTGCTCTTCGCGGGCGCGCTGCTCCGCGATCTTCATCTCGGCCTCCTTCTGCGCCGTTACGTCGCGGGCCGCCGCAAAAACGCCGAGCACGTTTCCGGCCACGTCGCGGTATACGGAAGCGTTATAGAGGACGTTCGTGAGGCGTCCGTCCTTATGCCGGATGGTAAGTGGATAGTCGGTGATGAACCCTTTCGATAGCACCTGAACATACCCTTTGCGCGCGTTCTCCTGCTCGGTGAAATAGTCGGAAAAATCAGTGCCGATAAGACGCTCCCGTGGCATGCCGGTCACCTTGACCGTTGCCTCATTGACGTCGGTGATCTTGCCTTCCGGGCTAATGGTCACCAGCGGGTCGAGACTTGCCTCGATGAGGCTCCTCGCGTACTGGGCCGCCTGTCGCTGGGCCGTCACGTCGCGGGCCGCCGCAAAGACGCCCAGGACATTGCCGTTAACGTCCCGATACACTGAGGCGTTATAAAGGACGTTCATGAGACGCCCGTCCTTGTGCCGAATGGTAAGAGGATAGTCGGTGACAAATCCCTTGGCAAAGACCTGTTCGTATCCTTCACGGGCCTTTTCCGGCTCGGTGAAATAGTTTGAAAAATCAGTGCCGATAAGACGCTCCCTCGGCATGCCGGTCACTTTGACCGTCGCCTCGTTGACATCGGTGATTTTCCCCTCTGTGCTGATGGTCACCAGCGGGTCGAGGCTCGCCTCGATGAGACTGCGCGCGTACTGGGACGCATAGCGCAACTTTTCCTCCGCCTGCTTCTTTTCGGAGATATCGGTGCTCATCAGGAGATATCCGATAGGGTTGCCCGATGCATCGGTGCGGCGAGTAACGACGACGCTTGCCACGAAACGGGTGCCGTCCTTCCGTACGCGCATATACTCGCCTTCGGCCAGTCCCTTTTCAAATGCGGTCCTGAGCAATCGATCGACGACGCCCGAGGCGACATCTTCAGGCGTGTGCAGCATATGCGAGTCCTTGCCGATTATTTCTTCCTCTGTAAATCCATAGTTCAGCCGCGCCCCTTCGTTCCAGGAGAGGATCTTGCGGTTGAGGTCTTTGCCGATGATGGAGTATTTGGTGGAGCTTTGCAGGATGTTGTCCAGGAAATTTTTCGTTTCCGCGAATTCCTGCATGACGCGCTTCGATTCCGTAACGTCGCGGGCCGCGGCAAAAACGCCCAGAACATTTCCCTGCACATCTCGGTATACCGATGCATTATAAAGAACGTCCCTGAGTCCGCCACTCTTATGCCTTATCGTCAGCGGATAATCGGTGACGAACCCTTTTTCAAAAACCTGCCGGTATCCCTCTCTCGCTTTGTCGGGTTCCGTGAAATAGTTCGAAAAGTCCGTGCCGATGAGACGTTCCCGTGAAACACCCGTCACCTTGATCGTGGCCTCGTTGACGTCGGTGATTTTTCCTTCCGGACTGATCGTTACCAGAGGATCGAGGCTCGCTTCGATAAGGCTTCTGGCATATTGTGACGCCTGTTGCTGCTCGGCTAATACGACCGACGTCGTCCGGCCTTGCAATTTTTTGCGGTTGGATACTTCCATAGGGAAATTTCCTTCTTTATTTCAAGGTTAAATAAAACGTTGCTCCTTTATCTGGTTCACTTTCGGCCCATATCTTCCCTCCATGTTTGGCAATGATCTTCCAGACCGTTGCAAGCCCTATTCCCAAACCTGGGAATTCTGTCTCCGGGTGCAGCCTTTTGAAAGGTATGAAAAGCTTGCTGGCAAACTCCATGCTGAAGCCAACACCGTTGTCACGCACGAAGTACACGTCCTTCCCGTCCTTTTGCGTGACGTCGAACGTAATCGTTGTGGACGCTTTTCTTACCCTAATAGATGCCTCTAAAATTAATTTCTGGCACTGAAACCAAATTACACTGCCGAAAGGGGAATGTTTTTTAATATTTAGTTTTTTAAAATAACGAAGGTGCTGGATGATTGTAGAAATCATCCGATCACGGCGGTAAGCAATTCAACCGGATGGGATACCCGCTTTTACGGCATAATAAATAAGAAGGGGAAATACGGTATTCCGGTTTTCGATTTTCGTAAGAACGATGGACAAAAAGATGGTGCAGGCAAACGGGATCGATTGGTGAATGTTAGTATTGAAGGATATGGAACGACTTTGGAGATTGGAATCCTTTGCCACGATGTTACCGATATCGTCGGCATTTTAGAGAAAAAAGCCGGTTAAAAAAACCGGACGGAAAATTTCCATAGAACCTGCATTAACGATCTTTTTAAATTTGCTTTGCGAAAGAAGCCACATGAGATGGCCAAATGTCGTATTTTTTCTCAAGGGTTGCCTCCTATCCTCTCGTCAAATCGTTTAGAATAATCCGACGATAAAAACAGGTTTGCAATTCTCGTATTTTTAACCGGGCACTACTACTTTTTATATTACGCTCCATGTATCGCTCATTCCCGATCAATTCTCTTGATCCGGTTATCGCTGAACAGGAAACGGTTATTTTCCTCGATACGGCACGGCCGGCGGACGGACAGCGCTATTCCCTGCTGTTTATAAATCCTCTGCGCATTTACCGGTGCCGGCGGGGCGTTTCTCTCGGCCGGCTGCTGAAACAGGTTTCCGAAGAATCAAAAATATTCTGGATTGCCGGCTATCTGGCCTATGAAGCCGGATATTGGCTTGAAGAAAAGTTTATTGCACAACGCGGGAGTAACGTATCGTTCGGCAGCGATCTTCTCTGGTTAGGCATTTATAGCGAACCGTTTATATTTGATCATTGTACCGGCAGATGGAACCGCCCCTTACCGCCCTACCAAAAAGACCCCGAAAAAGTCCGCTGTTGTAATGACTTTTCCGTCCCTGAAATTTCCCACCAGATTAAAAAACAGAAGTATTTCCAGGAGCTGCGGAAGATCAGAAGTTTCATCGCTGCCGGCGACGTATACCAGGTGAATTTCACGTACGATGTTTCGGTGCGCTCTTCGCTGCAACCGTGGACATTGTACAAGGAACTGCGGGCAAAGCAGCCGGTGCCGTTCGGCTCCTTTATCAGGACACACGACGCGGTAATCGCCTCATTCAGCCCTGAACTTTTTTTCCTGAGGCAGGGGAACCGGATACGCGTACAACCGATGAAAGGCACGGCGCCGCGCGGCCGCTTCTCCGAAGAAGACGCGGCAATCGCGCGGAAACTGGCCAGCGACCCTAAAAACCGCAGTGAAAACATCATGATCGTCGACTTGCTGCGCAACGATCTGGGAAAAATCTGTGCACCGGGTTCTATTGCGGCAAAACGGATTTTTGAAGTAGAGCGGCTTCCGACCGTTCATCAGATGACGTCTACGATTGAGGGACGACTGCGCAAACGGGTCGATTTTTCCGATACCCTGCGGTCGCTTTTTCCGTGCGGTTCGGTGACCGGCGCCCCGAAAATACGCGCAATGGAGATAATCGGCGATCTTGAAAAAGGGAAACGTGCGGTATATTGCGGGGCAATAGGATATTCCTCGCCCAAAGGAAGGGCTGTTTTTTCAGTCCCGATACGCACGCTGCAAAGAAACGCCGTAAAAAAACTTTGGCAGTATCGGGTCGGTAGCGGTATCGTCTGGGATTCTTCAGCCGAGGAAGAATGGCGGGAGTGCCGCGACAAATGCGGTTTTCTTACGGCGCGCCGGCAGGATTACCGGCTTTTCGAATCCCTGCTTTTTTCAAAAGGGACGTTTCTCTATCTTCGTGAGCATCGATTGCGGCTGTTTGATTCGGCGCGCTATTTCGATTTCGTTGCGGACAAAAAAACATGGGACCGGACGATACTGGCCATCCAAAAAAAACTCGCGGGATCAAAAGACCCGAACAAAGTAAGGATTTTCTTGGACAAAAACGGCGTCTTCTCCTGGGATGCTGAACCGATAATTGCCGGAAAAACGGATGGCAAAGCTATTGCGGTCATATCCGACGCTTTAATCGACCCGGCCAATCCCTTTTTATTCCATAAAACAACCATCCGTCCATGGTACGACAAATCAGGAATCGACCTACGAAGGGGACGTTGTTTCGACGTGATTCATTTGAATACCCGCGGAGAGCTCACCGAATGCACTCGCAGCAATCTGTTCGTGCAAATCAACGGGGTACTTTATACGCCGCCGGTCGAATGCGGCCTCCTGCCCGGGGTCCTGCGCGCTCACATGCTCAAGTCCGGGAAATGCAAAGAGAGAATATTGTTTCCAAAGGATATTAAAAAGGCGGAGACAATCTATTGCGGAAATTCAATACGGGGGCTAGTGGCGGTCGAGGTAATGTTAAAAAAGAGACGATAAAAAGCTGCGGATAATATCCGTACTGTAGAAAAATACCATCTATACACCAAAGGCGCTCTTCGTTTTTCGCATGAGACCCATCAAGTCACGGAGCTCTGGTTTTCACTAGAACAATTTAAATATTAAATAATGATCGGTTCGCTCACGAAACGCACGTTTAGGCTTCAGATTAACCTTTCCTGCATGCAAAAACCGCTTGCTTGTTCGTATTTGGGGTACGATTTTTTCATTCCTGAACAATTAAAAGCGTAGGTTATTTCCAGAAAATGAGTATCGCAGGATAACAAGGCTGCATGGCATGTTGACTGTACCGGTGTTCATAGGCTTATCAAACGCTTTCCCTTCGCTTTTTTCTCTGAAGCGGTCAGTTTCAGGGAATAACGTGGTATTATCGCCGAGAGGGAACAGTATCAGTTTAAAACATAAAAGCAATTCCAACCATATTGTAGAAATCGTAACCTTGGGAAGTTTCCATATATTTCAGCCGATAAGACAGGCCCCAATGCTTGGTGAGATAGAAATTCACCAGAGAAGAAGCAGTTGACAAATATGTATCATGGTTGAATGAACCGTAATATTTACC
>JBEKUX010000038.1:0-31196 GCA_049514575.1 Chitinispirillaceae bacterium | reverse complement strand
GTTTTATATAAGGCACAACGGTAATGGCCAAGAGAATTGATGGCATCACCATCCGTAACAACCACATCATAAATGTTCATTGTCTGGTTTGTAGGGCTCTCATATACAGGCACTATTGACGATGGAGAAAGATAATATTTCTTTGTATAGCCGGCAATCGAGCTTTTACTCAAACAAGTAGTATGAAAGACCCTGGCGCCAGATAATACTTCGACGTTAGCAATGTATGTTTTTATATCGCCTGTGGTATTTAGTAACGCATAGAAATCGGTAAGCGTCGGCAATAATGCAAAGTTGTGTCCCGTGTACCCAAAAGAATATTGGTAGGTCGTTACAATGGGCGAAGTAGACACCCCGTCCCACGTTCTTACACTATTTACACGAAACCCAGGCCTCAATGGGATCGCGGGCGTTGTAAAGGCCTGACTGGTCGACAGGGTACAGGCGGTATCCGGCTCATAGATATACTTCTCGCTCATACCGTTGCCGTACTTCACACTATCCACTGACCACGCTTCTGCGCCGGGCGCCGAAGGGGTACCGACAGAACTCTGCCCCTGCGGATAAGTAAAATTCCCCCCGCTGCGCTTTAAATCGGTGTTCTGGTAATAGCCGAAAAAATCATGGCGGTAATAATTTACAGAACCATCTGCAAAACCCGGGTTCGATGCGTAATAAAATGAGGCGACAGGGAGCGATTTGGTGCCGTCGGCAGAGGTTTTGGTAATGCTGTTCAAACACAGAAGCCCTTTGCTTCCGCTCGAATAGGGATGACCAAGGTCCAGCCCGTTTGCATCGTAATTAAACTTGATGAAAGACGATAGAACAAACTCAGGCCCAGTGTTACTGCTGCTTTTTGAGTAAAGCGCTATAGAGTCTATTCTCCTTTTGCCCTGGGCTAGTGTATCCGGCGTATAAGTGTTGCTTAAGATAAACTGCGCCTTGCCCCTAGGAGAGATTATTTCATAAGGATAAACCGGGTAAAAAATGTAGTTATCATAACCGAAGTTAAACGATGCATGAGAAGTGGAGCCGACTGTATACTTAAAAACACCGGTGGCAGCAGTGTCATGCGGTGACTTCTTTACATTATAATAATACAGGTCCGAAATCCGGGCAGTATCAGTAGGCCCATCGGTTTGATAGGTTATCGTAATACTCTCCCCGCCCCCGGGACTTCGGATCTCAGTCAGATACCAGCGGCGGTTCACTCGAACGGCTTTATTTACATACGTATAGTAACTCTGCTTACAATTTGCTACTATGTCTATAGTGCCACTCGTATAGCTCTTTTCCGCTCCGGTATATTCACTAATCCCACTGCTACTCGAAGCGGGATTAGCTTTAGCCGATACCGGTTGGCCGAAGATATAAGTTGTTCCGGTTTCATCGGTTATTTCCCACTTGTATATATCGTTTTGGTCGTTGATTCGGTAAACAATGTTCAGGTCCTGATAGCTCTGCATGTAGAATCTCATCGGCTCATTCTGGCTTGCGGGGACTTTACATAGCATTCTGCCACTTGCGAAATTTGCGCTTAACAAATAAATATCTTGCTCATTTGTAAAATCTCCGGTCGCCGGATTGGCGGCAATGTACCCATTTTTTCCAGGGACGATAAGCTTACTATATATTTTATTAGACTGATATCCCATGATAGAAAGGTCATTACATGTATTGATCGCGCCGGTTTTCTCGTCTGCGCTGCCCACCGGAATGCGCTCGACAAACGGAAGGGAAAGATCAAACCCTAATCCCACCCAGCTTGCACGTTGATGGAGCGTTATGCCAGCACTATACCCCAAATTTATTGGCAGGCTCACCGAATTCCCTGCAACAGTGAACAGTGGGACGCTTAAAAACATGCTACCGGTGTTTTCATTTACTGCGGCATACAACGCAGAAGATATTATCATGAGAAAGACGGCCTGCCATTTCACCCAGGATTTTAACATAGTATTATCTCCAAAATTCTATACATAATTATAGAAAATGTTTTTCTAAACCCTTCAAGGATCTTTAATTATTATTCCCAAAGTATCTAACATTTCGGATTTAAAAGCCAGATGTTTGCCATCGTATATCGATTCATAATCCGAATATGCTGGAGGATAACAAGGAACAAAAATCGCATTTTCGTATTGGGGTATTTTAAGCTTACCTGTTCCTTTAATTGTTATCGTATCATTCTTTATTAACACGAAATCTCTTGATAAAATTATCCATAGCTGATTCTTTCCTCTGCCAATAATTAAAAAATATTCTCCATTTCCATTAGGAGCAATAACCGAATCACCGATTTTAAATTTTCCAAAATTTTTATTATCAATAACTCTGCGATAACGATATTGCAAGAACAATAAAACGTAGTCTTTCCTTTCTGATTCGTAAACGCCTGAAAACTCTTTTTTGCTGTTGAAAGAAGCGTATTGAATTTCAACTTTTTTCTTTGTCTTGACCCACACTGTCGATTTTTCGATAAAAAATGGTGTCGTCGTATCTCTACCGCAATCCTGCGCGGAAAAAGCGAAGCAGGAAGGAATAAAAACAAATATTAAATAAGTTAATAGATATTTTTGAAACATATGTTGCTTACCTTCGCATTTTATTGTTATTCTGCCTGAGTCTTATGATACCTTATAATATAAATTGGATAACTATTGTATTTTGAAATCTTGTCTACGCCAATATCATACATATGTGCATCAATAAAGTATCCCTGGCCTGCATAATCACCGCAATGACCCAACCCTGGAATTCCGATCGCAATAACATCCCCAAGTCTTGCGGCATCTTGGCTGTACGGAACACGTGTCCATCCTGCAGGTAATTGATAATCAGGATCAGCTAAATGGTTTGCCCCTAAATAATGGCCATTATCAGAATATGTCGGAAAATCAACTCCTGCGCCAAGGGTATAGGAATCTCCTACTAAAATATTGCACTTCCAATTAACGCCATACTTCGGATCATTAAAACTGTATGAATAAATATTCCACCCCTCTTGGACATAATATGCACTTAATGCATATTGATAAGCTTCATACCCTGGATCAACAGGTTGGAATCCCTTAACTGGAAGGCAAACTGGAATAGTACTGGTATTATTTACAGTGTTATCACCACCATTTCCATCGCTATTAGGATCTTCTGGAACAGCAGGTTCCTCGCTTCCACCACTGCCATCGTCTCCACCACCTCCACCGCCCCCACCACTGTTTGTATAATCATTATTATGGTTCTGCTGGTCTATATTTTGCCACGTGTCTTTAATCACATCCCACGTCTTTTGGACATCGATCGTAAATGACCCATTAAATTTTCCATCAACACAACTACCATTTGCCATGACAAGCCCATAACCAGCTTCAAAAAAACCGGCAAAATTTGTATGGTGGAATTTATCATCAATCCAAACCGCACCGACCCAACCAACCGCACCACCGGTCAGACAGAACAAACCAATTCCAACCGCATCAACAACTACAGTGGCTATGATACTAGTCGTTACCGCGCCTATTGCCCTTGCCGCTTTTCCTATGGCATCACCGCATTTTTTAAAAAAATGGCCGATTTTTTTAAAGATATTCAACCCATTCGGATCAACAAATAATATCGGATTATTTGTGTATCCATATGGGTTCCAAAATTCAAGCATCGGATCGCAGGTCGTAAACAGCCCGATATCAGCGTCGTAATACCGGGCCCCGAAGTAATCAAGGTTGATCCCGGCTTCTGCATCAAGTTCTTTACCGGTAAACTCGTCCCTTGCCATAAGGTCAGGGCTGGGAGTCAGAAGCGGTATCTGCTTACCATAGGCGAAGTAGGCGAACGCCTGCTGCAGTGTCCAGTCTTCGGCAATGACCACACGCGTTGAGCCGAGGTGGTCTTTTACATAGAACTCGAAATTTCCGGACGGCCGTGATACGCCTTCGCCGGCAACGCGTGTATAGGAGAGCTGGTAGGAGCTTGTTGAAGTATTATAAACGAAAACCTCTTCTCCGTCAACATAAGCCACGCCGCTCAGGACCTGGCGGTCGGTCGACTGGGAGGCCATGAAGAGAGAGCCGGAATTCTGGTCGATCACAAATTTCGGGGTCAGAGGAGAACCGGGATTATCGGCGACAAAATCACCGGGATTGGAGCCTATGTGGTTTTCGCCGAGCAGTCCGCCAAGAAACAGGCCGGTGGAGGCGAATGCCGCTTGCAGTATATCGTTATTTTCGAACCGCAGTGAACCTGAGGGCGGGGCCGGATTCAAGCCCACAAGCGGTTTGCAGTTCATAAGCGCACCCCAGGGTTTTACCACGAAAGTGGTTCCGTCCACATTGGTAAAAACCAAGGAGCCGTCATTTGCATCGGGTGAGGGACAGAGCGTAACCGTCGGGTCAACGCTTTCTTTTTTAACGCGATTGCCGGTCGCGTCGTAAGTCATGAGTATTTCCGATGTACGGTGGACCCGCGTGTCCCAATACAATGCCCGCACCTTGTCCCAGGTATTAATGTCCGACGGGATATTGTCGTAGATGTTGAACCGCATCGCCATGTTCCGCCAGTCGTATTCGATGGTCATATTTTTAGACCTGTCGAGAACCATATTGCCGTTAAAATCATAAATATAGGCGGGCGTGGTCACGTCGCCGGAGCGGGCGCCTCCGTTCGTGATTCCAACCAGCCTGTTCATATTCGGGTAGTAGGCGTAATTGCCCCACCCTGACTGAGCAGTACCTTCGTGTTTCTGCAGAAACCTGCCGTCGCCCAGATAAGAGAATGATGCGTCGAACTCGTCGGTCGGCGAGTTATCGCTCCGGTTGTCTACTGCAACGAGCCGGTTCGCCTTGTCGTAACTGTAAACACAGTTGAGCGATGCGCCGGCAGGGTTTCCCGGAAGGCCGGTAATGGTGGACTGGGCTCTGCTCACATTGCCGTTGAACTGGTTGTACTGGTTATCACTCTGAACGCCGGTATTTATCTCATTGTAATAGAGGTTTTCGGCAAAGGTGCTGTTCTGCGTGGTGTTGGTGCTCATCCAGTCGCGGATCGTATAGGTATAATTCTCGGCCCAGGTCTGGGCCGACCGGTTGACGAATGTTTTGGTCTGGAGCTTGCCGAAATCATCGTACACATAACGGACGAAATCATTACCTCCCCGCGAGATTTTGCTGCAACGTCCGTTTGCATCGTAAGAAAACGCGGTAGTGACCGTGGTTGATCCGTTGTAAATCATTTCGGTCAGCATTTTCCCGTGGATGTCGTACGTATAAGTCATTTGCTGTAACGGCACACCGGGAATGGACTTGTATTTAACGGCCACATGGCCGTCGTCGTCATAGGAGTAGAGATCGATCACTTTTTTCGCGTAAGCACCCTCGCCGCCCGGATATGCGCCGACGTAATTCTGGTCATAGGCAATGGAGGCAACAGTATGCCCACGCAGATCAGTAAGGCTGGTGATAATAGTCTCCAACTGCGCCCCGGTGGGAAAGGACGAGTTCGCGCAATAGGAGCGCAAGCCGATGGTATCGTCGAAAATATTGCGGACACGGGTATTGTTACTGCCGCCGCCTGACACCTCTTCAATTGTCAAGTTACGGCCCATCGCATCGTAGGTGTAATGGAGCGGGGTCCTTGGCGAAACCGCGGTATTGGAATCTGTAACGTCCGAAAGCCGGCCTTCATCATCGTAAGCGTAATAGGTCGTATGGGCGTCCGGCGTGTATTTGGCAATCAACTGGCCTGCCGTGTTGTAAACATTTCTGGTCGAGTTGACCTCCATGCCGGTTGTCTGGGGCGGTGTTTCGGTGAGTGCTTCGCCCATAATGGTAAAGTAGTAGTTGCTGACCACTGGATCTCCGGCTGCGCCGGTCAGGTTCCACGTGCGCAGCACATTACCGAAAATATCTTTCAGGTTCTGTGTAAAATGACCGTTCGGATCCATGGAAACGGTAAGGTGATATTTTATGAGCGATTGGTCTATGGCCGCGAGGTCTGTGGGTATTTTGGTGTTAAGCGTGGTCGTATCCAGCAATGATGAATAGAGAAAACCATTCGCGTCAAAATCAGCCGACGCATCATAGGTACCGGTTACACCGAATGACCAGAACTTTGATGCGTGATTGGAAACCGTGAACGAATCCCCCGGCGCTCCAGTAGCATAGGTCCTGCTAAGTGGGTCGCTGTAATACTGTATCTGCGAATAGGCGGAATCATAGCCGGCGCCTTTGGGCCAGGCCGCTATTGCTTGGGCCACAATGCTTCCTGAAACATAGGCTAGGGTGGAATTATTGGCTAATTTAAATGGCTTTGCCGCCTTAGATAGCCTCCCGACCTCGTCGTATTCATTACCGGAAATAAGCACATCGTTGGCGTTGATCGTGGTCTGCGATTGTATCTCCCTGTTAAGACCGTCGGAATAGGCACGGCTCTTAACGTTATTGCCAAGCCCGTCCACATTGTAAAGAGTGGTCTCGGTGTAGTTCGGGGTCTGCGAATAGGAAAGAGAGAAGGCACTAAGGAGCAGGGCCGTTCTCAGGATAAAACTTTTTATCCTGAGAAGGTCTTGAGACACAGAGGCACGAGGCATGAGGCTTAACAATAAAAGAATCCAGTGTGACAAGGCGCTTGGTTTCTTCATGGGCCATGATGCTGTTAATTTTTGCATGGCGTTTTCCTTTTAGGATTATCTATGAAAATTAAAATTATAAAAAAACTCTATAATATTTTATCCCTTGTAGTAGTAGAGACGCAAAATTTTGCGTCCATAGTTTTTCCCGGCGACCCGATGCGCCACCTCTGTAACCCCGGCCCTTCCGTGACCTTTTAAAAACGTCTTCCTGACCTCATCCTCCCCCTGTGCTTTCGCACGCCCCTCTCCCCCGAGCAAGGGCGTTTTTTCGTTCCCGTGGTCTTATGTTAGTAAAATCTTACTTTTGTGCATCATTGCCTTTTTACTTTTTCACTCCCGTTCCTTGGTGACCCCGTGATAGTGCTACAGAAACGCACGGGGACAGAACGTGGGGTTTACCACTTGCGCCTCGGGCGCCCCTAAAAATTTATCTTTTAATTCTTTTTTGCTATTTCTTTTTCCAATTTCTCTATTTTTTTATTCTGGTCAATCACATACAGCGTCAGCTCTTCAACCTTCTTGAGCAGCGCCATGTTTATCTCTCCAAGGTCCACGCCGTTCTTCTTCATCTCGGCCGCGCTCGGGAGACCGGGCAGGTGTTTTTCGGCAACGATCTTCTTCTCCAAGTCCTTTAAGAGAGGGAGCTTGTAACCCTTATCAAACACATAGTCCGGCGCCTTGAGGGTCCAGTTGCCGATTTTCACAGACATCGCTTTGATTGTGCCGGCAACATCGAGGTCCACGCCAGGCGTAGGATTGTTGCCGGTGTTGATGCTAACAGGGGCATTAAGAAGGATAGAACCCGCATTTAAGTCCACGGAATTGTTTTGATGATCTAACTGAATTGACTGGCGGCTTTGGGTTAGCAAAATCAGATCTGAATTGTACGGTGCCATTAAACTATTATAACCACTACCACCGCTAAAAGTCATCCCCGCAGTGGCATCTGTGCTGCTCATTAAATGCATCCAATTCCCTCCGCTGCTGGCATTATCAACGGTAAGCAGATCGGATGGATTAGTGGTGCCGATGCCGACCTTGCCGATGGCATTTATGTCGCCATTGACCTCAAGAGCTGCTGTAGGGTTCGTGATGCCGATGTTGATGCCGACATTTCCGCCACAAGCGATATAAGATGCATTCAGATCGATACTACCAGCTTGATGATCTAACCGAATTGACTGGCGGCTTCCGGTTTGCAAAAGCAGATCGGAAAGTGGCGGTGTGGATATACTATTAGTACTGCTACCAATATTAAAAACCATCCCCGCAGTGGCATCTGTGCTGCTCATTAAGTTCATCCAAGTTCCTGAGCCGCTGCCGGCCGCATCAATGGTAAGCAGATCGGATGGATTAGTGGTGCTGATGCCGACCTTGCCGGAATTACTTATTGTCATGGCGACATTACCGCTTGCACTGGCCCAAGCAGGTATAGTGTTGCCAACGGCAATGCCATTATTATACTTAAAATAAAGCGAGTTATTAACGTTGTAAATCGCAAAGTTGGCATTGGCATTAGAGCTGTACCAAGCGCTATTATAATAAGCGTCAAACAGCAATGCCTGATTGCCATGACCGTAATTGAAAAACTGGAAGGCGGGATAACCATCCGTCCTGAGAGTCAAGTTTTTCTGGCTTCCATAAATATCAAGCCCCGCATAAGAAGGATTTGTCGTCCCGATTCCAACAGTGCCGTTTACAATCAGCCCACCTTGCGGAACGTTTTGAGTTTGAGTAGTTGAACTGTAACCAATTCCAACGCCGCCATTCACTAACAGGCTGGCATTGGTGTTACCGATACTCGTCATTCCACTGGTGTTGGTAAACCCGATCCCTACCGGCCCGCTGATAAGCGCTCCATTGGGTGGGGTAGCTACCCCTGCGGTATTGGGAAAACCGATCCCCATACCACCATTCACCAATAAACTGGTATTGAGACCGATCGATGTAGTGGCGGTTCCCAGACCGATCGAAACCGGTCCTTTTATTGCAGCTCCGTATTGCAAGACGTTTTGTGACGTAGAATAACCGATTCCAACGCCGCCATTCACTAACAGGCTGGCATTGGTGTTGCCGATACTCGTCATTCCACTGGTGTTGGTAAACCCGATCCCTACCGGCCCGCTGATAAGCGCTCCATTCTGCGGAGTACCTATCCCGGTAGTAGAATAACCGATTCCAACACCTCCCATCACCTGCAGGTAGGGATTAGTGACCCCGGGATTGGTAGTAAAGCAACTTGACGTGGCAAAACCATAAGGAAAACCGATGCCTACACGGCCTTGAACAAGAACGCTGTTCTGCGGAGTATTTACCGTTGATCCGGTTGAATAACCGATTCCAACTCCGTTTTGGACTAAAAGTTTGGTATTAACACCAGTGGAGGTGATACCTGAAGCTGTGGTGGCATAGCCTATTGACACTGGTCCGGACCTGTCAACAGCGGCGGATGATGTTGTTGTCCCGACCCATACGGCATCACCAAACGCCGCAGTGCATAATGCCATGACTCCGACTGCCAATGCCCTGGACATCAAACGGCCTTTTCCTTGAAACAGCATGCCACGCCTCCTTTGAATGCGACTCTGGTGAATCGATTAATTAGGGATATCTTCTATTGTTAAGTTAGAACACTTTTAATGTACCGGCCAAAACAGGACAGGCGAACAAACAAAAAAATGATTTGAATCGCCTGCGCCTCATTGCAATCAAATGCCGAAAATCGTTTTACAGGTTGGAAAGAATATAGGTGGGAATGTATTTAATAAAAAGGATCAAATGTTCCGTTTTTAAAAACCGGAACATTTGATCCTTTTTTACATCTTGAGTTTTCTGCTTTTCAAAATATAATCAATCGTGCTTTTATGGGCGTTATAAAACCGTTTATATCCGCTGTAGTAAGGTCCTTTATCTTTGAACCCGGCATTTTCGGTTTCGGTTTTGAGCTTCCCTTTTTCGCAATAAAAAGATTTATAATAAGAAAAAGCATGGGAAAATATCCTGTGGAGCCACAGTACATATTTCGGCTGGTATTCAAAGCAGTCGGTCCAGACCTTCCTGAGATACCGTTCCTCGACGCCGACCTTATCGGCCCAGTGCATGATACTGGCCGGTTTAGAGGAGATTAAAACCTCTATGGCATTTTTAATGATCGGCTTGCAATTGTTCATGTCCTCCGGAATTATCAGGCTTTGTAAAAAGGCCTCATTAATAATATCGATGAAATCAAGTTTATAAAAATCCACAGGTTTGCTTATTGCCGCCAAGGCTCCGTGCATGCCCGCCTGAAAGCCTTTTTGCAGTGAATCGCGCCCGCTTACGACGATAAAAGATATCCTCGGGGAAAATTTTTTTATAAGGTAATATTCATCATTGTCGATATCGGTAAGCCCCAGGTCCAGCAGGCAAACATGGCACCGCTTTGAAGATGACAATATCAAATCCGCCTCTTTTACCGACGACGCACAGGTAACATTGTACAGTTTATACAAGTTTAATATTCCGGCATATGCTGCGGCAACGCTCCACTCATCGTCAACGATCAGTATTTCTATCGAACGTTCGAGAAAAGGAAAAGCCCGGTTCATATACCTATCTCCGGCGCCTGGCAAATCGTTCTGCCAACAGGCGATCTGAATCGCCGTCAATAACGTGACCGGAAATTTGCCTGGGAGGAAACGTACGGAGCAACAAGACGGCATTTTCGCATACCTGGAACATGCGAAACCTCTTTCGATGTATGTGATTGGGGTTTAATATAATAACATAATTAATCAAATACAAGATTATTACACAAGAAACCGTCTGTCATATTTTTCAAAAATTACATTGTGAAAATCCCTAATAAAACAAAATAGCAGATCACGATAAAATAACGTTTCCCATTAGAAAACGCACACAGGTACAGGGAAAAGTGAAGGAGCTGTTACCGCTATCTCTTCGGAATGCCGAACGATCGCCCGGGCCGGAAGTTAACTTCTATTGGTCAATCATTTTTGCTTTTCGATGGTCCAAAAAGACACTTTGATGGCAGGTTGAAAGCAATGCCATTCATTCAGGGCCGTTACGAAACTGAACCCGTCGAATTGCGGAGTCCGGCCGGACGCCGGCTCAACCTGAATCCCGTACGCCCCGGCCAGATCGGCGTTGTTCATGATGAACGGGTTGGCCAGGAAACCAACCGGTCCGGCCGTTGCCAAAAATCGCATCGTGCCTATGATCTGTCCATGGGATTCGAGCACGATGAAGATCTGCGCCGGCTTGTAAAAAAACGAGCGCATACGTCCGATAAGTGAAGGTCGTATCTCAACCGTACACCAGATGCCTTTTCCGCCCGCTGAAGGAAGGAGTATGCTTTCTCCCCATGTAATGGTACGGGTGTCCTGCAACTCCCGTCCAAGACCCGGCTGCCCGTTTGCCCGCTTGAGCAAAGGAATACCCTTGTCAACGAGAATGAGCCGGTAATGCCCCAGCACTTCGAGCATTGCCAGGGCATCATCCTGAGGTATAAAGCGCGGATCCGGCCCGCAGATGCATGACAGTAAAAAAGCCGGCGCAGTGGAATCATTCCGGTAGAACTCGGCGTTGCGAAGCATAAGCAGCTCGTTGCAGGCCATAAAACTGATCGGCATCGGTCGCGGTGTGTAATGAAGATCATTCAAGAGAGGTACTCCTGGTAAACAGCCAAATTCGTCAACCGTCGCGGTTCCGACCGTTTTCTGCACGGACGGAACAGCTACGGCAGCCCGGTTGTTCTGCAAAGTGCTTGCCAGAGTTCGGCTGCGGCCGCGCCAGTCAATGAGTCCGTAAAAATTTGAGCGGATATGCGAAAAAGAAACGGCAAACGCGGTTCCAATGCCGGTAAAGTATCTGGGTTGCCCGGCCTGGTCGTCCTTCTCGATACGGCATGCTCCAACGACACAGATAAGCTCAACTGCAAGTAACAGGGCTGGCAGTCGGCTCGTATTGAAAGCTCTTCGGAACAGTGACGTCCACCCGGAACCGGGCTGCGACGTGGTCGGTATATGTTTTCCAGCCAGCAACCCTTCATGCGCCAAAAACAGCAGGGGGCCGGCCGACATCGCAAAGTACCAGAAATAGATGGCATGATCCGCACGGACAAAACCATGTTTCCACACAATAAACAAACAGGCGGCCTCAAACACGGTCAACGGCAGCCGGAAAAAATATTTGCGAAAATGCCTGAATCGAAAAACATTGACAGCTACGAACAGACCGATCATTGCCAGCGCCAGGCTGACCAACTGCGATTCGTCAGCCACGACCAGCGCCATAGCTTCATTGTAACCGCTGGAAAACAGCATCGCCCCGCGCATAAATTGGGGGAAGTTGGGAAGTTTCTGTCCTGCAAGGACCCACAGGACCAACGTCGCTATCCAAAAAATTCCAAGGTTGCACGCCAGATGCAAATATTGCCGGCCACGCATCCGTTGAAATACCACAAGAACCATCAGTAATCCAATCAGCATTGTATTAGTGCTTTTCATCAGACAGAGCAGTGCCAAAAAAACGCAAATAATCGCGTCGAGAATAAAACCAGCGGGTTTCGAGCGGTCGGCCAGAAGCAGATGGTTCGCTGACAGAAGAATAAAGAGATAAATGAGCTGGTCCAGATCCTCACCGGCCGGGATCGGCGCAAGGATGATTGCCAGGAACCAGATGATTTTTGCAGGCAGCGACGAGAAATAGAGCCGGGCCGACAAGGCAAGCCAGGCGAGAATCAGAGCAAATACAATGCCGAACAGGAATTTTTGTGCGGGCAGGATGCCGGAGTAATCACGAGGAAACTGAAGATAGCCGTACGGACCGATGTTCTGAATTACGTCAACGCCGAACTGGTACCTGGCGTGGGCATAATACTCGAACGACATCCGGCTGCCCCGGTCATGGGTGGTATCGGCCGCAATACTAGGAATGCGAATAAAAACCAAAACGAGTAGCACGTAAAGCAGGATCAAAACCGGGACTTTGACCGATAGGCATTTTAATTTTCCGGAAGCAGGGCAGCTGTATATTGGAAGTTCCTTTACATACGACATAGACGCCGTTCATTTCACGACCCTATTGTCCACCCATCGCACACTTTTTGCAAAAAAAATATATCCTTTCCGGCGGGTAAATGTCAAATTCGGAAACACGCGCGCTTCAGCCGGATACCGGACAAGTAACGCGTTCATTGGAACCGGATAAAGCGGTTTGCCGCATGGGCTCCTGCTGTTTTCTTTGTGTAATACGACGGCGTTTATGCGAAATCTTTGACAAAAATACGCAGAAAGGGTATATTCTTCGGCATATTCTAATGTGAAGTTGTTTGCCGTAGAGACGGCGAAGTGATTTTTGCCGCTATTAATTCCTATACAATTTATCTTCCGGCGGTGATCGTTTGGCTTCAGGACAGGATAAAAACAACGCTGTTTTCCGGCTTGAATTGGCGCTGGGCCTGGTTCTCACCCTGGTACTGATCGGGCTGCATGTCACGTTTCTCCGACATGCCGGCGGTCTGTGGCGCGATGAAGTTCAAATCGTCAATTTAGGAAATATGACAAGTTTTGCTGAGCTATGGGAAAAAAGCGAGCATGATTCCTTTCCCATCGCCTGGCCGATTGTCGTGCGGCTTTGGACTGCCCTTGGTTTCGGAAAGACCGATTCAGGGTTGCGTTTCCTGGGTATGCTGATCGGCCTGGGCATTATCGGATTGCAGTGGTGGGTTGCCCGGCAGTTCCGAGTCTCTGTGCCGTTCACCATGCTGATATTGTTTGCGCTCAGTCCCACCGTCCTGGTATACGCCGACTCGCTCCGAGGCTACGGTTTAGGGGTGTTGAGCATGTTTTTTATGGTCGGCGCCTTTAGGCGGATGGTCGAAAAACCGTCGCGCAAGCGGATCGGCCTTGCACTTTTAGCAGCGGTCCTTGCCGTGCAGTCGATGTATTTCAACGCCGTATTGCTGTTCGCCGCAGGGACCGGCGGTGCCGCAGTTGCGCTGCGTCGCCGCAACTGGAGACTGGTCTTTTCGTTGCTTGTCGTCGGAACCATCGCTGCCTTATCACTGTTGCCCTATTGCGACCCGCTTTCACGGCAATACCGTTGGAATGCCATTGTGAAAGCACCCGTCAACTATAGCTGGCTTTTCCGCATCTTCACGCAGGCCATTACTGCCTCCGGCGATTTCATGTTTTTTATTTGGATCGTCGTGTTTTTGGTTGCGCTGTTCGCATGCAGCTATCGTCTATGGCATGTCGAACCAAACAAATCCGACACACACACAGACAAGGCCTTGTTTTTACCATCCATGATGATCGTAGGCATCGTAAGTTACGCCGTATTCCTGCGTAGGTCCGATCTGCCTACACAGGTCTGGTACTACGTTGCTATCATGGGATTCCTGAGCGTGGCCATGGACGTCTCGATTGATCTGTTGATCTCCGGCAATTGGATCGGTCGCAGCATCCGGATGGGCGCCGCGATGATCCTTGCCGCGCTGGTTTTACCCGCCGCCTGGAAGTCCGCCCATGTCCGTTTCACAAACGTTGACCTGATTGCAGCCAAACTGGAAAGCGTGGCTGGACCGAAGGATTTGATCCTTTTCCCCCGATGGTGGCCCGGAATTACTTTCGCTCGTTACTACCGCGGCAAAGCTTCCTGGACGACGCTGCCGGAAATCGCCGATATGTCGGTACAACGGTTCGACCTCCTTAAGAAAAAAATGGCAGAGATGGATCCGATCGGTCCCCTGCATAATAAAATTATAGGGACGCTCGCCTCCGGGCATCGTCTTTGGGTTGTCGGAATATTGCCGCCACTGAATCCCGGTGAAATGCCCGGCCAGATTGCGCCCCTCCCTGCAGGACCGATGGAGCAGGAGCCTTACCTCACCGTATGGACAAGGCAGACCACGTGGCTGTTGCAGCAACACATCAGGAAATATACTCAGGTCGAGGTGCTGTGCCCCGACCCGGTGCTCCCATTCGAAAATATCCCTCTGTACGTTGCGGAAGGCTGGAATTGAGCCGGTTACAGTGCGGTGGAAATCGCACGCTGTTCGATATGAAATAGTCATCTGCGGTCTGCACCCGTGCCATTCCTTCGATTTTCTTTAATAACCATAGTTTACAAAAGACGTCCATAATAATCGTTTTTTATTTCGCGCTTATTTATATTGTGTCACCAAACACACAGAAAAATGGTGCTTCACATGACTGATGGAAAAGGCGGCAAGGCCATTCGCATAATACCTTTTGTTAATAGTAGAGTAAAATCCCTGTGGCCCTACATAGCAATAATCGCGGCGGTGTTTTACGTCTACTTCCGCACGCTTTTCTTCGGGTTTGTATGGCTTGACGACAACGTGCTTATTCTCGATAACCAATGGTTCCTGCACAGTCTGGCCCACGCGGGACAGTCCTTTACGCGTGAGATTTTCAACACGCATGGCCCGGCGTCGTACTACCGGCCGCTCCTGACCCTGTCGCTCATACTCGACGCGCAGTTCGGCGGGACCGCTCCCTTCATGTACCACGTAACCAATATGCTGCTGCATATGGCCGCATCGTGCCTGGTCTTTGCGTTTTTAACAACCTTCGGCGTTAAACGGCATGTTGCCTTTGCGCTGACGCTGGTCTTTTGCGTTCATCCGGTGCTTGCGCAGGCCGTCGCATGGATTCCCGGCCGCAACGACTCCCTGCTCGCACTTTTCGCGCTACCGGCCATGATAGCACTCATGCGCTACTGGCAGAGCGGGAACATGCGCTACCTGCTTGGCCACGGCCTCTTTTTTACCCTCGCCCTTTTTACCAAAGAATCGATGGCTTTGTTCCCCTTTGTCGGAACCGTCTGGATACTCCTTTACGTTGTTTCATCGGATTCAGGACAGAGCCGTTCGACCGCGGTCCGGGCGCTGCTGGAAAATGGTTCACGAATTACTTCGCTTTTCATCACCTGGCTCCTTCCCGGTATCCTTTGGGCCGTGCTGAGGAAAATCGCTCTGGCTAATCCCATCCACTATACCGCAGGGGAAGCGATAAAAAGCCTGTTTAAAAATGCTCCGGCGTTGCTTCTTTACTTAGGCAAAACCGTCCTCCCCTTCAATCTCGAGGCATTGCCCACACTGCAGGACTCCTCGCAGGCGTATGGCTATATTGCCCTCGGCGCAGGTGCAATGCTGATCGCGGCCGCTTTTACCCGTTATATCAGGACAAACGACAAAGGTTCCAGTTCAGGCAATCGGTTGTCTCCTGCGTCAGCCGTTTTTTTCGGCCTGCTCTGGTTTCTTCTGTTCCTTGTTCCTTCGCTGGTCCAACCCGACGCGAGCAGCGATGCTCTCTTTTTCGAACACCGGATATATGTGCCGCTCGTCGGGCTTCTGCTGGTCGCGGCCCAGGCCCGATTCGTGCGGGAACTGGATTTACGAAGGGTTTCGGCATGGATCGCTTTGGGATGTTGCGTCTACTTCTTTTCGGTCATTACGCGGCAGCATGTCGGCATTTTCAGCGACCGGATCGTTTTCTATGAAACGGCGGTTAAATACGCTCCGCGCCATCCTTTCGGGCACAAAAACCTGGGAGCAATATACCAGCTCGAAGGGAAGATTGATCTTGCAGAAAAGGAGGACCTCGCGACCCTTCAACTCAATCCGTACGAGGCCATGATCCATAACAATCTCGGACTGATATACCAATTAAAGGGCGACACGCTCAAAGCACGGCAGGAGTTTGATAAAGAACTTGCCATTAACCCCAATTATGCGCTCGCCCATTTCAACCTGGGTCGTCTCCGCTACACCTGCGGTCAAAAAAAGGACGCGGAAAAGCTCTGGCTCAAGACCCTTGAGCTGGAGCCCGATTATATTGACGCGATGAAATATCTTTGCGTGTACTATCATGAAATCAGCGATACCACACACGAGCGCCGCTTTTCAATGGAGCTTATTAACCGGGGAATACCATGGACGGCGGACTCTGCCGCAAAAAGCGCCGTAAAATGAACCTCATTGTCCGGAGAAACTGATGATCACCCTTCATTCCGCTGTCATGGCTGCTTCCGATACCGTGAAACGCCGGTGGCCTTATTTCCTGATCGTTATTGCAGTGTTCTTCGTCTATTTCCGTGCGCTATTTTTCAATTATACCTGGCTTGATGACAATACCCTTATTCTTGACAATAGCCATTTTTTACGGAATTTTTCCAACATCGGCCAGGCTTTTCTAAGGGAAGTGTTTTTTGAGCACGAAGGAACAGGACACTATCGGCCTATCTTCACCCTCTCGCTCATGTTCGACGCGCAAATCGGCGGCACCGCTCCATTTATGTACCATTGTACCAACCTGCTACTGCATATGGCGGCGTCATGTCTGGTGTTTCTCTTTCTGACGACTTTCGGCGTCAGGCGATATGCCGCCTTTGTGCTGTCGATTGTTTTTGCGGTACATCCGGTCCTTGCGCAAGCGGTGGCATGGATACCGGGACGCAACGAACCGCTGTTCGCCATATTCGCACTCTCGGCAATGATAACGCTTGTTCGCTATTGGCAGATCGGGGAAATCCGTTACCTTCTCGGCCACTGCCTCTTTTTTGCCCTCGGTCTTTTCACCAAAGAGACGATGGCGATCTTCCCTTTACTCAGTGTATTTTGGATATGCCTGACTACTCGGAATAAATGGGCACCACCTGCGACGATGCGACAGGCGTTTCAGGAAAAACTGGTCCGGCTCCTTTTTGTTGCAACATCCTGGGTTCTGCCCGGCGTCCTGTGGCTTTCACTGAGAAGTATCGCATTTGCAAACAACCCGATCCGTCATACCCCTGCGGAAATAGCCGCAAACGTGTGGCACAATTGTCCCGCGCTATTACTTGATATAGGCAAAATTATCATTCCGGTCAATCTCTCGGTTTTTCCAATACTTCAGGATTCCATATTATTATACGGCGTCTTCGCGCTTGCGCTCCTTTCCTTCCTCTTTCTTTTCCATTTCTCCCCTGCCAGGGAATCAGGGTATCGGTCGCCGGAGAAGAGCGACAACCTCTGTCTGCCGCCGTTTTCACTTTTTCTTTTCGGCCTTTTATGGTTTTTGTTGTTTCTCGTACCATCGTTTGCTCCGGCCCATTCCGGCTATCCAGCCGTTTTTCTGGAACATGGTGTATATGTCCCGTTGGCCGGACTGCTGCTCATGCTGTCCGGAATTCAATTCGTAAAAAAAACAGACTTTCCTACAAACACGGCATGGCTGGCGGTCGGCGTCGTCATATATTTCCTGTCGCTCGTTGCCGAATATCACCTGACCGCTTTCAGCAGCGGAGTTGCTTTCTGGGAAAACGCCGCCAAGAACTCCCCGCACCATGCGGTCTCCCGTAAAAACCTGGGGGCCATGTACTATCTCGACGGTAAGATGGCCGGCGCCGAGCAGGAATACAACAACGCCCTGGCGCTCAGTCCGCAGGAGCCTCTGATCCATAATAATCTCGGGCTTATTTACAAATGGCGTGGCGACGACCTTAAAGCTCAGGAAGAATATAAAAAAGAGATCGCCGTCAATCCCGGTTGTTCGCTTGCCTATTTTAACTGGGGGGTTCTGTGCTACGGCGCAGGTAAAAAGAAAGACGCGGAGGCTCTCTGGCTTAAAAGCCATGAGCTGGCGCCCGGTTACACCGATGCGTTGAAAAATTTATGTTCCTATTACCGCGAGAACGGGGACACGGCGAAAGCGCGTCAATTCTCAACGACACTCATGGAACAAGGAGTGGTATGGTAGATAATTTCGGTTATCTTCCGCCTTTAAATACGGAGTACTTTTCCGGATTCCCTGCTTTCTGATCCCAAATATTCTTTATGATAAACT
Organism: Chitinispirillaceae bacterium; assembly: GCA_049514575.1. GTDB lineage: Bacteria > Fibrobacterota > Chitinivibrionia > Chitinivibrionales > Chitinispirillaceae > BOG-1184. The sequence goes on along the minus strand of JBEKUX010000038.1, from coordinate 12,719 downwards.
TTTCCAGCAAAAACCGGATCAAAGAGCTGATTGGCCTTGCATGCCTGGCCGGGTTTATCATTTTGCTGCATTGGAACACCTTAACCCTGCCGCTGATCCGCGATGAGGGAGAATACGCCTATGCGGCCTGGCTGATGAACCATGACGCCCTGCCGTATAAAGACAGCTTCATGCAAAAACCGCCCATGATTATCTATACGTACTGGCTGGCACAATGGTTTGACAAGGGAGACGGCCGTGCGGCCCGGTGGCTTGTTCTGCTTTTCATTTTCACTTCCGCCCTGCTTCTCGGCGCCATAGCGCGCCGGGAAATCGGCAAAGAGGCAGTCTGGCCTGCGCGGTGGCTATTAGTTCCGCTTCTCTTAATGCCCGGTCTGGAACAATATACCGCCAATACCGAACAGTTCATGATAGTGCCAATGCTGGCAGTGTGGCTGCTCTATACAAACAAACGGGGGGACGCACCTGTCAGAACATGGGCAGCGGCCGGATTCGCCTGTGCCGTCGCCATATTCTACAAATACACTATCGCCCCGGTCATGCTTTTTATTTTTACGGTCTGGATATTTGAAAGCTGGCGTTCATTGTCAAAAAAACGCCCCGTCCTCCTGAGAACCCTGGCCGCACTTGCGGGATTTTTATCCGGCTTCGCGCTCATCATGGGCCCCTTCCTTGTTCATAACAGCGGCGGGGACTGGTTTGATTGTACAATCCGTTTTAACAGGCTCTATGCAGTAACGCATCAATTCAAAAGCGACGCATTGTTATTTTTTGTCAACTCTCTAACCGGGGCATGGTGGTTTATATCGCTCACTGCTCTCATATTTTTCTTTACGCTGCCAAAGCGCGTTTGGTTTTTCCTCGGCCTTTGTCTGACCGCAGTGGTGTGCACGGCCGGCAGCTGGTACGATCAGTATTACGTCCCGCTCATGCCGTTCTGGGCTTTTACAGCGGCAGGCGGCGTGACAGTAATAACAAACCAGATAGTCAAGATTTCCGGTTTGAAAGGTCCCTCGGTGAAAAAGATTCTTCTGCCGGTTGCACTGTTTATCACGATAGTGCCAGATTATAAATTTCTTGCAATGTCCAGCACGGAAATCGAACATATAAAAGATTATTTCCAGCCATTCAACGAAGCGGCACTAGTTGCCGGAAAGGTAGCACAGATTACCCGGCCGGACGAAAGGATCCTGGTCGCAGGGTCTGAACCGGAGATACTGTATTATGCGGGGAGGAAAAGTTCAACCCGATTCGTCATATTCTATCCTCTCATGCTGCATACCTCCCTCGCCGAAAACTATCAGCGGCAGGCGATACTTGAGATAGAAAAAAATCCGCCCAAAGCGATAGTAATGGCAAACGCGGCGACAAGCTGGCTGCAGAACGATATGTCCCCTCGACTTATTACTAACTATTTGCAGGAACTGCTGAAAAATTATACGGTTATCGGCGGATATAAAACGACCGGGAACGGCCCAGGCTGGAGCGATACGGTTAAGGCCGATCAGTGCAACAATAATTGCAGCCTGGTTTTATATTCGAAGAATAATTCGACTCACGAGCAATAAAGACACTTCAAAATCAGCCTCTGTATTTCATTATCAATCGTTTTCCGGCCATTTTTCCAGGAGGATGTCCATGTCCTGAATGTCCAGAGATGTTTCGTAAGCGTTCCCTGCCATCTTAGTTCAGAAAAATATCGTTTTTAAAAACAATTCATAATAGATACTCCTGCAAAGCAGGCGAGAAAACAGAAATATCGCAGGAACGATAATTCTGTTCTAAGAAACAATGGGACTATTAAACATTTTACCCTATTGATCCAACCATTTCAAACATAGGCAGGTACATCGAAATCAATACGGCCGCGATAACGATGCCCATTACCACGATGAGCACAGGTTCAAGGACCGAAGTTAGCGCGGTCACGGCGGAATCGACTTCCATATCGTAGTAATCGGAAATCTTTGTAAGCATCTCCGCAAGATTGCCGCTTTTTTCACCGACATCGATCATCTGGACCACCATGGGAGGAAACAGGCCGGTCGCCTTGAGCGGCGGTGCAAGCGGCTGTCCGCTGCGGATCGCTTCAAGCGTTTTCAAAAAACCCTGTTCAAGCACCCGGTTTCCGGTTGTGCTCGAAGTTATTTCGAGCGCGTCTGCAACGGGAACTCCGCCGGTGAGCAGAGCGCCAAAGGTGCGGCTGAAACGCGACACAGCGCTCTTCTTCTCCAGATCGCCGAAAAGCACCAATTTGAGCCTGAACCCGTCAACAGCCGTTTTAAACCGATCGTTATTACGATACTGGTGTATTGAGATTACAGCAGCAACAGCCACGACTGCCAGAACAGGCGCAAGCCATGTCTTGACAATTTCACTTATCCCGATTACAATGCGCGTCGCCAGAGGGAGCGATGCGCCGAGTTCGGAGAGCATGGAGGAAAAAGTAGGGACTACAAAGATCATGAGGGCGATAATGGCGGCAACCGCCACGCTCGCCACCAAGATCGGATAGGCAAATGCACTCATGACACGGCGTTGCAGTGTGACAGCCTTCTCCTGGTAATCGGCAAGCCGCAGGAGGATGGCCGGCAGTATACCGGCAGCCTCGCCTGCCCTGACCATTGAGCAATAAAGCCGGTTGAATATTTTTGGGTGCCTGGAGAGGGCTTCGGCCAGAGAGAGACCGGACTGGACGTCAGACGAGATGCTGCGAACTGCCTCGCAAAGTCTCCGGTTCTCGGTCTGTTCGGCTATGGCGTCAAGGCTCTGCACAAGCGGGATGGCAGAGGAGTTCATGGAAGCAAACTGGCGTGTAAATGCCGAGAGGTCCTTTAACCGCACACTGCTGGAAATAGCAAGAAATGGTGTCTTCGGTTTTTCCTTCTGTTCGCATAACCGAACGCGTTCGTTACGAAGTTGTAGTTTCCCATTGTTATCAAGTGACAGCATAATATCTTTTATTGAAAATTTACCATCACCAGGGCAAATCCTTTGTCACCGTATTCTTCTCGAATTTCTGGTTCATGTCCGCGCCTTTGCCTGCTTCGTATTTACCCACTTTCGTTTTCAGTTTTGCGGTCACGATAACTCCGTCGACCGATTCAACCGAGCTGTAGTCAAAACGAGACTCTCCTTCAGGCAGGTCAAAACCGATATCGTCATTGCCGTTCGAAATATTGCCGGTCTTTGTTATATAGGTCTCATGCTCTTCATGATAGGCATTGTAGAGCGTGACTGCCTGCTTGAGCACCGGTTTGAACTCCGAAAGTTTCGCCTTGGTCGTGACGCCCATGAACCGCGGAATTGCAAGCCCGGCGAGTATGCCGATGACTACGATCACCACCATGAGTTCGACAAGTGTGAATCCGTGAACGTTATTTCTCATATTGTCTCCTTACGGGAAAAGCTATAGGAGAGAAAATACACAATTGACGCAAGGGTTCCCAAACCCAGACAATTGGAGTAATCAGAAATACCGGGAAGTATGCCAAAAATTCCCTTCTTTTTGCGGTGAATAATTCTGCGGGACATGTTGTTCAAGGCCTTGCAAAGGAAAAATTCCATCCGCTATACCGCTTTCCAAAAATAAGGAAACGAATAAATTCGGCCAATTGAGGGCTATCTTTAGGGGCAGATGGATTTGCCGGCATGCCTTGTTTCAGAAGGCATTTAAAGACGGATATGATTTTTCTATAGCACTTGGTGTAAAACGGTATGAACAGACCCTTAAAGATCACACCACCCTCTTGCGTTGCGGAAAATGCCCCTTAGGAATTTTCTACGGAGCATTGTCCATGGAACAGAATAATTTTTTGAATCTGTAATAAAATTGTTAAGGAGATCGTCTAATAAATATTAAGGGTCAGGAGAAAATTATCATATCTGATAGCTACGACTCTCGCCTTTCACGTCGAAGAAACACAGGATTGAATAAAAGAAACGCGGTGAAAAGTATGCAGAGATTTATTTGACCTATAACTTATTATATTATTGCGTGAACCTGTTCTGGGAGGATCAAAATGCAAAAAGTTAGATTCCTTATCGTCTGTTTAATATCGTGTTTATTCGTCACTTCTTTAAATGCGCAGACATCCGTTTCGCGCTATAAAATAGCCAGCAAAATTCATGTGGAAGGAGAAGGCGGATTGGACTACCTTACTGTTGATGATTCAACCGGCAGATTGTTCGTGTCGCATGGTACCATAGTACAGGTTGTCGATACCAAAACAGGAAAGCTCATCGGAACGATTCCAAATACCATTGGGGTTCATGGTATTGCTCTTGCTCAAGATCTCAATAAAGGATTTATCAGCAATGGTAAAGACTCATCCGTTACTATTTTTAACCTTAAAACATTAGAATTTATTACCAAAGTGCCGGTAACCGGGCAAAATCCTGATGCGATTCTTTACGACAAATTTTCACAATCGGTTTTTGCTTTTAACGGTAAAACAGTCAATGCCACAGTCATTAATGCGAAAACGAACAAGGTAATTTCAACCATTATTCTTGAAGGTAAACCAGAATTCCCTGCTTCCAATGGAAGTGGAACCATCTATGTAAATATCGAAGATAAAAGTTTGGTGGAGGTTATCAACGTCCAGACATTAAAAGTAGAAAATAAATGGCCGCTTACTCCTGGAGAAGAGCCAACCGGGATGGCAATCGATAATGAAACCCACAGGTTGTTTATTGGTTGCAGCAACAAACTCCTCGTTGTCTTGGATGCCCAAACCGGGAAGGTCGATACCACACTTCCCATCGGCGACCATGTGGATGCCATTGCTTTTGATCCGGGAAACAAACGCGCGTATAGTTCAAATGGCGATGGGACATTAACGGTGGTTCAAGAAGAAAACAAGGACAGCTTTAAGGTCATCGAAAACATTGTGACCCAAAAAGGCGCGCGTACCTTAGCCCTTAACGGCAAAACCCATCATCTGTACCTGCCTACAGCGGAATTCGGCCCGCCACTTTCCCCTACTGCTGAAAATCCAAAGCCTCGCCCGACCATTAAGCCTGGTTCGTTTGTGATATTGGATGTCGAGCCTTTACACTAACGCAATGAGTAGGATTAGAGGGTCGGTTTTATATCTGTTATTGCTGTTTGGATCTGTGCCGTCTTTTTCTGAGTATACCGTTCCACAAGATAGCAGCCCATCCCGTGTTATGGAATAATTATATCCGTCATGCCGCCTTCCTAAAAAAAATGATTGTGTAAACCGGAAAGAACTGGCATCTTCAGGATTGTTGAAAGAAAATCGTGGTAACCATCTTGAAAACTCTTTCTGTGGCGTTTATGTTGAATATGGCGCTTCCGCCTGCCGATTTTAGCGCCATAAACGCCATAGTCGCCATAGGGCGACGGCTACGATCCTAAAGGGTGTCTCTTTGTACCTAAACCATTGCTTAAATTTCCAGTTCACTTCTTATTTTACAATATAAAACCATCCGTTTTCTGCTGTCATCGATCAATTTGACAGGACATAGGGAGAATGCGATTTTATTGACATGAAATCGCCATTTCTTTCATTAGCGACAGTGTATTGCTTCACGGTATTTTCTGCTGCGGTCCTCACCCGGAATTGCGCCGGAGCTCAGCAAACTGCAGCAGGCGGGAAAAGCACTGAAGTAAAAGATCCCTGTGGCGTCGATCATTCGTTATATGGAATGGCCGAAGGCCTGCCGCTGTGGTGCGAATTGACCGACTTCGAGTGCATGGCGCTCAAAAATGCCGACAAGGCACGGCAAGGAGAAGCGGACGCCCTTTTTGCCCTGGCCATCTTCGCTTCCGGCAATGTGCGCGACATGGAGACCTACCAGAAATACCACGCAACGGTGCTCGATTTTATTACAAAGGTACGGGACACCATTCAAAGTGTCTTGACCCAGTACGACAAAGGCAAGGTCCTGTATGAAAAAATGTGCGGGTATTTTTTCAAGCACAAGCTTCTATCCGATGAAATGAAAGGATATTCCTTCAAACAATCGCAGCTCAGTGAAATTTTCAGGAGTGCAAAGTATAATTGCGTCAGTTCTGCCCTCCTATACATGGTGTTGGCGCGGTATTTCGGTTTGACCGTTAAAGGCGTTTCCATTCCATCGCACATTTTTGTACAGCTTGAACTGCCGAACGCAAAAGACATCGAGATCGAGACCACCGTACGGGCGGGATTTGACATCGTTCACGACCGTAATTTTTACAAGGGGAACAGTTCATGGTTTGGGAGTAGGAACCTTGCGCAATCCTCCTATAACGATTATCTCAACCGCACCATCCTTGATCCATTCCAGGTGATATACCTTAACATGACCAATCAGCATACCGAAGAACGGCGCATGGCCAGGCAGGACCGGTACCGGCTTTGGGAAGCCATGGGATACTTGGCTCCTGACGATACCATCTGCGTCAAGGCACGACTTTCGATGTTTCATAACGAATTCGCCGACCTTTTCAATTGCAAGAATTCCGACGCCGCGGCCCGGATGTTCCCGTTCGCGGAAAGACTCATTCCCGCCATACGGGCGCGGTGGGCATCGAACCCGGCCATCCTCATGCTTTGCTCGGAAGTGGAATTCGACTATGCCCATACCCTGTTTCTGATCGGTCGTGTGGATTCCGCAATAGCATTGATGTCCGGCCTGACAGGTTCTTTCCGGCCCACCGTGAAAGGGAAACAACCGGCCTTCGGCACTAGTATTCTTTCAACGGTCAATGATGCGATAAAAATCCTGGTCGAGCAAAACCGTTTTGATGACGGCGTGCAGCTGTTGAAAAAAATCGAAAGCATTCCGGTCATACACGATTCGCTTCCGATATATTATTGCAATTTCTATAATTCCTGGGGCGCACGGATCGAGGGAATGAAAAAACATAAGGAAGCGATCGATTGTTTCAACCAGGCATTAAGCTATGCAACAAAAGGTCCTTTACGTAGTATCGTTGAGAACAATATCGTCGCTGCAAGCATAAATAATACCATTGAGCTTTGGAAACTGAAGGAGTGGCAGCAGGCTGTTGTCCAATGTACTACGGCTCTTCAATATGCCAAGGACGAAACGCTCAGGAAACAGATAAGGAAAAGCGTAAGTTCCGCCTACTACAATTGGTCGTCTGAGTTAAGCGAAAAAAAAGACTGGCCCAGAGCAATCGCGAAGGACTCCTCTGCGTTGCTCTTTTCAGACACCGATGAACTGCGGACACAGACGAACAACCTGCTGTCAGATATTTATACGAATTGGGGGAATTATCTGACAGGTGAGGGTGATTTCAACGCCGCCCAGGAAAAATACGGACTCGGGGTCAAAGCTGCACAAAACCCGCAGAAAATCGCGCTGGTGAAAAAGAACCTGTCTATTTTATACGCCCGGTGGGCGATACGACAGGCGGAACAGGGGAATCATCAGGAGGCAAAAATGCTCATCGATAAGTGTCAGCAACAGTGCCCTGATGCGACCGAGTGTTTAAAGGTGAAGGAAAGATTATAAATAGCCGTCATTTGCGGTGAACACTCAAGAGCAGATCGGTCTATCGGAATCCCTTATTTCAAAAAAGTATTACAAGATGGATGGAATTTTTCCATAGAACGGCCTGTTGCATCCTATGGACCGCCGTTAAAACGGCAAGCACGCGCTCGCGATTAATTTCCTTTTAAGGAATAACACAACCATAACTCGATAAAAAAAGGTTGAAGAACAGTCGAAAAAAGAAGAATAGAGCATTTATCATAATGGCTCGGCGAGGAAAAATGGTGGCATTTATGGATCTGCGATTATAGAATATAGGAAAAGATACTTGAGGTAACGAATGGAAATGGCCAAATTAGAGGTTAACCGCACACCGAAAGAGCAGATCGGCTTGTGCCAGTGGCCCTTATTTCAGAAGATATTTAAAGACGGATATAATTTTTCCATAGCTCGGGGTTTCTTTACCTTATGACAAGAGATGCCGAAAACGACCTGCCGATCGCACAATTGGCGATGGAAAAAAAACTGATTACTAAAAAACAGGTGGAATGGTGCCTGGAGCTTGTTAAAAAAAGCGAACAAATCGGCCTCGTCTCTTCCATTGAAGAGGTCCTGGTAAAGCAGGGAATTCTCTCTGACGCACAGGTTCAGGAGCTCAGGGAGATCTGCCTTCTCGGGGAGAATGGCGAAGTGTTCGGTGCCTATCGCCTCGTCAGATTGATTGGCCAGGGCGGCATGGGGAAAGTATACGAGGCGGTACACGAGATAATGGGCCGCAGGGTCGCGCTCAAGGTCGTTAGCGAGCAATTAGACAACAATCCCGCCCGTTTCTACCAGGAAATCCGGGCCCTTGCCAAGCTGAACCATCCCAATATCGTGATCATTTACGATGCGGGAAAGATCAACGGGAAGAATTTTTATGCAATGGAGTTGCTCCCCGGACCATCACTTAATACGCTTGTCGATGCTAAAAATCATCTTAACGAAAAAGAAGCGCTAAAAATCATTTCGGCGATAGCTCGCGCCCTCGAACACGCCCATGCAAAGAAAATCATTCATCGTGATGTCAAACCGGAAAATATCATATTCGACTCTCACGGTATTCCTAAACTAACCGATTTTGGGCTTGTAATGCAGTACAACATGGATCATATGACGCTCACGCAAGAGGGCTTTCTAGTCGGCTCATTTTATTATACCTCGCCTGAGCAGGCAAGCGGGAACAGGGATCTCGATGGAAGGAGCGATATCTATTCACTTGGCGCGACGCTCTACTACGCCCTTACCGGCCGTACTTTGTATACCGGCGAATCTTCTCTTGAGGTTATTAAAAAACATTTAAAAGGCCGCTACGTCTCCCCTAAACATTATTGTCCGCACCTTTCTAACCGCACCGTGCGTCTTTTGAAAAAAATGCTGTCGGTAAACAGGGAAAAACGATTTAAATCGATGGCAGAAGTGATACGGGCGATCGAACGTCCATTACTGATTAATAAGGTGCTTACCGTCACTGCGATTCTATTAATCGGAATAATTATTTTTTTCATAGGAGCAATCGCGAGCACCGTGGGTTTGTTGCGGGGAATCCATATGTTTTAGGCACGTGCTTCGCACGTGCCTCTATAGTTATGATGTCAAGAACAAAATCCTGCCTTCTGCTTTGTTCAGATTAAATATGATTTTTCCATAGAACGCGATTACCTATAAAATAAGGCAACTAGTATTTTGAAATAATATTCGAAAGGGGGTACTATGTCACGCAGAATTTCCAGGTTGCTATCGGTCGTCGTATCAATGACCGTATTGACAGGAGGCACATGGGCCGCATCCGAATTGCCCCAGGTCGATGGAACCACCGGCGCGCCGCTGGGCGGATTCGGGACCGGCGCGGTGAAATTCTGCGGCAACAACGGTAAGTTGTTTTTTGCTGATGTTGCCCCAATCTATTGTGCCAATGGTACTACCGGTTTTGTCGGCCTTCCGGCGAATTTCGCTTTCTATTCGAACCGCGGGGGCACCATAGCGACCAGTACCAGACTGGTTGCAGCTTCCACAAAGGGCCGGTACAACGATGACGCAATCTACCCTATCCAGAAAGCGAATTTCGGCACGATAAACGGCATCACCGTTTCCTTGGTCGGAAGCTGCCCCTGGACGTTGTCGGATACTAATAAGCTGAACTATCCCTGTGCGCTGTTCGAATTCGTCCTGACGAACACGCTTGCCACTCCGGTTGACGCGGCGGTCGGGTTTAAACTTACTACCGGCAATACACCGGTCCTGGCATCGGGGAAAGGTTTCAGAGATGAAACCGCGAATGCGCACCAGAAAGCAATTTACGCAAAAAGCAGCGACCCTGCCGACACAATTACGGTCGGAAGCGATGCGAATTTCCTCTCATCGGGCAAGTGCAGCAACAGCATTTCCGGGACAACGAACATGGTTGCGGTAAAGACAACGCTGCCCGCAAATACGACTAAATATGTCAAGTTCGTTCTTGCATGGTACAATGCGACCAATACGTCATTCTATAATTATACGAATTTATTCAGTGCAGCAGGTGCGGTTGCAGACTCCGGCCTGGCCGGTTTCGATGTGTTCCTGAACAATGCAGTGACTTTTGTAACCCGCATGCGTTCATCAAACGTTCCCGATTGGATCGTAAACACGACCCTGAACAGTCTGATCAACCTGACCAACAACAGCGGCTTCATGAAGGACAAACGGACCTATTATTCAGAAGGGCATTGGTCTGGGATGGGTACCTCGGACCAGATGTGGATGGCCAGGCAGGCCGTTGCACAGCTGTGCCCCTATTTTGCCTGGAAAGAACTTGAGTTCTGGGCAAGGACGCAGAAAATCGACGCTACGGGGTTAGGGCAGATTCATCATGATATCGGGACTTGCACGACCATAGCAACCTGGGACCAGACGACCTGGGTCGACTATCGTGACATCAACCCCTGGGTGGATCTCAACTGCGGATTCATTGTCAGCGTTTATGAAACGTTCATGGCTACCGGCAATAAGACAAAGCTCGATTACTTCTGGCCCTATGTTCTGAAAGCCGGGCAGCGGATCCTGAAGCAAGTAACGCTTTACGGCAATAAAACATACCCGTATACCTTTGACACCGCCGCCCTTTCTTCATACGACTGGAACGGCAGCGGCGCGACACATCTATATAATTCCTCATTTTCCATCGCCGCCTACAAAGTCATGTCGAAGCTGGCAAACGTTGAAAACGACACTGCCACCGCCTCCCTGTTCAGCCGTGCGCGGGATACGGCAGTCGCCAATTTCAAGAAACGGTTTATAGATAATATTTTTCCGACGGCGCACTATTGTGAGGCTATCGGCACCGGGCCATGGCTCTGCGACTTCCTGAAGCTCGGCCAGGATTTCGATACGACCGGCATTAATAAGGTGCTCAACCAGTTGAATACATTTTACAGCCCTCTTACGCAGGGATGCGGGAAAAATGAGGGTCCTGATTTTGGAGGAAATTATTACATCTGGATGCCGCATCTTTTACTTCACTATGCCGACCTCTCGCTGATAGCGAAAAGGCCCGACATCTGGTATGCAATCCGCCATGATCAGTTCCAGCGGGATTACCTTGACAGGAACCGGGTTTTCGATGTCTTCCTGGGGACCTATTTAACGCCAACGCCGCTGGATAGTGTCGCCACTGATTCGACCGGATGGGACAATTATATATCCAATCCGTGCATATTCAGGGACTATTATTCGATTATCGGCTATCAACGGAACCAGTATTCCGGAGAGCTCTGGCTTGAGCCGAATCTTCCCGCGAGTATGAATGATACGATGAAGAACGCTTTCTATGCTTCGCCGGAAGGCAACGGAACCATCAGTTTTACGCTGAATCCCGTTAATTTCGAGCAGCGGCTGGTTTTCACGCCTGACAACACGATCCCGATCAACCAGATCTACATAAAAGACCTGTACGGCGACAGCGTTCCTCCTGTATGGGTGAACCATGCTGCCATTGCAAAGGCCAACGTCACGCGAATCGGTATGGGATTCGGGAAAGAGCTGAAAATCAATTGGACGGGTACGGCAGGTCCTGGAGGGCTTATCGTCGAGGTAGCCAATACCAGTACTGCAGTACTTTCACCCATGGCGACCGGCAAGGAACTTTCTGCGGTCGTGGCACGGGCCGGCCGACAGCTTGTCATCAGGTATTCTCTGGGCCGCAGATGCTCCGTTTCGGTCAGGCTCTTTCATATAAATGGCGAAAAAATCGCCGACCTTATCGTCGGCATGCAAAACGAGGGAGTACATGAAGTCACATGGAGCGGGCATGCCGCCGCACCGGCTGCATGCATCGTGGAAATCAAGGCCGGGGATCTGAAAGTGGTGCGTAAGGTGACACTGATGGGAAGGTAAGCATTACGGCGTGCCATGGAATAATTCCATACGCTGTATCGCCTTCATGAATGGTATTTGAAAGAGTGACCATTTTCGCCAATTTAAATCAGATCCAGAAGAATTGAAATTGTTCTTCTTAATGGCGTGGTATGGAAAAATTATATCCGTCATGCGGCTTTCCTATAGTAGTGATGATGTAATCCCGAAAGAACAGGGATTTTCAATATCTCACCTTTTTCTTGTGGAGAGTACCCGTAGGGAGTCTGCTGATCAAGCCCCTGATGCGGACGCTGGGAATTATAATTGAGAATAACATAATGATCAAGAATCTCTCTTCTTACTGAACCTACGAACCTTTCCGCTATTGCATTCATATTCGGAGCCTGAACGGATATAGCAATCCCCTTCATGAAAAAATCGCCATAGCGTAAGTAAAATTGCGATGCGTTATCATGGAGCATGAATACTGTTTTTCTTAGCTCTTCCGATAATTCTATCAACTGCTGCCGAACGAATTCCCTTACCGGATTATCTGTTATCGCAAACCGAACTATCTCCTTTGTCTGGTGGGATATAAAAAACAGGACATAATACGTTTTTTCATAGAAGCATTCCAGAATACCCCCCAGACCTACGGAAATGTGATAGTCGGTGTGATAGTTGTTTACATACCGCAGAAGCTATGTTAAAACTTGCCCGAGAGTAGTGCGTGACCGGTATGTATTTTAAATAGGAGCATATGCTAAAATCAGCACTGCCTTTTTCTTGGAACCGTGATTGGGTGTGGGGACTGCTGTTGGTCGCTGCCACGTTCCTCGCCTACCGGCCGGCATGGAACGGCCAGCCGGTCTGGG
>JBEKUX010000037.1:0-31412 GCA_049514575.1 Chitinispirillaceae bacterium | reverse complement strand
TTCCGTTGCAATGACTCCGGAAGGTTATTTGCTGCGGGATGGAAACAGTAAGAGTGTCACCGGAAACAGTATAGTTATATGTTGTGCTGGTCGGACCACCTTCTGCTGGACCGGTCGGGCCGCCCGATTTACTGCACGTGAAAAGCACAACCCCGGCACACACCGCGATAGCACAGAAAACCATCATTTGCTTACGCATATAAGCCCTCCCTTTGTAATATATAATTTTTGTAAACGTTACTATCTGTTATAAATATAATGATATTTTTTCAAGGTAGGTGAAATATTTTTCACCCGTCTGCACAGCCTTGCTTTCAACGATAAGTATAAGGGGACGGTTTCAAACATTACACTATCAGCAAATCCTTTTTCTATGTAATTTCCCGGATCAGGAGACGGGGGTTAAAAAACATAATAACCTGTTCTTTCCCCGCCCTTTAAACTTTTCCTGCACCCGGTCGTTAAATCTATTTTTCCTCCATGCCTCATTTCACCAAACACCCTCTCCCGTCCTGCCTTCGTCAGGCTCCGGCAGACTTGATTATTAGATTCCTCCAGGTACCAGCATTTCTTTCCGGCATTCTTACGCCTTCGGCGTATAACAAATGGCTGACCAACCGCTCGCGCATTCTGCTGTGGCGCGACCAGAAGCGCCGCAAGCCCTATGCGGCGTCCTCGACAAAGGCAGAGTACCGGAGCCTGATCCACGACGCGGTTATGCGCGGCGGCAAGAGCGACCCCTACACCGGCGACGCGCTCGACTGGACGCTCATCGGCGAATGGAAGGACACGAAAGAGCTCAGGGACGTTTTCGAAAAAAAATTCGCGCTCATGCCGACGGTGGACCACACCGACCCGGACGCTCTCGGGTTCGAGATCTGCTCCATGCTCGTCAACTTCTGCAAGACCGACCTGCGGCCCGAGGAGTTCGTAGGCCTGTGCGGAAAGGTCGTTGCGTTCCGGACAGTGCCCAAACCCGCGATGTGGAAGCCGATCAACCCTGACAGCCGTTTCAAGAAGTTCCTGCTGCCGCCCTTTCTCAGCGGCTTCATGACCGTGCGTGCCTACAACAACTGGCTCGACGCAAAGGCGCACAAGCTTTTCGTCCGTGACAAGAAGCTCGGCAAGGCTTTTGCCTTCAGCGCGACCCAGGCCCGCTACAAGGAGCTGATACACGCTGCTGCGCAGAACGGGCAGTTCGATCCCTACACCGGCGACGCGCTCAGGTGGGACCTCGTGGGTGCCTATGACAATGTTTCGGCGCACGAAAAAGGGGACGCGTACAAGCGGAAGTTCTACCTGCTGCCCACCGTTGACCACACCGACCCGGAGGTTCTGGGCTTGGAGATCTGTTCCTGGCTGGTCAACGAGTGCAAGAACTTCCTCAACGCCGAAGAGTTCATCGCCTTCTGCGGCCGCGTGGCTGCGTACCGTGCCGCCGATAATCGGGGCCGGACCGGATGACTCCTTGTATGCCAATTTGACATAGGGTATCAAATAGCATACAGATAGGCCCCCTGGCTGTCAGGTCAACGGGCTTATTTATACGGAGTCCCTTCCTTTCACAAAAGATAAAACCTCACTGTTTTATTAAACATTTCAGCCGTGGTAAGATTATATTATTGATCCACGCGTTTGCAGCGATTCTGGTCTTTAAAAAGAGGGGTGCTTGCCATGAAACCGACACCGCGGTCCGTTCGTGTTTTCCAAGTCGTGCTTTTCGCCGGGTTGTGCTTCTCCGTTTTCGCCGACCGTGTCATTGACACCCTGCCGGTGGGACGTAGTCCAGTATGCGCTGCAGTGAACCTGGTGACCAACAAAATTTATGTGGTGAACCAAGGCGACTCAAGCGTCTCGGTGATCGATATGGTCACGAATGATACGGCCATTGTGCCGGTAGGGGGTTTTCCCACATGTATTGCGGTGAACCCGGTGACGAACAGGATCTACATTGGAAGTGCTGTCGGTACTGTTACGGTAATTGACGGCGCCACGAACTACATGCTAACAGTCACTGTAGGAGCCATGGGTGCCTGGCCTTTTGCCATAGCAGTGAATATGGTAACGAACAAGATCTACGTAGCAAACAACAACAGTGATACGGTCACGGTGATAGACGGGGCTACTAATTTAACGACCTCGTTCCAGGTACTGAGGAATCCCAAGGCCATAGCCGTAAACCCGGTAACGAACAAGATCTACGTTGCGTCTGGAAGCGGTCGCATAACGGTGATCGACGGCGCCACGAACGACACGACCTCAGTGGCGGTGAAGGGCGGATCAATAGCTTTGGCAGTGAACCCGGTGACGAACAGGATCTACGTGGCGAACTACGACAGCGCCAGCGTTACGGTGATAGACGGGGCCACAAACTCGACGACCACTGCGAATGCTGGAGCCCATCCCTATAATGTTGCGGTGAATCCTGTGACGAACAGGATCTACGTGGCGAACCAGACCGGTAACAGTATAACCGTTATCGATGGAGCGACAAACTTCAGCACTACTATTCCCGGAGCGGGCGCTCCTGAAAATGTCGTGGTGAACCCGGTGACGAATAAAATCTATGTCACAAACAGGGCCGCCACTAATGCCACGGTCACCGTGATCAACGGGGCCACGAACGACACGAGCCTGGTGGCTGTGGGGAGCTTTCCGGTAGGTATAGCATTGAACCCTGTGACGGACAGGATCTACGTGATGAACAGCTCCAACGACAACGTCACGGTAATTGACGGAAGCTCGAACGATACAGCTTTGGTGGCAGCCGGGGCCGGTCCCTGGGCCTCGGCAGTGAACCCGGTGACCGGCAGGATATACGTCGCGAACATGTACAGCGATAATGTCACGGTCATTGACGAGGCCACGAACGCTGCGGTAAACGTGGCCGTGGGGGCCGAGCCCTGGGCCATTGCCGTGAACCCGGTGACGAACAGGATCTACACGGCGAATTACAACAGCAACAATGTCACGGTCATCGACGGTGCCACGAACTCCACGACAAGTGTGTCCGCCGGGACCTCCCCCTATGCCGTTGCCGTGAACCCGGTGACCGACAAGATCTACGTGGCGAACAGCGGAAGCAGCAACGTCACGGTCATTGACGGGCCCACGAACGCGAGGACCACGGTTGCCGCCGGAGGTTCTCCCTATGCCGTGGCAGTGAACCCGGTGACAAACAATATCTATACGGCGAACTATACCGGCAACAATGTCACGGTGATAAACGGCGCCACGAACGCCACGACAAGTGTGGCCGCCGGGACCGCTCCCTATGCCATTGTCGTGAACCCGGTGACGAACAGGATTTACGTGGCGAACAACGGCAGCGACAATGTCACGGTGATCAACGGCGCCACGAACGCCGTGGCAGCCACCGTGCCCTCAGGCTCTACGCCGACTGCCGTGGCAGTGGACCCGGTGACGAACAGGACCTACGTGGCAAATAACGGCAGCGGCAATGTCACGGTGATCGATGGCGCCACCAACGGGACGACCACGGTGGCTGTCGGGGCCGGTCCCTATGCCATTACCGTAGACCCGGTGAGGGACCAGATCTATGCGACGAATTCCAACGGCGCCAGCGTAACGGTGATCGACGGGGCCACGAACTCGGCGGCCGCCATAGCGGCGGGGAACAGTCCGGAAGCGGTTTCTGTTGACCCGGTGACCGGCAAAGTCTATGTGGCGAACAACAGCAGCAACAACATCACGGTGATAACCTGCGCGCCTGTCAACGATACCAGGGTCAGGGCCGTCGTCGACACGCTCTCCGGGAATTCCACAACACTTGCCAGGCCCGCCTTGAGCGGCAGGGGCGTTAACCGCTGGACACCCAAGCCCACGACCCGGATCGAGGGCGTGGTTCAGGGCCTGAAATCAATTGAACATCCCTGGACGTGGACGGCCATAACGGCTGGCGCGGGCAGCGACTCCGTAGCGTGGTCATGGGGCTGGAACTCGGACTCGCTGATCAAGGGCGAGAACTATGTTCTGGGTGTTGCACTGGAGTCCGACGCTGCGATCACGAACAACCTAGGTCTTGGCACGCCCTTTGCCGGAAATCTGCTGGTGTATCCCGTCTACCGGGTCAACCTGTCGCCTCCGTCACTTGCAGCGCCGCTTGACAGGTCAACGGGCCAGCCGCTCACTCAGACCTTTTCATGGAACGCGGTGCACGAGGCGGCCTCGTATACCCTTCAGGTGTCAAGCGATTCTCTTTTCTCAACGTTCATCTACAACGGGAGCGTCAGCGGAACATCGCAGATCGTCAACGGCCTGTCGCTCAACACAACCTGTTTCTGGCGGGTAAACGCGGGCAATGTCAGCGGCAGCAGCGACTGGTCCAAGGTGTGGAGATTTTCTACCATAGTCATAGCGCCGCCGCAGCTGTCTTCTCCGGCCGGAGGCGCGGTAAATCAGCCTGTTTCGACCACGCTTGTCTGGAACACGGCGGCCACTGCAGCGAGCTATTATGTGCAGGTGGCCACTGACACGGCTTTTTCCAGCATATTCCTGCAGGACTCAACGCTTACCGATACCACAAAACAAGTCAGCGGTCTTGCGAACGGCACGGCCTACTACTGGCGCGTGCGGGCGAAGAACGCGGGCGGAACAGCCAGCGCCTGGGCAAATTACCGGAGTTTTTCCACAATGGTAGCCTTGCCTTCCACAGTAGTGACCATGGCTCCGGCGGACAGTGCGTTAATCACTGTCGACAGCGTGCGGGTGGCATGGCATACCTCATCGCCGTCTGTTAACCGCTACCTCGTCGAGGTCGCAACCGATACGAATATGACGGTTTTTGTGTTCAGCGACTCTTCGGTGACCGACACGACGAGGCTCGTATCCTCCCTTGTCAACAACACGACCTACTTCTGGCGTGTCAAGGCGCACAACGCGGCAGGGTGGGGGAACTACAGCGCGGAGACCCGTTTTGTGACGTCGTTTGTCGGCGTGTTGTTCAATGGCCATGCAATGAGGGCATTCAGCTTGAAATACTCGTCCGGTATGCTCCGCTACACGCTGCCGAAGCAGTGTTTTGTGAGTGTCAAGTATTACGACATACGGGGGAGGATGGTGGCGTCGTATGTGGGTCGAGTGCAGGGTGAGGGGAGTTATTCTCTATGTCTGCCGTCCTGGGGCACCGGCACGTATGTTCAGGTGTTCACGGCAGGGGAGATTATCCGGAAAAACAGGATAATGGTAATCAAATAAATTATCTGTAAGCAATTACTCTTAGACTTTCCAGTTCTTTTTCAAGGTCATGGGTCATTAAGAAGGTTCTAAGTTCGGCAACTCTGCCTGCCTTCGCTTTGCTATGGCAGACTTGTCTCCTTTCATGAAGATTTCAGGAGATTTGATTATATAAGCCTATCGTTGCACCAAATTAGTATAGTCTTTATTTGTACCAGCCCCGCCATAAAAAAGCCTCCCAACCCTCATAAGGGCGGGAGGCTCTTTTATCCCTTAGGCCTTATCGCTGCGCCGGTGGCGCAGGGATAAGGTTCGCCGCCGAAGAATACCAGGTCCCCTTTCCAATGCCGTGTTTCCTGAGCACCCCATTGGCTACCAGGTCCTTCAAGTGCTTTTTTATGGTGTTCCGGTTTGATTTTGTAAATTTAATCAAGTAACCAGGGACGGAGGTTTAAAAGTTTATTATTGCAATTCCCCGAAAAGCGCGCGAAAAGCGCGCTTAAAGCGCGGATAATCGTACCCGGAGCATTTCTCCACGGGAGCTGCGGTGCCGAAGCCGGGGAGGTAAAACATCTGACGCGCGCAAGGTATTTTCATAGGTAAGCCGCAGGGTTTATGAGTTTCCGGTCGAAGAGATAGGCCGTTATCGTGGCATAAGCGGCCCGCCGGTGTCGATCAGTGTCCCTGCGGGTGAAAAGTTGGTAAAAAGCGGAAGACTTATAATAAACATTTAAACCTCCGTCCCCGGTTATGAATTTATAAATTATGATAACGATAAAAGGCATTGCCAGACAGGCCGGGGTTTCGATAGGAACGGTGGACCGGGTATTGCATAACCGCGGTCGCGTATCAACGGACACGGCACGCAAGGTGAGGCAAATTGTTAAAAAGTCCGGTTATATTACCAATATGTTTGCGCGGCACCTTTCGCTTGCCAAACAGTTTACCTTTGGCGTGATCATGCCAAAACTCAATCAGGACAGCTCATACTGGAAATTGCTCGCAAAGGGAATTGACCGTGCTACCCATGAACTCAGTTCGTCGCGTGTTCGGACAGCGTATTTCCTATATGATAAGTACTCCCGGGAATCGTTTTTCGTTCAGACCTGCGCACTTTCTAAAACCCCGATCGACGGCGTGATCATCGCTGCAGGGTTCACCAATCTCGCTAAGGAGTTTCTGACAGGGTTTCAATCGAACGTCACCTCACCTATCCCTTGTATCTGTTTGGATTCCTCAATTCCCGGCGTTTCGGCGCTTTCGTCGATTTATCAGGATTCTTTCCAAAGCGGCGTTGTCGCTGCGAAACTCATGACCATGTCGCTCAAGGAAGCGGGAAGCATTGCCGTCATACGGGTCTTCCCGGAAAGTTTCCACATTAATGAGCGCGCACGGGGATTTGAATCATTCGTCCGGCAGTTTCCCTCTCTGAATCTGCATATGTACGATATGTCCGACAACCGGAAAACCACCTTTGAAACACTGCTGGGGCGGATACTGGAAGAAAATCCCCATCTCCTGGGTGTTTTTGTAACCAACGCAAACACGCATTACGTAGCCGAATATTTAAAGAACAGGGTCGCACCCCGGAAAGTGATGCTCATCGGATACGATCTGGTCGAGGAAAACAGGCGCTACCTTGAACAGAACGTCATCGATTATATTATCAGTCAACAGCCCGAGACGCAGGGATACATGGGTGTGTATTCTCTGTACCGGCACATCATTCTCAAACACCCCTGCAAAAAAAACGTGCTGATGCCGATCGATATTATCACGAAGGAAAATTGTGCCTATTATCACAACGAGGAATGAAATCGCCCTCCTGCGGAAAAACCCACGGTTCGTGAGCGCGCAAGCGCATGCAGGCTGTTAAAAATTTATCTTGCAAAGTTAAAAAAGAGCTATTATAATTATGAGCAGGTATAGTGAAAGCGAAGTGTATTAGTGTACTATTACGGTTTGTCTGTACCGGGGTTGATGAGGTTAACTACGGGAGGAGGGTGTTATGAAGCTTTTGTCAAGAGTTACACGAAGCGTAGTGATTACCGTGTTTTCTGTTTTTATCACAGTCCAGTCCCAAACCGTCCCGCAGCAGAAGGTGTTTTCTTTCGCCCTTAACCAGGTAACGCTTTTACCCGGTCCGTTTAAAGACGCTATGGACCGGAAATGCAATTACCTTCTGTTTCTGGATAACAACAGGTTGCTGTATTCATTCCGGGCGAATTACGGATTGTCCACGCAAGGCGCGACGCAATACGGCGGATGGGAATCCATGGACATACGGGGACATACTACCGGCCACATGCTGAGCGCCCTGGCCCAGGCATATCAATCGACCGGGGATGCGCGATATAAAGCGAAAGCGGATTCATTGGTTACTGAACTGCAAAAATGCCAGAATGCGGCTGGTTCGGCGGGATTCGGGGCGGGCTATCTTGCCGCCATTCCGGAATCGTACGTCAATACGCTTTTGGCCCTCGGAAATATATGGGCCCCGCTTTACAATATACATAAAACTTTCGCGGGTCTGCTCGATTGCTACCGGCTGCTCAATAATGCCACGGCACTTGACATGGCGACGAAACTGGGGGACTGGACCTACAACAAGCTGAACGGGTATACCCATGCGCAGTTTCAGTCATTCTGGGACGACCGTCAGTCGGCGGCCGGAGAGTACGGCGGATACAACGAATCTCTCGCCGAGCTTTATAGAATTACCGGAACCGCAAAGTACCTTACGGCGTCGCGTTTCTTCGACCATGACATATTATTTAATCCGTGCCTTGCCGGACAAGACGCTCTTAACGGGCTTCATGCAAACACTAACATTCCCGAGATAACCGGCGCGTTGAAAATTTACGAAGTTTCAGGCGATACAAACTGCTATAAAATCGCCAAGAATTTCTTTTCGATCGTCATCGGCGCTCACACCTACATCAACGGCGGCAACAGTCAGGCCGAATATTTCCGTGCGCCGAATGCCATTGCCAGCCTGCTTACCGATGATAACGACGAGACATGCAACGTATATAATATGCTTAAATTGACGCGCCGGCTCTTTTTCTTCGATCCGCTTCCGAAATATATGGATTATTACGAGCGCGCGCTCTACAACCAGATACTGGCCTCACAGGACACCACCTCCGTCAACGGCCATTGCACTTATTTTCAACCCATGCGCTCGGGCGGCATTAAAACCTATCAGAGCGACCTGAACGATTTCAAATGCTGCGACGGCACCGGACTGGAAAATCATACTAAATACGGGGAGAGCATTTTCTTTTATTCGGCGGATACGCTCTTTGTCAATCTGTTCATTCCCTCACAGCTCACCTGGACCGCCAAGAGCATTACCGTGCGCATGGACACGCGCTATCCGAATTCCGATACGGTGCAATTGACGGTTACCGGCAGCGCCTCCATGCCGGTAAAAATCCGCGTTCCTTTCTGGTTGCGCAGGTCAATGGAGGTAAGAATCAACGGGACGCTTCAGCCGAGGATAAACACGCCCGGCACCTACGTGACCTACAATACCACGTGGAGCGGAAGCGGTACAATGGTGTTGGTCATGCCGCAAACGCTTCGTTTCGAGAAAACGCCCGACAGCGCCACCGTAGGCGGAGCCATGTATGGCGCCCAGCTGCTTGCCGGACAATACGGCACAAACAATCTTGCGAGTACGCCGTCGCTGAATGCCTCCACCGTCGTAAAAGCCGCAGGGTCTTCTCTATCGTTTACCGGAACCGCAAGTACGGGAACGGTCACGCTTGTTCCTTATTACCGGATGCACAACCAGCGCTACAGCGTGTATTGGCATTTGACCAATGTGCCGCCGGACACATTTATAGTCGCTACAGCGCCACGCGCCGGGGCTGTTTCTTTTTTCCCTTCCGCACCCAAGGTAAGAATCCTGAAATCTCTGGTCCGGGTGGACCTCCCGGCTCCGGCCTCAGAAATCACTCCGTTGACCATACGTCTTTTTTCACTGAACGGCGTCCAGGTGACAAGTATCAACAAGTCAATCCATACAGGGGAACGGAGCGTGACGCTCAGGATGTCCAACATGCTGCCCACAGCGACCTATCTATGCACCGTAACAATAGGAACTCGAGTTTTTAAAAACGTACTGGTTTGCAACCAATAGTTTGCATGGGTGGGGATTTTTATGGACAACCTGAAACGTTTTGTAATCAGCCTCGCAGTATTAGTACCAACGGTTCTCTTCGCGCAACCCACCAGTTATACCGCGACCTGGGCCTCGGTGGACCAGCACCCGCCGGCCCCGGAATGGTTCAAGGACGCGAAATTCGGCATCTATTTTCACTGGGGAGTTTATTCAGTACCCGCATTCAGCAATGAGTGGTATCCGAGGAACATGTACAATAACGGCAGCAGCGAGTATAATCATCATGTTGCTACGTACGGCGACCCGTATTCCAATTGGCCCTATCACAATTTCATCAACGGGGCGAACAATAAGGCGGGTGTATTCACGCAGTTTGCGCCCAAGCTCAATTCCGCGGGCGGGAATTTCGATCCCGTCGAATGGGTGAATCTTTTCGATTCCGCGGGCGCGAAATTCGCCGGTCCGGTGGCCGAGCACCACGACGGTTTTTCGGATTGGAACAGTACGGTCAATGAATGGAACAGCGTGGCAAAAGGGCCGAAGCTGGATCTGGCGTCGCTCTTCGCGGCCGCCATTCGGGCAAAAGGGATGAAGTTCATGATGTCCATGCATCATGCTTATCACTTTAACGGCTATTATCAATGGGTCCCGGCCCAAACCGACGCCAGCTTGAAAAAACTGTACGCCCAACTGGGGACTACCGCAGAGAATCAACTCTGGTATGATAAGCTCAAGGAGATCATCGATAATTATCAGCCAGATTTGATTTGGCAGGATTTTGACCTGAATCTGGTAGATGAAACCCAGCGGTTGAATTTTCTTTCGTATTATTTCAATAAGGGAATTGCCTGGGGGAAAGAGGTCGTTGCCACGTATAAGGACGGTTTCAATGATAGCGGTGAGGTATACGATTATGAACGGGGAGGTCCCGCCGACCTAACCACTCCCTACTGGCTGACCGACGATGCCATCAGCAGTTCGAGCTGGTGCTACACCGTTGGGATCGGTTACTATTCAACGACCCAGATGCTGCACTCGTTGATCGACAGGGTCAGCAAGAACGGCAACATGCTGCTGAACATTTCTCCCATGGCCGACGGAACCATACCGACGGAACAGAGGACGGTATTGCTCGGCATGGGCGACTGGCTGCACAGGTTCGGCGAGAGTATCTATTCCACCCGCGCCTGGAGCGTTTACGGCGAAGGACCGACCAAAGCGGGCGGAGGTGCATTCACGGCGCCGCTTACCGGAACCAATGTTGATTTCCGGTACACACGGAACAAGGACAGTACTGTCCTGTATTCGATAATTCTCGGATGGCCGGGCAACGGAGCGAAGTCGAGCATGACGACGCTGAATTCGAAGCGTTTTGACGTGAGCGGGTTGACGGGTGTTTCACTTCTGGGCGCGACCGCGGGCACCTACATCCCTCTCACCTATTCCCAGGATACCGCGGCACTGAGGGTGACGATGCCTTCCACGCAGCCCTATACGGCGCTGGCCTATGTACTGAAACTTGCCTTTGCATCACATATTCCTCCGCTGCAATGCCCGGCGAAAAATCCCTATGTGCAGATGGAGGCCGAGAATTTCGACAGTAAAAATGGAGCGGTGCAGGCAGAAACGTGCGGCGAAGGCGGACAGGACCTAGGCTACATTCAAAACGGTGACTGGGTGTCGTACTGCAACGTTGATTTCAAGAACGGGGCGTCAAACTTCAGTGCGCGAGTGGCCACGAACACGAGTTCGAGCAGCGGCAGGATTGACATCCGGCTTGACAGCGCGACCGGCACGCTGGTGGGTTCGCTGACCGGTTCAGGGCCTGGCGGCTGGCAGACCTATGTCACCAGGACCTGCACGGTGAGCGCGGCGGCCGCAGGAAGACACACGCTGTATCTGGTGTTCCAGGCAGGATACAATGTGAACTGGTTCAGCTTCACCCAGCTTCCTGTCGGCGTTACTGCTTCTCATTCTCCCGCAGCAGTAAGTACGAAGACCATTGGTGGAAAGCTTTTCTGCCGGGAATTGCTCACCGAAGCTGCAATAGAAATGCCCGGGAACGCCGCGGGAGTGGAAGTGTATTCACTGCAGGGGAAAAAGCTTCTGCAGTTCCGGATAAATGGCCGGTGGAATCCAGGAGAGTTCAAAGTTTTTAAAAAGCAACTGCCATCCGGGATGTTCTACATGAAGATTCTGGAGCGTTAGAAGAGTGAATGTTTAGTTCTGGAAAAACGTCTATAACATAAGGGACGGTTTAAAAGTATAATAGCGCCATGCCCCGAAAGGC
Organism: Chitinispirillaceae bacterium; assembly: GCA_049514575.1. Taxonomy (GTDB): domain Bacteria; phylum Fibrobacterota; class Chitinivibrionia; order Chitinivibrionales; family Chitinispirillaceae; genus BOG-1184. Next base: position 19,797 of record JBEKUX010000037.1, on the reverse strand, counting down.
GCGCAAGAAGCGCGGATCGATCATGCCGGCCTTACCCGCTTTTTCTGGTACTTACGAGAAGCTACAAATAATCAAGCCTCCTGTCAAGCAGGTCTTCATTTAGTGCTGTTAATCAATAATCCCAGCGGACATTCACATATCCTGTATATCTTAGGACGGAGTTGGATAATTATATTTAAACCATGCCCCGCAAGAAGCGGCTAATATCCCCAACACCCTTTCCTGCCGGAACTCTGCCGTAGGCAGGTTCTTGAAATGCTTCGGCGGTGTCGGTTTACTAAACTAGAAAATTCTAAAACACACGCCGGCCTTGACCGCAACCGAACTGTACAAATCCCGCGGCGCATTACGGACGTACCAGGTATTGTCCTTATTAGTGGCTGGAATCGGTGCCATATTATCTTTGTAAATATACGTGGACGTGGTGCCGCCGTACTCCTTCACATACTGGGACTGCCTGGCAAACGCAAAGGTCGGCGTGATCTCCAGCTTGATTCCCACCTTTTCAGAAACCCTGATCACCGCGCCGATACCTGCGGAAAACCCCCACCCCAGCGCATAGGAGTACGTTATCTTTGTCGTGTCCCGCCCTGTGGTCGATGAATGGATTGACGTACTGTCTCTCTTTGGGAAATACACACCCGGCGCCAGATAGCAATACGGCTCTATGATACCAATTTTCGTTTTGAATTTGACGCCGATGTTAATGGGCAGGTAACTTGAGTGTATCGTATTTTGAACGGTGTCTGACGGTTGCTGGTCCATATTTTTCGTGGAATAATTGCCGAGCGTCGAATACCCGGATGCCGCCATAATTCCTATGTTCTCATTGAGGAAATACGTGACCTCCCCGCCTATCTTTAAACCCGCGCCGCCGGGCGAATATACCTCTTCGTATTTGGTCGTCATATAGTTTGCATCCATTTCAGAATTGTGTCCCGCCAGCGCTGTCCCCACCCCAAACCCGTAACCGCCGTCAACCCCTACCTCGAGATGCTGGGCCATAGACACGGAAACCATTGAGACGACACATGCTCCCATCAAAACCTTTTTCATGCATTCCTCCTCGTTGGATTGGCTGTTGAAGTTTATTTCACAGGATTTTTAATCTCTATGGGTCTAATTCCCCTCATCTTGCTGCGGGGTAGTTCATTTAATGAATATCATACTGTTTTTAAATGCCGCGACCGCATCCGCTATTGCGAGCCAGGTATCTGTCAGTGCTGTCAAGATCAAATTTATCACTTGACCAGCACATTATAAGAACGTGATTCGATCCTTTCTTTTCCATAAAAATTCATCAGGTACAAACCATGCGGGAGATTGCATCTTTCGATGGCTTTGCCGGACTCAATGGGCATCTCCAGAACTTTTTTCCCAAGAAGATCTGTGAACTGGACGCGCTCCACGTCCGGCGCGTCGTCGGCCTTGAATGCGCCAAGTCCGGGTATCATGATCGTGTTATTGACAATATACGGAGATTTTTTCCCGGTATAAACGGTACCGACGGTACCGGAATCCAAGGCGGCGCCATTAAACGGAACAACGATAACCTTGCTGCCGTTTTGGTCGTTACCCAGATCATTCGCTTTTTCAACGTTTATTGCCGCGAACGTAAAGGCGACCACATGGCCGTTCTCCATATACGGTCTGGGGCGTTCTATATGAGCCCAATGATTGACTGTGCCATTCGTATAGCGTATAAAATTTGCCGCAGCATCATAGGCGTGTCCTGAGTCTAACCTCCAGTTGCTTTTTCCATCCGAAGAAGTGAAGGAGAATGCCTTGACGATGTCCCACTCGTTGGTGACAAAATGATACTTACCGCCGCTGTACCAGATGGTCGGATCTTCCAAATCGTTTTTGTTCGGGATACTAGGAAAACCATTCGCCCAGATAGATGGGCCTTGAGCGACGTAAGGGCCGAGGAGCTTATCAGAAATAGCGACTATGCCGCGGCTCTCAATCGCCTCGTACTTTCCATCCGGGCGAAGAATAACTTGAAGATTGTTATTAGTGTTAAAGTCGCTGCCGGAAGCAACCGTTACGTTGCCAAGGTAGGTCCATGGTCCGTTCAGGGAATTGGCGCCATAGACGCGGCCGGAGCCCGGAACGCCTCCGCTGAGGGTGATAGCATATTGTTTGCCGGTTGAGTCGCCGGTTTTCAGTTGCAGGATATTAACGTTGTGGCCAAGTCCGCTATTGTCCGTAAAGGCTAACCCTTGATCCGTATAGGGGCCATAGAGATTAGAGCTCGTAGCATGAACAACATGTGAATCATACTGCCATCCACTGTGGCCATCAGCCTGGTTCCAACGGGCGGCGAACATATGATAGGTGCCGTCAGACGCCTTGATAATTCCACCATCCCAATAAACCCAGTTAGCAAGGGTTTTGTCTTCCAAACCGTTCGATTGATCGCGAGGCCCTACTTGCGCAGCGCCCCAGCAGGTTGAGGAAAGGGATCCTATTATCGGTGTCGCCGTAAAATAATCCATAATCTGGGACGCGGCCTGAACTTCCACTGCTGTAAAGCTGCCTGTCACCATCACGATACATGCAAGCGTGAGGATAAAATCGGCTCTCAATGCTTTTTTCATTTTTTCGCATCCTTCATATTTTGAGATTGCCGAGGAATAAATTGATCGGCATCCCCCTAAAAAGTGTTCAGACACATTTGAAACTCGTTCATTGGAAAGATCATTTTGCTATAAAGACCTTTTGCACTCCGTTGCCATCTGCTTTTTGCACCAGGTAAATTCCTGACTTGGCCAGGTTTTTATGTCCGACTGCCCTGCCGGACAGATTGTATGTCACCCTGTTTCTATTGCCCGCATCCATGTACCGCCCGCCAGCCCCACCGATTACCGCCGTGCCACCGTTGTCGGCATCGAAGCTCACGCCGTCAAAGGGAACCACGATGACCTTGCTTCCTGTTGAGGCATTCGACGAGTCCTTGTCTTTGTCCGTCACGGCGAATGTGAAGTACGTGACGTGACCATTTTCCATGTATACATTCGGCCGTTCCATGTTGCCCCAATGATTGACCGTGCCGTCCGTGTAGCGGATGAAGTTCGTCGACCGATCAAGGGCGACACCTGTATTGATCCAGTTGTTTATACCGTCCTTGGACATGAGGTGATACGCTTTCCGAGCGTCCCAATAATTATAGACGACGTGATAGTACCCGCCGCTGTACCAGATGATCGGATCCTCGGAAGTGTTGCTGTTCATGCCGGGAATAGTGGGATAGATGCTGGCGGTCCTGCATGTGTAGGTTCCCAGAAGCGAGTCGCTGTTCAAGACGAAGCCGGACGAACCAATGGCCCAATATCGATTGTCCGGCCCTATCATGATCTGCAGATTAGAGGTAACGTTAGTGGGGTTGAACCCATTCCCGTTCCAGATAATTGAGCCCAGATAGTTAAACGATCCACTTAAAGAACTGGAGGTGAAGATCCAGCCGGGTACGATTGCGCTTTCGACGACCACGTACGTGCCGTTGAGCAGAGTCAGCCCGGTCGTGTTGTGACCTTTTCCATTCTGGTAGGTGTAGGTCTGATTCTGGTACTTGTACGGCCCGAGGATGCTGTCGCTGACCGCATGCACGGAAACCGAGACGGTCATCCAACCGTCGAGCCCCGCGCTGGCCGGCCAGCGGCTGCAGAAAAGATGGTACTTGCCGTCGCTGCCCTTGATGATCTTACCGTCCCAGTAGCGGTAATTGGCCGGGTCCTCGATCCCGTTGCAGGTGTCTATAGGACCAACAGCTGACGCGCCCCATGTGGTCGTCGACAGCTTGCTCACGATGGGTATAGGCTTAAAGTAATTGATAAGCGGCTGCGGGGCCGCGAAAGACATCGAACACACTAAAAAGATCGTTACGAACGATACAAAACAAGCGGTATTTCGCAAATATCCCTGCGCTGCCGCCTTTGTTAAAGAACCGTTCATACTATCTCCTTGTCAAAGAGATTTTAATAAAGAAATGAAAAATCCTCCATAAATCGGCCACGCAGTCTGCTCAATTTATTTATTGAAATTGAATATCATACTGTTTTTGATGCCCCGACAAATCATGGTTCCGGAAATGCCGCCCTTTTTAATTCACAACCTTTACTTTTGCTATAACGATTCCATCGGCCGCGCCGCTCCGCACAATCACGCCGGCCCGGCTGGCAGGTCTCATCTCGATCAGTCTCCCCCGCATATCGAACAGCGATACCGCGACCTTCTTCCCGGTCATGCTCCGGGGCAGAACGATGCGGTTTCCATAACCGGTCACCACCATCTCCTCCGGGCCGGCGGCAATGTGCGAAACAACCTGGCTGCGCACCGCCGTAACAACATTGTCGGGCACGTGAACAACCGTGATGGGCACGGACGCCGGCGTGAGGCTCCCGGATGTCGCCTGGATCGTTACGGCGCCCGCGTTGTAGCTGCGGAATTCAATTGACGCCTGTCCATTGAGGACCCCCTGTTCCTGCTGCCCGCCGGTAAAGGTGATGGAGGTGCCGGTAGGGAACGACCCAAGGCCCGACTGGTCGGTCAGCGTTATGTTCGGTGTATTCGACAGCCAATTCCCCGAGGCGTCCTGCACCTGAACGATGAGCAGCGCGTCGCTTCTGCCGTCGTCGGTTATGGTGTCCCTGTCGGTGGTCAGCTTGAGTTTTGCCGCGGTCCCGCTTACCGGCCAGGTCGGAGGCGCGATGCCCAGGTAGAGATTCCGGTAAAAGTACCAGCGCTGTTGCGGCAGACGGGCATTGTTGATCATTCCCATCAGGCCCGTGTTTAGATTGCTTCCATGATCGAAACCGCACCAGAAAATCGCGCCCGAACGCCACACAAACTGCGTGGGAAGGTTGCCCGTCATGGCGCCGGCCGTATTCGCAAAACAGTCCCAGCAGCCATCATAACTCGTTCCGCCGTTCGTGCAGCTTCCGTATTCCGATTGCAATTCGGGAATTCTATAAGCCGAGGTCTGCATCGGGGTTCCATTGAATCCAACGACATCGCACGGTTGGGATAATTGATCGGTATTGAGCTGCACTCCGCCCACTCCTGCCGGCCTGGTCGAATCCTCCACGTGCGCGACTGCGATCATCCGCCCGAGAAGAGCAACTACCGAATCCAAAGGGCAGCCGGTGAGACAGTCGCCGAACCACAGCTCGTTTCCCATGCTCCAGATGATTATCGAGGGGTGATTGCGGTGGATCCGTATCATCTCCCTGCACTGGTCGAGGCAGCTCTGCTTGAACGGTTGTTTGTTCGAATACGCGCCGCGCAACCAGTTGTTGCTCTGGTTTACACAGGCCCAATAGGGCGCTTCGGACCACAGGCAGACGCCCAATTGGTCGCAGGCGTCGGCAAACGCGGGCGCATGCGGGTAGTGGGAGCCGCGAATGATATTCATGCCGCAATCCTTGATGAGTTTCACATCCCTATACGATCCGGTGCTCGCGGAGGCGTCGCCCCAGCCCGCATGGTCCTGGTGTACATTCGCACCCTGGAGCCATAAGCGCGTGCCGTTCAGTACGAATCCGTTGGTCGTCGTCCAACTGATCGTCCTGAATCCCAGCGGGGACACGAAATTGTCAACCGCTGTTGTCCCGTTGTAAACCTCGGTATACACCTTGTACATATACGGCGACGACGGGCTCCAGAGGTGCGGGTTCGAAATGGTACCGCTTGTCTGCACGAACGTCACGGTCGCGCCCGCCGCGACGGTCTGCGTGGACGAGAATGAGGTCACCTGGGTCCCTGCCGCATCCACGACAATGGTCTTCACCTGGCAGCTTGCGGAGGCCGTCCCGTCGTTTTTGATCTCGGTCTTCACCTTCACCGTGCCCGAGGTCGACGTAGCCTGCGGCGTGCTCACGAAGGTGCCGTACCACGTCACGTGAAGCGGGTCGGTGTACACCAGGTAGACGTTCCGGTAAATACCGCCGATAAAGACATGCTCGCCGCTGATCGGGGCGATGGTATCGTGCCACTGCGCGTCAAGGTGCACCGCCATCACGTTGTCTCCGGCTTTAACATACGGGGTAATGTCGAACGAAAAACCGGTATAGCCTCCCTTATGCATGCCCACGAACGTGCCGTTAACATATACATTGGCGATCTGAAAAGCGGCCTCGAACTCGATGAAAACCCGCTTCTTCAGGTTGATGACCGCCTGGTCGATGGTAATGTGCTTCCGGTACCAGCCGATGGCCGGCGATTGCGCGCTGCCGACACGCCAGTATGGAATGTCAAACGAATGCGGAAGATTGACGTTCGTCCAGCCCGTCGGGTCGCTGGTGCCGGTGGCCGTCGCAACCGCGACGTCCGAATGATTGAATGTCCAGGTTTTATTCTCGACATTCACGGTCCGCGCCGACAGGGGTATATACTGGGCCCACCCTGCCGCAATAACGCCGCTGACAAGCAAAAACGCACACGATGATAAGACCAGCCCCCGTATCCTCATACGACCCTCCTTTGGTTAAATAATTTGTTTCTTCCGTATTACTTTCGATACCGCCCCTACCATTTCACCAGCGCGTCCTGGTCCTTCTGATTACTATATCTAAATCTAATATAATAGCAATTTAATTTAATCAACGCGAATTTCAGGCAAAGCGCAAAAAAGCGTTCTAAAAATTGGAACAAAGCTGAGATTTGATTATTGGTTCGTGACACTTTCGTGGTATTCCAGCTTTCAGGGTAATATCGCCTGATAACGGAATGGGATGGCAATTTTGTCACCATATATTTTGTCACCATATATAATGAGGTACGGTAGGTCCGACCCCAAATTCACAAATTCTCCGCAAATCCACACTACACTCTATCAAAAGCACCACATCAGGCGGACCAGATAGTACCAGTCATTCCCTGCAATGGTCACGTCGCCATCGTATGTATAGTAAGGTTGGTTATGCATCGGATCCTGGAACCGTGAATGGTCGCGTGCGGCCTGCGCGACGATCTGAAAGTTGCTGCCGAATTTCTTTCTGGCAAAAACAGACCACTTCCAGCGATGATGGGTAGTCGTCACCACGCCATGACCACCATTGACATCGGCGTCATTTCCCTCATCGGCTATTATATAGGGGATCGCCGGCATATTATTTTCCAGACTGGGATACAACTGATATCGATTGTCATTAAAATAGGGATTCGTGTAGTATTCGGCCTCGAACGCAAGTACATCAAAGAGCTTGAAAGCAGGAATATCGAACCCGAACATGATTGGCATGCGTTCAGAGATTTTGTCATAATAGGTGGTGTCGTAATTTTTCAGGCCGAGGATCGCACACTCTCCGTAGATTTTAAGGTCCTCCTTGCCAAGAATGTCCATCGGCACAAGTTTCTTGACGTCAAAACACATGCGGGCCATTACCTTCGTACCCGAATAGGTATAGAACGTGGTATCATTCGTCACGGAGTCGACTTTAGCTATATTATCCAGGTCATGTGGCGTCGTTCTCTGCAGATCGACCGGAAGGAGCCGCTGGAGCTGAATGCCGCCGCCGAGTTCGAAGGCATCATTAAGAAAATCAGCATTCACAAGACCCGCAAGCGAAAAATCCTGTACCGGATAGGTCGTTTCGCTTGTCAGGAGCAGGTTGCCGCGAAGATTGGCAATCGCTCCCGCAAACGTTCCTTCCAGATTGGCCCCGAGAAGACGCGTTTCGGCAAAATAGAATTCATTGACGATGTGGTTGGGGTAACATTCGGACCTGAAAAGATATTCGCCGAGGTTTACGGCCTGGGGATTGTATTTAAACGGAAAATAGCCGAGCTGGAGCTTGAATGAGGAATATTCTGATGACAGGAATCCGTACTCCATATCGGCCCGGTGAATTAAAATGTCGTCGTAATAGGTCAACGGAGTCAATGCTTTTATATTGTCGGGGTTCGGTCCCGGATTATAGATCGTAAAGAAATCATAATTAAACTCGATGCCTAAATTGACTTTCAGTGAAGGCCCCTTATAAAAGGTGCCGCTCAGTCTCGATCTGATCGACTCAATCCACTGATGCTGGACAAGGTCATTGTTTCGATTTTGGTTCACTTGCGAGTAGGGCGCATTATAATAGCCGCGCACAAGCTGCCCCATCTGCATTGCTCCGTACCCGGTAAAGGTGACGCTGTCATATAACCGGTCCGCGCCGAGCGCGGTTGAGACACATGCCGAAAACCCTGCAATGATGACCATTTTTACAATACGCATATTCAAAAAGCTTCCTTTCGTTCTTAAAAAAAGCAAAAATGCGTATACGGGAATGCGGGAATAAAAACGGCGCGGGAAGCGGTTGCTCCCGCGCCGGAAACGCTACCGTGTCGTAAAATGTGCGATCAATGTATTTGCTGCGGCATTCTTGACTTTGATTGCCGGCATATTTCCTTTAAACTGAAATTCGCTTATCAGCCTTCCCTGAAGTGAGTAGATTGCAACCGAACAGGTCCGGCCGCGCAGCTCCGGCGGGACCATCAGGCTTTTCCCGAAAAACCGTACCTGCCGCATGATCTGTTGTTGGGCCGGCGCCATGATCTGTCGTCCAAGCACTCCCGTGGGGAATACGATCGGGGAGTCAACCACATGATTGATGACAATCGTTTTTGTCCCGTTTGTCAGTCCGCTTGACGTTGCGGTCAGGGTCGCGGTGCCCGCAACATAGCCGCGGAACTCGATCGCGCACATGCCATTGAGCACCCCCTCGTTCGTCGCGCCGGAGGTAAAGGTAATGCTTGTCCCGCCCGCGGGCGCCTGGCTCGGAAAGAGGCCGCTCGTGGTGGTCAGGGTAATGTTCGCCGTATTCGAAAGCCATGCTCCGGCTGAATTCTGGATCTGGACGATCACCTGCGCATCGGTTTTGCCGTCGTCGGTAATGGTGTCGCGGTCGGTGGTGATGACAAGCTTGCTCGCAGTCCCTGCCGACGGCCATGTCGGCGGAGCAACGCCCAAGTTTTTCTGGCGGTAGTAATACCATCGTTCGAGCGGGAGACGGGCATGATCGATCATCCCCGTCTGGCCATATGACGACCACGTGCCATAGTGGAACCCGCACCAGAGGACAATGCCGCAACGCCAGGCATACTGGTTTGCGGTATCATTTGTATTCTGAACATTGCCCCAGCATGCATTATAGTTTCCGGGACGGTTCTCACTGCAGCTGCCGTATTCGGTAACCAGGGTCGGCACTCCCCCGGTGCCATTCATATAGGTCGCTATGGATGCGCCGTCACCGTTGACTCCGGCAACATCGCCGATTTTATAATAGGGAGGGTTCAGCGAACCGTCGCGCTGGCAGCCGCCGATGGCCGCAAGACGCGTCGGGTCCTGTGTATGGGATTGTGAAACCATGCTCGCGAGCAGCGCTTTGTTTTGCGCTTCACTCCCTGCAAAGAACGGCTCGTTGCACATGCTCCATATGATGATCGAGGGATGGTTCCGATAGACCTTAATCATCTCGCCCAACTGCAGGAGAGTATTGGCATTAAAAGCGGTCTGATCGGTGGTAGCGCTCGGATAGCCGCCGTTTGTTGAGCACCAGAAACTCATCTCAGACCAGAAAAGTATCCCTAAGCTGTCGCATGCGTTGGCGAATGCGGGCGAATGGGGATAGTGGCTGCCGCGGATGAAATTCATGCCGCAATCGTGGATCATTTTCACATCGCGCAAACTTCCGGAATTCTCTGTCGCATCGCCCCAGCCGGCATGGTCCTGGTGGACATTCGCACCATGGATCCACAGGTGACTGCCGTTTAAGAAAAAGCCCGTGGTGGCGCTCCAGGACATTGTCCGGATTCCGAGCGGAGAGACATAGTTGTCAACAAGCTGCGCTCCGTCATAGACTTCGGTATAGACATGATACAGATAGGGCGACGTGGGGCTCCAGAGGTGCGGCGATGAGATTGTTCCGCTTGTCTGGTCAAAGGTAACGGTCGCTCCGGCCGCCACGGTCTGGGTCGACTGCATTGTTGTGACCGTTGCCATAGTTGCGTCAACCACTATGGATTTGACGGTGCAGGACTTCGACGCGGTGCCCGAATTTACCACATCGGTTTTGACCTCTACGGTCGATGTGGTGGGCGTTGTGACAGAAGTCCCGTACCAGTCCACATGGAGCGGTTCGGTCACGATCATGGAGACGTTCCGGTAGATGCCGCCGATGAATACATGGTCGCCTCCAGCCGGCGCGACCTGGGCCTGGGGCCAGGTGCCGTCCACTCTGGCGGCAATGATATTGTCGCCGGCCTTGAGCTGACTGGTTATATCATAGAAAAACGGAGTATACCCGCCTTTATGCTGACCCACCTGGGTTCCATTTACATAAACCGTGGTCACGAGAAATGCTCCCTCAAATTCGATTAAAAAACGCATGTTCGCGTTTATTGCCTGCTGAGCGACCGTATAGTGCTTCCGGTACCATCCGACATACGGCGAGACCGCCGCCGTCGCCCCGAAATAGGGAATATCGAAATAATGGGGCATATTGAGCGCCGACCAGCCCGACGGGTCGGTGGTGCCGGTGGCAGTCCCAACAGCAACGTCCTGCTTAATGAAAGTCCATGCCAGGTTCAGATTCTGGACTGTCCGTATCCGCGTCGGAACATACTGCTGTGCCCAACCGGCTGCGACAATCCCGCTGACAAGCAAAAACGCACACGATGATGAAACCAACCCCCGTATCCTCATACGACCCTCCTTAGGTTGAATGGAGCCCCACGGCCTTACGGCCGTGGTACCTAAAATTGTTCGGCGGAATCCGCCGAAGCATTTCTAGAACCTGCCTACGGCAGGTCCGTCCGACGCATTCATCCCCGGGCTTACGCCCGAGGTCTTCTGCGTAGGCGGATAATTTGTTTCTTCCGTATGACTCTCGATACCGCCCCTACCATTTCACCAACGCGTCCTGGTCCTTCTGGTTCATAAAGCACAGTTTTATCCAGTCCGCGCTGATTGCTACCCTTGAAATCCGCACTTCATCGATGACGCCGCTGAAATAGCGGTCCGGGTCCAGGCCGCCGTCGGGACAATGCCCTATTTGCAAGGGGGCATCGGTTACCCGTGAAGTTTGTACGGTATTGGTTGCCATGGACGAATCGACGCAATTGCCGTCGACGTACAGATACTGATGGGTCCCGCTCCGCACACCGGTGAGCGCGTGCCAGGAGCCGGCCGATGCCGGGAAGCGGGATACATCCCAACCGGTCTGGTCGATATAGGTGAAAAATTCCCATTCGTTTTTAGGACGCATCTGCAGTCCGTATTCGAAATTGGATTTATAAACGATACCATGGTAGAGGCTGTCAAGGGCATTCGCGTTAACCCAGGCGGACAAAGAATAATTGCCGTTTTCCGGAAAATTCAACATGCCGCTGTTGGGGCCGGCGGCCTGGATGAGGCTCGATGTGCCGTTAAACGACTGGGCCATTCCCACCGCGCCGTTGACCGTTGCGGTCGCCGCAGCGGTTCCGCTAATGCCGTTGGCGGTTGCGTCAGGGACAATGCCGCCGGCAGGCTGACCCAGGTGCCACACGCCCACGAATCCCTGCGCGGTATCAAATACCGCAGCAGGATTCGACTGCGCCGCGGCGTTCGGGTTTCCCCAGAGCATAACGACATGCTGCGCGCCGTTGTTTCCGTGTACGGTGTCGACGTTCACCCACACCGCCGCCTGCCGGTTCGCAGCGTCCCATTGTTCGATCTCGTACGGCAGGGGAGCACCGTTGGCTTTAGTAAAGCGCAGGTCGCGTCCGTCCGCTTCCGCTCCGGTAAAATCAAAATTGTTCGATGTCAAGCGAACAAGCACGGGGAAGTTCACGACGTCGCCGGAAACGTTTGCTCCCGACGGCGAGGTGTTGAGTATGAGCGTGCAGCTGTGCTTCCACTCCGGATACGTAGGCGCCGTCACCGTATCTCCCGGAGGCACCGTCAGGCTGTCGACGATGATCGGCTCGACGCCCGGAGCGGACGTCAAGAGACGCAGCGAATAGCGGCCCGCGGGTATGTCGGAAAAGGAATATGCCCCGCTGGCGTAATCCGCCGTGGCGATTCGTTCCAATCCGTAAATTTGCACGAACCATTGTTCCCCGGCCCGCAGCTCCGGGGGAATCGTGCCGAAGACGACGCTGGTGCGCACCAGCGTATCGGCGCCCAAATTCGCCGTCGCGCCCGCGCGCGGGGTAGTGAATCGAACGGCCACGGCGAACCCGTGTTGATTGTTGATCTCGATGATGTAGGAGCCGGCATCAACGGCGTTGAGGCAGAAATTGCCTGATGCGTCCGTCACGGTATCAATGCACTCTCCGGCGCCGTCCGGCGCACGATTGAGGATCGGGAATACGTAACCGCTCGGACGAAGATGGACGATCGCCCCCGCAACCGGCTTGCCGTAGGAGTCGACGGCCGATCCCAGCACTTTCGTCTCCACATCGGTGCCGCTGCCGCCGCTGTAGAGCGGATCGATAGAGCACCTCCAGAGTACCAGGCAGAGAACCGCTGTCGCCGCGGCCGCATGCGATACCCGGTTCATGCTTTCTCCTTTGCGGGAGCGGCCATTGCTTTTGTCACGGGAAATATCTGAAAGTTGAACTGATAGGTTCTTTGGGGGGCCTGATCCTGTTGCGCCAGGGTCAGGATATGCCGTCTGAACTCCTGGAGTTCATTGATGATTTTATCATACGTCGCTTTTGATATGGTAAGCGTCGTGGCGGAGAGTTTGCGTTCGTCTTTTGGAAAACGATCGATTGCTTCGCGCGCAAGCTCGATGTTGTTGAGGATGTAATTGTCGACGGCAAGGGAGGTCGCTTGACGATCGGCCATCAGCAGCGGGTCGGCCTGATGATAATAGCCGTCGGCGTCTTTGGCGATGAATCCGAGCCTTTCGAGCACCTCGACCGCCTTTTTCGCTTCTTTTTCGGTAATGGGCGGAACTATGCGCCCGGCGAGCTCGGCGAAGTTCTCTTTGACAGGGAAGAACGCGAGGATCTCACGAACCACCGTATAATACCATTTTTCATAAAACTCGTACTGCGTGGCCCCGACCGTGACGATTTTCGCGTCCTTGAATGCCAGCATTTTTTCGAAGTAACGGCGTTTATCCTGATGGTTCTTCGCTTGATTGTAGAGCACAAGCGTTTGAAAGTATTCCGTTTGTTTCTTGTTGAACTTGAAAAAATCGGCGAAACGAAGCGCCAATGAAACGGAGATGTTCGCTTTCCCCTGGATAATTTTTGTAAAATGTCCTGCCGATTTGAACCCGACATGCTGCGCCATGAATCGATAGGAAAAGACGGGATTTTCTGCCTTCTTCTCTCTGTAGCAATCGGCCAGGAAACCGCGATAGTCGGAATATTCGAAAATCGGCTTCATAGGTTTGCTCGCGTTCAAAAGAAACGGATAGCTCCTTTTAAAGCGTCCTTATTTTAAATATAAAAGAAAAAAGTCGGAATAGATGAATAAAACGAGTCATATTGGGAAAAAGTGTTGAATTTATTCAACACTACATACAACACCAGACATGTCAAGCTATCTAGGGACGGTGTCAAATATAATATTATTGCCCTGATGCCCCGCAAAGCGCGCTGACAAGCGCGCTTATCAGCGCGCTTGTCAATCTCAGGTACGTTTCATCGCATCATGGCCCGAGGCGCTGTTAATCAATAATCCCGGCGGAATATTCAGATGCCGTATTCATGGCCAAAGGTCGGTTAATAAGTTATAGTACGAACGGAATTTTCATACATTGCCTTTACAAAATATCCTCTTCCATTGCACCTTGAAATTTTTCCAGAGTTCAAGGCTGCTCTGTTGCGGATAATATATTAATATATTAAATAGTTTAATTTATGCAAAACATGGATATACAAAGTGTATGCATTTTTATATTTTTAACGTTATATTTAGTTTAATAGGTGATGGAGGGGAATTGCAAATTAGAGATTAACCGTCTAAGCATCCATTCGTTGGGGGCGATGAGGTGGGGTATTGCCTGCTCCTGCCGGAACTCAGGTGCACCGTGGTGTTAAAATCGAAGACATAAGCTGAATTATTTTTAACTATACACTATAACTGGAGGAGGGTGTTATGAAGCTTCTGAAGAGTTGTGTTGTCGTTTCATGCGTGGTGCTTTTCAGTGCCATGCCTCTTTTTGCCGCGCGTACCGATTCGGCCTGCGCAATATTGCGCACCACGATAAATGGCGGCGGTGCATGGGTCGACAGCGGAGTCCATAAGGGAGTCAGCGGCGCCGCCCCGGCCAACTACGTGCAACTCAACACCACCACGAAGTATCAGACGATGCTCGGCATCGGCGGCTGCTTCCAGGAGAGGATGTATGATGCGATGCAGGTGCTGAGCGCTGCGGGCCAGGACAGCGTCATCCGGGCGATTTTCGACACCTCGGGCGCCAACTTTTCATACTGCCGCTATCCGATCGGCTGCTGCGATTTCGACGACAACGCGGCCCCATACTCGTTAGACGACAATAACGGTAATGCCGACTATAGTATGACGAATTTCAGCATCGCGCGCGATTCGACTAAAAAGCTCAAGCTGGTGTGGGCGGCGCAGAAATACCAGCCGAACCTGAAAATCTGGGCGTCGCCGTGGAGCCCGCCGAGATGGATGAAGAGCAACAACGCATATAACGACGGCACCTTCAACGCGACCGCGGCTAACGAGACCGCTTATGCGCTCTATCTTTCCAAAGCAGTGCAGGCGTTCGCGAAAGCCGGAATGAACATCACGTACATCACCTGCCAGAACGAGCCGGACCAGAATTCCCAGAACTATCCGACGTGCGGATGGACCGCCGCGCAGGAGATTGATTTTTACCAGAACTACATGATCGGGCAATTCAATACGGCCGGCCTCTCGTGCAGGATCATAGCCGGCGTATGGTGCTGCACCGACTATACGAGCAATCTCACCGGTAATGCAACCATTAACAATTTCATAGGCGCCGGTAGCCACTCCTACGAGAACCTCGGCTCGGAAACGGGCTGGTGGAACACCTACGGGAACAACAAACCGTTCATCGAGACCGAATCGAATTACGGCACGTTGCCCCCGGGCTCCAACGCCGAAGGCTGGACACAAGGCACAGATCAATGGAATACCCTGCAGAATTTTATCAACAACCGCGCCCAGGTCGTGGAGGCGTGGAACATTGTCAACGACCAGACGGCCCAGAGCGGCTGGGGCTGGGCGCAGGAAGTCGCGATCACCATTAATTCAGGCACCCATGCGGTCACCTACAACCCGTACTATTATGCGTACAAGCATTTCGGCCACTACATGAAGCCGGGCGCGATAAATATCGGGGTCACCAACAATAGCGGAAATACAAGTATTACTCAGTCCTGCGGGTTCCTCAATCCCGACAGCACCCTTTTCTTTGTCTTTCAGAATACCGGTGCCGCAACTACCCTTGTGATCAGGGACAGCGGAATAACGAACCTGGGCGCGGCGAGCACGCTCTTGAATTACACCCTGCACGTGCCTGGGAACTCGTTCAATACGATCGTCGTCTATCCTCAGGGTCTTCTGGGCACGCCCGTCAGCGTGCTGCCCGGGGGAACGCAGATGAAAAAACTCGTCGAGAACAGCCTGAGCAACGTGTGGCTCGTCAAATCCACGCTCTCTTTCTCCCTGCCGCAAGAGACAAACGCCCGGGAGATGGACATTGCGCTGATTGACCTGCTGGGACGGACCGTATGGAGCGGCCATCGCGCGGGCAGCGAGATTGTCGCCGGGCAGCAGTCGTTCGCGATCCGGCCCGGCCTCCGTTCGGGAAGCTATATCCTGACCGCCAGGGTCAAGGACGCTGCAGGCAATGTCGCAACGGCTTCGTCAAAAGTGGCGGCAGTGAACTGACCTGCCCTGAGCTCGCAGTGAGGCTTTGAGGGAAATTGCTTTTCTTGCCTTTTTTAATAGCAGGGGTTCGCCACGGCGGACCCCTGTTCTTTTTGTAAATCTCTATGGGTCATATTCACCGAAGCTTGCTTCGGCTTTAACTCACCTCTCCCTTCCCCCTCCGGAGCAGTTCCTGCTCCGGAGGAGGACGGGTCGGGTTTCCCCTCTCTTAAAAGAGAGGGGATCAAGGGGTGAGTTGCAATTTTAGATACATCGCAGCTTGCTGCGGGATAGTTCATTCTTGCACGAACGGGAATGCGCCCTCAGGATCATAGACAACGTCCCATGCTGTGCAGATATAACCGGCATTGATTTTTCAACGCCTGTTGATTCGCCCGGGTGTTTACGGGTAAAAAAAATATATTAATATATTAAAAGTTTAATTTGTGCAACATGCGGTTAAAAGAAAAATATACATCTATAATTTTTTAGCGTTATATTATAGAAAGAGGGTTAATGAAAGGGAGTTGCAAATTACAAAGATTAACCGATTAAATATCTATACGTTGGAGCGATGAGGGAGGACATTGTTCCTGCGGGAATTGAGCCGCTGCGTAGTGGGGAATTCGAAGACATCAACCGAATATAAAATTCTCTGAATTTCACTATAACTGGAGGAGGGTGTTATGAAGCTGCAGAAGGGTTATTTTATCGCGTCATGCCTGTTACTGGTCAGTACGATGCCTCTTTTTGCCCAGACCGCATATGTCCGCACAACGACGAACGCCAATCCATGGGTCGACAGCGGTGCCAAGGCCGGGACCGCATGGGTGACCACGACCAATTACATCCAGATGTTCCCTGATACGCAGTATCAGACGATCCTGGGGATCGGCGGTACCTTCCAGGAAAAGATGTACGATGCCTTAAGCCACTGCACCGCAGCGGGCCGGGACAGCGTCATTCGCCAGATGTTCGATACGTCGGGCGCCAATTTAAGCTGGGGCCGTATACCGATCGGGTTGTGCGATTTCGACGATAACGCTGCCCCATATTCGCTCGACGACAACGGCGGCAACGCCGACTATACTATGACCAATTTCAGTATGCACCGCGACTCGACAAAACGGATTCCATTGATCAAATGGGCGCAGGCCTACCAGCCGAACATGCGTTTTTTTGGTTCGCCGTGGAGCCCGCCGGGATGGATGAAGACAAGCGGTAGCTATACACAGGGCAACATGAAGACGGACGTCGCAACACTCACCGCCTATGCGCTGTATCTTGAAAAAGCGGTACAGGGATTTAAAGCTGCAGGGATCAACATCGAATCGATTACCTGCAACAACGAGCCGAATGAGTGCGGGAGCAATTATCCGCAGTGCTGCTGGGCCAACTCAGATGAGCTGAACTTCTACAAGAATTACCTGATCCCTAAATTCACGAACGATAACATCTCGACAAGGATCATACTGGGAGTGTATTGTTGCGGCACCCAGGCCGATTGGATAACCTATTTCATGAATGACGCGACCGTTAAGCCCTTCGTAAACCTTACCAGCCATTCGTTTCAGGACTGGACTTGGGGGGCGTCGTGTGTGGCCAGTTATCCCACTGTCCCGTTCATCGAAACCGAATCAGACTATAATGGCACCAGCGCGGCCTGGTCCACGGGCAATAAACAATTCAACGATCTGGCAGGGTTTCTGACCACCGGCAGGGCGTCTGTTTTCACTGAATGGGATTGTGTTAATGATCAAACGAGCACGGGCGGCTTTGGATGGACTCAGGATGTAATGATCAACATCAATAGCACCACCGGGGCAGTTACCTACAATCCTTACTTCTATGCATGTAAGCATTTCGGCCATTTCGTGAAGCCGAACGCAAAGGCGATTAAGTTTACTGTTAACGGTATTACAAATCTCACGAGCGCCGCGTTCCTCAATCCCAATGGCGATCTCATCCTTGTGATGAACTCTGCGGCCACCGCCGCGACCCCGATCACGGTCAAGGTCGGGAATGAGATGTACAAGGCCACATTGCCGGCAACCTCGTTCACTACGATCAGGATCGTCAGTGCTACCGCTGTGCAGGGTATGCAACTGCACGGCAGTGCCATGCCTGCGCTGAGCAACGTGAGTATCCGCAATTCGTCGCTGTATTTTTCGCTTTCGTCCGCGGTAAACGCACGGGAGGCCGACTTCACCCTTACTGACCTGCAGGGACGGACCGTCTGGACCGGGCGCCGCGCCGGCAGTGCACTGCAGGGCGAAGAGCAGGCTATTGCGATCCGGCCGGCGCAGGGCAGCCTGCGTTCAGGCACCTACCTCCTGGCCGCAAGAATCAGGAACGGGGCCGGCGCTGTCACGACGGTTGAGAAGAAATTAGTGGCAGTGAACTGAGGCGTCCGTCGCAGACCCTGAGTCAGTCCGGGGGATTTGGGGAAAATTGCTTTTCTTGCCTTGTTTTAATCGCTATGGGTATAATTCCCCGTAGCGTGGTGCGGCTTTAACTCACCTCTCCCTTCCCCCTGCGGAGGACGGGTCGGGTTTCCCCTCTCTTGTAAGAGAGGGGAAAAGGGGGTGAGTTGCATTTTTGTTGTAAATCCAGCACGAACACTTCGCCGCTTATTAATAATACTAAAAAATCTTAAGACACAAACCGATCATGACTGCCATGGAACAGAAAGAATCATGCGGCTGATCTGAAATCTCATTGGGCGCAAGATTATTCGGCGGTGTATTGTTCTTGAAGGTGTAGGTCGTGGTTCCGTTGGATGTATGTTCCGAATATTTCGTAGGATTCGCGAATGCATAGGTCGGTGCGAATTCCACTTTGATGCCTACCCTGTCAGAGAAAAAGGGAAGTTTAACCTTGACGCCGACACCTGCGGCAACGCCGAATCCTAGTGCATAGGTGTAGGTAGAGGTGTAGGTCATTCCACCAACCCCGGACGGCGGGGTCGAAGTAGTGTCCACTGTTTTCTGAGGCAGGTATATGCCCGGAGCCACATAGGCATACGGCTCTACGATTCCCAATTTGGCCCTGAATTTCAGGCCGATGTTGATGGGCAGGTAACTCGTGGTGCCTTTCGTTGAAAGCGATCCTCCTGTCGGGTCGTAAAACAGCGTGGTATAACTGCTCTTCAGCGAATATCCGGATGCAACCATAATTCCCAAGTTCTCAAAGGGGAAAAAAGCCACCTCTCCCATTATTTTTGTGCCCTTGCCTTCGGACGCATACACCTGGTCGTACTTGATCATATCCCCGTTCACATTATTCTCTCTATTTTGACCCACCAGGGAAGTCCCGACCCCAATCCCGTATCCGCCGTCAACCCCGAACTCGAGCTTCTGGGCCATGGCCATGGAAACCATTGAAACGACGCCCGCTGCGATAAGAATTTTTCTCATGCTCTCCTCCTTGATGAATTGTTGAGGTTGATTTCACGATCATTATCGAGGTGTTACTTGATGAAAAGAAAATACACGTTTGGAAGTATGGCGTCAAGTTTTACGGGAACAACCGATTGCCCGCGAGCGAGCGCAGGCTGTTAAAAATTTATCTTGCAATGTTAAAAAAAAACTATTATACTTAATAAACAGGTTTAATGAAAGAGAAGCGTGTTAGTGTACTATCGCAGTTTGTCTGTGGCGGGATTGATGAGGTCTGCTTAAGCGTAAAAAGCGCAACGCGGCGTTTTGCGGCGTGGTGTGGAAATAGAAGACATGAGCTGAATTATTGTAATCTGTACACATTTGGGAGGAGGGTGTTATGAAGCTTCGGAAGAGTTATCTTGCCGTGTCATGCCTGTTGCTGGTCTTTGCCGCGCCTCTTTTTGCCCAGAACGCATACTTACGCAGCTCGACGAACGCCGCCCGGTGGGCCGACGGCGGGACCATTGCCGGGGCAACGTGGGCGACCACGACCAACTATATTACCAT
>JBEKUX010000036.1:0-31584 GCA_049514575.1 Chitinispirillaceae bacterium | reverse complement strand
CCGGGTTTTTCATCATATGAGGCAAGTGAATTGTTCCATCCCTGCTGGAACGATTTGCCGGCGCTCTGGATCTTCTTCATCCCGGGATATGAGAGATCACTGGGTTTGCCCCGGTCAGGCGATAAAGGGGCGCAGGTTAATACCATAGCAGAAAAGATAATAATACCTTTATACTGACCCAACATAGGTACCCAAATCTGAAGGCTGACAGTTAATTAAATTCTATCAACAATTACTCTTCACTACCTATAGTATAAATATAATTTAAAAAAGGTTATCTTTCTTAATAATTATTACAAAAGGCAATAAAAATTCCAACGATTGCAGTCACATAAATTTATCTTATTCAATATATAGATCAGGCGTAAGAAGTAAATTACCAGAGGGTTAACTCTATGCCCTTAAATTATTTTTATATTAAACTGTTACTAAAAACGACCGCCATGTTATCGTTTTTTTTCTAACAAAGTGATTTTATTAATTTATGAACCCGTGGTACAACCCTTCTGGACATAACGAAACCCTCAGGGAGGTCTATTTAAAAACTGATATTCTGCGTAAACCGATCAGCGGTATTATTTCAGGGTATCACGAACTCTCTTATATCCTCATTGCTCCGAATGACGAAAATCCTTCGCATTCGATTGAAATTAACGGCAAAATCAATGTTTCGCCTAAATTCATTCTTTCTCCTCAGGCGCTGCATGAAACATTCGGCGAAGTCTTTGATCCTGAAACCTTTGATAAGGAGATCCAAGGACGAATATTTTCTTTCGCCTATGCCGGCAATCGACAAATCAAAATTGAAAGCGATTATTTTAAATTACAGAAGTACGAAGAAAAACCAGAGGACCATCTCAGCCGTATCAACGACAGCCTCATGGCCCAGGAGAATACCCGGACAGGCCTTATCTTTGGCCCCAAGTTCAAGTACTATCCCGTATCGGTTGATCGATTTATTTCTGAGATTATCGAACGTGAATTCGGAATTTAGCAGAACAAGATAACAGCCCCTTGTAAAACATATCGAGTTTTTTTCAATCGGTCATTCAATGATCCCCTTGCGCCGTGCGACACGCAGAAGAACTCCTACAACGGCAGGATCAAAATGTTTTCCACTATCGGCGACTATCCGGCGGATTGCCTCCTTATGTCCAAGACTCGAACGATACGGCCGGTCAGATGTCATTGCATCAAAAGCGTCCGCCACATGCAGTATACGGGCACCGAGAGGAATGTCCTCGCCCTTAAGGCCTTCAGGATACCCGGAGCCGTCGTAATGCTCATGATGGTGCAGTATCAGCTTGTATAGTTCATTTAAAAAAGGCACATCTTTAACGATGTTCGCGCCCAGCGTACTGTGTTTTTTCATGACGCCATTAAATTCATCGAAGCTCAACGCACTAGGTTTGTTCAGAATATGACCGGGAATGCCGATTTTACCGATATCATGGAGTAAAGCAGCATCGCGTATCGCCGTCACATGTTGGTCATCGCATCCACCCATTTCTCGCGCAATTTCCTCTGCTATCGTCATGACTTTCTCGGAATGACCGCGGGTATAATTATCTTTTGCATCTACCGCAATTGCCAGCGCTTTGATGGTTTTTAAATAATTTTCCTTCATATCATTGTATAGCTGGGCATTGACCAGCGCAATACGCATCTGGTTGACCAGGCCGTCAATCAGCGCTACGGTTTCAACATGTTCCGGACGTCGCTTAGATGCGCCGACAAAAAAAACACCAATAGTACTACTCTCCCCTGTAACCCGGATCAAATGCTGAAAGGTCAGCGGGAGGGTTACCCTGCCGTTAGCTTTTTGCTGACGCACCATTTTTTTCAAAACAACCCTTCGTTCCGATATTTTTTTTGGCATAGTCTCGTTTAAATAATCTATCACGCTGCGGCAAATGTTCCAGGTCTCCACTTCATCAATCGAGCCTCGCGTCCAGTAATAAAACTCATGGCGGTGTTGTTGCACCAGAAGGAATCCGATGACATCAACCGGACACTGTCCGCTTACCTTCGCAAACAATGATTCGAGTAATTCATACTTATCCATCCGGCCGGAAATCTGTTCTGAAAAGCTACTGACCAATTTCAGCGCCTCAAGTTTTTTATTAAGCGAAAGGTACAACTCAGCGTTATTGAGCGCGATCCCAGCCTGTGCCGCGATTATTTCGATACGATTGAAATCAAGCGGAGAAAACGGCGTTAATGTTTCATTACGCTCGACCATAAACACGCCCATGATTTTATCCGAAATACCAAGCGGTGCCGCCATAAGAGCATGGATTTGTTTGCATGCGGGATCTATATCAACGGCTGCAGGCTTGACAACCCCGTTTTCAATCATCAGCGACTTACCTTCAGCAAGAACCCGCTGTGCGATTGAACATCGAGATGCTTCGGCACCCGGGGATTCACGATACAATAATGACATACCTCTCTGCCGGGCGTACACAAGATCATCACGATCTCCGTCATGCATATAGATAGCGCCGCTCGGTGCCCCCGTAAGCTCCAGGCCATAGCGGAAAATCACATCGAGCAATGCATCCGTATTATGTGTCGCCGCAAGTTTACTCGTAATATTATACAGCGAAACGACCTCAGAAAGCACCATGTTTTCTCTTGTCAATCTTGAGGTTTCGAACGCCTTATGTATTTTCTCAACAAGGACAGGAAGATGTACTGGTTTTAGCAGATAGTCGTAAGCGCCGTCCTGTAACGCTCTGATGGCACTCGACATGTCGGGATTGCCCGTAGTAATAATGACCGGCGTTGTCGACCCTGTTTTTTTTATATTTTCCAGGAAATCGAGACCATCCATGACCGGCATTCGGAGATCGGCAACGACAACGTCGGGCTTTGTCTCGGCAAAAAGCTGCAACGCCTTCTTCCCGTCCGAAGCAACCACCGTGGTAATTCCCTCTTTGGACAGGTAAAGGGAAATGGTTGAGCACAGAAGCTGATCGTCGTCGACAATCAGAATCCTGCGATCTTCCTTTCTACTCATCGCCCTCCCCTTTCTCCACGGAACCATGAAATACACATTGTGAACACAAAAAAATTCCTGCGGCTTATTATAATGCCCTCCGCTTCCCCGGTTCACAAACATCCTCAGGGAAACCGTAAGAATACTTTCTAACTTCTTTAAGTTAGACCTGTGTGATATAAAATAGGGATGGGCAGGAACAAATCCGCCCTTATGAATTAATTATGCCATTAAAACCATTTATAATTCACGCTTATTTTGTAAGTGGAAGCAAGACTCTGATCTAGGTAGGCGAAGTCGAATCCGGCGCGATCATGGAAAAGACGTAATCCACCTCCGAAGCTTACAGTGCCGTCACTGATATTGACACCTATTCTGAAAGATATAGTATTCATAATTGTGTATTCAGCACCCAGCCGGCTGTTCAGAAACAACATGCTTGGATGAGTTTTAACTTGTTCAATAGTAGGAGATTCCACCGTGTTGTTTTGATCAAGAGAATCAGAGCCGTACTGATTTATTCCTTCATTAGTGAAAAGATCAGGTGAGAGATAACTAAAGCTGAATTTTCCGTAAATATATGGCAACTCCTGCTGCAAACCAAGTCCAAAGCGTAAATGGGGATAGGCGTATTCCTTATAATCGGAACTCCAGTGAGTGAAATCCGTGGTCAGATTATCAAGCATAACTGCAGCAGTAACAACAGATCCTGTTTCCTTTGAATACATAGAGAAATCAAACCCGGCATCTACACCGATCCCATAGCCGGTCCACCCAAGCAGATTCAGCCGCTCAGCGTTAAGTGCGGCACCGGCATTTAACGCAAATCGCTCACCCCAAAATGATAGTTCATCAAACCGCAGGAGCTGCCGGCCATAGCTGATCCTGAAAAAAAGATCCGAACTTGAGGCCTTTTCCTGAAAAGGATGTGCGGTATCAGGGCTGATATCGATATCGGGAACTATGATATAACTGGCCGAAACCCCCATGCTGGAACGATGGTCGACCGGCCCGATATACGCAAGCGCGCAGGTGCTGTAGGTGTTCTGGAAATATCCTGCATAGGCGATGTCTATTCCTTTCGCTGAATCACTCGCAAGGCTGGCCGGATTGCTGAGGGGTAAAGCACTACGGCTGATGGTCACGTCAGATCCTGCCATTGCAGCTGACTTCGGCAAAAGAAAGATCTCCCGGTTCACGTCAGTATAATAATTTCCTTGTGTCTCTCCGGCATTAAGCGAGCCGCAGAAATATATAAAAAAGATAAAACCTTTCATTATCGCGGAACAATTCATGTAAAGCTCTTTTGCTGTAATGGCCGGGAATAACCGTTTATTTAAAAAAATAAATTCTCCCCTTCTTCTGCCGCCCGTATTTGGTCCGTATGCGGCTTCCATTCCATCACCCATCTGTTATTCAACAATAATTACGTCACTGCTGATAAAATGTTGCTCATACAGGCAGGTCAATTGTTGCCGGATCTTTTCTCGATAACGATTTCACCTTTCTTGCAGACCACTCCGAAATCAGTTCCCATCAGCAAATTTTCGATTTCCTGTACGAGATATTGTGAGCTTATTGAAAGTTGGTCTGCATTTCCATCGGGACCGACCAACTTACAATACATACAGTTACCGTTGATCTCGCATCGCCATTGCGAAACCGCTTTATCATCGCCGGTCAGGGAATTAAAATGGGAAAAACAGGTTTTATATAATTCATTTGCAGAAGCAATTTGTGTCAAGATCCGCTGTTTTAATGTTTCCGAAAGTCCGGTATCCTTAACAGCATTTTTACTAAAAATGGTCCGTGCGCTTTTCCGCCACATTCTTTTCGGCTCCAGCAAACTCCAGCCATAGGTAATCCTGTCATTGAGTGCGGCGATATAAAAACGCGGGCCTGACTTGAAAACCCTGATAAGCAGGGTTCCCTTCGTAATTGGAACGTTCCTCCGTGTCCCGCTTACCATTAAAAGCCCATCGGCCAGGGTTTCTATTGTGTCCCCAATCGCCTCAACGTTAAAAAAAATCTGGCGGCACGTGTTCGATTTTTCTCCGGTATATTTCCCATCATCAGCCATGAGGAGGTAATACGTCTTCTGCTGAAATAAAAACTCCACGGCATGCGTGATCTGATCACCGAGCGTAACCTTCTTGTTGATTATCTGGAACGGAGCATAGGCAACAAATTGCGCCATTTCCGATGCGGAAAGAGGCTGCTGGTACTGATTATAAATGGTGTATATAGTAGGATCGGCAACAATGAAATAATCATCCTGACCTTGGGCAATGACAGCATGTAGTATAAGGAACAATAACAGGCTACTAACTTTTACACCCATTATACTTTACCAGTCGGCTATCGGCAGAAGGAAAAAACAACCGTTTTTATTACAACTTTCCCAATAGTCCTTTCTTTTTCGGCTGTTCCTGCCACTTTTCGACCGTTGACAGCTGTGACGCTGTCCCGAACATATCGATAGTGCTTGCATCAAATTGCCTGCTCAGGTAGGCAAGCGACGGCAGCGAAAAAAGCCATGCGCCAAGCGCGAGCTTCTGTTCAAGCTGGTCGACCAGAATCGCGCACTGCTGTTTATCGCCGAGTTCGTGCGAGGACATGAACAGGAACAGGTAATCGAGAAGCTGCTTGATATCAGCCCGTTCAGGCGAATCTTTGGAAAGATCAAGTCCGAAAAAGTTTTTATCCGCAGTAAAAGACTGACCGCTGATGATCTGTTTCCCCTTGGCGTCGATAGCGGTCTGCAGGTTGATCCGGTAAGCGCTGAAGTCCGGCTCGCGCAGAAACACATTATAGAGATCGAAGAGAAAATTGCTCCGATATCCGCTGGACACAAACAGCACCGCATCATAATTGCCCTGCCCGATCTCACCATTCGACACCGCGGTCGCTTTTATCTTCCCGTGAAACATGGCCGGATCATTGAGAATTTCCACAAGATCCGAGAGTTCCTCGCGGAAATCGTAATTCAGACAGGTCTGGATACGCACCGTATCAGGCAATACCGCCATGTCGACTTCCCCCTGATCAATGAGCGGCGTTACCACTTTTTCCTCTATATAATAAGTAGTGGTCGGGAACACGCTGAAATTGAGGTACTCCTCATAGTTGTCGCCTGCCCCGCGGTAATTGGCGATATGGCGTTGCTGCGGGGTGCCGAGTTTAAAAAAACGTTCCATGATCTTCTTATTATTTACCAGTTTCCTCAGCGCTTTCCGCTGCAAAAGCGTCAATTTCTGTGTGTTGAAATACAAAGCAAAGAAAGATGTGGCGATACTTGATTTATAGAAGTAGTCGGTACTGTCCTGCAGAATGGGAGAAACCGCACCGAACGGTGTGGAAAGCAGCACGTTTATGTTACGGTTCTTGAGTTCGGTCGTGTAGGTACTGTTGTCAATAAAAGGCTTGAGGATAAAATTTGTAATGTTTGCCGACCCCCCCGGCATTTTTTGGAAGTATATCTCGTCCTCATACTCGCCGCAGAGCATATACGGACCCGTGCCGACCGTGTATTGAGAAGCTTCCATGTCGGAGTTAGCCGGAAGAATTTTAAACGACAATACCTCTTTAATATCATCCTGGCTCCACATGCGGTCGCCTCGGAACTGAAACCGAATTTCCCCGTTATCATCAGGGCCTGTGAAGCTGAAATCAGGTACAGCCTGTGAAACCAGAATATAATCGGGCGAAAGGCTTGACAACTTCTGGATACGGCTGAGCGTAAATTTCAGGTCCTGTGCGGTGAAATTGATCTCCTGTTTAGGCGTAATAGCAATTTTCTTCTTATCCATGGCCACAGTGAAGCTTGTGTGCCATTTGTGGTTAGGTTTCAACCGTACCGTTACAATACTTTTCTTATCAATTTCAATTAATTCACCAAGACCGTTTTCATAAACAGCACCGCTCGGAGTTGCCGTATAATTAAACAAACCGTCAAAAACTACCTCGTCAAGCTTGTCGGCTATCGGCACCGAACTCGGTACGTGCGGATCTATTCTCGGCTTCTGGTGCGCAATGTAGGGAATAACAATTCTGTCACTCAGGTCTTTTCTGAACACAAACCAGTAAAGCGCACCCGCGCCGATAAGCACTATCAAAGCAATAACGATTCCGAGAATTGTCTTTTTCATTGTGGGGTTCTCCTTTTAGTTCTTTTTTATTATTGGTTTCTGTACCATAACGCTCACCTGCAGAGCTTTGAATGCATTGTAATTGAACACGATTTCAAGAAAATTCGTTTCATCTTTGTTCATCTGTACCGGCGTGATCTGGCATTCGTAACCGTTCGCGGCGGTCGGCGCGTTGATTGAAAACCGCCCCTCGTTCTTCAGCAGTTTCTTGTTGCAGGAAATTGATTCATACCACTGAGCCGCAGCGGCATTCTGTGCGACCTCCTTCGGCAGCTTTATATTGACATCATATACAGGGAACACCGCATCGGTCGCGACATTGATGTTAAACCTCACCACATACTTATTTTTGCCGTGACGGTTGTCAGTAACCGGAACGACAAGCACACGACGGTATTCCTTTGGTTTGGTGATCCATTTCGCCAAGAGAGGATCAGCTTCCGAAATACGGATTTTTATTTCCTTATCATCACCGGTATAGTGTTTGCCATGTGCAACGATCGCCCGCGCCTTGAGAACCCCATTATCGTCGGGTGTCTTGACAAACTGGTCATACAACAGTTTAATCGACCTTGCCGGAAACTCGTTTTCCTTCATTTTTGCGAGGTCTGCCACCAGAGTGTTCTTGCGCACGACAAGGTCGTTACGATTCCCTGAAGAAAAGGTAATATCGTACACGGGCAGAAACACCGAATCGGTATAAAGCGAGTCGATATTTTCATAGGTCGTCACGTTACTGTCGCAGAATTTGTTGACGCGGGTCCTGGTCACCCGTTCAACTTTGGAATAAAGAGAATCTTCGTAATCGCGGACCACCCCTTCCTTTACCGTAATCATGGAGGGATCAAGAAAGTTCTGGTCTGCATGCAGTTTTTTCAGAGCGCCTTCGGCCTGCGCCCATGCGTTGCCGGCAAGCGCGGTGCTGATGTTCTTCGCCTGTTCTTCAATCGACATCTTATCAAGGTCGCGGTATTTATCAGGCAGAAAACCAAGCTGCTGGTTCTGTTTCAGAATGCCGATCATAGTGCTGTAATCATGTCGGCCCTTCAGAACATTGAGTTGCATAACGATATTTTCGGCATCACGGTACTGCGCGATCAGTTTCAACAGATCGGTGTTATACGTGCCGAGTTCCTGATTAAATTTCTGTGCGCAGACAAAACCCTGATACTTGCCATATGACTGATCAAATCCGGCAGGAACCAACGTCTGAAGTGTACCGATGCGCGCGTTCACCCCTTTGAAAAAATCGTCCGAAGGCATGTTCGGCCCTTCCTTGACAAATTTTGTTATTTTCTCGAGCGAATCGCGCAGTGCGGCAAACGCTTTGCTCTTTGCGTCGAAATCGTTCATGAATTTTGCTACCGCTTCGAATTCCGGACTTATTCTCAAACCCGCGACGCTGTAAAGCGGACCGATGCGGTTCAGTGCACCCATACGGAAATAGTTGGTATCGAGCGGTTTTGCATCATCTTTCGTCTGCAGACGCTGGTCAAAAAATGAGGGAACCTCGGCAAGCCGTTTCTGCAGATAGCTCTGACTTTCTTTGACAATATGCTCAGGCAGTTTATCTTTCATAGAGAAATAGGCAATAAAATCATCAACATAGCCGAGAAACGCAAAAATATTACCCCGCGTCTGGTACTCCCGGTAGAAAAAGCTGAGTACTGCCGTATAATTTTTCTGGAAGGCGATTTCTTCGTCAAGATCACCCTTTAATTTTTTGTAATTCAGATACGCGACATCGGTTGAGTTCACTATGTTAGGCGGGAATATGCTTTCAAGCGCCAGGAGTTCCTTCTGTACCGTCAGCAACTCAGCAGTATGGCGCGAGACCGTATCCATAACCAGCGGGCAGTTGAAACCGTCAAGGTGCTGAGTGGTTCCAATCGCGTTGTAAACACCGCGGTCAACCCGGTTCCTGGCAATGGTTTCTTTATAAGAAGTATATTTATGTTCAAACTTAAACCGCCACTGCGGCGCATAACGATACTTCAGGCTCAAATTTTCGATCTTCTCCGGCACCTGTTCAATAAGCCAGTAGAATGCCGGTCTCCCCCGGTCAATTGGATATATACTCATAGTATCGGGTGACCAGGTTTCGTCGGCGATAAGCTGCCCCGCCCGCTGTTTTGTGAACTCGCCGGTAAAGGTACTATTGAATTTCTGCTTCTGCGGCGAGGTAATGATTAGATAAAAATGGTCGTACTGCGGGGCAGGGAAAGCAATGAAATATTTCTTGTCTTTCTTAAGTTCAAAATTCTTTTTCCCTTTCTGCAGCTCAATATACCCTGCTTCCTGGTTGTTCAATTCCGGTTTGGGCTGAAGTTCTTTATAGGTGGCGCAATTCAGCAGAACAAGCACTGCTGTCAATGAAAGTACTTTAAACTTCATCATCTCTCCTTTGTTGAGCGTAGAACGGCAGAGTTTTTCAATGCTTTGCACGCATGGAAGATACTACAATACAACGACGGATTTAAAGAAGAATCGAGCGATACGAATCATTGCAAGAACACTTTCAATTTACCGTCGGACACACCTGAAACCTCGAAAGCTTGTGTGGTGATCCGGAAAATCGGAGAAACGGAACGCAGAGCGCAGGAAGCGAAAAACAAAATTGTCAGACTGGTCGCACCACGATCCCCCACGCAATACACGGGAATTCGCCGAATCCGGACCCACCGGATCGGTCTGAGCTGCAGCGCTGTAACCGCCGATGTAATCATTGCACCATTCCCACACATTACCGGCCATATCATACAATCCCCAGGCATTGGCCTTTTTACTTCCCACCGGCTGTGTCCCGCTCATGACCTTTGTATTTTTGAAAACATATACGCTATGAAACCACACCGCATTGCTGTCAAACGTCATCGTATCAGCATCTGTAAGCGAAGGATAATTGCGACCCCAAAAATATTCAGTCGTGGTTCCGGCCCGGCACGCATACTCCCATTCCGCCTCAGTCGGAAGACGATATCCGTTCCTGGCAAAATCAATTTTCAATCCCGATAGCTTCCTGCAACCGTCCCCCGCTCTTCCGAAAATTGCCTTAAATTGGTATACCGTATCCAAACCGTCCCGTTTGCTCCGGGCATTGCAGTACAGGACTGCATCAAACCATGTAACCATTTCCACAGGTTTCATTGCGTCATCCGAGAAATTTGACGGATTCAATCCCATAAGCGCCTTATAATCACCCTGCGTTACTTCTGTCTTGTCTATATAAAACGCAGAAAGCGTTACACTGTGCACAGGCTGTTCTCCCCATGAACATCCGCTGCAAGCTATATCCTGGCTCTCCGATCCCATTTGAAACGTTCCACCGGCAATATGGATCATCTCCGGAGCTGCGTATGTTTTATTGTTACCCTGTCTGCTTAAATACTTTTCACTGCACCCTAAAATAAGAAAAAACGCGAGAACAATAATGAACACATACAAAAATACACGCACGTGAAAACCTCCCTGGAAAAAAGTTATACACGGATTTAAATGCACATCGTACCGGACAATTACCTAAAGCATCAAACTATCGTATACTATCTATTATGCCTTCGTTTGTGTCTTTCCCTTGATATGCGGAATATCCGGCATACGGTACCCCGTCATTTAAGGAAAAGGCCGCCTCTTTCCGTTATCGTGAAGAGATGAAAATAATAATTATCGCGGAACGTTATTGAAGGAAAAAAAAGTGGCAAAAACTAATTTCATAATCCATTAAAGAAAGTGGCTTTCAATGATCGTCATTATTGATTATTCTGCCGGCAATCTTACCTCGGTCAAACGAGCGCTCGATTATCTGAAAATACCATCGACCATCTCTCCTGATCCGGAGGCTGTACGGTCAGCAGAACGCATTATTTTCCCAGGCGTCGGCCATGCAGCGGCAGCCATGAAAACCTTGCGGGAACGCGGCCTCGACAATGCAATTAAAGAAGCCTTTGCAGCCGGAACACCTCTTTTAGGCATTTGTCTCGGCACCCAGATCATCCTGACGCATGCCGAAGAGGGAGATACGGCATGCCTCGGAATTGTTGCGGGAACCGTACCCCGTTTCAGGCTTTCTGACCCTGCACTTAAAGTTCCCCATATGGGATGGGATAGTGTCCGCTTAACACGCCGCCATCCGGTACTGCGCGACGTGGCTGGAGGTGATGAGTTTTATTTTGTTCATTCATACTTTCCAAAACCGTCGGATCCTTCCGCTGTCATCGCCGTCTGCGATTATGGGCTTGAATTTCCGGCGGTCATCGGAATAAAAAATTTTATCGGTACCCAGTTCCACCCAGAAAAAAGCGGAAAAGCCGGCCTTGGTATCTTGAAAAACTTCGCAACTTGGAACGGTGTGCCATGTTGAGCAAACGGATCATCGCCTGCCTTGATGTTCGCAACGGAAATCTTGCGAAAAGCATCAAATTCGTCAATACGAAGGACATCGGCGACCCTGTGACGGCTGCCCGGAAATATTACGAGGACGGTATCGACGAACTGGTCTTCTACGATATAACCGCGTCCAGCGATAACCGCGATATTATGATCGATGTCGTGGGTAAAGTCGCTTCGCAGGTCTTTATTCCTTTTTCCGTTGGCGGCGGCTTGCGCACCGTGGAAGACTGCACCCGTGTGCGACTTGCCGGAGCGGAAAAGGTGAACGTAAATACCGCTGCGGTTGCTAATCCGCAACTTATTGCAGACGCTGCCGCCGCCTTGGGATCCCAGGCTGTGGTGCTCTCCATGGATGTTCTTCGAGTCGGCGTCTCCCCTGCCTCTCCCTGCGGGTACGAAATCGTGACGCACGGCGGTCGCACACGCACCGGCATTGATGCGCTTTCTTGGGCAAAAAAGGGAGAGCAGTTGGGTGCCGGAGAGCTTGTAGTCAACTCCATCGACGCCGACGGTACCAAAACCGGCTACGAGCTGACGCTCACGCGCATAATCGCAGAGGCGGTAAGAATCCCGGTCATCGCCTCGGGTGGCGGCGGCGCTCCCGAACATCTCTATGATGTTCTGACCAAGGGCAAGGCCGATGCAGCACTTATCGCATCGATCCTCCACTACGGCGAATACCGGTTGCGGGACATCAAGGAGTATTTACATAAAAGAGGGATCAAGGTAAGGATGGTCTGAAGGAAACCTTTTCTTCATATCTCCATAATATTCATAAGCACCTGCCTTCAGGCAGGTGCTTATGTCGTTATTAAATCTCAGCATTATGAAACAGACTTCGGCGTTGACAGGTACCCCATAAAAAGTATCTGGCCGGTCGGAATGTCCCTGATGAAAAAGACAAACGGATGGTCGGCTGAAAAAACCAATATGCTTTGCCCGCCGGGAGCGCAACCAGAACTAATAGTCACTGCGGTTGCGGCGGCGGCGGTAGTGCCCTTTTCATCAACCGCGACAAATGCCTGATGAAAAACATCCCCGATGAAAAGATCATGCTGCCCGTTGATGCCGGAAAAATCCGCCACTCCGGCAGAAAACGCCTTCTGCATTCCCAATGCCTGTAATTGCGAATTGATGGATACTGTTCCAAATGTAAAGGTAAATTTCGGGACAGAAACCCGAACCTGCCGCAGCGACAAACCATTGACTAAGGATTTAATCTCCCCGGCCGACGGCGTTTGGCCGGATTGCAGCGCATTCATGTCTTTGGGCAATACGATGACCATCGAGACCTGTTTCCCGCTGTAGGGAAGTTCCAGCGTCTGGTACTCCTGATCCTCAGCATAGTTATATTCACCCGTACGGTTCATATACAATGCCTTCAGCGTATCATTCATGGCGCGAATAAACCGCATTGTGTCTGTTGCTGCATGATTAAAGGTGTCTGCCCAGGCCGCGTCAAAATAAACGCTGTTGGTGATCACCAGTTTTGTTGAACCGTCAACCCCTCCCGGCGGAATCAAATCTTTTATTTTTCCGTTTGTCTGGCCCTCGATAGTATCGTTGATTTCTATACGTGTCGCTTCACTGTTATGTATAAAATCACAGATCCGCATGCCCGCTCCAAAGTATTGGGCCAGCGGGTCTAAAAAGCCCTGCAAAAATGTCTCGGTTTTCTCTCCCCACAAATCATTCGCGCATTTAATGGTAAAACCGGCGCCTTCATTGCCGGCCGCGCCCTGTCCGCGAGTTGCCAACGCAAGATCAATGGAATTCATGGCGCTGTTAAACCGGACATTGTCAAGAGTAAAATGCAGGGCCTGGGTCATTTCGGTTTTTGTGTCACCCTGCGCTCCCTGCCAGGCCATTGCCAGCGCTGAGGATATGCTGTACGGCGAAAAGAAAAGGTTCGTATTATCGGTATGCAGACTAGTAAAAAGCGCCCACCCGAAGGCGTTGTTCCCGTCCGTAACGGCCGAAATATCGGCGGCTGAAGAGGTCGGCCCCAAACGATCAAGCGACGACTTGAGCATATTTCCATCGGCAACGGTGTTGCCCTGGACAGGGACAGCAGGCTCCTGGGAAAGCGGGACCTGATTGCATCCCGCCAGAAGGGCAATGCCCGTCATCGTAATTCCGAGAAATGCTGTTAATGAATGGGTTTTCATAGGCCGTCTCCTTTTTAAATAGTAGTGTTCTTCTGTAGTGGGCGCGTTTTTCTTAATCAGCCTTAAGGCTGGACAGTTAAATTGAAAGATTTTGTTGCAATTATGTTCATTGAATCCCATGACCGATACAGTTTAAGTCTTAGCGTGTCATTACCTTGCTTGATCGCATTATAAAGCCATATTTCGTAGGTTGGTGCACCAACTGCATCTGAGGAAGGCTCCGTTTTAAAAGTAACCAGGCGCGCAATTGTTGAATCAAACTCAGTGGTGACATACCACCAATAACCGCCATCGGAACTTTCGTTTAATATTCTTATTTCAAAAGTGTCACCTATTTTTGCTAAAATATTGCCACTCGTAGTATCGAGTTGAACATAATTATCAGATTGGGATGGATTGACTGGATTGCAATTAAACACGAAAAGAAACAAAACAAAAAGTATGCAAATAAATCGGATCATAAAACCTCTCTTTCCTCATGTTTATACATTTAGACATTTTATGCATTCTTAAACGGCATAACTATTAATCGACATCAAGGAATTATTACATTCGTTCCGCTTCCTGCTTTTACGGTAACCGTATGGGTCGCCGTATCCGGAGGCTGATGGCCGCTGCAATCAGCGCCCGGAGCGCAACCCTCATTCGGCATCCTTGCAATAATGAGCCGGTAAGTAAATTCCGGCAATTTTGAAATGAAAAAACTGTTCTGAATTGTTATACTGGTCTGGAACGGAGAACCGGGAATTATGACAGACCCGAGCTGATAGGAACTGTCGGTAACCGTTCCCTGCACATAGCCGAGGCTTTCGAGAGCAACGAGTCCGACCGCTGAATCTCCATTACGTAAAGCAATAAACGCCCCGTACGTCTGGGTGCGGTCGTAAATGAGCAGGTTCCATGCGCTGTCGCCGAGTATTAAGAAAAATTTCCCGTTTTTATCCGTATATGTGGTTACGGGCCGGGTAACACAGGTGGAAAGCTGGTAATCGTGCGGATAAGCGACCACCAGCGCGCTGTCTGCCGGGACCGAAGCCATCATGCACACGCCATTGGTAATTTCGCTTCCGTTTCCGGCAAGCGGAGCAAGCGTGCATGTAATAAGTAAGGAGAACAGTACCGTCAGGGCTGTTAGCAGCAGTAGCTTTTTCATTTTTGCCGCCCCTTATTTTTTCTCAGCAACGGGAAAAGCTGGATATTCACCTGAAGCACCCTGTCCGGCATTTGTTCCGCACAGGCCATGGCCATTACCTGGCTGCGCAAGTCTTTGATCTTTTTCCTGATAATATCGAACGTTTCCTCGGAAACCGTGACCGTAAGGTTCGAAACATCGCGATCTTCTTTTGGAAACCGATCCAGCGCCTCTTTGCCCAGTTCAATAAATTTGCGCTGAAGATTATGGATGGCCGCCGATTGCCATGAATCGCCGGTGCTGATCGCCTCTTCCGAAGAGTGCACAAAACCGATCTCGTCGCGTTTTGCCATACCAAGTTCCAGAAGCGTTTCAACTGCCTGCCGCGCCTCTGCCGGTGTTATGGCCGGACAAAGCGACGATGCGAGACGGTTGTAGTCGCCTTTGAAGGGCTCTACATCCAGCGACGCGCGTACAACGCTATTATACCATTTTTCGTAAAACTTATAGCCGGAAGCCGGCACCTTCCAGGCGCTGCGCTGCCTGAGGGATAAAAGCTCCTCAAACGCAAACTGTTTTTCAGCAGGGGTTCCTGCGTCGGTATAACGGATCAAGGACATCAGATACTCCGACTCTTTTTTGTTGAGCTTGAGATATGCCGACAGCCTCAGTGCAATTTCCGGCGTAAGCCGTCTTTTACCCTGCATGACAAACAATATATGGCCGGGCGCGCGCAGCGAAAGTTTCTGCATGAGGCCGCGATGAGAAAAATGTGGCGTCTGTTTTTTTTTCTCGTCAAACACTGCCCGCAGATACTGCCGGTAATCAAGATAATCGAATATTTTAATCATATTTGTCTTTCAATCTCGGATAACCCACCTTCTTCTTCACATTATTAATCTAACACAAAATTGCAGGAAAGTCAATGGATAGAATACTATATCGTTATCAATAATGATAACATTTTATATAATAAATAATCTTAACTTATTATTTTTCAATATATAATACAATATATTAGTTATCCAATTTTTAATATTTTAATAATTTATGATAACGCCATACACACACAGATTTCAACAATAAGAGCAGCGAGTTAGAGCCAAAGCAGGTACCTTGCCACCCACACTTTACCTGCACCCGTTTCTACTTGCCGTAAGCAATCCATCATTAACACTTTCTACCATTAAGGGAACAACTATATTTTACATTGTGGATTTTTACTCACCCGGCGCGTATTTAAAACACATGCGGCGACAGCGGTATCCCTTATGAAAATAAAAATATCTTTTCTCACCTCCATCAGATTTTTCATTTCGGTTCTGGCCCTCTGCTGCTTTGTATCACTCGTCGGAATTATTATCCCCCAAAATGGAGAATATGACGAGTATACCAGGCAATTCGGGTCCGATTTTACAAGTCTCGTTTTTATGTTCGGTTGGAACCATATTTTTTCCTCTCCCTGGTTTATCATCCCTTTTATCATTTTCTGCATAACTCTTACAGGCTGCCTTGGAAATCGCCTGCGTTTCCTTTCAGCGATTCTTATTCGGCCAGAAAAGACAAGTGTAAAACCCGCGGCAAAAACCGCGGTTTTTGCCGCGGGTTCCTTTATATTGCATGCCGGATTTCTTTTCTTGGTTACAGGAGGCATAATTCAATTTTGGTTCGGCGATAAACAATTAGTTATGATAGCAGAAGGGACAGGGGAATTTATTGAACGGTTTCATATAAAAATCCTCCTGCACGATTTCTCCATTATCAGGAACAAGAAGGGTGAGATCATCAATTACCGCAGCGATCTTGAGTTGCGTGACACCAGTAACCGAACCTTAATTTGCGCTCCCACCATGGTCAATGCGCCGCTGAAATACCATAGCCTTTATTTCTACCAGATGAACTATGGTTGTTTGCCGGATGCCGTCGAACGTTTTAGTGCAGTCGTTGTCGATTCAACCGGCGATACGCTTTTCAGTGGAGCCATCCCTTTTAAAACGACCTTCCCTCTTGGTAATAAAAACCTGAGTTTGCAGTGCAATTATTTCTTATGCGATTTTTATTATGATTTTGAAAGCCGGACGCCCGTGACCCGTTCGCGTGAACACATCAATCCGGCATTCAAAGTCACCCTGTGGCGCTGCGGATCGGCGATTGATTCACAATGGGTATTTCAGAAATTTCCGGCCATGAACAGCAAAATCGGCAGATATTCCATAGCCATCGTCTCGTATGATCCTTCATTCTTCAGCGGAATTCAGGTACAGAAAAAACCCTGGACAAGTCTTATCCTTCTTGGCATTATATGCGTCAGCATTGGTCTGCTTATAGTGTTTTTATTCCCGCTATACCGGAAAGGATAACATGGAAAACCTCCTGAGCACAAAATTATTCTATTGCGCCTTTGCCTGTTACTGCAGCGCATTCCTTTCATATTTAATACTTATTGCGACGGGGAAAATAAACGTTCTTCGCGCAGGGATTACTTTTATGGCAGGCGCGTTTCTCTTTCATACCGTCGGTATTTTCCTCAGAACCCGCGAATTCCAGCACCTGCCGGTGACCACCATGTTCGAATACATGCTCGTTGCGGCATGGTTTGGGGCCCTCTGCTATTTCGTCATTATTAAATTTGTAAAAAATTGGTTTGTTTCTGCCTGCAACGTTATTGTTATCGTGATGCTGATGGTGATTGTGTCGCTGTTGCCCAAGGAAGGCTCTTCAGCATTAATGCCGGCGCTGAGAAGTTACTGGTTGTATATTCATGTAACCTCGGCTGCAGCAAGCGAAGGATTATTCGGAATTGGCTGTGCATCAAGTATCCTATACCTTATTAAAACAAGACTTTGTCCTGTAAACTGCCTTTACGCTAAAATTCCTGAACTGGCGCTGCTTGATGAAATTACCTACCGTTCAATAACCGTCGGATATCTTCTATTCACACTTGGCGCTCTTTTTGCAGGTGCGTTATGGGCACATAAGGCATGGGGTTCTTTCTGGAGCTGGGACCCGAAGGAAACCTGCTCGCTCATCGTTTGGATGATCTATTCCGGCTATCTTCATATCCGTATCAACCGAAGATCAATTGGTCTCATGCCACATTTCCTCAGCATTGCGGGATTCATGGCCGCGCTACTGACTTTTTTCTCAACGCTGTTATTAGGAGGCATGCATTCCTATGGCTAATAAAATCTAGGAGGCATGCATTCCTATGGCTAATAAAATCGTTGAGCGGTTGGAAAACCAAGGTTAAACTCCAATAACGACAATCCACACCCAAGAAAAACATGATTTTTGTCCATCTTATGTAATATATTTTCAATACGTTCATTTCATACATGTCTTTTACCATTTGCCATCATCTCCGAACTGTAATCTATGCTCCGTAAATTCCGTATTACGACTCAGATTATTTTCTTTATACTGTTCTGCACTGTATTTTTCTTTTTCAACACCTTTCCTCGTTCTTATACTGTTCCCGCCGATGTGTTTCTGCGCATCAACCCGTTAACGGCACTGCTCACGGAGGTTGCAGCACGAACGGTCATCCCTTCAATATTTTTTCTCGGGCTTGCTGTTGCACTGTTCACCATCATATTCGGCCGTTTTTTTTGCGGTTTTATATGCCCGCTTGGCGCCGTAATTGACTTCACCGATGCGTTTCTATTTAAAAAAACCCGCTCCCCCAAACGAAGACCGCCTCATTTTTTCCAACGTACTAAATACGTCATTCTTTTTTCACTCTTGCTGTTATCCCTCTTCGGTATGATTTTTCCGCTATTCATGGACCCGATTTCGCTTGTTACAAGGATAAGTACCCTTATCATCAATCCGTTACTGGCAATACTCGGCATGAATTCTCTGGCATTATCCGGCCCGCTCTTGAGTGCAATCGGGTTTGATAAAATTCGGCTGATCACGATCAAAATGCCGGTATTTTATGGTATGTTTTTTACTTCTCTGATATTGACATTAGTGATTGCCGGAAGTTTCTGGGACAAACGGTTCTGGTGCCAGTATATCTGTCCAAGCGGAGCGTTTTTCGGTTTACTTGGAAGAATGCCGCTTTTCCGTAGGATATTACTGGTACCCGACTGCAACTCATGTGCCGCATGTGCACGGGTATGCCCGACCCGGGCGATTGATGCCGGCGAAATCGAACGCACCTGCAGCGCCGAATGCATTGTATGCGGACTCTGTATCGACATTAAAACCACCTGCAGCGGTTTCCGTTTTTCCATTCCAGGCGTTGCTGCTGTGCCGACCGGCCCTGATCTGCAGAGGCGCCATCTGATTTTCGGCACACTCGGCGGATTAGCGCTTACTCCGGTCTTTAATGCAACTGCGATCAACAAATCAGATGGCCATGGCCGCCTGATCCGGCCGCCCGGTGCAATTCCTGAAAACGATTTTTTGGCTCGCTGCATTGCCTGCGGCAACTGCATGAAAGCGTGTCCTACCAACGCCATTCAACCCTGCACAACCGGAGACGGGTTCAGCCGTCTTTACACACCGAAACTTGTACCGCGTATAGGCGCCTGTGACTCCAAATGCCATCTGTGCGGTTATGCGTGCCCGACCGGTGCTATCCGCAGAATTCCGCTGGAAGAGAAACCCTATGCAAAACTGGGAACCGCGGTCGTAGACCGGCACCGCTGTCTTGCCTGGGAACAGAATAAAGAGTGCCTTGTCTGCGACGAGGTCTGCCCCTACAATGCGATTGAGCCTCGTCTGGTGGAAACCACGAAGAGTCCCTTCAAGGTTCCGGTGGTTCAGGAAGATCTTTGTGTTGGGTGCGGCATGTGCGAAATGCAGTGTCCGGTATTTGACCGGGGCGCTATTGAAGTTTACCGGTTCGGCGAAAACAGACGAGTATCCGGTCTTTATGCAAGCGATTTCCAGAAACGGAGGATCGATGCTCTCCGGAAAAAATCCGACCCGTCGGCGATTACGGATCAAAATAGTTTTCCCGGCAGCTCAGATAATCATATTGACATTGTACCGGGGAAACAACGTACGCCGGGCGCAACCAAATATTTGCAGTAATTTTCAGGGCGAAAGATTCCTGGGTGAACGATATTTATCATTAGCATGACTTCGGCACAGATACTTTTCATTATCTTTAAGGAGCGGCAGTGCATTTTCTGAAATTAATTACTTACATACATCCCAAATATTTTCCCTTCCTTGCCATTGCTATTTCCATTGTTGTTTTACTTGCTTTCTGGAAAATCGTTCCTGGCGGTTCATTTAATCAAAATGAAAACCCTGACTTTATCAGCTATTACCTTCCTGTTGCACAGAATATCGCGCGGGGTCAAGGAATAACCATTCACGGGAAACCCGCTCTTGAGTACCCTCCGGGATATCCGGTCATTGCAGCCGGATGTCTTTTAATCGCACATTATACAGGATGCAATGAAAATCTGATTCTTCGGTTATGTATCGTGCTGTTTTTTTCGCTCGGCGCGTTGCTTATATATTTGCTGGCGAAAAAAATCTGGAACCCGTATCCGGCACTTCTGGCATCGGTACTGTGGTGCTGTTATCCGATTGTTCTCTGGGCCGCGAGAAACCCCAATACCGAACTTCCCTTTTCAGTTTTCCTCTACACCGGCATGTTGTGTGTTCTGAGCGGTTGGCGTACCCCAAAACGAAGCCCACTGTTTTTCTTTATTGGCGGGGTTTTATGCGGAATATCGATGCTTATCCGGCCTATTGCGATCGGTATAGGAATTCTTTTCGCTCTGCTGCTTCTTTTGCAACGATCTTGCTTGTTCCGGAGAAAATTATTGTTCGCTTTATGTCTGGCTGCCGGAAACCTTTTAGCGATACTACCATGGGAGTTATGGGTATATTCCCAAACTCATCACATTGTCCTCTTAAGCAGCAGCAACCGCAACTCCGTTACAGTATTCGACGGTTTAACCTTTGGCGTCTGGAATCCCGAAGGAATCCGGAAAGGAATTACCGTTCCACGCGATGTCAGAAACCTGATGAACGAGGTTGTTCAGAAATACATGCACGACATTGAATCAACCTCCCCGAAAGAAATGTATGCGTTTATTGCTGAAAAATTTAAAAAACATCCGGTCACCGTTATCAAATTTATTGTGATAAAAGCAGTGCGATGCTGGTATGGAACATTTACCAACAAACTTGAAACACCGATTTTCCTTGTTCAATTAATGTACCTTCTGTTTTTACTGTGGGCTTCCGTTATTCTCTGGCGGAAACATCAGGAATTGCGGTTTCTATTGATCGCAGGTATTGTGATAACATGTTATTTTTGGGGTATGTCGATACTTGTCGACCCCCTTGTCCGCTATATGATGCCTGTGTTCGGATCACTTATAATTATTTTTCCTGCCATCCCTTTGTATTTTTCCGATTGCCGGAAGGCAAAAAAGGTTTTATAATCAAAACCACAACAATCACCTAAAGTGATTTTCTCTTTTATCGTTGCTGCTTATGACTGACAACTGGAAAAATGGAATTGTCATCTGCGACGACCCTGCCGCGAAAGCTGCTGCAGGGTCTAAACTGGATCCGCAGGTCAGGACACTCCTTGAGGCGAACAAACCTGAAGCGGTCGAAGAACTGCTGCTCGGCCATATCAGCGAATCACCGGATGATCTCACTTTTTTTGTCCCGGTACTTCGGCATTTTGTTAAAAATAAAAAACCGGAAACGGCACAGATGTTTCTCGATCTTCTGATCGATGCATGCCGCACCCGTAAAGCTGAGCAGGAAGAGCTATCGCTGCTGCGCGCTCTTCTCCTCGCATGGCCCGAAGCGCTGCCGGTCCGTAAAATCCTTCTGGAACACCTGCAAACCCTTTATGGCATTACACCGAATCTTACTGCTCTGGTTGAACACTGCCGGATATTTCAATCTCCGGAACCGCTGACCGCTTTCCGAATGCTTGAACTATGGATGCGCTATAATCAAGGCAGAACGGTATATATGCCGAAAAAAGGCACCGGACGCATTCGTGAAATAAACTGTTCCCTTGAGACAGTACGCGCCGTGTTCCAGGACAGCGTTTCTCCCCTCTCGTTCAAGCTCGACGAAGCGGCGCGTCTTCTGGAACCTCTTCCATCAGGCCATTTTTTAATCGACAAACTCGACCATATAGAGGAACTCCACCAGCTCGCCATGACCGACAGCGGCGGACTTCTCCATCGTCTTTTCACAAGTATCAACCGACAGCTTCCGTTGAACGAACTGCGTGATATACTTTCGGGGATTGTGAATGCCGCGGATTGGAACGCGTGGTGGCAGGACGCGCGCAAAGACCGCCGTATGACCGTCAGTACCACCAATCTCTGCTCATGGAACGACTCGGCCGAAGATGCCGATTCTGCACTGCTGAAGCAATTCACGGCCGCCTCGGTCCGCGACCGGCTTGAAATGTTCAGGAAGCATGCTAACCGTTCACCCGTTCTTGCTTCTGCAATGGCCGGTCAGCTTTTAAAGGACGCTGCGAACGAACAAACAAGCAACCCGGCATTGTCCTTTGAGTTGTTGCTGACGCTCGAAAAATATCCTGCTGCGGCAGACAGCAATCAAAAAAGCAGGCTGAAAGAATTTATATGTCACGCCGATGTGGCGGAATTTGTCCGTGCCTTACCTGACCGTACATTGAAAAAACGAGCGTTGTCGCTTATCCGTGAGTACCGACAGGAATGGCCGGCGCTTTATGCGCGGCTGATCATATCTGAAAGCGATATGCAGTCGCTGTCCGTGCTGTACGATTCGCTACGTCCACAAAACCAGGCTACGGCCGACGCGCTTATTACCGAAACCATGTTATCACCGGTGAAAGCCCCGGATTTTTTCGTATGGTTATGCCGTGAAATGAACTCCAGACCTGAACTGGAGCGTTTTGCAAACTGGAACTTCCTGCAGAATATCATGAAACTGCTGGCCAATAATACCCTCAAAAAGCAGCAACCGGCGTTCCGTAAGTTTTTCGATGATGATGGCGTTTTTCATAACATCGCACGGAGAATAGATCCTGAGCAGGCAAAACAGTTCATTGCGCTTCTCGAACGTGATTCAACGCTTGAAGATTACCGCAGAGAAGCCATGCTGAAGGATTTGCGTGCATGGTACCCCCAAAAGGAGGAAATCGCTGATAAAACTTTTTTCGTCTCTGTAGGCGCGCTTAAAGCACGTAAGGAAGAGTTCGCGAAACTGACCGGCGTTGATATTCCGCAGAACACCGAAGAAATCATTAAAGCGAGGGCCCACGGCGATTTACGGGAGAATTTCGAGTATCATGCGGCGCGGGCGCGGCAGGAAATGCTTTCATCAAGGGCTAAAACTCTGCATGACGAGCTTCAGTTTGCCCGACCCATCATTTTTTCACAGGTGGACCCCTCGACCGTCTGTATAGGGACCAGCATTCGTCTTTCCCCGTTGGACGGTGGTGCATCTTTGACAATCACGATTCTTGGACCCTGGGATTCCGATCCTGCACGAAATGTACTTTCATACCTTGCTCCGGCTGCAAATGAGCTTCTCGGTAAACGGAAAGGAGACCCTGTTACTTTTAATAAGAAACTCTTTTTGATAGAAGATATACGTGTAGCATTATCGGGATAAAGCGACTGCACCAGTAATAATGCTTTTGCTTTTCCCCCTTCTAATAGATATTTTTACCTGTCCCAACGCTCTAAATTTCGGGATTTTCATATTTTACCTTGAGAAAGGATCAGGCGTCATGAGTTCACCGGAATCAGGAAGGAATATTACAGCCAGGCGGTTTCAGGACATTTTCAGCAGCGCTGCAACGACCTTTTCACGTGCTCCGGGACGGGTTGAAGTGCTCGGCAACCATACCGATTATAACGAAGGTGTTGTACTTTCTGCTGCTATCGACCGTGAAGCTTGGATCGCCGTCGGGAAAGCGCCTTCGGACGATATCCGTATAACATCCGCTCAATTTTCCGAAACCGTGACCATTTGCGAGGTTCTCCCTCAAAAAGGGAAAAATGCATGGGTGAATTATCCCGTAGGCGTTTACAAGGTACTGAAAGACCGCGGATATCCTGTTCAGCCTTTTTTCATGGCTATCCACAGCACTGTGCCGCTCGGCGCAGGCCTTTCCTCATCGGCTGCGATCGAAGTGGCGACGGCACTTGCGTTGTGCAGCCTTTACAATATAAAAATTGATCCGACTGAACTTGCAAAAATATGCCAGAAGGCTGAAAACAGCTTTGTCGGCGCCAATTGCGGCCTGCTTGAT
The DNA here is from genome assembly GCA_049514575.1 of Chitinispirillaceae bacterium. Lineage (GTDB taxonomy): Bacteria > Fibrobacterota > Chitinivibrionia > Chitinivibrionales > Chitinispirillaceae > BOG-1184. Next base: position 7,496 of record JBEKUX010000036.1, on the reverse strand, counting down.
CAGTTTTCTTCTATGTTCGGCAAAACGGGACACCTTTTGTTCATTGATTTCCGTTCCCTTGGCCACGAGACGATCTCCATGGCCGGCAGCGACGTTACGCTTGCCATCACCCTTTCGGGTGTTACGCATTCGCTCGTCGCCGGAGAATACAACAGCCGCCGTCATGAGTGTGTTGAAGCAGCAAATTTTTTCGGTGCAATGGACCCCGCAGTAAAAACACTCCGCGACGTGAGCTTGAAACAGCTCCTTGCCGCAAAAATGGATTTAAATCCTCAATACTTCAAACGGGCATTACACGTCGTCGGTGAGGATGAACGGGTGTTCAGCGGCATGAAGCTGCTTAAAAAAGGCTCTATCCGAGAATTCGGCCAGCTCCTGTACCAGTCGCATGAAAGCTCCATGCATAACTTTGATAACTCCTGCAAAGAGCTCGACATTCTTGTGGAAATCGCGAAGTCAGTCAAAGGGGTCTATGGATCACGGCTTACCGGCGGCGGGTTCGGCGGCGCGACTCTGACCATGATGAACAGCAGCGCTAAAGAAAACTTCGAAAAAACCATTGCACGGAAATACAAGAAGCAGACCGGCCGCGATACAATGGTGCATTTTGCGAAAATTGCGGATGGGGCGAGTATTATATCCTGATAGCGACCACGATTTTGACATCTGCAATCTCATCAGCATACACCCTTTTTAAGTTAAATAATGTATCGGTGACACGCGGGTCGCCGCGCGCCTACCAGTGCACCAACGCGCCCTGCTCCTTCTGGTTCATATAGCACAATTTTATCCAGTCGGTGCCGCGGACGACTGCAGATATCTCGAGTTCGTCCATGAGTCCTTTGAAATAAGCGTATGATTCGTTGTTATTCGGCTGGCCGATTCTGATGGTCGCCTTGGCGCTGTCTCCGGAACGAATAGTAAGTAAATCCCTGCTCAGCGCTATTTCAGTACCGTCAATATAGTACCGCGCCGTTCCGGTGGTGTCTCCGTTCCATGTCCACGTATAGACTATGTAATGCCAGTCATCGGAAGGAACCGGTTGCGCCGCGATGGCGTAATCGTCCTTGTACCCGACAAACGATGGAATCGCTCCATTGACGCCCGGAGAAACGTGCGTGTTGGTGCCATCGCCGAAATAGAAACTTAATTCTCCCATATTCCACCCGGGGACGGTGTCGAGCTTCGACAGGATCGTGCCGCCGCTGTCGTGAATGTTGACCCATACCGAAATAGTCAAATCCCCTTTTAAAAAATTGGTCACCGGGCTGTTTACGAGGATGTAATCGTCAATTCCGTCAAAGGCATGGCCGTAGCCGATTATACCGGACCGATCGGTCGCGCTTATATAATCGTCGCCGTTATTTCGTCCGGTCGCGTCTTTATAGAGTCCTTTCGTGCCGACGCCCGCCGCCTCTTCGGCCAAGTGCCAGACGCCTCTGAACCCGTTCGCAGTATCGAATACGATTGCGTGGTTAAGGGCCATGGCCGCGGCGGGCTCCCCCCAGTACATCACGACGAAATGGCTGCTGTCATTTCCGTAGACCGTATCGACCCTCACCCAGATTTCAGCCTGCTGCGCCGCCGAATCCCATCGTTCGATTTCGAACGGAAGGGAAGTATTGTCCGATTTTGTAAAACGAATATCCGATCCGTCGCCTCTGGCCTCGCTAAACATGAAATTATTGCTCGAAAGCCGGATGAGCAGGGGAAATCCGTAAACGTTTCCCGCGACGTCCGCGCCTCCGGGTGTGGTGTTAAGGAAAATTTTCGCAGCATGCGCTGAGCCAGAAAACGTGACAATGGTTGCGACTCCCGGCTTGACGTCAACGGCTTCGGCCAGGCTTCGCGGCGCACTCATCACGTTTTTATCATTGTAATAGACCTGCGGTATCGTTTGCGCCGGAACGGAATCTATTGTCGCATACCCGTTCTGCACGTAAGCGTGAAAAGTGGTGCCCGGGATAAATACATACCCGTTTCCGGTTCCCGAACTATCGACGAGGATCGCCTTAATGCTGCCGGTCTTGTGAAGCGAGGCGGTGGCGATCACGGTAGACTCGGACGGAGCGGAAAGATCGATATCCGGGACAACAGTCCTGGTTCGCTGCGTCAGGTTTACCGCTTGCAAAGTAATCCGTCTGCTATTTGGCGAGGCGAGGGTAATCTTGTACCTGCCTTCACTGTCGGTCGTATCGGTGCCGTAATCGGAAGGTCGTTGGCCGGAAGCGGGATCGAAGTTGTACGGATGCAAAGTGACCACGGTTTCACCGGCCGGCGTGCCGTCCTCATTCACTATTCTGCCGATGACCGTTTCAGAGCCCGTTCCGCCCACGGTTGTTTGCAGAGAGGAGCATCGCAGCGCCTCGAAAAAAAAGCAGGCAAGCGCGATAGCCGATATTCGCCTGATGGACGAGAACATTCCTTTACTCATCCTTTCCGGGGTCCGTAAGCGGAAAAAATTGACAATTGAGCTGATAGACGCATTCCGGACTCGCGTCGTTTTCCGCCAGACTGAGGACTTTTTTTCGGAATACCGCCGCCTCCTCTTTAATCAAACGTCGCGTTTCCTTCGACACGCTGAGGGTAATGGTGGACATATCCATCTGGCGTTCCGAATAGCGGTCGTACGCCTCCGCGGCAAGAGAAAGGAGCTTTCTCTGAAAGTTAACAACACTTAATGCCCGGATCTGACGATCGTTATGCAGGGCGCCGGTCGTGATGATCTGGTCGCTTGGTTCGTAGCTCCCACCATCTTTTTTCCGGATCATGCCGAGCCGTTCCAAGGCTTCAACCGCCTTTTTCGCCTGTTCGGTTTTAATAGGAGGAGAGAGCTTCTTCGCCAAAGAGGCGAAATCGGCGCCGTCGAATACGTAGAACGAAAGGAGCGCGCGCACGGCGCTGTAATACCATTGCGAATAGTACTCATACCGTGATGCGTCGATAATGCGTGCTTTTGATTCATGGCATGCCATCATACGCTCGAAGTAGAGCTTCCGTTCTTCGATCGTTTTTGCTTCTGCAAAGAACACCATGGCTTCAAAATATTCGGCTTCTCGTTTGGAATGGCCCATCGCTTCGGAAAATTTCGCAATGACCCGCCGGGAAAGTGATTGTCTTCCGTCAACGACGTCTTTATAGAGTCCAATCGAGCTTATGCACGCCTTCCCGGCAAAATACCGGTAAGAAAAATAAGGATGACGGGATTTTTGATCCTTGTAATAATCACAGAGGTAGTTGCGATAATCGGTATAATCGAAAATCCTGATTGACGATTTGGATCGAGACATAGCGTTATTCGTGGAGATGGTTAGAAGTTGTTCTTCGATTTCATAATACCATGATAAAGTAATTAACTTCAATAAAGATGTCACTGCGCCACGGCCGCCTACCGGCCGACTCGTCTACGAAAATACCTGCGCCGCGCGCCACGCAGGATTTCCCGGCCGATCCTCGCAACCCATCCGGCCGTTATCTCTCGTAAACAGTCACGTCGTCAATGTAGTATTCCTTAGATCCCTGCGAACCGGCGCCTTCCGATACGACGCTGTCGCGTGCGACCAGGAATACGTTGAGCGGAGACAGGAGGGGCGTTTTTCTCGTGTATACGACACTGTCGTCAAGAGAATAGGTAACGGTGGTATCTGGAAAACTGTATTCGATATTGCATTTATACCATTTATTGAATTGCAGAGAAGCGAAACATTTGGTATAATTTGAATCCGGCTTAGAGGGGTCGTATTGATAAATGTACTGCAGCGAATCGGATCGGCTGATTCCCATTCCTAAAATAATGTATAAGCCATTCCAGGCAGATCCCGAACTGGCGAGTGCGGAGAAGAAATTGATTTGTTCGGCTTTTTTTGCCATAAGGTAAAATTCGAGCCCGGCAATCGAATCCTGAATTGAAAACGCGCCACCCAGTTTGATGCCTGTTTTAGATGAATCGCTGGTAAGCGAGTGCGTTCCCGAATGCGCGGTATCGGTTGTGGTAGACATGAAACCCCGCCCTCCAACCCAAGCCACCTTGTTGTATTTGTTAGCCAATGAATCGCTACTATATTCAAATCCATCTGATAGAAAGACGTTTCTTTGCGGACCTGTCGGACCTGTCGGACCTGCAGGTTCTGATGATTTTTTCTGACAGCTAATAAATATTCCCCCCGCCACTATCACTGCTACGGCACATACTATCTGAAACCTTCTCATGAATACCTCCCTTTCGTGTTAATAACCGTACAACGACAATATGCGAGGTTTTCTCGCTCGTTTTCAATCTATACAGCCGCTCCCGCGGTTGGAAAAGATAAGCCCCGAGCGCGAGCATAACGCGACACTTGCACCGGGGCTACTGCCCGCCTTCCCTACCGGCGGAACATGGGTTTACAGGCTCACTTTCATGAACTTCTGCTCCAGCGTCAGCCTGCCGTTGCTGCATCTGACCAGATAGAATCCGGGTTTGAGCGACGGTAAAGTCAGCCGCTGTTCGAAACCGTTTCCCTGCGCGACTACGCGCTGCACGCAATGGCCTTGCAGATCGATAATATTTACCGTTACCGGTCCGGCGCCGAAACCTGCCGGCAGCACGATCCGGTCACCGGCAATCTTCAGGACGCGCGGTACCGTACTTGCCGCTTTATTAGACGGCAAAACGCCCGTTATAAGGAGTGATGTATCCTGTTTCACCGGCGTGAGCCCGTTCCAGTTTGCCGGAGGGGTAACCTGGGCTTGCTTGTAAACGCCGAAGGTATGGATCGCCGCAGGCGCCTGGCCGGCGGTAATACGCAGACGTACCTGCGTTGCGGTTGTCGATGCGCATTGTACTGCCCGCTTATACCCGATACACTGTTTATTGTTCGCGGCCGATACCGTGGTCCACGTGGTACCGGAATATGCATCGACCGACCAATTCAGCGTGCGGTGCCCGAGCTTGATAACCTCCTGAATCATGATGCAATCAAAAGTTATCGACGACTTTGGCACAAAAGTGATGGTATCGGTGTTATGACCATCGGCTGAGGCGAAATAGGTGGTCTCCAAGGTGTCTATCATATTCAGGGGATCGTATCCGGTTCCGCGGGGATGGAGGGCGGTTGCAGTTCCCCCGGCCAATAAATTTGTGCGGAAAGTTCCGTAGATGTAGCTTCCCAACCCCGCTCCGCTCGTGGAATCCGCTGTGGGTATCCAGCCTCTCGTGTCCGGCGGAAAGTTGAGCAGCCAAACGGTATTCCGGGCTGTCGAAGTGAAATACATGGTCCACAATGTCGAGGTGGATTTCGGCGTTTCGCTCGGGTGGTAGAACCAACCCGGACGGATCGACACATTCGTCTCGGCCGGTATGTACGTATTGCCATTAGACTCGGTTTGGCCGGTTTCATTAAGCACATCGGACATATTGCAGGTCGACCAGCAGGGATCTCCCGCGGTGCCCCCTTCATTTCCAACCCAGTGGACATCTCCGCAACTGTCGGACTTTTTCGTCGCCCAAACGACGCACTCAGGCATATATTTATGAAGGGTGTCGGTCCATTCTCTGTAATTCGCCGGAGTAATTGCATTGATGTCGCCGGCGCCATCCTGCCATATTTCATAGAACGGGCCGTATGGTTTGTTTTTACACAATTCCACAATTTGATTGTCATAATAGTCCACATACGCCTGTGTTCCGAAGAGATGTTCGGGATTGGGATTTGTCGTACCATCATAAAATGTCGCCGATTGATGCATATCCCATGGTGAAAGATAGATGCCAGCCTTTATTCCATAGGCGTGACACGAATCGGTAAACTCCCTCAGCACGTCGCCCTTTCCGCCTCTCCATGAACTGTATTTTACCGAATGCGTCGTGTAGGCGGTGGGCCACAGGCAGAAGCCGTCATGATGTTTGATGACAAGAATGGCGGTCGTCATGCCGGCAGCTTTAAACGCGCGCATCCACTGGCCGCAGTTAAGATTTGTTGGATTGAAGAGATTCTCGCTCTCATTACCATTCCCCCACTCGTTATTGGTAAAAGTATTCATATTGAAATGGATAAAAACCTGCTGCTCCCGATGGTACCACTCGAAATTCCTGCTATTAGGCGTCTTGCCGAACGGCGTGGGCACCGTTTGGGCATGAACCGTGGGAAATGCAATTATTCCCAACAGAAACATGCTCATCGAGATTGCCTTACCTGCATAAAGTCGGTTCACACGAAACATAGGCTCACCTCCGGTTAGAAGTTTTGTTAAAGTTGATGGTATCAGTTGAATTCACAGGGTGTATCAGGCCCTATACGCTTTTTACAGCCAGCCTTACCAGAACACCTTCTGAATGTACTTTCCGGCACTGCTCGTTATCTGGCCCACGTAGATGCCGTGAGGCAGCGAGGTCATCTTCACTCTCGTTATTCCGCCGGCAGCAAGGTTACACTTGCCGATCAGTCTGCCCTCCGCATTATACATCATAATAATAAATTTCGCCTCGTGGCTGTTAACCATTTGCGACGGGGCATAGATTAACAGCTCGTCGTTGACCCGTCGCATTGTGAGTCCCTGTTTCGGGGCGGTTATTGCCGCCCTGAACGGTGCAACGGTCCCGGTTGTCGGCGGCGCGACCGAACTCACTGTTGCGCTGGCGACCGGCAGGCCGGATGAAACCGCACTCAATGTCGTGATCCCGCCGATGGTTCCTGCCTGCAAGAGGATCGTCGCTATGCCTGCCTGTGCCGGCATTGGATTGACGCCGATAAGTTTCCCCTGTCCGCCGGTTATCTGGAATGTCACACTGTTGCTCGCGGTAGGGACCACCGTGCCGTTTGAGTCGAGGATCGAAGCATAGACGATGGCAATGTCCGAGCCGTCGGCCTGAAACTGGAGTCCGGCAGTGTCGATGGCTATGGCGATTTTTTTGGCCGATCCGGGAGTGCTCACCGAGTAGGTGGCGGCAACACCGGCATGTCCGCGGATCTTGCCGTCGGCCCGCAAGGTCCCCTGCTGGAATGAGGAAGGATGAAATTGAAATATGGGGTGCGTCACGTTGGAGCCGGTGACTGGGGCCTGTGTTGCAATCAGCATGTTGTTGAGATAGAGTGAAACCGAATCGCAGTTGCTGAAAACCTCGACCGGATTAGTATTCGATGTTGAAGTCCAGTACGATGCGATAAATACCATGGGACCTACCTTTGCAGCAGGGACCAGCGTATCGCCCGGGCTTCTCTGGCTCTGGAAGAAATATGCTGAAAACTTCGGAATCCTGAATAGATCTATCGAGCCGGAAGTGGTAAGAGGACCGCGCGGCCAGGTCTGGTAGTCGAACATGGACCAGAGAGCATCGGCGCTGAGCCACGAAAGTCCCATATTCTGGCTCAGACCGTTATAATGATTATTCGCCTGTGTCAGCAGCGCCGCTTCTCCGGCGCTGCGTGCGACGCGGTCCTGGCACCCGGTTATGGTGAAACCGTTGCTGGAGCATCCATTGTCCCAATCTCCGTATTCCGATATGACGCACGGTCTGG
>JBEKUX010000035.1:0-32437 GCA_049514575.1 Chitinispirillaceae bacterium | reverse complement strand
TCTGTGGAGTACTGCTGTCGGTCCTTTTCCTTTTAAGCTGGAATCAGAGCGGTATGTATTCCGATGCCGAGACCCTTTACCGGACCACGATCCGGAAGAACCCGGATTGCTGGATGGCCTACTACAACCTCGGCATTCTGCTGGCAAAAATGGGACAAACTAACGAAGCAATGGCCCATTATCAGAAGGCATTGGAAATCAACTCCAATTATGCGAAAGCCCACAACAACCTCGGCATTCTGCTGGCAGACATGGGACGAGCTAACGAAGCTATGGCCCATTTCAAAAAGGCATTGGAAATCAACCCCAGCTATGGTGATGATCAGTACAACCCTCATTACAACCTCGGTATTCTGCTGGCAAAAATGGGACAAACTATCGATGCGATGGCCCATTACCAGAAGGCATTGGAAATCAACCCCAATCATGCTAAAGCCCACAACAACCTCGGTATTCTGCTTGCAGACATGGGACGAACTGATGAGGCTATGGCCCATTACCAGAAGGCATTGGAAATCAACCCCAACTATATTGATGCTCATTACAACCTCGGCCTTCTGCTTGCCAAAATGGGACAAACTATCGATGCGATGGCCCATTACCAGAAGGCATTGGAAATCAACCCCAACTATATTGATGATGCTCATTACAACCTCGGCATTCTGCTTGCGGAGACGGGACGAATTGATGAGGCTATGGCTCATTACCAGAAAGCATTGGAACTTAATCCCAATCATGCCGACGCCCACAACAATCTCGGCATTCTGCTGGCGAAAACGGGACGGACAGATGAGGCAATCACCCATTTTCGTAAGGTATTGGAAATAAACCCTGATGCAATCGGCGCCCTTCAAAATCTTGTTTTTACCCTTGCACAAAAGGGCCAATTGACCGATGCGACCTCGGTTGCTCAGGAGGCGCTTACATCGGCAAAGTCCGCAGGCGATGAGGAGCGGGTGAAGTTGATTGCGCGAATTCTTACGAGACTCTCTGAAACTATCGGTTTTTCACGGGCAAACTCAAAAAGGCACGCACAATAGGAGATCATGCTATAGAAAAATTCACTATAGCTCTACCAAAGGTATAGCAGTATGGACCAGGCGGTGAGAGATGCGATGCTGTTGGCGGCGGACGTAAACAGGAGCAAATCCTCCTCTTAAAACACCATTTTCAATACTGAAAATACCCTCCTGTCGTCAAGCATTCATTCGTCAGGCTTAAAAACATCCTTCTCAAGCACGGCAATCTTAAGGGCGAGCTGTTTCCTTGATAAGAAATGGTTAAAAAACAATCTGAAAAAGAAGGCTCTACTAATCAAGTCTACCATCCGGCAGGCTGGAATTCTTTATTTAACAAGGCATTACAAGGCGGATGGAATTATTCCATGCGGGGTTTTCAGATTTGACAACCATGAGCAACAGCACCTATTTTTTCCCTTGAATCCGGTAGACCTACTTGACGAAAGGGTTCCTTCATGAAAATATCCGACGCTAAACGGGTTTCCGCAATAGCAGCGGCAGTATGGACCATGATGGCCCTCATAACGGTAGGTCAGGTTCACGCCCAGCGGTATATGGAAAAACTCAACCGCGGTCTGATTGCCGTCCCTTCCGGGAACGGTTATTATCTGAGCTGGCGGCTCTTCGGGACCGACCCTCAGGACAATACGTTCGGGTTCAATGTTTACAAAGGCGCAACGAAACTCAATGCGACGGTCACCACGAATGCCACGTGCTACCAGGACAACAGCGCTGGAACCGGCACCTATACCGTACGACCCGTGACCAACGGCGTGGAAGGTGCTGCTTCGGAATCGGCGCGTTTTTTGGCGCAGAATTATCTTTCAATCCCGCTGCAACCTCCCGCAGGAGGCACTACTCCGGACGGCGTGGCCTATACGTACAGCGCAAATGACGCAAGCGTCGGCGACGTGGATGGCGACGGAGAATATGAGATCATCCTCAAATGGGACCCCTCCAATTCCAAAGACAATTCACAGAGCGGCTTCACCGGCGATGTTTTTCTTGATGCGTACAAACTTAACGGCGCCCGACTATGGAGAATTGACCTGGGGATAAACATCAGGGCGGGCGCCCATTATACGCAGTTTGTGGTGTACGATCTTGATGGCGACGGATGCGCCGAGGTCGCCTGTAAAACGGCCCCGGGCACAAAGGACGGCACGGGCAATTTTCTGAAAACGGGACCGTCGGCAGGCGCGAATAATACCGCGGACTACCGTACGTACACTGCCGGCAACAGCTATGGGACTATAATGCAGGGGCCTGAATGGTATACCATTTTTAACGGAAAGACGGGCGCTGAACTCGTAACGACAAATTATAAACCCCCACGCTATGGAACGCTCACCCCCACTCCCGCGCAGCTGAATGCGGAATGGGGAGATAATTACGGCAACAGGGAAGACCGTTACCTGGCCGGAGTCGCCTACCTCGACGGTGTGCATCCAAGCATTGTCGCCTGCCGAGGATACTATACGCGTTCTACGCTGTGGGCCTTTGATTGGAGGAGTGGCAAACTGACGGAGCGGTGGTATTTCGATACGGACTCCAGCGGTACTGGAAAAGACGGAAAACCGCTTAGCGCATTCAGGACCCAAGGATGTCATAGCCTTCGCGTCGGAGATGTGGATGGCGATGGATTTGATGAAGTCGTCTATGGCGCCTGTACCATAGACCACGATGGAAAAGGGCTGTATTCAACGGGATTAGAGCATGGGGACGCCTTGCATCTTTCCGTTATGGATCCCGATAGGGGAGGACTGCAAGTTTGGCAGGTACATGAAGATGAAACCACTAACGGCGGAATAGCCGCAAGTTTCCGTGACGCTAAAACCGGCACTATTATCTGGTCGGATGCCGGTACCGCCGACAATGGACGCGGTTGTTGCGGACCGCTGATCGCCGACACCCGAGGCTGGCAGATGTGGTCGGGCGTCGGCGGGCTGTGGAACACTGCCCATACGAAAGTGGGGAACAGTCCAGGGTCCGATAATTTTACCATGTGGTGGGACGGCAGCCTGAACCGCGCCACGGAAGACGGAACATCGATCACCGCTTACAGCGGCGCTACGCTGCTTACAACCGCCGGTTGCGCCTCGAACAACGGGACCAAATCAACACCCTGCCTCACGGCCGACATTTTTGGGGACTGGCGAGAAGAAGTGGTCTATAGGACGACGAATAGTGATACGCTGCGTATTTATACAACCACCACGCCGACTACTAACCGTCTCTATACCTTGATGCACGATCCGATCTACCGGATGAGTGTTTGCTCGGAGAATACTGCATATAACCAGCCCCCGGAACCGGGCATTTATATCGGCTACGGCATGACGTTGCCGGAGACGAAGCCGAATATCAGGACCGATCTTCCCACGACGGTGGTGGGCTCCACGCTACCGATGCCGGCATCATTCCTGCGGGCCGACATTTGTCTGAAAGTAATGGGTGACCAGTCATTTCTGCTTCCGCACGCCATTGCCGGAGCCGCAAGGACCGTGGCGATTTACGATTGTTCGGGGAAGCTCGTCCGAAAAGTGACGACCGGAAAAGAGGTCGTCAACCTGAAGAAAGATTTCGGCATTTCAACGGGTATTTTCGTGGTACGGGCCCGCGCTAAGGAAAAATCATAGCCGTATACCGCCACTCCATAATTGTAATTGAAAAGGGTATCTTTTTACCGCTTTAAATCTGATCTGGAATTTGACAAATACACGCATTGAATGATATATTACCAACGGCAGCAAGGGGCTAAGGAGCGACAGAAAAACGATTAACTATTGGATATGTAAAAATATCCATAGAATACGCCTGCGGGATTCCTCAATAAAGAAAACCTCAACGTATCACTATTTTCAAGGGGGGTAGGGAATGAAAGCGTCAATGGTTCGAAGTATCGTTGCCGTTGCGGTGTATGTTTCGCTCCTCATGACTGGATGTACAAATACTCCGAATACTCCGACAACGCCCTGCAATAATTGCGCGCAGAGCTTCTTTACGATAACCAAACCTGCTGCCGGGGATTCTGCAGCGCTCAATGCCAATTTGACCGTTGCCTGGACGTCTTCATCGTCATTGATAGGTACCTACGTTACCATCAGCCTATATAAGGGCGACAAATTCATGCAGACGCTTGTTTCCAACGTCGGCATAACCGGCTCCGACAGTGTTATTGTCCGTATCCTGTCCACCTATGCGGGCTCAGGAACCGATTACCGCCTGCGAATAATCTCGTCTTCGGATACCGGCAAGTATGTCATGGGGAGCCCTTTCAAAATTTACTCCGGTTATTCCGGCACATATACACTGACAAGTCCTACAATCGATTCTTCCTGGACCACCATTGCCCATCATTATATCCGATGGGACTCCACCGGATCGCCGGGCGCCGCAAATATATACCTCTACCACGATACGGTGCGTGTTGCTACCATCGCTACCAGTGCAATCGATAGCGGAAGCTACAGCTGGTTAATTCCATTCAGCATTGCAAGCGGAACACACTACCGTATCGTAATGTTCAGTTCTTATGATCGGGCAATCAGCGACACGGGCGCTTACTTTACCATCACGGCCGGAAGCCCGTTTATGATAACGAGTCCCACGGTAGATTCTTCCTGGATGAGAGGCGCCAATCATACTATTCTGTGGAACGGTACCGGGTCACCGGCAACCGTAACTATAGCCTTGTATAAAGCTACTTCGAATGTTTCCACCATTGTTTCCGGCGTAACCAATAACGGGGCCTATAGTTGGTACATTCCAGCCGGTATTGGGAGCGGGAGTAATTACCGTATCAGGATTTCAAGCAGCACCGATACCAGCAGCTATGTCTACAGCGACTCCTTTACCATTGCGTCCGGCTATACGGGCACGTATACGATAACAAGCCCGACCGTCGATTCTTCGTGGAGCATGGGCAACTACCATTATATTCTATGGACTTCCACCGGATCGCCGGGCACTTATGTAAACATATACCTGTATGACAGTACGGCGTTAGTTTCCGTCATCACGACCGGGGCAACCAACAGCGGAAGCTACTACGGATACATTCCAAACGGCCTTGCAAGCGGGGCGAAATACCGCATAGTGGTTACCAGTTATAGTGACGTTGGAATCAGCGACACGAGCGCTTACTTTAGGATTACGTCCCAATATTCCGGATCGTATACGATAACGAGCCCGACCGCTGCATCTTCGTGGACCATGGGTAACTACTATTACATTCAATGGACCTCCACCGGATCGCCGGGCGCTTATGTAAATATTGACCTGTATAATGGAACGACATATGCTTACTCACTCGTATATGACGCAAGCAATAGCGGAAGCTACGACGCTTATATTCCAACCGGCGTGTTATTAAACGGCACGCAATACCGCATCGTGATTTCAAGTTATTATGACGCGACAATCAGCGACACGAGTGCTTATTTTTCCATTACGTCCCAATATTCCGGATCGTTTACGATAACAAGTCCGACCTCCGGTTCTTCATGGGACACAAGCGCCTATTTGAATATCCAATGGAACTATACCGGGTCACCGGGTGCTGACGTATATCTGGAATTATATAATGATTCGACTTTTGTTGACTATTACTATGTAACCAACAGCGGAAGCTACTCGTGGTATCTTAATAATACCTATGAATCCGGGACACACTATAGAATTTTTATTTACAATGAGGACGAATCAATTGTTGACTCCAGCGATTACTTTACCATCAACGGCGCCGCTCCCATTGATACCAACGCTTACGAGCCTGATGGTTCGCCTGCTTTAGCCACTGCTATTACCACCGATGGCATCACCCAAGGCCATTATCTCACCTATGGTGATAATGACTGGCTGAAATTTAACGCGGTGAGCGGGACGACGTACATAATTCGGACCTTTGGTTACACCGATACGTATATGTATCTGTATGATACCGATGGAGTGACGGAAATTACTTATGACGATGACGATGGAGGTAACTTACAAGCAATGATAACGTGGACCTGTACGACAAGCGGTACATATTACTTTATGGTCAAGGGGTATGCCGGGATTGAAACAGGACCTTACTTGGTTTCGGTTACAGCGCAGTGATAAATACCGCTTATGACCCTAGGATATTGTTAAAAACAGTTATGTGAGGGGAAGCCCGTGCTATGAAATAATTCCATCCGCCTTGTAATACCATGCAATGTAAAAACTTCATCGGTCATACCGCCATCCTGAAATAATGACGTCATTCGTTCAAAACATATTTTTGAAAGTTTCGTGGTAACTATTTTGGAAACTATTTCTCCTTGAGTTTTAGATCTCCATGTGTCCTGAACTGCAGGATAAAGAAGAGATAATTTAAACCAATCTTTGAAAAACGACATCCCCTTTACTATATTCCTTGTTGTCGTTAAATAGCTATTGTAAAGCGCCGAAGTGCCCAAAATTGCCCGGCCATACTCGGCAATACCCTCATTAATGGGTTAGGAATTGCAAAATTCGCATATTTTGGGCGGTTTGAGGGGGTGTGAACGGATTTCTAATCCGTAGGTTGCAGGTTCGTCTCCTGCAGGGCGTACCATTTTTTACACCCGGAAAATCATATTGACAAGTTGTTTTCAGGGTGTTTTTTCAATCTCTATGCCTACAGATATCATCATGCTCCTTGCCAGCCTGGGGCTCATTTTAGTGAGCTGTGCGATATTTGTAAACGCCATAGAGTGGTTCGGAAAAACGTTCAATCTGCACCAGGGCATTGTCGGGAGCATCCTTGCGGCTATCGGCACCGCAATGCCGGAAACCATTATCCCGGTCCTGGCCATTCTTTTCACCAACGGTAATTCCGGGCACGCGATCGGTATCGGAGCTATTGCCGGGGCACCGTTCATGCTCGGCACATTGGGCTTTTTCGTGACCGGTTTGGCGGTGATCGTCAACAAGCTGCTCAAGCGGCGGTCGCTCGAAATGCACATCGACCGCTCCATCCTTTCACGCGACCTTCTTTTTTTCGTCATCTATTACGGTATAGCTGTCTCAACGACGTTTTTCCATGAAACGCATATTCTCAAATGGCTTGTTGCCTTCAGCCTGCCTGTTTCGTATGCCCTTTATCTCAAAATGACCATCAGCGGTAAAGCCGCAGAGATTAAAAATCTCGAAATGCTTTATGCCACCCGTTTTTTCGGGCTCCGGACAACAGTGCCCTGGATCACCGCCCAGCTTGTTCTCGGCCTTCTGCTCATCCTCTGCGGTGCACATTTCTTCGTCAATTATGTGGCGCTCCTCTCCAAAGCACTTAGCGTTTCGCCACTCCTGCTCTCCCTCATCATCACACCTATCGCCACCGAACTTCCGGAAAAGGTGAATTCGGTCCTCTGGGTCGGCAGGAATAAAGACACGCTGGCACTCGGAAATATTACCGGTGCTATGGTGTTCCAGAGCTGCTTCCCGGTGGCGTTCGGTATACTTTTTACGGAATGGGACCTCCGCGGTCCAACGATGGTATCTGCGACCTGCGCACTCGGCATGGCCATTATAACCCTTCTCTGGGTGAGAATAACAAAAAAATTAAATCCCTTTTTGCTGCTTTTCGGCGGCGTTCTTTATACAGTATTTTTACTTTCAGTCTTTTTATAATTGTTATTAAATTATGAAAACCGACCCGAAGACAGAAATCATTGCCGGCATCACGACCTTTCTTGCCGCCATGTACATCATTATCGTCAACCCGGCTATTCTATCTGCCGCCGGCATGCCGTTTTCCGGCGTGCTCACTGCCACGGTGATTGTCAGTGCGCTGAGCTCCATTGCAATGGGCATCTATGCGCGGAACCCGATTCTGCTTGCGCCGGGCATGGGGATCAACGCTTTTTTCGCTTATTCGGTGGTAACCGGCATGCACGTTGCCTGGCAGACTGCGCTCGGCGCCGTATTCTGGTCCGGCATTATATTCCTTGTTTTGTCAATATTCAATGTCCGCACGCTTATCCTCAAGGCGATTCCGCAGCCTTTGCGTCTTGGGATCGCCGGCGGCATCGGCCTTTTCATCAGCTTCATCGGCTTTAAAAATGCGGGTTTTATCGTGGCAAATCCTGCCACCCTGCTCGCGCGCGGGGCGCTTAATCCGATTACCGTGACCTTTGTGGCAGGCCTCGCTTTCACGTCGTTTCTCATCGCAAAGCGGGTAAAAGGCGCAATGATCGCGGGTATCATTCTTACCACGCTCATGGCGATTCCTATCGGAAGGCTGTGGGGAGACGCTTCGGCGATCAATTTCGGCACAAAAACGCTGGTGACGTTCAAGGGACTTTTTTCAGCGCCGGATTTCAGTGTTTTCCTGAAGCTTGATCTCACTGGCTCGCTCAAACTGGCGCTGTGGCCGGTCATTTTTTCGCTTCTCTTCACGGTTATGTTCGACGGCATCTCCACGTTTGTCGGCGTCGCAGAAGCCGGAAACCTCAAGGACGCTTCCGGCGAACCCCGCAACATCAGGGAATCGCTCATCGTGGACTCCTCTTCTTCCATTCTTTCTGGCATTTTCGGCACCAGTTCAGCCACGAGTTACATCGAATCCGCGACCGGCATCGAGGAGGGCGGGAGAGGCGGCCTTACCGCCGTGACCGCCGGACTGCTCTTTCTGCCGTTCATGTTTTTTTCTCCTCTTTTGTCAATTGTCCCCGCCATCGCCACGTCCCCGGTGCTTGTGCTGGTCGGCGTTTTCATGATGAAGCCGGTCATGAAGCTGCAATGGGACAAATTCGAAGATTCGATACCGGCATTCATCGCGCTCATACTTATTCCGCTCACCTTTTCGATCACGCAGGGCATTGTCTGGGGGTTCCTCTCGTGGACCGCGATTAAAACCGCACTCGGCAGGTTCTCCGAGATCTCTCCAGCACTGCTTATCATTGATGCCCTGGCAATTGTCTCATTTTTCCTGTAAGACGGCCCGGAAGGAGCTATTTTTCAACCGTTAATCGTCTCTATAATGAATGTGCCGGGGTTTGCCGAGCACGCTTCACTCAGTTATATTTTAGAGGAAACGCGGAAGGGAGTGTTATTTGAGAAAGGTCATCTCTACCTAAGGAGTGTGTAATGATACCCACAATGTCGTTTCGACGCGAAAGATATTCTTTCTGTGCCGCCGTTGTTTTTGGCGCGGTCTTATTTGTTTCAAGTGCTGGCGCCATTGACGATCAGGCCGCGAAATGCATCGCCGACATCAAATCCGGCCCTTCGACCTATTACACGCCGGAAGCGGCCGCTTATTATGCATCCCTCGGCAATTACTCGGTTTCCGGACTTTCGGTTGACAAGGAAGCTGCGCAGCGCAGTTTCCGGGCCGCCGTCAAACTGAGCATCATGGACCAGAGCCAAGCCCGTGATGCGGTACCCGTGCTCATCGACTATTTTCCCCGGGCGATCCATGTGGTGCAGGTGCGGAACGCCAGTTTTTCATATTCGGACCAGGGAACCTATGACGATTGCGTCAGCACCTATGTCATGAACGCAAAGAACCAGGTCCTGCTTTCGTCCCCGTTCCTTGATTACAGCTCTCTTTCGCAATGCGAAAATTATGTCGAGAGCACCTACGAAACGGAAGTCCTTTCCAAGCAGTTTAACAATGCCGGCGCCGTGGTTTCCGCTGTTTTCAACCTGAAAATCACCTTCACGTTTTACGCCGGCGAGTGCGCGTTGTCACATATCACGGGCATGAGCCTCGGGCATGATCCTTCGGCCTGGAGGCAGTCGTGGCTTGCCTCTTCCCCTGCACCGGTCTCTTCCGCGCCGTCACCGTCTCCCTCCGCCTCCCAGCCTTACTCCTATACCGTTACCGGCCCGAACACCGTGGTCATCACCAAAACCGCACCGGCGGTAAACAGCCCGTCATCATACCCGGACATCGTTGTCAAAGGGAAATACCGGATATCGCTGACCACCGGCGACGAACTGACGGGCACGGTTGAAAGCCGGACCGACAGCTCCCTGATATTCGAAACCACGCAGGGCAAACCCTATGCGTTCAAGTTTTCGCTCATACAGAATTATCAGGCGATCGAAACTCCCGGCCCTTCGTCCGTGTCCTCCCCGGCCGCCGGGAGCGGCAACTGGGAGTTCCTCAGTTACGATGAACTCAAGAAGCGCGCCTTTACAAACCCGGCCATAGAGGTCAGGCTCGCCAGCGGGGCTACGTTCAGGGGCAGGCTGGCTTCGATCAACGACGACGGGTTGAGTCTGGACGTGGGAGGATCCACGATTCCAATTGCAAAAGACGTCATCAAACAGATCAATGCCATTCCGGCCTCCTCACTTCAGAAAAACAACCAGCCCCCACAGAACCAGGGACAACCTCACGGCCTTTTAGACTCCGTATGGATAAAAAACCGTCAGACCGATCAGTCGTCCGCCGATGACGCAATGGCGCGATATACAAAACCGCTTGCATGCCCGGGAGACATGGTTTTCGTGGACCTGCCGCCGCGCGGGAACGACAAGCCTTTTTTCAAGTTGTGCATTGACAAATATGAATATCCGAACCGCCGGGGCGCCGTGCCCCGTTCAAATGTCGCGTTCGACGAGGCGAGGAGCCTCTGCGCACAGCAGGGAAAGCGGCTCTGCACCGCCGAAGAGTGGGCGTGGGCATGCAGCGGCCTCGACGGCCTCGCCTATCCCTATGGAAACAGTTTCGTGCAGGACCAGTGCAACAACGACACCCGCCAGATTGAAACGTCGGGCAACAGGGTCAACTGTATGAGCCCCTTTGGCGGGTACGACATGGCCGGCAATGTTTTTGAGTGGGTCACGACCCAGAAGGAAAAACTTGCGATGATGGGCGGCCCCTATTCGAAGTGCCAGACGATTTCATACGCCCAGAACGGTGAGGGAAAGGCCCAGACAGGACTGCGGTGCTGCATGAGCAATTAAGTTAATTAAATGAAATCAGAAGTCAGGAGTCGGGATTCAGGAGCATGATGGAAAAAATCTGTTATATAATCTGTAAAGTGACTTCTGACCTCCCTTCATTCTAATTATATCTCTCTTGACAATTATGAGTTCTAGTGTCATTCTTCCTAAAACTTCCCGCAGCAGCGGTACTGATCCCTTTCATGATTTCCATCCGGTGCTGTGGAACCCCGCCCACCCCGCAGACGGGGCAACGATGGACGGCATCTATTCCATCAAACGCAACCATGGCGTGAACGGCACGTACAAACTGCACAATCCGAACGACGCGATCAATGACGACCGGCCGGCCCAGGAGAAAATCCTTCTCGAATACATAATCAACGGTTGCAGCTATGCGCTGTACACCGTCGCCGACCTGCTCAATGCCCCCTACCCCATCGACCAGGCTTCCGGCGGCAACCTCATGGGAGATATCGCGGAACGGATCGCACGGCGCACCACCAAGTACTTTCTCAAGCACTGGAGCAGGCGCGGGCATACCGGCGGTATTTTTGACAAACGGTTCGATCCCGCGCACCGCGACGACTTCATCATCGGCTCAACGAACGACTACGTGCTTAAAATTGACCGCTACCCCAACCTTATCATCCTCAAGCGTACGGGCCGGGGGAAATTCGGGTATGAGAACATCAAGGAGCTCGACGGTTTTTTCGATTACCGCTGGGGCGGCCGGAGGTACATTCTTGTCCTTGAGAGCAAGCTTGAAAAAGTTAACGTCAACTGCGACGACCTTCTTTCCAACCTCTTTCTGCCGCTGCGCCAGATTTTTCCCGATACGCGGTTTTACTATATTCTTTTCACGGACCGGAACTCCATTTATGTCAAACACGCCTATTCACGCTGGCGCCAGATCAAACAGTTGTCGGTCAAAATCCACGAACGGCTCTCAGGCGACGGTATCGGCACGCTCTTTTTCACGTTCAACGAGACCCGCGACGATTTCGAGCGGATGAAGGACTTTCTCATTCTGCAGCACCGGGCGGTGAGCAATCAGGCGGTCACGCTGCACGGGAAAACTGTCATTTCCGAAAAGGAGCTGCTCGTTTTTGACGGGGGAGAAACCCCGCATATCAAGCTCCTGAAGGACTGCCAGAGTGGATTATGGAAAGAAGTGAAGCTGCGGCACAAGAGGGTGAAGTGAAAGGATGAATAAAGCGGGAAACGCTACTTATTGTGTATATTACGCTTACCGTAAAATTAAATGTCCATTAAACAATACGAAATCAATATAATCCCAACAACTGGAGGTTTTCATGGTCGCTGCTCTTGTGCTTGTTGCAATTGTCGTTATCGTCGTTCTTGCCGCAATCGGCATGTTCAACAACCTCGTCCGCCTGCGCAATGTTTTCAAGAACGCATTTTCACAAATTGATGTCCAGCTTAAACGGCGCTACGATCTGATCCCGAACCTTGTCGAGACCGCCAAGGGGTATATCAAGCATGAACGCGAAACGCTTGAAGCCGTGACCGCGGCGCGCAACATCGCGGTAGCCGCGAATAAAAATGTTGCATCGCAACCGGGCGACCCGCAGAGCATGCAGGCCATGATTGCCGCAGAATCCGGCCTCTCCGGCGCGCTGGGCAGATTGATTATGGTTACTGAAAGCTACCCCGACCTCAAGGCGAATCAGACCATGGCCCGGCTCATGGAAGAGCTGACCTCCACCGAAAACAAGATCTCGTTTTCACGGCAGGCCTACAACGATTCGGTCATGACCTACAACACCGCTTGCCAGACCTTCCCGGGCAGCATTTTCGCCGGCACGTTTAATTTCCAGGCCGCCACGCTGTGGGAGATCACCGAGGCAAAAGAACGCGAGGCGGTAAAAGTACAGTTCTAATTATGGATTTCTTTACCCAACAGGAAAAAACCCGGAAGAAGACAGGCCTTCTGGTCTTCTTTTTTGTCACCGCCGTGATCCTGATCATCGCCGCGGTCTATGCAGCGGTCACCGTGATCCTGCTTTACAACCGCATGACCACGAATCTGTTCCAGCCGGAACTGCTTCTCATCGTTGCGGGCGGTACGCTTGCCGTCGTCATCGGGGGTTCGTTTTTCAAAACCTCACAGCTCCGCCGGGGCGGCGCTGCCGTTGCGGAAATGCTCGGCGCCCGGTCCGTGTCCGGCGACACCGGTGATCTGAAGGAAAAACAGCTCCTCAATGTGGTCGAAGAGATGGCGATCGCGTCGGGAGTGACAATGCCCGACGTGTATGTCCTTGACGAGCCGGGGATCAATGCCTTTGCCGCCGGCTGGGGGACTCCGGACGCGGCCGTGTGCGTGACCACCGGGTGCCTCAGCTACCTGACGCGCGACGAACTCCAGGGCGTTATCGCCCATGAATTCAGCCATATCCTGAACGGCGACATGCGGCTCAATATCAGGCTCATGGGGCTCATCTTCGGCATCCTCGTTATCGGCCAGATCGGCTTCTTCATTCTCCGGGGCTCGTCACGGGGCAGGGTGAGAATAAGCTCAGGCAGGGGCAGGGGCGGCGGCGGAGCCGCAGTAATATTTCTCGTTGCTCTGGCGCTCCTTATCATCGGGTATATCGGCGTTTTTTTCGGAAAACTCATTATGGCCGCCGTGTCCCGCACCCGGGAATTTCTTGCCGACGCGTCGGCGGTTCAGTTTACTCGCAATCCTGCCGGGATTTCCGGGGCGCTCAAGAAAATCGGCGGCCTTGCCGACGGTTCGCGCATTCTCCACCATAACGCGCAGCAGGCAAGCCACCTCTTTTTTGCCAATGGGCTTTCTTCTTTCTGGTCGAATATCTTTGCGACGCACCCGCCACTTGACAAAAGAATTGTTGCCCTTGACCCTGATTTCGACGGCTGGTTCCCCGCCGTTACCTCCGTGACACCGCGCCCCGAAGAACTACCGGCGGCCAGACTGAAAATGCCGGCCGCACAGCCCCGGCAATTCGACGGGGCGGAGCATCTGCGATTTGATCCGACGTTATTGCTCGCCACCGTCGGTGCTGCACAATCCGAGCACGTGGCCTACGCGGGAGCCTTGATCCAGTCCATTCCGAACCAGATCCGGCTTGCCATGATGGACCGGAACGGCGTCCAGGCCACCCTTTTTGCGCTTCTCCTGAGCAGTGACGGCGCGGTCCGCGATATTCAGTTCGCTGCTGTCAATAAACATGCGCCGCTTGTCGCTCCGCGCATGGCGGAGATCGAGGAACAGGTAAAATCCCTTGAACAAAACCTGTTCACGCCGATAGCCGCGCTTGCGATCAATTCACTCAAGAACATGAGCGAGGAACAGTACCGCATCTTTGTTGCGGTGCTGAAAAATCTTATAGAGGCGGACAATCAAATTGATCTGTTCGAGTATATGCTGCAGCGGATGGTCAGACGCAATCTTGAGCCGAGGTTTACCGGAAATGCACAGCAGAAAAAGCCGATCCAGTCCATCGGCCCGGTTGCGGCCGAATGTGCAACGGTCTTTTCGGTGCTTACCTGGGAAAGCACGGAGTCTTCTCAGGAAGCGCAGAATGTCTTCGGCAAGGGCGCTGCTCTGCTTCCGGGAACAGACCTTGAACTGGTTCCCCGCGACCAGTGCACGCTGCAGACACTTGACGCCGCTCTGGAGCGTCTTGCCCCGCTGATTCCTCCGGTAAAAAAACAACTGCTTTCGGGTTGTATCGCCATCGTGTTTACCGATGGCGTTGTAACGGTCAACGAAGCAGAATATCTGCGCGCCATTGCAGAGGCGCTCGAATGTCCCATCCCACCGGTGATTGCATCGTAACAGCACCTACGTCGTTCTCGCCGGGCCAGTCGAACGCCGCACCACGATCGTGCCATCGACCGAGATGATTTTCTCCCGGTCCTGCGCCGGGTTCTTCGCGATGTTCCCAATGTTAAAGTATACCTGGTTTA
Organism: Chitinispirillaceae bacterium; assembly: GCA_049514575.1. Lineage (GTDB taxonomy): Bacteria > Fibrobacterota > Chitinivibrionia > Chitinivibrionales > Chitinispirillaceae > BOG-1184. Next base: position 17,561 of record JBEKUX010000035.1, on the reverse strand, counting down.
ATCGTTTGTTATAATTTAAAAATATGGAACATCTTGTAGACATAAATGTCCATGAGTTTTGATTTTTTTAGTCTTGTTGCCGAATAGTGCATTATATAAATTAAAAAAGAAAGTTTGCCATGTTTTTCCAGAGAAAACAAACTCCATATTATGGTGGAAAAAAGGATGAATAAACTACGGAAAGTGCTGAGGAAAAGAGCGGGTAGCAAATTTTTCTCTCTGACACTTATAAGTACTGCTTTATTTGCGGCACATGTCGCCGGTTATTCGGTTACCGGCATCGATTATATGCTGGAGGACGGCGTTATTTTCAACATGTCGGACAGTTCCAAAATGAAAGTGCAGGTATGTACCGATAAAATCATCCGGATTGTCTATACGAAGCAGGCGACCATTCCGAAGGCTGACCAGAATTATATAGTGGTGAAAGGAACATGGGACCCGGCAAGATGGACAATAAACCTGAGTGGAACCGCTTATTCCGTGCAGACTTCAACGGTACGGGCTGATATAGCCATTGCAACAGGTCTGGTTTCGTTTTATTCGGGAGGAGCGCTCATCCTGCAGGAGAGCGCTGCAAAAACATTGACGCCGGTAACGATCGGCAATCAGGCTGCCTATAGCGGAACAATCGATTTCAACAGTCCGAGCAACGAAGGAATTTACGGTTTCGGACAGTTTCAAAACGGTTATTTCAACCAGAGGCCGGAGTTAATTTCCTCCAGTTACGAACTCGTTCAACACAACCAGACCGACTGCAGCCCGGTTTTCCTTTCAACAAGAGGTTTTGGTATCTTATGGATCAACTATTCGCGGATGACCGTACCCTCACCCCTTCACCTCACCTGCGACTGGGCGACCAATGACGCCATCGACTATTATTTCATGTACGGCCCGGAATTCGATACTATTATCGCTTCCTACCGCACTATCACCGGTTCGGCGCCCCTGTGGCCGAAATGGGCGTACGGTTTCTGGCAGTGTAAAAACCGTTATCAATCCCAGTATGAAATTATGAACACGGTAGAGACTTACCGGAGCAAAAATTATCCTATCGACAATATCGTCCAGGACTGGCAGTATTATGCGCAAGGCATGAATGGGTGCGCATGTTTTGATCCGACCCGTTATCCTGATCCCAAGGGAATGATCGATAGTCTCCACAATCCTCTTCACTGTCACTTTACCATCTCCGTATGGCCATCCTTTGCCGTGAATACCGATAATGGGAACTGGCAGTTCATGGTCAATCGCGGGTATCTTCTATCCACCAGCGACTATCTGGGCCAGACTTACGACGCATTCAATGACAGCGGCGCACATTACTACTGGCAATTCATAGATACCGGTCTTGTTTCAAAAGGCGCTGACGCTTTCTGGCCCGACGCGACAGAGCCTGAATCATATAGCGGAGTCGGGTGGGCCAATTGTAATACGGCACAAGGGCCTGCCGCTAAGGTTCTTAACATTTTCCCTTTGCTTCACAGCAAGAACCTTTACGAAGGGTTTCGCCGTTCGACCGGCGGGAAAAAACGGGTCTGCAATCTGACCCGATCATATTATGCGGGCGCTCAGCATCTTGGAGCTGCCTATTGGACCGGCGACGTTCAGACCGACCTCACTACCTATTGCATCCAGATACCGGCCGGACTCAACATCTGCGCGACCGGGCTTCCATATTTCTGCACGGACATAGGCGGATTTACCGGAGAAACGAACCCCACCGTCCTGTTACGCTGGTTTCAATGGGGGGCCTTTAATCCGGTCTTCAGGATACACGGCACGCGAAGTACCGAGTTATGGAACCAGCCTCAGGCCGCCAACGAGCAGATCCTGGTGAACTACAGCAGGCTCCGCTACCGGCTGTTTCCCTATGTCTATTCGGTTGCCTGGAAAGTGACGAGTGAAGGATACACCATTATGCGGGGGCTGCCGTTCGACTTCAGGACCGATGCGAACGTGCGCGATATAACCGATCAATTCATGTTCGGCCCTGCCATGCTCATCTGTCCGGTCACCAGTACTCTTGATCCGAGCAGAAAAGTCTATCTGCCTGCAGTAAAATGGTATGATTTCTGGACCGGCGACTCAATAAACGGCGGACAGACAATAACCGCCCTAACACCGCCTGAGATCATGCCGATCTATGTCCGTGCAGGGTCGATCCTGCCCATGGGCCCGGAAATAACCTATGCCGATACCACGCCTGACCCCATCGAGCTCCGGGTTTACACCGGCGCGGACGGCAGTTTTACTCTGTACGAAGATGAGGGTGACGGCTACAATTACGAACAGGGCGTGTATGCGACGACCCCGATCACCTGGAACGAGGCAAGCCAGAATCTTTCCATAGGGCCGACGAAGGGTTCGTTTCCGGGCATGCTGACCAGCAGGACATTCAACGTCGTGTGGGTGTCCCCGAACCATGGAACCGGCGAATCGGTGACCACAACAATCGACAAGTCGATCACCTATGTGACGGGCCACCCGAACCCGATCGTTCTGAATAAGACAACCGGCGAAATCGGTGTCATCAATTCTGCGGCCTTGATAAAAGGCGCATGGTTTAACGCTCGTGTTATAGGGCGAAAATATATCGTCAGGGTGACCGGCAACAGGCCGTGGACGATCAGCGTCACCGATCTTAAGGGAAGGGTGATCGCGGTCAAGAACGACGTGCGGACAGGTTCTTCGTGCGTCGTCGCAGAACGGCTCGCGCCGGGGGTCTATTGCGCGCAATTTACGTACGATAAAGCAATGACCTGGAGAAAAACAATCACCGTCCAGTGAAACCTGAAATGACAAGAAGCCGCAAAGACAAGAAAAACCTATCGATTAATCACGGGATAGAGAGAGGAGACGGTTTTTAATGTACCACAAACAAGCTTTCATGGTAAGGATGATCGGGGTTGCGTTATTTGCCGCTTCCATTGTATCCGCGGATGTGGGGCTTAAAACGGTAAATGAAGACATTTCTCTTGGCGTTACCGGTGACGCGAGCATGCAGGCTGGACAGGCGGAAAACTACTACTACAAAGATGCTACAGAATATAATCATCAATGGATACAGGACAACCTATTACACCTCGGCGTAGATGCTTCGTACGATAAAAAGCTACAGATAAAAGTGACTATTGAGGGTAGATTGTGGTACAGCCTTCCTGACCAGTCGGGAAAAACCACGGGCCAGGCGTATGCATTATATGATAAGACATTTACGTACAGTCTCTATGAAGCGTGCGGCACCTACTTGTTCAATAATCTGTTAGGCTCACCACTCTCTTTATCGATCACCGCAGGACTTTTTCGCTACAAGTACAATCCGGAAGTTAGGAATCTCGGCGAATATCTGTTCCGCAGCCTCTGCTATCCTGCAGTGCTGATTAATTATTTCGATCAGACCGATGCCCGGCTCGCCGGGATTAAATTCAGCGGCGATCTGCCGCTGGCCGAAGATTTCCTTAAATTTCATGGCGATCTCATGCTTACGTTTGAGACCGAAAACTATCCTTTTTTTGATGCTACGCCCTCTTTTATCGGCAACTGCAAGATCGGAAATTTTCTTGATGTGGGTCTGGGCGTCTCGCTGTATCATTTGTTTCCTGTAAACCAGAGCCTGACCAGGCCGGAGACCGATCCGAGAAACTTATATATAAAAAACGGTAACGCATACTTCTACACCTACGGCGGGACAAAACTGATGGCGCGGTTTACTTTTGATCCAAAAGAAATATTAAAGTATATCGGTGCCGAGGAGATAACCTCGTTTTTCGGCAAAGAAGATATAAAGATATACTCCGAAGCCGCGATACTCGGTCTTGAAAACTACCCTGCCAACGATTCCGTTAATAGTCCGCAGCAGAATAAAGGCAACCTGTGGGGGTACGATACCCTGTCGCATAAAATACCGGTTGTCATGGGGTTCAACTGGCCGACCCACCCGCTGCTTTCCTCCGCGCTGGGTCCTGGAATCGCTGCTTATTTCATAAATAAAAACAAAATCAACATACCCACCGTCAGTTGGGGGGCAGCAGGCATAGCATCTGGCGTTGGATTATGGTTTCTTGAAAACAATCTGCAAAAAAAATTCAGACTCGATCTTCTTAATTTGGAATTTGAGTGGTATGGATGCTCATATCCCATGAATCTCGCAAATGCCGTACGGTTGGGCGGTCAATATGCATACCCCATTCCTGCGGAGTACAACAAACCGCTCTCGTGGTATACCAGCGACAACTGGAAGTGGTCGGTATATGCGAAAAAAATGCTTGCGAACAATCATCTTTCCATCATACTTCAGTTTGCCCGCGACCATATGCGTTTTCAACATATTCTGGATGAGCCGAAAGTCTATGAAGAGGCACTAGTAAGGCCTAACGACTGGTGGTGGACCACAAAAGTTGCATGGTTGTTTTAAATAGGGAATCTAAGCTGAGAGCCCTACAAATATTATTTTCCATTCTTTGACAGGCTCAGGTAGAGATCCCTTAATGTCTTTGCCCTTTATAATGGTAAATGTGCGCCTAATAAAAATAGAGAGGTCTTCCGCTTATGTATTTACTGGGGATTGATATAGGAAGTTCGTTTATTAAGGCATCTATTATTGATAGTGCTACTGGCCGATGTAAAGCAGCAGCATCTTCTCCTGCCTCCGAAATGGCAATACGCTCCGATCATGGGGGATGGGCCGAACAGGACCCGGACATGTGGTGGAAAAATGCCGTACAGGCAATCCGGCAAGCGTATACCGCATCATCGATCCCGCCTATTGACATAAAGGCCATTGGAATTTCTTATCAAATGCACGGGCTTGTACTCTTAGACCGGAACAATACCGTTTTACGACCGTCAATTATCTGGTGCGACAGCAGGGCTGTTGAAACCGGAAACAAAGCATTCAAAAGTATCGGGAAAAAAAGATGTCTGGACACGATGTTTAATTCACCGGGTAATTTTACCGCATCCAAGTTGAAATGGGTCAAAGATAATGAACCGGATATTTTCAGACAGGTGAACAAATTCTGCCTGCCGGGCGATTACATTGCGCTGCGTTTGACCGGTCGTATTACCACGACGGTTTCGGGTCTTTCCGAGGGTATCCTCTGGGATTTCATCCGACATCAACCGGCGCACGTGCTCCTCGACTATTATGGTATTCCCGAATCATTCCTTCCGGAAATTGTTCCGACGTTCGGAAACCAGGGCGGGTTGACGGCGCAAGCATCGAAAGAGCTCGGCCTTGCAGCCGGAACACCGGTAACCTACCGTGCCGGCGACCAGCCGAACAACGCGTTTTCGCTCAACGTTCTGGAGCCTGGCGAGGTGGCCGCAACGGCAGGTACGTCCGGCGTCATGTACGGCGTGACCGACACGATCAAAGTCGACACCGCATCGCGGGTCAACACCTTTGCGCATGTTAACCACTCACAAAAAACAAAACGGCTGGGCGTGTTGCTCTGCATTAATGGAACCGGTATTGCCAACGCATGGACGCGGCGGCTGCTCGGTGATTCCGTCTCCTATGACGCAATGAACACTCTTGCCGAGAGCGTTCCCATCGGCTGCGATGGCCTGCTTGTACTGCCGTTCGGCAATGGTGCCGAACGCATGATTGAAAACCGTGATATCGGAGCGCAGGTTTCAGGGCTTAGTTTCAACCGCCATTCAAAGTCCCACCTTTGCAGGGCGGTCCAAGAAGGAATTGCTTTTTCCCTGAATTACGGCATCGACATTATGCGGAGCATCGGTGTCAAAGCGACCCGTATCAGGGCTGGTCGTGCAAATATGTTTCTCAGCAAAATATTCCGGGATACCGTGGCCGGTGTCATCAATGCACCTATAGAGCTTTACAATACCGACGGGGCGCAGGGGGCTGCACGGGGGGCCGGAGTAGGCGCCGGTATTTATAGCGATCTGAAAGGTGCGTTTGCAGGTTTATCTCTCGAAGAGACGGTCGAGCCGGCAGCAACAACCCGTCAGGCATACGTAGCTGCCTATCAACAATGGCGGAAAGCACTTGAACAGCAATTAACACAGTCAAATTAATAGAGCTACTACACCAAATTTACAGAAAGGTTGCATCATGAATTCAACAACCACGGCGAAGGTGACAGGAAATTCAGTAAAAAAAGAGCGTATAAAGGTGGTCACCGGACCAAAGGCTTTTTTCCCACTGATAGAAAAAGTCATCTACGAGGGACCGGAATCTGACAACCCTCTTTCTTTTAAATACTATGATGAAAATAAAATGGTCGGTGATAAAACAATGAAAGAGCACCTGCGCTTTGCCGTTGCGTATTGGCATACGCTCTGCGGGACAGGCGTCGATATGTTCGGCGGACCGACTAAGCAATGGGATTGGCTCAGCGCATCCGACCCGCTCAGGCAGGCCCGAGAAAAAATGGACGCGGCATTCGAATTCATCACCAAGCTCGGCATACCATTTTATTGCTTCCATGATTTTGACCTTGTGGCTGAAGGCGCGACAATTAATGAATCCGAAAAACGGCTCGGGGCAATAGTGGAATATGCAAAAGAAAAACAGAAAGCATCCGGCGTCCAGCTTCTCTGGGGAACTGCCAACTTGTTCAGTCACAGCCGCTACATGAACGGCGCAGCCACTAATCCTGAATTTGCTATTCTCGCCCAGGCGGGCGCACAGGTCAGGAATGCGCTTGACGCCACGATTGCGCTCGGCGCCAAAGGCTACGTGTTCTGGGGCGGCCGTGAAGGGTATATGTCTCTGCTCAATACCAACATGAAACGCGAACTCGACCACCTCGCAAAATTCCTGTCCATGGCGCGGGACTATGCGCGTAAACACGGTTTTACCGGCAGTTTTTTCATTGAACCCAAACCGATGGAACCTACAAAGCATCAATACGATTTCGATGCCGCAACCGTACTCGGTTTCCTCCGTCATTATAACCTGCTGGGTGATTTTAAACTCAATATTGAAGTCAATCATGCCACCCTTGCCGGCCATACCTTCCAGCACGAACTGCAGGTTGCCGCAGACGCCGACGCGCTCGGCAGCATCGACGCGAACAGGGGTGATTACCAGAACGGATGGGACACCGATGAGTTTCCCATGGACATTTTCGAGGTGACCCAGGCGATGCTCGTCATTCTGGAAGCAGGCGGCCTGAACCCGGGCGGCATCAACTTCGACGCCAAGCTGCGCAGAAATTCGACGGATCCGAGCGATCTTTTTATCGCCCATATCAACGGTATGGACACGTTCGCCCGCGCCCTCATTACCGCGCACAGGATAGCGGATTCTTCTCCTTATCGCGCATGGCGCAGAGAACGATATGCTTCTTTTGATACCGGGGACGGCAAAACCTTCGAAATGGGGTCGCTGACTCTTGAAAATCTGCGTGAAATCGCCTTGAAAAACGGCGAAATCACCCCTCGAAGCGGGAGACAGGAACAGTATGAAATGCTGATCAATCGATACCTATAAGTCAGGTCAAACGTAAAAGGAGAATCACCTCATCCTGTTACATAAAGCGCTATGACATTCATTGATACAGCGGAGAGATTTTCCGGCACGTCTGGAAGCATAGGCAGGGGGAGGCCGGCGAAGCTGTCCTTTGTCATGATGCTGACAATCGCAGGGCTTTTGAGCTTGATATTAGTCGGGTGTTACAGAGGTTCACCAATAAAACTCCAGCTTCAGCAACCGACACTTTCGTTTCCCTCCAATGGCAAGAAACTTATTCCCGATACCCTTACCTTGACCTGGAATTCATCGGGATGGGCGACATCTTTTTCTGTGCAGGTGTCAAACGATATCGATTTTTTAACGCTTGTTGATTCGGCGATATGCACCGCACCCTCCCTGCCCATCACTTCGCCGCTTGCAAATAATACGACCTATTACTGGCGAGTGTCCTCTTCGGACGGCCAACAGACGAGCGAATGGTCGGCTACTTTTTCATTTATAACAGGAGTTGCGGCGCCAGAGCTTTTAGCCCCGGAGTACAAAGCAATATGGATCCCGGAAACGCTTACTGTGGAATGGAGTGCGTCTTCCGGCGACTCGATGTATTATGTGCAGGTGTCAACCGATTCAAACTTTTCAACGGCAGCCATTAACGATTCAACCCGTTCGGCCTCCTTCGCCATCACTTCGCCGCTTACGCAAAGCACGACCTATTACTGGCGGGTGTCTGTCTTGAAACGCCAGGGATTAAGCGGCTGGTCAGATATTGGAATATTCACTACGGTGGATTCGTTACCGGCTCCGTTGTTATTATATCCTGCCGACGGTGCGGTAAACGTTTCCCGCACCAACGACTCGTTGAAATGGGACAGTATCCCTTCTTACTGGGCATCGTATCGTTTGCAGGTGTCCACCGCCTCTGATTTTGTGAACGTGGCCATGGACACAACCTTAATGGAACTAACCGTGCCCATCGCTTCGCTTTCAGGGACAACACACTACTACTGGCGCGTAGCGGCACGGTTATACCTTGAGGGCTTTATGGACCGGAAGGGCGACTGGTCCGCTGTGCGGTCTTTCACGACACAGTAGATAGACATCTACTCCTATACCGTTGTCCCGAACAGCCGGTAAGAAAAAAAAGAACACTCCGACTTTTTCTCTTCGTAAAAGTCCTTTAAAAAATCCCGGTATTCAAGGTATTCAAATACTGATTTCATCGGATAACTTTCTATAATATTATTAAAGAAATTCTGAATTCGGTATCGCACCTCATAAATCATGAACTAAACAAAATATATCACTATGCGGCTTTTCACTTCATTATGTAATTATTGAACAGCCGCAATTCTGCAACCCACTTAACTATTGGTCGCCGTTTTGCGATTATTTGCTAATTATATTTTATATCAAGATATTACTGTAACTAATTATAATTAAATTAGTTACTAACAGTCATTCTTGATTGGCACGCCCTTTGTATTGTTTCTCCTGTTCATTTTATAACAACCCCTAACCTTAACCCCAAGGAGGTGCCATGTTATTATCACCATTTTTATTAATAGTATCAAAAAAATTCTGTTATTTATACGCTATTTTCAATAATTATCGTTTTACTCTCTTATCATCTTTATCGCTTCTTTCTTTATTGCTCACTTCCTGCGGCAATATGCCCTCGTCAGATATAAAAGATGGGACCGGAACCTTGGAAATCCACAGCCTTGTTATCACAAACGGATTGGGAAAGAGCCTGGCGAAACTTGCCACCACCTGCGACAGTCTGATTGTCGAAGTAAGCGGCACCGACATTGGAACGCTCCGTTACAGCAAACTGTTCGATCTTTCCCAGCCGGTTCACAACGATACGCTCTCCCGCGTTCCGTCAGGCACGAACCGGCAGGTCAATGTTTATACTGTTGACAAAGCAGGAAGTATGATCCAGATGGATTCAATAGGCCACCACTCGATCAGGATCGACCCCAACAGCACAGCGCTGCTTACTGTGGTCCTCATCCCGGCCATGGGCTCAATTTATCTGCAGCTGGAAAACATTCCGACCTCGGTTGATTCGATATTTGCGAGTTTTACTGCAGATGACAAGACTGTCTGGGGCGTCAAGGCAAAACGGAGCAGCAAACTGTACCTCTCTATTGACAAAATCCCTAATAACACCCACGGCACCCTGTACGTCGCGGCTGTTGATTCGCTGAAAGACACCCTTTACAGCGCCTCAAAGGAGTTTACCTTCAATGCGGTATCAATGCAGAACATATCGCTTAATTTCACGGCCACACCGGGACAGATTATTCTCAGTATGACCGTAGTTCTGCCCGGCGTCACATCGGCAAGCGGGAACATCGCGGCACCGGAATCATCGGTCGTTGAAAGCGGCGATCTGCTTATTACGGAGATCATGTACGCGGCGAACGACTCGGAATATATCGAAGTGTATAATCCGAAGGGGACTGATCAGGTTTTTGACTCGCTTTACTTCGACATTGACGGAACGTATCGGCTGTTTACAAATATTACCGTACACGCCGGTCAGGCCTTTGTGTTCGGCCGCAGGCTCCTTCCCTGGTGCGACGTGGTACACTCGGTCGCAAGCGCGCTCGACCTCTCTTCTACCGGCAACTGGATCACCCTGCGATCCAAAATCGGTGCGATCATAGACCGGGTGATTTTTGCCGGCGGCAGCAACGCGCTTGAATGGCCGAACGTCTCGGGCAAACAGGCGATCGTTCTGGACAGCGGTATAAACGATGCTCAAGCGAACAATTTCGGCAGAAACTGGCATGCAGCAACGACACTGATAGCGGGAACCGCAAGCCAGTACGGAACGCCGAAGACACGATAAAAATCAGGGCTGCCCTCGCCGGGCAGCCCCGCACTTTCCCCACCCTTCCCTCTGATTTACTGGACCTTTACTTCAATCTCCTTCGGTTTCGCCTCACCGGTTTTTTTCAGGTGCACTTCAAGGACTCCGTTCGCGTACCGGGCTTCGATGTTTTTACCGTCAACATGGGTCGGCAGCGTGAACGACCTGCAGAATTTCCCATAGCTTCTTTCGAAATGATAATAGTTGTTCTTATCTTTCTTTTCGACTTCGCGTTTCTTTTCGCCGCTGATCGAAAGTGCGCCGTCTTCAACGCTTACCTTGATATCCTCCCTGGCCAGTCCCGGCAAATCAGCCTTAATAACGTACCCTATTTCCGACTCAGTGATATCCACGTTCGGATACAGGCTGCCGTCAAGATCCCTTCCGGTCCAGTCAAAGCCTGCGGATAACAAACCGTCCAGATCGTCAAAAAGTGTGGTTATTGGTGCTGCTTCATAGCGTATGAGTGACATAACTCCTCCTTGTTTATTGGTTGCTTTTTTTAATAAACTCTTCAACCGATTTGCTCGTGTTGAGATTTATTTTAAGATTAACGATATCGTCCAGGCTTATAATCGTGATTCTTGCGGGCCTTCCGCCCAGAAAGGGTATGTAATCGGGCTTCATCACCTCTTCAAGGCGTATCTGCCGCTTGTCTATAATTTTTTTATTTTCCATAGAGGTTTCCTTTGCTCAACCCTTATTTTTTCTTTTCCGGTATTATATAATTGCAAGGGATATGCCAGAAAGAGATGCCTGAAAATGCTCTTGTTTCAGCCTTTTTCCGGGACAGATAGTAGAATGATACATAAGGCGGGCGAAATGGAACAGGTTTCGTTGCGGTTTGAAACAAGTGACTATGCTGCCGAATAAAACGCGCTGGGGAACATCTTTCTGCGTTGCCGCGATTGCCCTGCTTGCCGGGCTTTGTTATGTGTACCACGCCGTACCCGCAGGACGCAACCCTGCTTTATATCAAAAAGAATTGCCCGCTGTGGGGCTCATTTTTTCCTGCCTTGTGCTCTTTTTCGGCCATTTCTCCTATCCCCGACTTCACAGCGTAAGGCTGTACTTCCTGGGATATGGAGCGGGTTGTACCGGCATCATCAATTTTACGCTTTATAAGGCGTTTTTCCAGACGACCTCTTTTCCAACCCTGCCGCACGGTTTCCGTGAACTGGTTATTCTCGTCGCGTTCATCAATCTGTTGGCAGTTATTCTTATCCCGTCCGGTACAAAATTCCGGGTCATAAAAAGTTTAACACTCAGCGTTTTTACGGTTGAAATGGTTTTGTTCTGTATTTTCCGGTTCGGTCACGGCACCGATCTCTGTTTAAGACCGCTCCTCTATCATACCCTGTGGGACCCGGCGTTCTGGACCGGTCCAGTTTTTTTTACCGCTATCCTGGTCATTTCGTTTTGGAAAATCAGGAACGAATTCCTTCTCGGCGGCATTGTGGCCGGTTGCGCATTGCTGCTTCTGGCGGCATGGGCTTCGCGAGTTCTCGCTCCAACACACCCTGACCCTTTTTATCAGCTTATTTTCACCGGTGCTTCGGCATATCTTTTCGGAAGCATGGTCATCCATGGTTTTTTCCGCATGGAGCACCGTATTTCCTATGATCCACTGCTCAAAATCTACAATCGCGACTATTGCAGCAGGATCATCACGGAACAGGCGAACGTCAATGTTGCACCGCCGTTCGGTGTGGCAATGGTTGACATCGATCATTTCAAGCAGGTTAACGACACCTACGGACACCAGGCAGGTGATGCAGTACTCCATACCATCGCCCAGGCGGTGCAGCTCGGTACCGGCACTGAAGGCATCGCCTGCCGTTACGGGGGTGAAGAACTGGCTATTTTTTTCCCGCAAAGGGCTACCGGCGAGGTGGCCGAAATCGTCGAGGGAATAAGGAAAAATATAGAGGAATCCAAAACACGCTTCGGTAAAAAAATTATCCAGGTAACCATTTCGGCCGGCATTTCCCACCGCGAGCAGTACAGCCAGTCGATCGTCGATGTGATCCAGGCTGCAGACAAAGCGCTTTATGCCGCAAAAGAAGAGGGGCGAAACCGGGTGAAATCCCAGAAAACGCCATTAAAAACAAGGTAACAAAGTCGATCCTCTGACCGGTGATATATTTTATTGACTGTTTCATGTCGAATTAAAGGGAGATTTATTTGACGCTGCAAACCCTGACCGGGCCGACCACACTCACCCGATTTCTTTTTTGGGCTGCGTGCACGATCGTGGCCGCGGATTTTCTGGCAACGATTATTACCATCATTTACCAACGCTACTGGTACCGGAAAATTCTCAGACCGAAATTCACGGGCGGCTATGCTCCCCGCTGCGCCGTTATTGTTCCCTGTAAAGGAAACAACAATAACCTGAAGTCCAATCTTGAAAGTTTTTTACATTTTGACTATCCCGATTATGAAGTAGTATTCGTCACCGAAAGCGCCGAAGACCCTGCGGGAGCGGTCATCAGGGAAATTGTTAATAACAGGCCTGGCATCACCCGCCATGTCACAGCAGGGATTTCCTCTTCCTGCGCTCAGAAAAACCATAACCTGCTTGCAGCCATTCTCGCAACAAAAAATGCCGAGACCGGGGTCGATGTCTTCGTTTTCGCCGATTCAGACATCAAGCCCGGGCCGCAATGGCTATACGAGCTTATTTTGCCCCTTGCCGATCCGGACATCGCCGTTACCACCGGTTTCCGCTGGCTTCGCGCGACGAAAGGAAGTGTTGCGGAATGGACGCACGCATACGCGAACATTTTTATTTACATCGTATTTTCCTGCGCTTTTTTCCTCGGCGGAGTCGGTTTATGGGGCGGTTCCATGGCGATGCGGCGCGAAGACTTTGAAAAACTCGGCGTTGCGAAAAAATGGTCGACTGCCGTGGTTGACGACTTGAGTCTTTCGCAGATCGTGCATAAAAAAAAGCTGAAAGGCGTCATGGTACCGTCGTGCATGGCGCATACCGACGAACTTTTAACAAGTATAAAGGCGGGGGTCGCATGGTTCGAACGCCAGATCATGTTCCTGAAAGTCTATTTTAAGCATTTATGGCTGTTTCTCGGCCTGCCGCTCGTGGTCGTCAGCTCCATGCTCATACTTGCGCTTCCGGCAGCCCTCCTTTTTTCGTTGTCTGAACAAAAGACTTTCTTCGGTTCGGGCGGCGGCGCAGCACTCGTTTTTTATATTGGTGAACTCATTACCGTATCGCTCTATCCCCTGCTCGGTTCTATGCCGCGGTTTCACCGTTTCCTGCTTTGTCAGCCGTTCATCCGCGCAACTCATGCTGTCAGCTATTTCGGTACCTGTACAAAAAATTCAATCACCTGGGCAGGGGTTCGATACCGGCTGAAATTTTTCGGCGATGTTAAAAGGGTCGAACGGCCAAGTACTACCGCCTCACGTTAGAAAGGAGTACCCATGGCATTGCGATGCGCGGTCTTTGCATCCGGCGGAGGCAGTAATTTCCAGGCACTTCTCGATCGAAAACAGGCGGGCGACCTGCATGTCGATTTCGTGCTTTTTATCGGGAACAACAGCGGTGCGCCGGCATTTGAGCGGGCGAAAAAACAAGCTATCCCAGCGCTCCACCTTGCCCCGTCCCATTTTGCTTCGGAAGAGACCTATACTGAAAGACTTTCAGCGGTATTGCATGAACACGGAGTGGAACTCATCATCCTTGCAGGGTATATGAAAAAACTTCCGCTGTCTGTTATCAAAGAATTCCGCTACCGTATCGTAAATATTCATCCCGGGCTTTTGCCGTCTTTCGGCGGCAAAGGCATGTATGGATCGCATGTACACGACGCGGTGATTGCCTACGGCGCCAAAGTTTCCGGGGTGACTGTTCATTTCGTTGATGAGGAGTATGACCATGGCCCGATTATCCTTCAGCGGACCGTCGAGGTGCTCGATACGGATGATCCACATACCTTGGCCGAGCGGGTGCTCAAGGTCGAACATGCCAGCTACTGGCAGGCAATCGAAGCAATTGCGCAGGGAAGGATTAAAGTGGAAAAACAGCGTGTTATTGGAAAAGTTTAATTTTGTGCTTGATCTAATAATTTATAAAAATTGTAGAGATGAATAGACGACAAATTTTAGAAAATATCTCCGCTAAACTGTACAGCTTTGACCAGGAGATGGCAAAATCCAGCAACGTCTGTATCGTCGGTATCGATGAAGCGGGGCGCGGACCATTGGCCGGACCGGTTATTGCCGCCGCGGTCGTGCTTGACCTTGAAAGAAATATCCCCGGGGTCAACGATTCAAAAATGTTGGCGCCGTCTGTCAGAGAAAAACTATATGACCGTATCGCCGCAGAGGCCAGGGGCTTTGCCGTGGGCGAGGCATCGGTGGAGGAAATCGACCGGCTCAATATTCTGCAGGCAACGCTGCTGTCCATGCGCCGGGCACTTGAAGGAATCACCATCCCCTGGACGCTTGCGCTGGTCGACGGCAATCAGCCGATCTGCGGCATCCAGGAAACGCGCCAGAAAACCGTCATTAAAGGCGACGGCCGGAGCGCCTCCATCGCGGCTGCATCCATCATCGCCAAAGTCACCCGCGACCGCATCATGAAGAGCTATCACACAGGCTTTCCCATGTACGATTTTCTAAGCAACAAGGGATACGGGACCGCATTGCACCGGCAGCGTATTCTCGAATATGGACTGTGCGAACATCATCGCCGCACCTTCTGCGAAAGTTTTGTTTCGCAGACGGCTCTGGCGCTATAACCCTCGCGATGTCCGGGTGTTAACTTTACAAAGGAAGGGTTTTATTCTATGGCCGAAATCAGGCCATTTACAGGCTACCGCTATAAACTTCAAAAGCTGGAAGACCTGGGTAATTTTATTGCGCCGCCCTACGATATGCTCGATGACGGGAAAATCGGGGAGCTGTATAATAAAAACCCTCTGAACGCTGTAAGAATCGACCAGAACCGCCGTGAACCCGGCGACAGAACCAACCGTGACCGCCACGAGCGGGCCGCCCGGCTTTTTGCGGATTGGGTCGCCAGAGGCTCGGTTCGCGTTGACGAGAAACCGTCACTGTATGTTTATGAACAACGCTTCACCGTTGAGCATGCCGGAAAAAAAGAACGGTTTGACCGCTCCGGTATAGTTGCTCTTGTCAAACTTGTCGACTTCTCCGAGGGCATTGTGCTCCCGCACGAATACACCCTTTCAGGTCCCAAAATTGACCGGTACGAACATCTGGAGGCTACGCATCTCAATGCAGGGCAGATTTTCGGACTCCTTTCGGACAATAATGGCGAAATTTTTAAGCTTATACGCGGCATGAAAGAGAGTGGCACACCCGCCGGCACCGGGGTCGACAGCGATGGTGTGCACCATTCGCTCTATCCCTGCAACGACCCTGCAATGATTACCTGCCTTCAGAACTCGGTACGTCCGAGTACGATTCTGATCGCTGACGGCCATCATCGTTACGAGACCGCTCTTAAATTCTACCACGACAGCAAAAAAGACCCGGTCAACTCTCACGTCATGATGACGCTCGTTTCAATGGCCGATCCCGGGCTCGTTATCCGCTCTTTCCATCGTATCATCAGAAAAGGAAAGGGTGATCGGATAACGGATATGAAACGTGAACTTGAGGCAAGCTTCCAACTCACCGATCTCGGCCCGGCCGACCTTGCGACAATAAACTCCTTTCTCTGCGGCCGTCTTGAAACCGAAATGCTGTTTGTCGACAGCTCTTCCCGATCGGTGTTCGGCCTGAAGCTGAATAACGGGGGCGAAAGTTTTCTTGCCGCAACCATACCTGATAAATCGCTGTCGTGGAAACACCTCGACGTGTCAAAAATCAACATGATCGCGGTGAACCGTATACTCGGGCTGCCGCTCGACGGCCATGTGCTGCACGATGTCATAACGTATATAAACGACGTCCCGGCAGCGCTTGAGGCGAGCTGTAATGCACAGGAATACTGGGGAGGATTCTTTATCAGACCGATCTCCATAGCAACCATCCACCGGATCGTACAGGGAGGCGAGCGCATGCCGCAGAAATCCACCAATTTTTACCCGAAGCTCTATTCCGGGCTCGTATTCAACAGGCTGGGTGACACGTGAAAAAAAATACCGTCATTCAACTGACCGGGGGCGTTATTCTTGCCGGCGCCGGCCTTTACATATTTTTCCGTGATGTCAATATTTCCCAACTGTGGAATTACCTGCGCTCAACCCCGGTCTGGGCAGTGGCCGGCGGTATTGCGCTTACCTTTCTCACGCTCTGGCTCCGCAGCATCCGATGGAACCTGATCCTTCCAAAATCACCGACGTCTTCACGGCAAGGGCTGTTCGGACTCGTCATGATCGGATTCATGGTCAACAACATACTCCCTGCACGGATCGGCGAAGCTGCCAGGATGCTGCTCCTGTGGAAACGTAACCGTTTCACGGTTGCAGAGAGCGTCGGGTCGGTCCTGCTCGAACGTATCCTCGATTCCCTCGTCTTCCTGTCCTTCTTTTTTATTCCGGCGCTTTTTCTTGCCCGGCTTCGTCAGGTGATACCCTACGCCATACCGCTAGCATGCGGCTCTTTTGCCGTACTTTGCGCGCTGCTTTTTTACGCTTTTTTCCCTGCCCCATCGAGGGCCATCAGCAAAACTCTTCTAAAATTTGTCCCGCCAGCACTCCGGCAAAAATCTCTCAGGATCGGAAAAGAGCTGGCCTCTAATTTAAACTGGATATTTTCACCGGGCAAATGCCTGGCCATGATATTTCTCTCGTTCAGCATGATCGCTTGTCATCCGGCAATTTTGATTCTACTCGTCCGCGATCATCTGTTCGGGTTTCTCTCCGGCATGTTCGCCGCCGCATGCGCGGCAATGGGCGCCGCTATTCCCCTATCACCGGGGTATGTAGGAACCCTTCATGCCGTCCTGAAACAGGGTCTCGTGTTGTGCGGTATCGAAACCAATAAAGCGATTGCCGTTGCAACACTCTATCATGCTATCGGATATTTGACTGTTACGGCAGCAGGACTCTATTATTATATTCGCATGGGAATATCGTTCAAGGAAATCGGGCGGGCGAAGGAAAAACTGAAGGAAGAAGAATCTTAAAAAGCCAAAATATAACCTTTTTAATCGTCTGCCCGGCATGAAATGCCGGCTGCTGCACCCGAAACAAATGCACTGGGATTAATGAAGGAACAGTAAAAATGACTATTCCAACC
>JBEKUX010000034.1:0-33068 GCA_049514575.1 Chitinispirillaceae bacterium | reverse complement strand
GTCACGTCCGGTTCCCGCAGCAGGTCGGTGACCTTGCTGCAGCAGCAGAATGCCGCGAGCATCGCGGCTGGAAAAAGCAGCGTTTGTCGCATGGCAGCCCTCGGTCCTCTTTCCTATAATACACTGCCGGCAGAGGCGCATTCCATAAAAAAATCTGATTTCTCCGGGCCGGACTGCTTGACATCGTTTGCCGGCGTGACGCATTTTCTTTGCAATTAGGAAAACCCACGCCGCATGACCGCTCCCGTCCACCGTGAACCGTACTCCCGATCGATGCGCCGCCGCTGTGGTATTGTCGGCGTATGCCTGGCCTGCGTGACGTTTGCCGCGTTTTTGCCTTCGCTGAACAACGGTTTCGTGAACCGGGACGATCCGGCCTATGTTCTTGACAACCTCGACATACGCGGCTGTACCCCGCATCATGCGGCGAAGCTGTTTTCCTCCACCTATGTCAGCCAGTATGTGCCGGCCACCATGCTCACCTACATGGCGGAATACGGGCTGTTCCGGCTGAACCCCGCAGCGTATCACTGTACCAGCCTGATAATCCATATTGTCAATTGTCTCCTGGTGTTCGCGCTGTTTTACGGCCTGTCCGGCAGCTGTTTCGCGGGAGGGGTGACCGCCCTGCTTTTCGCGGTCCATCCGCTCAGGGTCGAGGCGGTCGCCTGGACGGCGGAGCGGAAAGAGGTGCTGGCCGCGCTTTTTTATCTCCTGTCCCTGCTTTTTTATCTGTCATATAGAAAGAAAAGCGGTAAAAAATTCTATTTCCTGTGCCTTTTTTCGCTGCTGATTTCGCTGCTGTCGAAAGCCATGGCGATCAGCCAGCCGTTTCTGCTGCTCTGCATCGATTATCTGATGAACAGGAAGATCGACCGGAAAAACCTCCTTGAGAAAGCGCCCTTTTTCGCGCTTTCGGCAATGTTTGCCGTTGCCGCCGTTGCCACGGCAGGGCAGTTCATAAATTATTATCCCCATTATTCTATTGTCCAGCGTGCGCTCATGCCTGCATGGGCAATCGTGTTCTATCTGGTCAAAACCGTGGTTCCCCTGAACCTGTCCGCTTCCTATTACCTGCCGGACGTTCCGGAAAAAGGCGCGACCGCGGCCATGGCACTGTGCGCCGTGGCGCTGGCCGCCATTGTAGCTTTTGTCTATTACAGCCGCCGCTTTTCAAAAAAGGCGGTTTTCGGGTCATTGTTTTTTATCATCACCATCATGCCCGTGCTTCAGATAGTTAATTCCGGTGGTCTGGTGCTGGTTGCCGACCGCTACACCTATGTACCGATGCTCGGGATCTATTTCATCATTGCCGCCGGACTGTCGGGGTTGACCGGAAAAAAGATTGCGAAAAACGCCGTGTACGGAGGGTTGGTTGCTGTTGCCGCAGTTTTATCATATCTGACCTGGCAGCGGTGCGGCGTATGGAACGACAGCCTTACCCTGTGGAACGATATCATTGAGAAATCTCCTGCCGCGGCGCAGGCGTACGACGGCAGGGCCGGCGCCTACCGTGACAACGGCGACTACAATCGGGCCATAGCGGATTTCAACAAAGCCATGGAGCTCGACCCGGGTTTTGCCGCCGCGTATTTCGGCCGCGGGTATATCTATTGCGCTTTTCTCGGAAAGATCGATCCGGCCATCGCCGATTTGAAGAAGGCGGTCGCGCTTGCGCCGGATTTTCCCGACGCCTGGAACACCCTGGGCATCGCCTACGGCATGGAAGACTCCTGCGGCCCGGCGACGATGGGATTCGACAGGGCCATTGCCCTGAAACCCGACTTTGCCGATGCATATGTAAACCGCGGGCTGGCGTATATGAATTGTTCGGGAAATCCCGGCCGGGCAATCGCAGATTTTACAAAGGCAATTACGCTCGACCCCGGACTTGCAAAGGCGCATCTGCTGCGGGGCATACTACTGAGGATGAAAGGATCGTTCGACGAGGCGATCGGGGACTTAAACAAGGCGATTCAACTTGACCCTCGCGACTCTGCGCTGGCGGCGCGGAACAGGGGCCTGGCGTCCGCACGGCAGGCGCGCTGAGGGCGCGCTGAACCGGCATCGGCACGGGATGTCACCGGGTACCTGCGCCGGGCAGTTCCACGACGAATATGTTTTTCCATTTCTTCCCGGTCACATACAGGCGGCCGGTCTCCCGGTCATACGCGATGCCGTTGAGCACGCAGTCCGGAGAACCCGGCTGTTCCTGCCGTACCAGCGAGCTGCAGTCGATGCTGCGCAGGACGCGGCCGTTGCGGGGATTGATCTCAAGGATCGAATTTGCGTACCAGACATTGGCGTAGATATTCCCCTTGACGTATTCGAGTTCGTTGAGGTTTTTTACCGGCCGTCCCTGCGACCTGACCGGGATGGTGCGGAGAATCGTGAAGCTTTTATTGCGTACGTAAATGGTGTCCGAGCCGTTGCTCATGTAAAAGAGCCCGTCGCTGCTGGTCAGGCCCCATCCTTCGCCGCTGTAAATAAGCGAGGACCCGGGCGTCAGGTCTGCCGCCGACCAGGTAAGCGCCGTCTGCTCGTGCCAGGTGATCTGGACAAGAAGGTCGCCCATTTTCGCGCAGCCTTCGCCGAAAAACCTTTTGTCAAGTTGCGTGTTTTTAATCAGAACGCCGCTCCGCGCGTCGAGCACGCGTATGCACGATTTCCCGTACAAACCGCCGCTCTCATACAGCCGGCCGCCGTCGTACAGGAACCCCTGGGTGAAAACCGAGGAATCGTGGGGAATGATCGCAACGACTCTCGGGACAATGGCGGGTGGCGCCGTGTCCGGACCGCCGCATGAAACGATGGTCTCCAGCATGACGGGCAGCAGAACAAGGAATACCTTCGGCAGATGCAGCGGGTGCAGGTTCATTTGAACAGTATCCGGATATGTTTTATTGTCAATGGCGCAACATGGAACAGGAACCTGGCCAAGGTAAAAAAAGGCAGCCTGAACGGTTTTGAACGGTCGATCGTGCCGTTTGCCAGCGAAAAGCCGGTCCGCAGGAGCGGGAGCAGCTTCTGTTCCGGCGTTGAAAACCAGATCTCGCGCAGGAGCATGAACAGCTTGTGCTGACGGCGCTGGTTCCGCCGCCATCCTGCCGAATAGGCGCCGTTCACGCGCGCCGTGCCGGCCGCGCGCGCGGCAATGAGGCTGCGGGCCGCTGATTCGGCCGCCTCGAGCGCGTTCATAATGCCGCCGGCGGTCAGGGGATTGGCCTGCCGCGCCGCGTCGCCGACCAGCACGATATTATCTTTTGTAAGCTTGCGCGGCGCCGGCGTCACGGGAATGGCGCCGGAAACCAGTGTATCGCGCGGCGGTTCCCTGCCGCACCGCTCTTTCACGAAGCGGTCGACGAAACACTGTACCGAAGGCTGTCCGGGCGAAGTATGGTACCTGCCGCCGCCCACGGTTATCATGCCGTGCCCTTTCGGAAACACCCAGATATAGCCGTGAGGCAGTATGTTCTTTCCGACGAAAAAATGCAGGAAGCCGTCGTTGCAGAAATCGCTTTGAAACCTGTACTGTACAGTACAGGCGACATCATTCAAATGAAGCGGTCCGGTGATGCCGGACCATCTGCCGATGTAACTCTCAACGCCGTCGGCGCCCACGATATACGAGGCCTCGACACGCTCGCCGTTCTCAAGTGCCACGCCCGTCCAGCGGCCGCCTTCGCGGACAAGGCCGGTCATCGGGGTGTCGAGGAGTATACGCACGCCTTTTTTCCGTGCCTCGTACGCAATGAATTGTTCGAAACGGTCGCGGTGAAGCATGACGCCGCCGTCAGGGACCGGAACGGTGAAGCCCGGTAAATCATTAACATGCGCAACAAACCCGGTGATATCGCAGGCGATCCACGTTTCGTCGATTGCCATAAAACGTGAGAGTTCGGCGCGGTTGCCGGTCGCTTCACCGCACCGCACCGGCACGCCGATGGCGTGCCTGCGGTCGACGATCATAACGCGCCAGCCCGCGTTTGCCAGGTGCGCTGCCGTCGAAAGGCCAGCGACGCTCGCGCCCGCGATCACGGCATCGTACTTCACTGGCGCACCTCCCGGATGCGCCGTCCGGATGCGCCGTCCGAAGGGCCGATGGCGGCAACCGGGCAAAACGCGGCGCACGTTCCGCAGTCGGTACACGCCTCAATGATGCGGCTTTCGCTGTCGTGAATAATAATGGCGGAAAACGGGCACACGGCGGCGCAGCCGCCGCAAAAGGTGCACACCTGCTGGTTAATGACGAACATGGTAAGGAGCCCTTGAAGAATTTTAAAATGCCCGGAAGGCAAAATCGTATCCGTGTGCATGCAAAGGCAAGTCGAAGCGACTCCGTGAGATGAGGAGCAGTGGTTTGATTTGCAATTTTCCATTGATCGCTGTATATTGTGGTGAGATTGGCCGGCGTTGACCGGTTCCCGTCTGCTGCTAAAAGGTAACCTCGTTATGGAAAACTACGACTTCACCATTCAGACCCTCGGGCCTGCGGCCATCCCGTCGCCGCTTGACCTTTCGCGGATTGCGGACGACCTGATGGCCAATTATTCAAGCGACGACGAACGGATCTTGTATGATCTGAATGTGCTGCCCGGAGCGGAAACTTCCCTCAAGGAAAGGGGTTTTCTCGAAAAAGCCGGGCCGAGGGAGAAAATTTACTTTGATCCCTCAAAAGTGCACGCCGGGATCGTCACGTGCGGCGGGCTTTGCCCCGGATCGAACGATGTCATCAGGGCGATCGTGATGACGCTGTGGTACAACTACGGCGTCCGGCGTATATCGGGTTTCAAATTCGGCTTCCGGGGATTGATCCCCCAATACCGGCTGCCGGTGGTCGAACTTGTTCCGGACAGGGTCGCCGAGATCCACAGCCAGGGCGGCACCATACTCGGTTCGTCGCGGGGCGGCGGTGAGCGGATGGCGGAAGTAGTGGACTCCATCGAACGGACGAACCTCTCGATCCTGTTTGTCATCGGCGGCGATGGTTCACAAAAGGGAGCGCTCAGCATTGCTGCCGAGGTCGGGCGCCGCGGGCTCACCACCGCCGTGGTCGGCGTGCCGAAGACGATCGACAACGACCTCTGTTTCATCCAGCGGTCGTTCGGTTTCGAGACCGCGATGGCAGTGGCGGTTGAGGCGGTCACGGGCGCCCACGTTGAAGCGCACGACGCGGTCAACGGGATTGCCATAGTCAAACTGATGGGCAGGGACTCGGGATTTATCGCCGCGTACACGGCGCTCGGCACCAGCGACGTCAACTACGTGCTGGTTCCGGAAGTGCCCTTCGACCTGGACGGCGAACGCGGTCTGCTTGCGGAACTCAAAAGGCGGCTTGAACGGCGCCAGCACGCGGTCATCGTGGTGGCAGAGGGCGCAGGTCAGGATCTCTTGTCCGCGACGATGGACGAACGTGATGCCTCAGGGAATAAAAAGCTCGGCGACATCGGCATCTTTCTGCGCGATTCGATCGCTGATTTTTTCAAACGGGAAGATATGGAGATCAACCTGAAATACATGGATCCGAGTTACCTAATCCGGAGCGTGCCGGCAAACCCCGGTGATGCGGTGTACTGTACCCGGCTCGGCGCGAACGCGGTGCACGCGGCCATGGCAGGCAAGACCGCCATGATCGTGAGCCTGCTGAACGACCGATTCGTCCACGTACCGATGCGCCTCACGGTATCGCGGCGCAACCGGATCGACCCGGAAAGTCCCCTGTGGCGGGATGTGGTCGAGGCCACGGGCCAGCCCGCGCTGATGAAGAATTGACCGATGGATTCCATTAATCAGGAGCGCTCAATGCCGTTTGCCTATGCAACCTATCCCTACACGGCCGTGCTCGGATGGTCGATCTCGCGGTACGAAGTGTTTGACAAGTGCAAACGGCAGTATTTTTACACCTACTATTCGAAGCACGTGCCCGGCGTGCCGCATTACAAAATGGCGAAGCTCCGCGACCTGACGTCGGTGCCCCTCGAAATCGGCTCCATCGTCCACGACGTTATCGAGGCGTTCCTCGTCAGGCTGCAGAAGAGCGACACCGACATCGACGAGGAGCGGTTTTTTCTTTACGGCCGGCAGAAGGCTATGGGTTATTGCTCAAAAAAAACGTTTATCGAGACCTATTACGGGCAGCAGCAGTCCATCGACATGGAGAAGGTGTATGCGAAGATAGATGCATGTCTTAAAAATTTCATCGGCTCTCCCTCGTACAGCTGGATCATCATGACGGCGCTGCGGGGCAAGGAGAACTGGATGATCGAGCCCGCGGGCTACGGGGAGACGAGGCTCGACGGCATGAAGGCCTACTGCAAAATGGATTTCCTCATGCCGGTGGAGAGCGACGTCCATATACTGGACTGGAAGACCGGCCTGAAAGACGAGGCAAAGCACAGCGCGCAGCTCAAAGGCTATGCGGCTGCCGCAGCAAATAATTTCGGCGTTTCCTGGGACCGGATTTTTCCAAAGATCGTCTACCTTTATCCTGCATACGACGAGCTCGAACTCCGGCTCGACAGCGACGGTTTTCAGGCCTTCATCGCAACGATCCGCAGCCAGACACAGGCGATGCTTGCTTTTTGCAGCAATGCGGAAGAGAACGCGCCGCTTCCCATGGATTCGTTTCCCATGAACCCTTCGCCGTCATCCTGCCGACAGTGCAGGTATCAGGAGCTCTGTTTTCCTGAAACGAGGCAGTTTTCGCCCATACCCGAAGAAGGACAGATACCATTTATTTGCTGACCGGAACCGTAAACGACAACGCCGTTGATTAGTAATGCCATGAACATCATCCTCCTCTTCGAATCCGATTTCATTGATACAGAGCGCGCCATAGTCCGGTTGACCGGGCGGAGGAAGGAGCACGCCTTGTCAATATGTAAAGCTGCTCCCGGCGATACCCTGCGCGTTGGGCTCCTCAACGGGAAAATGGGCAAGGGAACGGTCGTGGCTGTTTCTGGCAAGTCAATGGATGTGACGGTAACGCTCGATGCACCGCCGCCCCAACCTCTGCCGATCACGCTGATCTTGGCGCTGCCGCGGCCCAAGGCGCTCAAGCGGTGCATTGAGGCGATCACGGCCATGGGCGTAAAAAAAATATTCATCATCCAGAGCTTCCGGGTGGAAAAAAGCTACTGGGAAAGCCCGGTCCTGTCCGAGGATACGCTGCGCGGGCACATGTTGTTGGGACTTGAACAGGCGTGCGACACCATGCTGCCGTGCATCGAACTGCGGAAACGGTTCAAACCGTTCGTGGAAGACGAGGTACCGGAGTTTATTAAAGGCACGCTCCCGCTTGTCGCCCATCCGGAAGCAAAAAATATCTGTCCTTATCATACGGACAGGCCGGTCACGCTTGCCGTGGGCCCTGATGGCGGGTTCATTCCCTATGAGATCGGACTTTTTCAAAAGCTCGGCTTCGAGCCGGTCTCACTCGGTAACAGGATTTTAAGGGTGGAACATGCTGTTCCCGCGCTGATTGGGAGATTATTTTAAACACTATGGGTCTAATTCTCCATAGTGGAGAGGGGAGAAAAAGGAGAGGCGTCTTTCAAATACCCTGCAGCAAGCCGGGGTTATAATTTTACTGCCAAATATCATCAAGGATATCCGGCCATGAAAAAACTGTTTGACCGCAAGCCGATTCACCTGATCATGCAGGAGCCTGAAGAGGGACAACACAAGCTCAAGCGCGTTCTCGGCCCCTGGAACCTCGTGAGTCTCGGCATCGGCGTTATTATCGGCGCCGGCATCTTCGTGCTGTCCGGTCAGGTCGCGGCCGCCTACACCGGACCGGCAATAGTGCTCTCGTTTATTTTTTCTGCCATCGGGTGCGCTCTTGCCGGGCTCTGTTATGCGGAGTTTGCCACAATGATCCCGATTTCGGGAAGCGCCTATACCTACGCGTATGCGACCCTCGGTGAATTTGTCGCCTGGATCATCGGATGGGACCTTGTGCTCGAATACCTGTTCGGCGCCTCGACCGTGGCTGTCGGCTGGTCCGGATATGTCGTGAGTTTTTTGCAGGACCTTGGCATTGCCGTGCCTGCGTTGTTCGCCAAAGCCCCGCTTGCCTATACAGTTGGGGGCGGATGGCATTTGACCGGCGCACTGTTGAACGTGCCGGCGGCCTTCATCGTTGCGCTCATGACCACGCTCCTTGTCATCGGCATCCATGAATCGGCAAAATTCAACAATGTTATCGTAGCAATAAAGCTTGTCGTGATTGTTCTCTTCATCGGGTTCGGGCTCTTTTTTATCAAGCTCTCCAACTGGTCGCCGTTTCTCCCAGCCAACACCGGTACGTTCGGCGAATTCGGCTGGAGCGGGGTGCTGCGCGGGGCCGGCATAATTTTCTTTGCGTATATCGGTTTTGATGCGGTCTCCACTGCTGCGCAGGAGGCGCGCAATCCCCAGCGCGACATGCCGATCGGCATTCTCGGCTCGCTTGGCATCTGCACGGTGGTTTTTATCCTGATGGCAGGCGTGCTCACGGGAATCATGAAATACACACATTTAAACGTTCCTGATCCTATCGCCGTTGCCGTCAATGCGGCAGGACCCGGGATTGCATGGCTCAGGCCTTTTATTAAAATCGGCGCCATTGCGGGACTGAGCTCGGTGGTGCTTGTCCTGCTCATGGCGCAACCCCGGATTTTTTTCAGCATGGCGCGCGACGGGCTTCTGCCCAAAGGGTTTGCACGGGTCCATCCGCGATTCAAGACCCCGTACATTCCCACTATTCTAACCGGCATAGTGGCAATATTCCTTTCCGGCCTTCTTCCGCTTAACATTCTTGGACAGCTTGTTTCCATCGGGACCCTGCTCGCGTTTCTCATCGTGTGCATCGGGGTGCTGTTTCTGCGGTACCGGCATCCTGAGATCCCGCGGATCTTCCGCACCCCGTGGGTGCCGTTCGTCCCGGTTGCCGGCGCCCTTATAACGCTGCTCCAGATGGTGTTCCTGCCCGGCGATACCTGGCTGCGGCTCATCCTCTGGATGGCGGTGGGTCTTGTTATTTATTGGACATATGGGAGGCGGCACAGCCGCCTGCGGATAGAAACGTCGAAGCGGTAGTTTATTTGAAGTTGTTCCCCGGGACGCTCAACTTTTTCCCCACGTGAACGGCAGCACTTCTTCGAGGGACTGCTTTTTCAGCGCGAGCATGACGAGCCGGTCAAGGCCGAGCGCGGCCCCGGAACAGGGCGGCAGGCCTTTTTTCAGCGCATCGACGAACGCCTGGTCGACAGGCCATTGCTCTTTCCCGCATGCGGCGCGTTTCGCGTTCTCTTCCTGCTGGCGCCGCTCGTTTTCCTTCCAGTCAACAAGCTCCTCGAACCCGTTGACGAGTTCCATGCCGCCGGAATAGGCCTCGAACCGTTTCGCAACACGCGCTACGCGCGAGTCGCCCGGTTCGAGCGTGGCAAGCACGGCCTGATCGGCAGGGTAGTGATAGACAAAGACAATCGCATCATGCGGCAGGCCGGGCTCCACGAACTCGGCCATGGCGAACTGCAGCGCGTCGGAGAGTGTGGCGAACTCAGGGTGGGTTTTCCCCCGTGCGGCACAGTGGTCGATGACCGCTTCCATGCCTGCATACAAGGGATCGATGCCAGTCGCTTCTTTGAAGATGTCCGCATATTTTTTTTTGATGATATTTTTTTTACCGAGGACGGCGATGATGAGCGCTGCGGTTTCGTCCATGCAATCAAACATACTCTGGTTTTTCCGGTACCACTCGAGCATGGTGAATTCCGGGTTATGAATTCTTCCCTGCTCTCCGTTGCGGAACACCTTACCGATCTGAAAAATGTCGCCATATCCGGAAGCGAGAAGGCGCTTCATGTGGAACTCAGGGGACGGACGGAGGAATACGGTTTCGCCGCCGATGTTTTGGTGGGCTCCAGCAGGACGATAGTCGGTTGAGAAAACGTCGATATGGCAATCCGCCGGAGTTCCGTGCGACATGATGGGTGTTTCGACTTCAAAGACATTTCGTGTCTTAAAGAAGTCTCTTATCTTCTGGATTATTTCAGCTCTTTTAATTGCTGTTTCGTAATTCATGGTGGACAGAGGATTATCATTCTGCATAGATAGCGCCTTTACCTTTCAAAATATACGTAAGGTCACGAATAGTTACGGCAAATTGGGGAGTACGGATAGGTCTGCCGGAATCTCTTTATTAAGAAGGACGGATATAATTATTCCATAGCACGAGCCTTAGATTGGTATTTATTTTCATATTTCGGAAAATAGTTCATTGCTATATCTCTCCTGTAAAACCCGTGAGGATTGAATTGTAAAGGGATCCGGTTCATGGTAGGCACTAAGGAAAAAATCGGAAATTTTCGCTGGATTATCTGCGGTGTCCTGTTTCTCGCAACAACCATCAACTACATAGACCGTCAGGTCATAAGCATTCTCAAGCCAACGATAATCCACTGGCCGGGGTGGTCGGAACTGGAGTACGGCCGCGTCGTCTCTTTTTTTCAGCTTGCCTATGCGGGAATGATGCTGGTTGCCGGAGCGCTCATTGACCGGATCGGGATCCGCAAAGGGTTTGCCATTGCCATTACCTTCTGGAGCCTGGCCGCAATGGGACACGCGATATCCGGGGCAGTGGTTTCCTTTATTGTCTGGCGGGTGCTTCTTGGGCTGGGCGAAGCGGCAAATTTTCCCGCCTCGATAAAGACCGTTGCCGAATGGTTTCCTCTACGGCAACGGGCCCTGGCAACCGGCATTTTCAATTCCGGCACCAATATCGGAGCCTTCGTAACGCCGTTTGCCGTGGCATGGATTCTTTCGACGTTAGGATCGTGGCGCTGGGTGTTTATTATGACCGGCGCGATCGGTTTCCTCTGGCTTATCTTATGGCTTATCATTTATAAGCGTCCCGAAGAACATCCGCGGCTTTCAAAGGAAGAACTGGCGTTCATCCAGAGTGACCCCGAGCAGAAGATCGAAAAGACACCATGGCTGCCTTTACTTGAGCATAAACAGACTTGGGCATTTACAATAGGCAAGGGCCTGACCGACCCGGTCTGGTGGGTCTGGCTCTTCTGGGTGCCCGGGTTTCTGAACAAAAAATACGGTGTCGACATCAAGGCCTTGGGGCTGCCGCTCGTGGTCATCTACTCCATGGCCAGCGTCGGTTCGATCAGCGGCGGCTGGTTGTCCGCGTTCTTCATCAAGCGCGGATGGTCGATAAATGGCAGCCGGAAAATCGCCATGCTCGCGTGCGCCGTGTGCGTTGTGCCGGTGATTTTCGCAGCTACAGCCACGCACGTCTGGACTGCGGTCCTTCTGATTGGTCTTGCCTGCGGTGCGCACCAGGGCTGGTCCGCCAATATCTTCACCCTGAGTTCAGATATGTTTCCTAAAAGGGCGGTCGCGTCCGTGGTGGGCATCGGCGGGGCCGCGGGCGGCATCAGTGGATTTTTCATTGCCAATATCGTCGGATTTATTTTGAATAAAAATCCGGGCAATTATCTGCCTGTTTTCATTATTGCTGGTTTTATGTATCTGGCGGCGCTCCTCATTATACAGGTGATGGTGCCGAAACTCGAACCGGCAGAAATCGAATAGTATCCGATTCGTTCTGAGGAGGATTATCATCATGGATAAAAAAGGGGACATTGCCGTTGTCGGTCTTGCGGTCATGGGGCAGAATCTTATTCTCAATATCGACGATCACGGCTACAGTGCGGTTGCCTACAACCGGGAAGACGAGTTTGCCGGTAACATCGAGAAGTGCGTCAAACAGGGTAAAAATGTCCTCGGCGCGCATACGATCAAGGAGATGATTGACAAGTTAAAAACCCCCCGCAAGATATTGATCATGGTCCAGGCAGGCAAGGCAATCGACCAGATCATCGAACATCTGCTGCCCCACTGTTCTCCGGGCGACTGTATCATTGACGGAGGTAATTCTCATTTTACCGACACCATCCGGCGCACGAAGTACCTCGAAGAGAGGGGCCTCATGTATATAGGAACCGGCGTTTCGGGCGGGGAAGAGGGGGCGCGCAGGGGGCCGTCGATAATGCCGGGCGGGAGCCCCAAAGCATGGCCCCTTGTAAAGGACATCTTCCAGGCCATAGCGGCAAAGACGCCTGACGGCACGCCTTGTTGCGACTGGGTGGGCGATAATGGTGCCGGGCACTATGTCAAGATGGCGCATAATGCCATCGAATACGGCGACATGCAGATCATCTGTGAAGCATACCAGCTTATGAAACAGGGATTAGGGTTGACACCTGATGAAATGAATCGGATATTTGCGCAGTGGAACAAAACCGAACTCGACAGTTATCTCATCGAAATAACAGGGAATATATTGGCTTATAAAGATGTCGACGGATCGCCGCTTGTTGAAAAAATACTGGATAAAGCAGGGCAAAAGGGAACCGGTAAATGGTTCAGTGTTAATTCGTTCGATTTGGGCATTCCGGTCACCCTCATTGCCGAGGCGGTCTATGCCCGCTGTCTGTCGGCCCTTAAAGAGGAACGAGTGCTTGCTGCAAAAAACATATCCGGTCCCGGCACGAAATTTACCGGGGATAAAAAACCGTTTGTTGAAGATATCCGCCAGGCGCTGCTTGCCTCAAAAATCGTATCGTATGCCCAGGGGTTCATGTGCATGCGCGAGGCTCAAAAAGAATACGGCTGGAAGCTTAATTTCGGCAGCATCGCCTATCTGTGGCGCAGCGGATGCATCATCAGGAGTGTATTCCTTGAAAAAATCAAAGCCGCGTTTGATAAAAATCCCGATCTTTCCAACCTGTTGTTGGACGATTATTTCAAATCGGTCATCGACCGTTGTCAACCTTCGTGGAGAAGGGTCGTAGCGCAGGCAGTCATGCTGGGAGTTCCGCTCCCGGCGTTTTCTTCCGCGCTCGCATTTTTCGACGGGTACCGCAGCGAACAGCTGCCGGCCAATCTTCTGCAGGCCCAGCGCGATTACTTCGGCGCCCATACGTATAAGCGCATCGATAAGCCGCACGACCAGGTTTTCCATACCAACTGGACCGGCCGGGGCGGCGATGTCGCGTCAGGGTCGTACACGGTATAGCCTGTTTTCCAGCAAGGAATATCCATGCACTATTTATCTGACGATTTTTTACTGCATTGTAAAACCGCGCGGACGCTTTACCACGATTATGCATCGAGGATGCCGATCTTTGATTATCACTGCCACCTCTCTCCCCGCCAGATCGCGGAAGACGCGATGTTTGGCTCCATGACCGAGATATGGCTCAAAGGCGACCATTACAAATGGCGCGCCATGCGTACGAACGGCATTGACGAAAACGACATTACCGGAACGGCAGGCGACGAAAAAAAGTTTTTACAATGGGCGCAGACCCTGCCGCGCGCGGTGCGCAATCCGCTCTACGACTGGACACACCTTGAGCTGAAACGGTATTTCGGCATCGACACGCTGCTTTCACCGGAGACTGCCTCAACGATTTATGGGGCATGCAACGAACGGCTCAAAGACAAGTCGTTTTCGGCGCGGAACCTTCTGAAAAGGATGAACGTCACCACCGTGTGCACCACCGACGACCCGGTGGACGACCTATCGTACCATATGCAGCTGAAACGGGAAAAATTCGGCATCGCGGTTCTTCCGACCTTCAGGCCCGACAATGCAATGGCAATCGATGACCCTGTTTCCTACAACCGATATCTCGGCGAACTGGCCAAGGTTTCAGGTGTCGCCATAACGTCATACTCCGCGCTGCTCGAAGCTCTTGACAAGAGGCATGCTTATTTCCATGAACGCGGGTGCCGGAGTTCGGACCACGCTTTCGAAACGCTGGCCGAAAGTAATGGGTCGGCCGCGGACCTCGACGCGATCTTTTCCGCCGTGCGCGCCGGCAAACGATTGAACG
Source organism: Chitinispirillaceae bacterium (assembly GCA_049514575.1). Lineage (GTDB taxonomy): Bacteria > Fibrobacterota > Chitinivibrionia > Chitinivibrionales > Chitinispirillaceae > BOG-1184. The sequence continues at coordinate 19,173 of JBEKUX010000034.1, read as the reverse complement.
ACACGCAGATTTCGGCATTCAAGGCGGCGCTGCTCCTCGAACTGTGCCGGATGAACCACCGCAGAGGGTGGGCACAGCAGCTCCATTTCGGGGTCATCCGCAACGCCAGGATACGTGTGTTTAAACTTCTGGGGCCGGACACGGGCGTTGATTGCATCGGGGACTTTTCCTTCGGCCGTCCGCTCAGCGGTTTTCTGGAAGCGCTCGATTCGGCCGGACAATTGACAAAAACTGTCCTGTTCAACGGCAATCCCGGCGACAACGAAATGCTGGTCAGCATCATCGGCGCGTTCCAGGACGGATCAATACCTGGGAAACTGCAACTCGGGCCCCCGTGGTGGTTTTTGGACCAGAAGGACGGTATGGTCCGGCACCTCAATGCCCTGTCCGGTCTTGGCCTTATAGGCCGTTTTATCGGCATGACGACCGATTCACGGTCGTTCCTGTCGTTTCCGCGGCACGAATACTTCCGCAGAATCCTCTGCAACGTTCTCGGAGAAGAGATGGAGCGCGGCGATATACCGGACGATAGACAACTGATCGGTTCGATGGTCAGCGATATCAGTTATGCCAATGCGAAAAATTATTTCGGGTATTAAAAACCGGATATTTATGAGAGAGGATTAGTATGCCACAGAATCTTTTCGATGACTTGAAGGGAAAAAACTGCATTATTACCGGCGGGGCCGGTGTGATTGGTTGTTCCCTCGTTGAATGCCTTGCCCGGGCCGGGGTAAACGTCGCCATACTCGACCTCAACGCAGGGCTTGCGGTGAAAAAAGCCAAAGAAATCGCTTTGTCGACAGGCGGTACGGTCATGGGACTCGGCGGCAATGTTCTCGAAAAGCAATCTTTGGCCGACGCAAAAAAAACGGTTAATGAGCAGCTGGGACCTATCGATATCCTTATCAATGCGGCAGGCGGAAATAATCCCAAAGCGACCACTGCGGTGGAGACGATTGAAGACAAGGACCTCGACCATCTCGAAGGGACGTTTTTCGGCCTCGAAATGGAGGCGTTCCGCAAGGTGTTCGACCTTAATTTCATCGGGACACTTATCCCCTCCATGGTATTTACGCGCGACATGATCGAACGGAAACGGGGCGTCATCCTCAACATTTCATCCATGAATTCGTACCGGCCCCTGACGAGGATCCCGGCCTATTCGGCCGCAAAAGCATCGATCAATAACTTCACGGCCTGGCTTGCCGTGCACCTTGCGCAACAGAACATACGGGTCAACGCCATTGCGCCCGGTTTTTTCCTTACCGACCAGAACCGTTTTCTCATGTATGATCAGGCGACCGGGAACCTGAGCGCGAGGGGCGACAAAATCATCGCTGGAACACCCATGAAACGGTTCGGCACGCCCGACGAGCTGCAGGGCTCGTTGCTCTACCTCGTTTCTGACCTGTCGAAGTTCGTGACCGGCATCGTACTGCCGGTGGACGGCGGATTCAGCGCCTATTCCGGTGTATAGAGGCGACCTATGACTGCACGATAACATACAAGAGGAGGTTTACTGCAATGAAGTATGGTCTGAACATCCTTAATCAGGGCGCGCTCGACTTCGTGTCGCTCGGCGCCCTTGTCAATCGCCTTGATCCCGGAATAGTCCCGTTCCGCAAGGCAACGAAGTGCGCCATTCATGTCAGCGGAGGAGAGTTTAACTGCGCCGCCAATCTGTCAGACTGTTTCCGTATGCAGACCGGTATCGTCACTGCCATGGTTGATTATCCCATTGGCGACCTCATTGCCGAGCGGGTCAGGGCAATGGGTGTCAGACCATTTTACAAACAGTTCAAACACAACGGGGTGAACGGTCCCAACATGGCCACCGTCTACAGCGATCGCGGTTACGGCGTCCGGGCGCCGGTCGTCTTTTACAACCGTTCCAACGAGGCCGCTGCGCAGCTCAAGCCCGGTGACTTTGACTGGAAAACCATCTTTGCCGGCGGCGTGCGCTGGTTCCACAGCGGCGGCATTTTTGCGGCCCTGTCGGAAACGACCGGTCGGTTGATTACCGAGGCCATGATCGCCGCGAAAGCAGCGGGAGCCGTGGTCTCCTTTGACCTTAATTACCGTGAAAAGCTCTGGAACATCTGGGGCGGCCACGAACGCGCCCAGTCGGTCATCGCTGACATCGTAAAGCATGTTGACGTGCTGGTAGGCAATGAGGAGGACCTGCAGAAAGGGCTGGGTATTCGAGGACCGGAAGTGGAAAAAAAGTCAAAGCTCGATCCCAGCCTGTTTTTCGCCATGATCGGCGACGTCGTGAAAAAATACCCTCAAGTTAAAATCGTCGCCACCACGCTCCGCGAAGTGCACTCAACCAACCATCACAGCTGGGGTGCCGTGGCCTGGATAGACGGAAAAACGTTTGTTTCCCCCACGTGCGAACTGACTATTTACGACCGTGTCGGCGGCGGCGACGGTTTCGCCTCCGGCTTCTTTTACGGCCTGCTCAACGATGAAAATCCCGAGGCGGCACTCAAACTCGGCTGGGCGCACGGCGCGCTGCTTACCACGTTTCCGGGAGACACCACCATGGCGACCGTAGAGCAGGTTCGGGCATTTGCAAAAGGGGGATCAGCGCGAATTCAGCGTTAATAGCATGTCGGTAGTTTCCGAATAAAAGAAAAAAGGCGGGAAGACTCCGCCTTTTTTCTTTTCCAGGGCACGGAGCAGTGAACGGAGCACGTAGTATCTTTAAATGCGGGAGAAACACTGAGGCACCGTCAAAGAAAGGAGGTCCACAAAATGCTTTTATTCGAACGGGGTTCACCCGTCATGTCCCTTTCATCTGTTGATTTGAGGGAAGGGTTCCTCTCCGCTCTTGAAAAGCTGGGCGCTATCAAAAAAATGTTGATCGTGCCTCCGGATATTACGCGCATTCAGTCCCAAGCAGGTGAATTGACCAGATATGCCTATGAATACAGGCCGGATGCGGTTGTGGGTATACTGCCGGCGCTGGGGACGCACTGTCCTATGACCGCAAAGGAGATTGCGACCATGTTCGGCAACGTGCCGCAGCAGCTTTTCCTTCCGCACCGCTGGCGCACCGACTGTCAACTTCTGGGCGAAATCCCTGCTGATTTCATTACCAACGTGTCCGAAGGCATCGTCAACTATCCGATGCCGGTATACAGCAACCGCCTGCTTTTCGGGCAATCCTACGATTGCATTCTCTCGGTCAGCCAGGTGGTGCCCCATGAGGTTGCCGGCATGGCCGGCTACAGCAAAAATATCGTTGTCGGCCTCGGCGGCCCGGAAAATATCCATAAGAGCCATTTCCTCGGCGCCGCATACGGGATGGAGCGGATCATGGGAAGAGCGGATTCGCCGGTCCGCAAGGTGCTGGATCATGCGTTCGAAACGTTTTTCAAATCACTGCCGATAGTCCACGCTATCACCGTGGTAGGAAGCGAAGCCGGCGGGACGCTGGCGGTGCGCGGGTTGTTCATCGGGAATGACCGCGAATGCTTTCTGCGTGCTGCGGCATTGTCGCGTCAGGTCAACATCCACGTTCTTGAAAAAAGAATCAACAAGGCGGTCGTTTATCTCAATCCGCTTGAGTATAAAAGCACGTGGCTCGGCAATAAAAGCATTTACCGAACCCGCATGGCCATCGCAGACGGCGGCGAGTTGATCGTCATAGCGCCCGGGGTAAAAATGTTCGGTGAAGACCCGGAAATCGACCGTTGTATCAGGAAATTCGGCTACAAGGGCACGCCTGCGGTGATGCGGCATGTCGCGACCGACGGTTCATTGAAGAACAATCTCAGCGCGGCAGCCCACTTGATTCACGGATCATCCGAAGGCCGTTTTACCATAACTTTTTGTGCCGGCGGGTTGGGGCGTCAGGAGATTGAAGACGTGGGATTCGAGTATGCTCCGGTCAACGAAATGCTCGAGCGGTATAACCCGGAGGTTTTGTCGGACGGGTACAATCGCCTCCACGATGGCGAGGAGATATTTTTCATCTCGAATCCTGCAATAGGATTATGGGCCTCAAAAGGCAGTTTATAATACTTTCGTTGCGCAGCAGGGGTTGCCTCTTGTTACGAAATTCCCCCAGTGACACTCCGATAATTCGACGGCACCGGTTCCGGCACTTCCGGGTAAGCGGGATCTGCGGATCGGTACGATACAATCGCTACAAACCGTACTCCGCCGGCACCACCTTGCCTTCTTCGATGGTCGCCAATGTTTCTTCAACGAATGCGCTTTCATTATCGGGGATCGAGGCGATCTCGTCTTTGAGCCTCGATGTCCACACGGTCTCTTTCGGGTCGTCCATGAGGGTGCCGTCGGCCATGGCCGCTTCGATCAGATCGATGCCCTTGAGGCAGCCGCGCTTCGTCGCGTCAATGTAGTTTTCACCTTTGACAATTTCCTTCGACACGTCTATGACCACCTCGGGCGCGAGAACGAACGCCTGCGGGTCAAAGCGTTTGTCCGAATCGACCAGCAGCCGCTGAAGGGCCAGAACGGATGTGCGGCCTTCCTTAAGTGCCTGGTTGAACAGGCGAACGTCGTACTGGAGCTGCTCCATGTAGACCACCGGCGCCATGTCGGCGAGCAGCTTGACATTCTGTACCGATTCGTTGCTCCAGAGGTCGCAGCAGGCCCCGGCGATATTACCACACGGGCTGGCGTGCGCGCATGCGGATGTTTTCCCTTCCATGGAAATCGGGATGCCCGCAATCGCCTTGAGATACGGGCCTTCGTAACCGCAGTCTTTATCGGGACCATAGGCTCCCTCTTCCACCGCGACCAGTGTCCGCACAACGGTGGCGATGCGGGCGACGGCGGCGAATACCTTCGGGATGTACTTTTTTTCAGCAAGCACCATCGCCGTATTCCCGAACCCGCATGCCGTGTCTCCGCCGGCTATCCGTCCGGTTTTACCGGCAATGTCGACAATCTTTCTCCAGAGCATTTTCATGTCGCGTACGCCAAGCACTACCTGCGAAAAAATGAACTGTTTGATGTTGCACATGAGCAGCGCATCGTCGGAAATCTCCTTGCCGCCGGTCGATTCGATGGAGAGCAGGTCGCCGCCGGCAAGCGCCCCCTGTTCGAAAAGTTCGAACATCGCATCGAGCAGCGGCGAGGTGCGCAGCTTCGGCGGCCGTTCAAATTCGCGCAGGTCGTTGGGGGTGAGACGTATTTCGCTTTTAAGGCCGTGTTTGCGGTAATACTCCTCGCAGATCCCGTCCATAATCTTGACAAGCTCAATTCCGATCGACGGGGTGCGGGTCATTTCGATGAGCGTTTCGAATTCAAAAACGACCCCTTCACTGTGCAGATGCAGGGCCTTTTCGAGCGCGCCGCTTATGATCTCCCGATAATTGCGCTGCACTTCGGGAATGGTCGACTGATTGATTTCCATTGACGGAAGGGTGAAATTAAGCTCCGGACAAACAAGACCGCCGCCAAAGACAAGACCTCTGCGGGTAGTGACCGGTTTTGGCGCGTGTCCGAAAATGAGATCTGACGGATTTGAAACTGCTAATGAGCGAAACTTCATAAACTGCGACACCTCCATCGGAGGATTAGTAATACTACCAGTATGAATCCCGGCCGCATCCATCCCTCAATGGAAATCCGGAAGGGTTTAAAATACTTCCCGCTGTAAACGCATCATATAAAAAGATATACAACCGTTTCGGGGAAAAGAATTATTTTGCTATACTACCGGTTAAAAAGAATTACGGTAATCAACAGACAAGAGGGGTTGTTGATGAATGAATTCATCGAAAAGATCGGCCTGTGCGTTGAAAGGGGAAAGGTGAACAAATCATCCCCTTTTCCCGCAGACATGAAGGGACTTGACGGCGCTGATGAATTGACGCGACAGGCGCTCGAAGCCGCCGTTGGCCCCGATGGTATCTTACAGGCATGCAATGAAGGCATGCGGCGCATTGGAGAAAAATTCGGCAGGAATGAGGTGTTTGTTCCTGATCTCCTGATGGCGGCAAAAGCCATGAACGCGGTGATGGCCCATCTCCAACCGTTTTTCAAGTCCGGCAGCGTAAAAGCAAAAGGAAAATTCGTTATCGGCACTGTTGCCGGCGATTTGCACGATATCGGCAAAAATCTCGTGAAAATGGTCGTGGAAGGCAACGGGTGGGAAGTCTTTGATTTAGGCGTCGATGTTAAAACGGCAAAATTCATCGAATCCATCGAGCGGCATCCCGGTTGTTTCGTGGGACTGAGCGCCCTGCTTACAACGACCATGGCCACCATGTCGAAAACGGTCAAGGAAATCAAAATCCGATTTCCCGATACCACCGTCATCGTCGGCGGAGCGCCGTTGTCCTTGAAAACTGCGGAAGAGATGGGCGCAAATGGCTATGCTCCCGATCCTCAGAGCGCGGTCGTATTTCTCAATGCACGCCTGAAATGAGAAAAGGAGCTTCGATGCGGTCGATTCTCTCCTCGCTTAAAAATAAAAAGGTCCTGGTTTCTGACGGGGCATGGGGCACGCTTTTGCAGCAGCGCGGGTTACAACCCGGAGAGTGTCCGGAATTGTGGAACATTACCCATCGCGCCGACGTTTTCGACGTGGCAAAAGGGTATATCGATGCGGGAGCGGACATGATCGAGACCAACAGCTTCGGCGCCAGTCCGTCGAAACTCGGGCACTACGGCCTTCAGGACCGCGCTGCCGAACTCAACGAAGCTGCGGCCGCGATTTCGAGAGAAGCCGCGGGCAACAACCATTTCGTCCTCGGCTCAATGGGGCCTACAGGGGTGATCCTCATGACGGGCGATGTCTTCGAAAAGACGCTTCGCGAAGGGTTTCGTATTCAGGCGAAAGCCCTGGAGAAAGGCGGTGTGGACGCCTTGTGCATTGAAACCATGTCCGCCGTCGACGAGGCATGCCTTGCCATTCGAGCCGCCAGGGAGTCCACCAAGTGCGAAATCATCTGTACCTTTACCTTCGAGAACACCGCCGCCGGGGAGTACCGAACCATGATGGGAGTTTCTCCCGCCGAAATGGCAGCAGCTGTCAAGGAGGCAGGCGCCGACATTATCGGGGCGAATTGCGGCAACGGGTTTGAGCGGATGATCGATATCGTGCGGGAAATACGTACCGTCGACCGATCGACGCCGGTGCTCGTCCATGCGAACGCGGGAAAACCGGAAATCAAGGATGGGAATACGGTATTTCCAGAAACGCCGGAGATGATGGCGGCGCAGGTTCCGGACCTGATAAAAAGCGGTGCCAACATCATCGGCGGCTGCTGCGGCACGACCCCGGCGCATATACGGGCATTGGCAAATGCAATAAGAGGGACCTGATGGAGAGCGCCTTGCCTGAAGTCGAACGGGAAAAAGACCTGTTTGAAGTTCATATAAATAATCTTGCCGTAAAAAAAAACGAGGTTGTGCGCTCGTTGGGATATTCGGAGAAGGAAATTCCAGGGCATTTCGAAGAGATGATCGAAGGTATTCTGCCGCAACTGTCCAAGCGGTGCGCAATCAGGGCGGGGTACAGGGTCATTGACGCCAAAAAACCGGATAATCGAAACGATGGCCTCTATGTCGGAGGGACGTTTTTTACCACGCAGAAAATCGTTGCCGGCCGGATGAAAAACGCGGAACAGGCGGCATGTTTCGTCTGCACCATCGGCCCGGACATGGAAGCGTGGGCCAGACAAATGGTCCGCGAAGGCGATACGGTCATGGGTCACCTGGTTGATACCGTCGCGACGGTGGCGGTGGAAAATGTCGCCGATACGTTGCATGAGCATCTGGGAAGGAAAATGCGGGAACAGGGGCTGCGCGTCACCAACCGTTACAGTCCGGGATATTGCGGCTGGTCGGTGTCCGAACAGCATGCGCTGTTCTCTTTTTTTCCAGTTGACTTCTGCGGAGTCACCCTGACTGAATCCGCTCTCATGAAGCCGATGAAATCCGTCAGCGGAATGATCGGCATCGGCCGGGCGGTCAAATACGCCGGATACGCCTGCGAGCGGTGCGGGATGAACGATTGCACCTATCGGCCGCTTCGAATAGCGCACACGAGGGAAACGTCGAACCGAAAAGAGCGCTTGGTATGACCGACAAGCAGTGGGAATCCCTGAAAAAGGTGATAAACGGCGAGGTCGTCACTCCTTTGCCGATCGGCTTTATTATCGATTCCCCGTGGCTGCCGAACTGGTGCGGCGTAGGAATCCTCGATTATTTCTCCAATGATGAGTTGTGGCTGCGCTGCAACATGAAGGCGATTCATGAATTTCCCGAAGTCATGTTTCTGCCCGGGTTCTGGTCGGAATTCGGCATGTGTACCGAGCCTTCGGCGTTCGGGGCGCGCTGCTCTTTCCCGCCTGATGAATTTCCGCACGCCCATGCGGTCATTCAGTCGGCCGACCAGATCGATTCGCTTCCCACGCCGAACCCGGCAAGCGACGGACTATTGCCTTTTGTTCTAAACCGGTTGCGACTTGCGCAGCCCCTTATCGAGGCGGCATGCCACAAAATCCGTTTCGCGGTCGCCCGCGGGCCATTGAACATCGCCAGCTATCTGATGGGTTCGACGGAATTTCTGACTACCATGATGATGCAGCCCGACAAGGCGGAGGCGCTGGTAAAAAAGGTCACCTCGTTCCTCAAAGAGTGGCTGCAACTGCAGATGGACACCTTTTCTTCCATCGACGGAATTTTTCTATTGGATGATATCATCGGTTTTCTGGGAGAAGATGCATTCCGCACCTTCGGACTGCCGTATTTCAAGGAGTTGTTCTCTGCGCCCGTCTCCGTTAAGTTCCTGCATAACGATGCGCCCTGCAGAGTGTCCGCGCCGTTCCTGCCGGAAATGGGCGTCAACCTGTTCAATATGGGGTTCGATGTTTCGCTGAATGATCTCCGGCAGTGGACGCAGAATAAAGTCGCCCTTATAGGCAACATTCCTCCGCGCGACGTGCTGGCAAACGGCGATTGTACGCAGGTGATCGCTGCTACCATGCGATTAGTGGATTCTCTGCAGGATAAATCGAAGATTGTTGTTTCGTGCGGAGGAGGAATGCCGCCCGGCGTAAGTTCGGAAAACATTACGGCATTTATCGACGCCGTGAGTGCTCTAAATTCCGGGTAAAACAGCTTCAATTAAGATTCAGAAATACGAAGTTATCCGGAGCGCAGCCTGCATGTCGCCGTACGGGTCTCCGGTGTAAAGCCCCCACGCGATGTTGAGCCTGTTTAAAAACTTTTTCTGCACCACGATCCCCCATGCACCGGACATGGTTTTAGAACTGCGCTGGCCCGTTGCATCGCGCATGCTCGAATCGCTGAAAAACGTAGTCGCCACATTCTCAAACTCAACGGCAAGCGTATCGACTGCGCCAAAGGTCGGGATGGTTATTCCCACGTTGATCGGCCGACCAATGCCCGGACTTGACGCAGAACCGATTTTCTGCATCGCCATTTCTGTATAGAATTTCAGGTCCTTGTAAATAACGGCGTCGAACGCCCCCTGTGCGTCGAAATAATGGCTCTTTGCGAGAATGGCGGACGCCGAGTCATAAGGGGTCGAATAATCCCTGACGCCGCCCCCGATATGGACACGTTTATTCAAAAAATACAGGTCCTGATACACTCGGTAAAATCCGGCGCTGAATTTCGAATCAAGTAACTGATAAATCCTCGGGAAAGGAGCTGAATAAAATTTGTCATTATTGACGTTTGCGCCGATCATGAGCGAGGTCGCGCCGCCGACCATGTTGAAAACATTGAACGCGAACCCTGCTTCAATCTGGTTGGCGAACACTTTTCTGTTTAAAAACGGGCCGATAATGTTGCTGGCGTTCTGCTGTGCGTATCCGCCGGTGGGCAGATCGAGATAATTTCCGAACAACTCGCTGCAGCTGTTGAGCAGGCCGTCGCGGCCCACTTTAAAATAGGGTTGGAACGTCAGGTCTTTTTGCGGGGAATACTCCTTAAAAACTTTGACATATGCCTGGTTAAGCTCAATAACATCGAGATCTCCTAAAAGGTCGGGCGCCGCTGTTCCACTGCCCGAGGGTACATACACTGTCCGCCGCATCGTCCAGTACGGATAAAACCGCAGATTAAATACGCCTTCGAGGTATTGTAACCGGTACGATCCTTTCAACGTTACTCTCATCCAGAAATCGTTGACGACATCCTGATAGCCCGTGGCATTTTGGTTCGATGTAGCCCTGAAGGTGGTGATGGTGTTGTCGTTGCCCCCGAACTCATCCCACATGTTTTTCTGGACCTGCGCATCGAAGATCACCGAAAACTTGAAGGGCGAAGCCTCGGTTTTGGCCTCGGCCTTTGGTTCAGGCTGAGTCGCCGGTTCCCGGCCGGCTGCCGCAGAATCACTTTCCAGAGCAATCGCCGGCAAGTGCATGGCCGACGCTGCAATGATCGTCAATAGATATCGGTTCATAGTTCCCCAATCCGCATTAAAATTTCATGGCCGCATCGATTTCAAACCACGCGGACGTTTTCCTTTTTGTAAAAACCATCGTCATGCCTGGCGAGAGTTCAATAACGTCCCAGTCCATGCCGATGTTGAAACTCACTCCCGTATTCTTTATCCCTTTGGTCACCTGAATAGTTGTCGGCGGATATTGCAGATTTAGCGTGTCGGGATCGGTAAAACCATGATAACCGATGAACATTCCGCCGCCTGCCTGAACAAAAAGATCGAACGGCTTGATGGTCAAAGGAACATAATACCGCACGATGGCCTGTGTTCCGAGAAAGTTGATCTCCGTAAAAGTGGAATCGCGCTCCCAGCGTCCGTAGCTTATTTTTCCTCCAAACCCCAGGCCCGACAGCGCTGTTCCTGATTTCGAGAACGGAAGCCCGAAAAATGTCCAGGACCCATTCCACCCCGGACCAAGTTTCTTGGTGTCGCCCATCGTATCCACCGGCGCAGCGGAACCTGACACCGGCCACGCAGGACCCAGTGAAAATACCGTATACGTATTTTTCGCTTGGGCAATAAACGATGCCGCTGCCACACCAATGAACACCAGCTTGAAAACTCTCATAGGTATAAACCCTTTTCGGTTAAAAAACACAGGGGAAACCGTCCGCCCTCACGAAGGCAGACCTTCCCCATAAACTTCACGCGCGAAAATATAACCCGGCAAAACCCCATGGGGGTTCATTGGACAAAAAACTTGCTTTCCAACGTTTGCGTTTCGTTCTGCACTTTTAACAGGTAGAGGCCTTTGGCCACCCCTCTGGTGTCCCAGACAACCGGTACTGCTTTTCCCGCAAGAACCGACTTCACTACGCGGCCCTGCAGACTGACGATACTGATTTTTCCCGCAACAGGCGAGATGATCACGATACGGTGGGGTCCTTGAGTGATTTTTAAAGGCAAAAGCGATGGCTTCGCGCTTTCGGTTTTAACTCCGGTCATCCAGCTTCCGACAAATATCAGTTCTTCCTCGGTCTGGTTCGGCCATTTCGAGTCCGAAAGAGTGACCTTATAGATCCCGGGTGCGCTTGCGGAAAAAACAGTGCTCGCTCCTGTCGAAGCGGTCAGGGTTGCTCCGGGAGAGACACTCCAGTTAAACGTTTCGCCGGTGACGACCGTACCATTTGCCCAGCCGCCGGTTGTCGTGCCCGTGCCCTGGGTCCGGAACCATGCCGAGAGATTTACATTAGCGCCTGCCGCCGCAGTTGTGGCTTTGGTGGTGTCCGGAGTAATAATGTCCAGATGGCAGGGGACCTGGGTCGCATAGTTACCCTGATATTGCCCCCCGTTCCCGAAATCGGCCCTGAAATCGCACGCCCAGGTTGAAGCATCAGTCAACTGTTGGTTGAGTTTTGACAGCACGTGTGCATAAATCGTCGCGTCAATGTTGGGTTGAATCAATTTCCAGTATCTGATGAACTTCTGCACCATGTGAATGCCATGGAAATGCTCGAACTCAAGCTGCTGTATCAGCGTCATCCCGCCTTTCATGACGTATGGCCACGTGAGGTGATGGAAGAACAGGATGTAATCCTCAGGACATTTGGTGAGGGTGTTGAAAGAATCGGCCAGAGTCGCCGACCAGCTGCTAAAGTATTGTAAGAAATTGTCTCCGGCCGAGGTACGGTCGACGCCGATGCCGTCCGCCGTCAAATTCATGAAATAATCGGTATAAAAACTGCTTTGGTGCATGCCTGCATAACTTATCGGGTAATGATTATTATTCTCCAGGGCCGGCATCAACGCTCCATGTCCGATGGTATATTCGGTGTATGCCCTCCATGAATTGTTCAGCATATACGATACGACATAATTCAGCCCGTAATTGTAACCGCTGTCAACACTGCACCGTATCCATTCGTCCGCGATAGTATCGGCGGAAAGGTTCGGGTTCCATGCAAGGCGCCCGAAGCCGTAATAGTCTGCCTGACAAAGGAAATGGCCGGTCCAGTTGACCGTGTCGCTCAGATTGCCTATGCCCCATACTCCGCCGGTCCGCGAACCGCTGCCTTGCAAGAGCTGGGAAACAACCGTTCCCGACGCTCCATTCCAGGTGGGGGCCCCGACCATGTTCCAGTTAAGGACTTTTTTCCACTTCGGTACCAGCCAGTCAAGATGGATCGCCTGACCGGTATATTCATGGGTGACCTGGAACTCCATGCCATGACGGCAGCCGGACATCCCGAACAGCTGATGGGGAGGCTCGATCATTTGAAAATCTCGCGGGCCGTCCTTCATACGTATAACGATCCCTGTGTCCCATGTCTGGGCCGGGGTCTGAAATTCCTGAGACTGGTCGATCGCGAAATCAGGGCTTACCGTGCCATAAATAAACGTGCGCCAGATGCAAATGAGGCCATACCGGTCCAGGGCCTGCGCGAGGGGATTGGCACCCTGTGACTGCGTTTCACCATACGTGGAGCGCGGACCTGGCTCGCCCTCGGAGTCTGCTTTCAATAAAAAACCACCGAAATTCTTGATATACGCACGGATGGTATCGACTTTATTGAACCACCACTGTTTTGCGGTGGCATTGTTATAGGCATCGGCAGTGCTGATTATCGGCGTCACCAGCAAGGGGCTGGAATAATTAACCGACAGGTAATATTTAAGACCGTAGGTGCCGATGAGATCAGCAAAAGCCTTCTCGTTTTTAAGGTTAGCCGCTTCAAGGCATTTATAATTTGCAAGACCGCCGCTCTGGTAGGTGTTCACATTATCTGGACACATGCCGTTGAGCCCCAGGGAAGCTGCCATGCGGCAATAGTTGATGACCCGTGTCAATTCGGCGCCGGTCAGATTCCCGAAATCCGCCATTTGGAACGCCTTGAGGCCGCCATACAGACGTTCGGCATCGGGACCGGTTCCATAATGGTTGTACCAGTGGTCATGCACCCTGTAGGTGAAATAGGGATTTTCGATAATGTTAAGATTATTGATGTTTTTCTGCGTCTGCATGAGCCTGAGGAAACGGAAGGCGCCGCGCAGAACACCGACCTGAGATTTGCTCGTGATATAGGTCTTCCCACTAATGGTTTTAATAATAAAGCCTTCGGCGGTTACGCCGCTGTAATCAATGCCCGCGGATGAAACGAGTGATGACCCTTGTTCTGCCAGAACGATCGCCCCTGTGCCGTCAGCCCTGGGCAACTTGCTTCCGCCGAGCAATTTGGGGATCGCCGTATCAAATTCGGCTACCGCATGCTTTAAGGTATCGTGCGTGGTATCACTGACAAGGAGGCTCACGCAAACGCTTTGATACTGCGTTTTTACGCTCGCCGGGGCTGCATAATAATGGAGAAACGCATCGGAGCCGGTGTAGGCTATCACCGTATTCGCAGCCAGGGCTATTACGGCGAAACAAAATGCCAAAAACCGAACGTTTGTGACACGAGACATAAAACACCCCCCTTTTAGAATTTATTCATAATAAATTATACCATAATATTCCTAATAATTAAATATAATATCATAAAAGTTAAAAAATATGGATTTTACCACCTATTTTATGTATAATAATCACAATGGTATGAACCTCCATACAGATCACTTTATCTATGATTAAATAAAGGAAATTAAAATTGGTGCACCAGATAAAATTAATAAAATCAAAAATGCCATACAACGATATAAAAGTAAACGTCCACCGAATTATCGCCTCTGTCGCTCCGTGAAACGCTCCTTTATTTATTATCGGCCGAAACGACTGCGTCAAAAGAATATCCACGTTCCCGGCATACGTTCCTGACGTGCTCGTCCCACGTGGTTTCGTTTCTTTGCGCGGAACAGAAACAATCGATCGACAGGTATTTTACCGTCTTTTTCCCCTTGGGCCTCACGCAATGAAGCGTTCCGGGTGGGATCCTTGCTACCTGGCCCGGTCCGACATTGAACTCCCTTTTATCCTCCCCGACCGTCAGGATACCGCGGCCTGCGATAAAATAAAAAATCTGTTCCATGTCGCAATGCCGGTGAAAGTGGACCGCCCTCTCAGGCTCCACGGACACCACGAACACTTCGGACATGACGGCATCCGCCCGGTCAACGACGAGTTCATTGCAGTGGGTCGGGAAGATGTATCGTTTACAATGGGCTGTGCCGAAAACATACTGCATAAGCTTCCCCTGTTTATTTCACCTTAGCCGGTCCAAGATGATGTGATATTAGTATGTTCAGTATAAAATATGTGGTGTCAGATTAAGCGATAAAACAAGATTTTCACAGGTTCTAATATGTATTTTTGACACAAGCGGTTTGCCATCGACCCTCTCAGCGAAAAAACGGTATGGATTTCGGCCTCACCATCCAGATACTTCTCTGTTACAAGATTTACGGAATTGATACCTGGTCTAACAAAAACCGTTCAGCACCTTTCTGGCGATTGTACTGGAACGCCAACAGCGGCGCCAGCCTGAGCCTGGGTAAACGGGTGGTGGCGCTCACCCCCGACACGATCGTGATTATCCCTCCAAATACCCCGTTCGACAAGCACACCCGCTGCAATGTGCACCATTTTTTCATCCATTTCAGTGTAAGCTACTCCTCCGGCCATCTGCCGGCAGGGCTCTATAAGATACCGGGCAGCGACGAAATCAAGAAAGAAATCAAGGAAACCATTTCCCTGCTCAATGCCGGTCAGTCCGGAACGCCACGGTTCATGGTGCTGACGAATCTGATCGTCGCCCAGGCGCTCTGCTCTCTGTCGGAAAAAATCCAAACGCCGGTTCTCAACGATCCGCGTCTGGTCACTATTGCTCAATACATGGACGCCCATCTCAGCGGAAAGCTTGTGAACGCCGACCTGGCGCGTCTTGTGGGAATGAACACAAACGCCTTCATCTATTTCTTCAAGCAGAGAATGAACATCACTCCGAAAAAATATTTCGAGATGAAACGGTTTCAAAAGGCATGCCATCTGCTGAGATATTCCGGCCTCAGCATCGACCACATCGCGGAGCAGACCGGCTTCTGCGACCGGAACCACTTTACGAAAGCCTTCATCAAATCGCAGAAGATTGGTCCGGCGGCGTACAGAAAAAAGGGGTTGCCGGCCGAGTAGCCGGTTGCAGCAACGGAATCAGTGCGCGCGCTGTGGGAAAATTACCTCCGGCAGGTCGCCTTTTCCTGAAATTGTATCTGAATTTGCGTTAGCGAGAGCATTGTATAGCGTTAAGTAGACCTCTGCAGGTATTCCCCGTTGCGGGTATCGATTTTGAGTTTCATGCCGGCCTCGATGAAGAGCGGCACGTCGATTTCGGCGCCGGTCTCGAGCGTGGCCTTTTTCGTGACGTTGTTCGCAGTGTCGCCGCGCACCGCGGGTTCCGTGTATTTGACCAGAAGATCGACAAAGGTCGGCGCCGTGACCGAGATCACGCGGTCGCCCCAGAATGAAACTTCGCACACCGCGTTTTCAAGGATCCATTTGGCCGCGTCTTCCATGATCTCTTTCTGGACCTCGACCTGTTCGTAGCTCTTGATGTCCATGAAGGTATAGCTGTGGCCGTCGTTGTACAGGTACTGCATGTTGGTGGTCGAGACGTCGGCCTCCTCAAAGGTTTCGCCGGACCTGAAGGACTTTTCGAGCACGCGTCCGGTGAGCAGGTTCTTGAACTTGGTGCGGTTGAAGGCCTGTCCTTTGCCCGGCTTGACGAACTCGTTTTCGACGATCATCCACGGCTGGCCCTCAAGGATGACTTTAAGTTTTTTCCTGAACTGGCTGGTGTCAATGGTACCCATGGTGCTGCTCCTCGCCTTATGCTGATTGCTATGTATGAAAGGGTTCTAAAAATAGCAAACGCCGCGTCGTTTACTCAATAATAAATGGCGGCCGGTATGTTCTTTTTTGTCATTACTTGCCGAAAAGCTTGAACAGCTGCGGCATGCGGTTGATGTCGTTTAGCGTCACGTAGAAAAAAAAGGCGATGAAGAACGCGATCGCGAAACGGGTGATCGCCAGCTGGGTCTTGATCGAAAGCGGCCTGCGTCGCACCGCTTCGAGGAGCAGGAACAAAAGTACGCCGCCGTCGGTAATGATGAGCGGAAAGAGGTTGAGCACCGCGAGGTTGATGCTGATGAGCCCCATGAAGTTCAACATCGGCGAGAGCCCCTGCAGGGCGATAATGCCTGATGCCGGAATGATGCCTACAGGACCGGCGAGCTCCTTTGTCGAAACTTCGCGTGAAACGAGTTTCCCGAACACCTCGAAAATCATGGTGGTGAAGTCACGGGCTTTTTTAAGGCAGCGGCCGAAGGCCGGGAACGCGGTATACCGAACTATGCGGGACGCCGGTTTGCCCATTTCAATGCCGAGTATCTGCCGTTTTGTCTTTTCGTCGAAGCGCGGAACAATCCCGACAGTCAACTTTCCGCCCGGCCGGGCGACCGTGATGGTCCGTTCCCTGCCCGGACCGCCTTTCTGGATACGATCGCTGATCTGGTACCATGAGCACAGCGGCACGCCGTCGATCGACACGATCGTGTCTCCGCCCTTGAGCCCTGCTTTGGCCGCAGGCAGCGTATCAAAGACCCTGCCGACCACGGCCGGGAACGCCGGCAGCATGCCGAAGGTCGGCTCCGAATAGTGATCGTTTTTCTTATGTTGTAAATTTTTGCCGATCAGGCAGTGCAGCGGCGTTCCGTTCCGCACCAGGGCGACGTCGTACCGGGACGTCCCGACCAGGAAAAGCTTCTCCATGTCGTCCCAGGAGCGGACAGATGTGCCGTTCATGGACACGATGCTGTCGCCTGCCATGATCCCGGCATCGCGGGCCGCTGAACTGTCGGCAACAAAGCCGATGAGCGGGCGGTCGTAATAGGTGGGGTGGTCGACGCCGTACATGAACATGACCCAGAGCATCAGTATCGCCGAAATATAGTTGGCCAGCGGCCCGGCGATTGCCACAAAGGCGCGCTGCCATTTGGGCCGCATGTGGAATTCGTCCGGCGCGCCGGTGCGTTCGTCTTCGGGCTGTTCGCCCGCCATTTTAACGTAGCCGCCGCACGGTATGGCGCTCAGCCGGTATTCGGTGCCGTTGAAATTTTTTTTAAGCAGCACCTTGCCGAACCCGACCGAAAAGGCCAGCACCCTGATGCCGCACGCCTTTGCCGCGCCGAAATGGCCGAGTTCATGGATGATGACCATTAAACCCAGCGCGAGAATGCCGATAATAATCGAAAGAAGAATAGTCATATTTCAAAACCTTTCAATTTTTTAAATTTATTTGGGCGTGCCCCCTGCTTCGCAGGGGTCGGGTAGAGACGCACGGCCGTGCGTCTCTACCTCCACACAACGGGCGATTCATGAATCGCCCCTACAAAATCGTCAATCTCCCTATTAACGATCAAGATATTGCTTTAAAACAGTTGTTCTTATTTCAGTGTCCGCTTCCTCGATTGCTTCGAGCGAATCGGCCGGCCGCGGCGCGTGTTTTTCAAGTGCAAATGCCACCATTTCTGGGATCGCGGTAAAGGGTATTTGGCCGGCGAGAAACGACTCGACCGCCACTTCGTTCGCCGCGTTGGCCACTGCCGGAGCGGTGCCGCCTTTTTTACCCGCCTCAAGGCAGAGCCGCAGGCATGGAAACCGGGCATCGTCGGGTTCAAAAAATTCGAGCCTTCCGATTTCGGGCAGCGAAAGTCTTGGACCGGTCATGGGCAGCCGCTCCGGATACGAAAGCGCATACTGGATGGGCAGTTCCATATCCGGAAGGCCGAGCTGGGCCATGATCGCGCCGTCATGGAACTCGACCAGCGAATGGATGATGGACTGCGGATGGATCCACACGCGCAGTCGCTCGTAGGGAACATGGAACAGGTGGTGCGCCTCGATCACCTCGAAACCCTTGTTCATGAGCGTGGCCGCATCGATGGTTATCTTTTTTCCCATGGACCACGTCGGGTGGTTGAGCGCCTGGGCAGGAGTGATGCCGGAAAATTTATCGGCAGGCAGCTCCCTGAACGGGCCGCCCGAAGCGGTAAGAATGATGCTTTCCACGCTCCGGTCCCTGGTGCCGGCGAGACACTGGAGGATGGCGCTGTGCTCGCTGTCCACCGGCACAAGCGAGCCGCTGCCGCGCTTAAGGAGCGATTCGAGGTAATCGCCGCCGATGACCAGGCTCTCCTTGTTGGCGAGCGCGATGCGTTTGCCGCGCTTGAGCGCGGCAACGGTCGGGCGCAGGCCGATGGCGCCCACCAGCGCATTGATACAGACGTCAAAGTCCAGTTCGGTGACGAACCGTTCGAGTTCTCCGGGGCCAGAATACACCCGGACGTTCTTCAAATTCTCTCCGGCATGCCGGACGCCCGCATACACGGCTTCGGGCCTGAACTCCTCGATCTGGCAGGCCAGTTTTTTTACGTTCTTTCCGGCAGAAAGCCCTACAACCGAAAAACGGTCGGGCAGACGCCGGATACAGTTCAAGGCGCTGGTACCGATGGAGCCGGTCGATCCGAGGAGCAGTATTCGTAGCGCCATCATATTCCTTTACATATGGATAAAACGGCTGACCGCCCAGGAAAAGATGGAAACGGCCGGGGCCGTGAAGAAGAGGCTGCCGAAGCGGTCGAGAATGCCGCCGTGGCCCGGAATGATCCGTGACGAATCTTTTACGCGGAAGTAACGCTTCATCAGCGACACGAAAAGGTCGCCGACCTGGGCGAAAACGCCGATGAGCACGCCGAGAAGTATCCCCAGGCCTTTCGGCAGC
>JBEKUX010000033.1:0-34325 GCA_049514575.1 Chitinispirillaceae bacterium | reverse complement strand
AAACAGCAACGCCATGAAAGGCTTCCTGCTGGCCGGCCTGGGTATATCCATAGTACTTTTTACCTGCATGACCCGCGAGCGGTGCGTTGTCTGGAAAGACAGCCTCACACTCTGGAGCGACGCTATCGGCAAATTCCCCTGCGCGGTCGCCTATACTCACCGTGGGCTTGCCTACAGCGCTAAAGGCGACGATGACCGGGCTATTCAAGACTATACTCAGGCGATTATGTTCGATCCCAACTATGTTCAGGCATTTAACAACCTCGGGGTTGCCTATAAGAACAAAGGCGCTTATGACCGTGCCATCGAAGATTTTAATCAGGCAATCATGCTCAATCCAAGGTATGCCATGGCCTATAGCAACCGCGGGATTGCTTATAAGAACAAAGGCGACTATGGACGAGCTATCGAGGATTATACTCAGGCGATCATACTCAATCCAAGGTATGCTATGGTCTTTAATAACCGCGGGGTTGCCTATAATGCACAGGGCAATCATGACCGAGCCATAAATGACTTCAATCAGGCGATCATGCTTGATCCGGGCTATGCCATGGCGTATTACAACCGCGGGCTTGCCTATAAGGCCAAAGGCGACAATGGCCGCTCTTGGGCGGACTTTGGCAAAGCATGTGACTGCGGACTTGATATTGCCTGTAAACTTTTAATGCGTCCATAATAATCAAGGAGCGACTCTTGTATCCTACAAAAAAAGGCGGTTGGTTCATTACCGGACTGTTCATACTCTCCGGCATCAGCGGCATTGTCTACGAAATCATATGGGTCAGATTTTTCGGCTTGGTTTTCGGAAACACTGTTTTTGCATCCAGTACGGTATTATCCGTTTTCATGACCGGCCTGGCATCAGGAAGCTGGCTGTTCGGAAAATATGTTGATCGTCAGAAAAATGTCCTTAAAACGTATGTGTATTTAGAAGCAGGTATCGGTATTTTGGGCTTGCTGGTGCCCTTGTGCATCAATGGCGTCACACCCCTGTATGCGTTTATTTTCAGGCAAATCAACCCCTCTTTTTATCAGATCAGTCTGATAAGGCTTCTTGTTTCGTTTTTTATTTTAATTATTCCCTGCACACTCATGGGCGGGACCCTGCCGGTGATCAGCAAATTCATTACCGGTACGTTCGGGGGAATGCCTGAGAAACAGGCCGGAAAGTTGTATGCGGCAAACACCTTCGGCGCGGTCCTCGGCTGCCTGGTTTCCGGATATTTTCTGATCGGTACGGTGGGGCTTATCGGCACAACGGCAATCGCCGCTTTTTTAAACTTTGCAATCGCAGCGGCAATTCTGATATACAGCAAACGGCTGAACAGCATGCCGAATGCAGTGAAAGAAAAGGACTCAGGGATTGCCGGTGAACGTACCGAAAAGGTTAAAAACGGCTCTTTTAAAAACACGCAGGTAAAAATGGTCATTGTAACCTATGCGCTGTGTGGTTTTTTAAGCCTGTTTCTCGAAGTAGCCTGGACCAAGGCGCTTGTATGGGTAATGGGCATGGATGCCTACGCTTTTGCTTCAATGCTGGCAGTATTTCTGTTCGGGCTGGCACTCGGGAGCTTTCTGGTATCACGGCTCGCCAAAAACATGAGCGGCGCGATCCTGAAATTAGCCGTCATCGAATTGTTGATCGGTATGTCGGTACTTATTTCCACGGTGCTGATTAAAAACATGTACGGTGTCATGCATAATCTTGAAAATACCCTTGCTATTACGACCTTCTGGGGCTCATTTGTCTACCTCATTGCACTGGCTGCGGCGATCATGGCCCTTCCGACGCTGCTCATGGGCATGGCTTTTCCGCTTGCGCTCAAGGTAAGCCTTAACGGCAAAACGAATATCGGCGCCGGTGTCGGCGCAGTCTACGCCGCCAATACGATAGGGTCGGTCTTCGGCGCGCTCCTGGCGGGATTTGTCGCGCTCCCCCTTATCGGCGTCATGAGAAGTATCGTGATTGCCGGCTCCATTTTTCTCCTGGTGGCAGCGGTCCTCTTCATGACCGCCTGTGAGTATCGGAAAACCGCGGTCAACGCAGCGGCAATCGCCATAGCCGCATTAAGTTTCATTTTGATGTTCGGCTATACACCGGACCTCAGGGATGCGCTGACGCCAGGGCTCAACGAAGGCGAGAAGTTGCTCTATTTCAAGGAGACGGTCACCGGCGACGTCCAGGTGGCGGAAAGCCGTTCAGCGGATTATGGAAAAATTCTCAGAATAGACGGCAGAATGGTGGCATCGGACGGGCAGGTCGACGTGGCCTCACACAAGTACCCGGCGCACCTCATGGTATTCCTGAAAGACCGCCCGAAAACTGCGCTGCTCATCGCTTTCGGGGCAGGCGGGACCGCCGGATCGATCCTCAGATACGGCGAAGTGGAACGGCTGGACGTCGTTGAAATCTGCGGCGGCGTCATTGAGCCGGCCAGGCAATATTTTTCAAAAATGAACAACGGCGTTTTAGACGACCCCCGGCTCCACCTGATCATCCAGGACGGAAAAAATTTCGTCCGATTGACGGACCAGACCTACGACCTCATCTATTCCGGCCCGATCCACCCGCAGTCGAACCAGGGGAGCGCGGCGCTTTACACCAGGGATTTTTTCGCGGACTGCCGGAAGCGGCTGAACCCCAAGGGAATCCATTGCGTATGGCTGCCGATGCATATACCGCCGGAAGATTACAAGGTGATCGTCAAGTCGTTCCAGCAGGTGTATCCGCACAGTTCGATGTGGATGACCACCGGTTCGCCCAATACCATCATGCACACGCACCTGATCGGATCAGACGAACCCCTTGCCATAGATTTTCAGAGGGTCAATGAAGAATTGCGGAAAGGCGCAGTCGCTGCAGATCAATTGGATTATGTTACTCTTTCAAACGGGCTCGATTTTATAGGCCAGTGTGCGCTGGGTGAGGAAAAACTTCGTGAATTCACCGCTGGTATCAGCCGCATCAACACCGACAATCTGCCTTTTGCGGAATTCTACAGAAAGATCGGAAGGAAAATATACAGGCAAAACCGGGAATGTCCGGCCCTGATTTTATCGGATATCATACGCTATAAAGAAAATCCCATGGCCTATGTGGTGAATATTCCCGATTCGGAAAGGGCGGGGCTGGAAGAGAAGATGTCGGCCTATTGCAAAGGCGACAGCCTGAGAATACTGGGACATATCGGTACCATACTGTGTAATGTGCTGGTTGAAGAGGCCAGGGCGTCGTCAAAACCCGTCGATGTCAATACCGCCTATCAGTACTACAACGACACCTACCGCTATTACAGTGAAGCGCAGCGCTATCTGCCCGATGACCGTTTTTTGAAGGAATTCTTCGCTGAGGTGTCCAGCGTTTTTTCGAACCAGATGAAATAAAAAACCACCGCCTTTACCCGACAGGTAAAGACGGTGGTAATCAACAATGAGGAAAGATTTCGGCGTCGCTTACTTCATATACACCAGTTTTTTCACGCTGCTTGACTCTCCGGCTGTGAAGTGTGCATAATAAACTCCCGCTGGCATGTTTTTCCACTCGGGTCGCACCACGTGCTGACCTGCGATTTCCTCGGACTCAAGGCGCATCACGGCAGCGCCCCGTGCATCAACCAGCACGAGATTCACCTTCATCCGTTGCGGCAGTACGTATGAGAGGGTGCCATGCTTCATGTCTGCCGTTAACTCGACCGGTGAGATCTTCCCTTCCTGGGCAAGCTTCGCTGCCGTACTCAAGCCGATGATGATGTTAACGCCCGTGTTGTCGATGGTCAGGGTGTTGCCGAACGTGACCTGATACTCGGACGTATCCGCACTGTTGACCGCAATCGAGGCCGCAACAGAGGTGCCGCCCACTGCCGGTTTCAAAACCGACACGACCTGCGCGTCCAGTTTTTTCGCATAGAACGTGTTGAACTGCATCGGATTATCGAACCGGATGACAAAACGCTGGTAGGGAGTCGATGCCGTGACCTGCCGGTAATCCACGGTGCCGCACGAAATCGGATTTAGGAGCGGAGCGGCTTTCAGCGAGTCCCCTGGGAACGCATAAGTCGTCCCGGTCGCCGGTATGGACGGCTTGATGCGGAGTACCTTTGCGTTAACGTCGATGGTAAAACCCGTAATGCCGAAGAGCGCGGCAACGCACACAGGCGGGTTCATGTACCGGTCAGAGCCCCAGTCGTTGCTGGCGCCCCCCGAAGTGATCATTTTGCACTCCACATTATAAACCCTCTGAAAGTTCGCACTAAACGTTTCGAACCAGAAAGAGTGCAGCGCCCGCATGCTGATAGCAGGCCTGTTGTGCTGGAACCCGGCGCAGAAATCGCCCGCCCCATATGAGGCATATTCAACAAAGGGACCGTTGAAATAGGTCCCCGTAGGAGTGGCGCCGGTATTATTGACATTGGCGTAAGCCATCATCATCGTATAATGCGGCGGATTATTATGCTGGTCCAGGCAGGCATCATTCATAACATCGAGGGAGCTCTCTATCCTGCTTTCCGGATGCAGCGGGCCGAGCCCGCATAGGTCGGCGCACCACTGGCCATGCAGCGCACCGTTCCACACGCATGTTCCAATGGAGTAGCTCGTTGGTCCCGGCGCGACGTTCGACGATCCGGTATAGTAGCCGGTTTTCCCGCTTGAGCTCGTAAGGGAAGCGTTCCAGAAGCCGCTGTTGGCCATGGTTGCGTTATTGGCACGCTCAAAGCCCGCGGAGGTGTTGACGAAATCGGTGTGATAAGCGGAAGTGTCTGCCGGCGTGCCGTTCACCACCGCGGAAGCGATCGCCGCCTTTATCGCTGAGAGGAACAGTTCATTATCATACTCTTTTGACGGGAAGGTCCACCCGGAGCTGAACGGGTTGTCGTAGGTGGTCTGGTCATTGTCGTCGGTAAGACCATCGCCGGCAGGTGTCCCGTCTAAAGAAAGGTAGCCGGCTATCGCGTTCTTGATATTGGCATACCGCGCCTGGAGCATGGCGGTGTTCCCGGTCCACTGGTAATCCTTGTAGGTCTCCATAACGAACTTCGCCCCCACATCACTCCGGGGATCGGTGTTGCCATAGAGGTGCCCGAACACTCCGCTTGCCATCTCCGAGCCGGACATGCGGGCGACCTGGGACCATGCGGCCTGGGGCAGGAAGAGCGGCAGGGGAAAGTGGGCAAAGTACGCCTGGTCGTTGGTACCGTAATTGCCGCTGCTCATGGATTCAGCCATGCCGTAGGTGCCGGCCACGCCGTTGGACGTTGTATTTGTAAAGTCCGTCATGCAATTCAAGGGATGGCAGCAGTTGATGACAAGGTCAGTGAGCCAGGACGGAAGGTTTGAATTTAAAATCTTATTGTGCCAGTTGTCGACTTTTGTCTCCCAGGAGGCCGCGTTATTTATGCCGTAAGTCGCCATGACCTGGGCATCGGTGAAGTAAGCTCGGTAGTAACCGTTGGCAACATTCGTCCATGATACGCAAAAGGTAATGGTGCTGGTCGAATTAGGCGCCACGACAACGCGCTTCGCCAGATAACCGGCGGCGCCGTTATTGAGCAGCCCGGTAGTCGTGAAACCGGTCGTGGAGTTTCCGCAGGTGATGCTGTCGGCTGCGTTGGCTTTTGTGGTATCGGCCATGACGCAGACGGTACCGTTCTTTATTCCTATCACCCTGGTTCCGGCCGTGTTTTTGACAATGGTTGAGGTTGCCCCGTTGGAAAGGGCGATCCCCGCGGTATCATAGTTAGCCGTGTTGTTCGTGAGTCTGAACGTGTAAATGGCAATGGGCAGCGAGGAGTTCTCATTTTCGTTGGCAATGCCGTCACCGGCTATAATAGGCGAAAAACACTTGAGCACGATAGCGTCATTGAAACCGGTCGAAAGCGTGTATTGCACTTTTACTGTCGGCCAGTACATGGTATCAGACATGGTCACGTTTCCCGCGTGCTGCAATGTCGCGGAAATCACTGTTGCTCCACGTTTCTGAAAAGCGTAACACGTCGCCGGTGCGCCCGCGTCAGCCGCTACATAACACCACGTGGTGTTATAAGTGCCGTCGGGCATAAAATTGAAGTTTCCCCCGCCGATCCCCCCCATGGGGCATCCGAGCGGATAGTTCCCGTTATTGTCGGTTGACATCATGGAACCTGGAGTGGTCCAGCCGTAACTGACGCCGCAAAACCACACCGCTGCGATCAACACAGCGCCTGCAAACACCCGGACTTTTGAAAGGTGCAACATATATTTCCCCTCCTTCTTGCTATTGTTAATTATCGTAATCTAATCGATTAAATTCGAGTTTAAATACATTTTTTTCCATTACTGACCGCACACAACAAACCTACACTCTTTAATATAATACAATACCGATTCATGAAAAACCATAAATATTATTTACCTGTAACATGATGCCGTAACGAATACGTTTATCATCTCAGAAGGTTTATTTTCCACACGGTACGGTTTTTCCCGCAAATAAAAGTGCACAGGTAAATTCCATCGTGCAATGCGCTGCCGCTTGCGGTGGAGACGTTCCAATGCGCGAAGTAGCTTCCCGCCCTTTTTCTTTCATTGACTAATGTCGCGACAGTTTTTCCGTCAATAGTGAAAATACGCACAAGGGTATGCGCGTCTTCCGGCACCGAATATTTAATAGTTGTCGAACGGGTAAACGGGTTGGGATAATTATACGCCGATAGCGATCGAGAGGACAGGCCGGGGGGCGGATTTATGACGCCCGCGGTTTTGTCGCAGGAGGCAAGGCCGTTGTCCGTGCCGATCCAGGCAAGATTGTCGCGGTCTATCGCCACTGCATTCACTCCGGCGGCGGGCAGGCCCGAATTAAAGACGGTATACGCGTTCCAAGCCTTCCCGTCGTATATCGACAGGCCGATTTGTGAGCCGACCCACAGGGCGCCGCCGTGATCGAACGCGATGGACCTGATAAATTCATCGGCAAGACCCGAATTCGTATCGTTGTAAACGGTCCAGCCGACGCCGTCGTATTTCGCAACGCCCGCATCGGTACCGGCCCACAAAGCATTGTTTTTGTCAACAGCCACCGCATGGGTATACTTGTAAGGCAACCCGGAGTTTTGCGCCGTAAATCGCGTCCATACGGCACCATCGTAATGCGCGACGCCGCCGGCGGTGCCCGCCCATATGTTCCCGCTGCTGTCGAGCGCCAGGGAAAGGACCTTATCATCAGGTAAAGCGGAATCGGCGGCATTAAAGGTCGTCCAGGCCGTTCCGGTGAATTTCACCAGTCCGCTATCGGTCCCTATCCAGACGTTTGCGCCGCGGTCGATGGCCAGGGCCCGGACATAATTATCGGGGAGCCCGGGCGAGATCGCGGTATCGTAGAGGGTCCAGACGGCGCCGGTGAATTCTGCGAGGCCGCGGTCGGTCCCTGCCCATATGTTCCCGCTGCTGTCAGCGGCGACCGAATAGACGTGATTGCTTTTCAGCCGGGAGTTTGCGGTGTCATAGGAGGCCCACTTGTTTCCGTCAAATGAGGCAAGCCCGCGATCGGTACCGATCCACCTCGTACCTGTCCGGTCCACCGCTATCGAATAGATAATGTTACCTGGCAGACCTGAATTGGAAGTGGATGGGAAAGACCTTACGGCAGCGCCGTTGAATTCAACAAGGCCGTTATCGGTACCGGTCCACAAATTGTTGCTGTCGTCAATTCCCAGGGCATGGACCGCTCTGCCGGACAGAATGGAGCTGAACATCGTATCGATGAACAACGTCGTTCCATTGCAGCGGGCAATGCCGTTTGCCGAACCGATAAAAACATTGCCGCTGTCGTTGATCGCAAAGGTATAGATACAGTTGGACGGCAGCGGGGAATTCAAGGAATCGAATATCGTCCACGTGGTGTCCCCGTCAAACAGCGCCATGCCTCCGGTGTTTGTCCCGATCCATTTCCTGTTGCTGCGGTCGATTGCCACGGTATAGCACCAGTTGCTGGGCACGGGCGAATTTGAGGAATTATATATTGTCCAGGAAGTGCCGTTAAATTTCTGGATGCCGCCTTCCTGGACGCAGATCCATTTAACGCCGCTGTCGTCGATTGCAAGGAAATGGACATGGTTGTTCGGGTCGGCGAGGCCGGAATTCGTATCGTTGTAAACGGTCCAATGTACTCCGTCGAACCGGGCAAGCCCGCCGCACCAGGTGCCGATCCACATGACCCCGGCGCTGTCCTGTGCGATGCACGAGACCGAATCCCGCGGCAGGCCCGAATTCGATTGATTGTAAACGGTCCAGCTTGCGCCGTCGAATTTTGCCGCACCGCCGTATCCCGTACCGATCCAGGCAGCGCCGCTGCTGTCGAGCATGATCGAAAAGACGTCATTATCGGGCAGTCCCGAATTCGCTTTGTTATAAAAAACGGTCTGGCCTGTTGCTTTGTTGATTTTAGCCAACCCGGCCGTGGTGCCTGCCCAGACGTCGTTGTGTTTTATTGCTATAGCCTTTACCTGTTTCCCGCACGTATAATTACGCCATCCAGGATATTGCGCGTTCACGGAGAAGACAAAAAACGGAAATACCGCTAGTGCAAGAAAATTAAGGGAATGTAGACGCAATCTCACCATAAAACGGTAGTGTTACACTTCATAATAGCAATGGTATAGCAGCCGTCAGAACTTGAACTCGGTTTTTAAGCACCACCACCAATCTTTTTTGGTCTGCAGCGATTCGATAAAAGACATATACGCCATGTCGAAGTAATAGAAATCAATTTTTTTATGGTCACGCCCGATCTGGCCGATAAAGCTGACGTGGTCGCCAAGAACCGATTTTTTAAGATAGAGCGACCAGCGCCATGGGGACCGTTTGACATTGTAATCTCCCTGTGTTGTGAAGGAATCGAGCGGTATTACATTAGCGAGGCCAAGGGTGGAATAGCCGTAAAATGCACCGTCGGAAAAGGCGGAATTATTGGGACAGTACTCGAACTCAAGGTTAACTACATCGATATACTTGAAAGTCGGTATATTAAAGCCGATCATGGAAAGCATACGATCCTTCCGGTGCTCATAAAAGAGAGGATAATTTTTTAAACCAATCAGGTCGGTTTCCACGTAAAATTTCAGGTCTTCCTTGCCGAACATGTCAGAGGGGATAAACTTTTTTAGATCAAATGACGCTCTGCCCATCAGCTTGATCGATTTCCAGTCGAAAAAGGCGCTGTCGGTGAAAGGGAGGGTGTCATAAATCCAAAAATTCGATTTATCCGCTTCCGGAAGGTTGCCCGGAGAAAAGTACCCGTCGGTGGTTGCCGAAGGGTATAAGCCCTGGTAGACGGAGAAATAGCGGCAGAGGCTTGCGCCGGCGCCCACCGTTACCCAGGGCATCGTATAACTTATAACGTCCGATAACGACCAGTCCTGGACCGGCATTCCGAGCAGTTCGCTGTGAAAAAGGAGGTCGTTTTTCAACTCGTCGTTTTTGAGCAGAAGGTCGGAGAGGTGCAAGTTCAGACGAAGACCGAAAAGATCCGCCTGGGGATTGTCGAAATCGCTGTAGATGACCAGCGGATAAGCGTTGGACCTGAACAGGTACTCTCCGAGGTTACGCGCGTCCGGGTTGTATTTATAAGGGAAGAGACCGGCCTGCAGAGTAAGAAAGGGCGATTCTATTTTTCCGAACGGGTAAGACGCGTAGACCCATTTTATATTAAAAAATTGCCGAGGCTGCGTTGTCTCCGGCCAGGAGGCGTTCTGCGGCGTGGAGAAAGCCATGAGTCCTTCGGCGGTTAAATTGAGGTTGAGTCGTTTTTTGACCAGCGCGTTTAAACCAAGGTAACCGTAGGCCCTCTGCTGCCAAACATTGGTTATCGGCTCGGCTAGGCCGACCGTAGCGCGATAATAATACCCATGCTTTATCTGACCGGCTTCAATATCACCGTACGCCGTTTGCGTGATGACCACATCACTGCTGTCAGATACAGCAGCCTGAATGCCGGAAAACAGAGAGAGCACAAGAGCGGTTATTACAATGCTTACTACAGGTCGAACCATAAAATCTCCTTTACTGAACCGTGATTGTTGTTATTACGCATTTCCCATTTCCGCTCACCAGTTCCGCCGGGTTTGACGTCGAGGCGGCGATAAGGTCGTACGAACCCGTCAGGATTCTCCACTGACCCGTTTTATGCGTAGAATCCGCATCATAGACCGAAAAGTCGCGAGGTCCGAGAGTAAACGTAACTAATTTTCTCTCCCCGGATCCGAGCGAGACCCGCTGGAACCCACGCAGGTCCTTCACGCGGCGATGAAATGTGCTGTTGACGGTGTTGGGTTTGACGTACAACTGTACCACTTCATCTCCGGCCATGTCTCCTGTATTGGAAAGGTCGACATTAACGTCTATCCTGTCCCCGGCAGTAATGGCTGGCGATCCGCTGACCCAGATTGAATTATAGGCAAAGGAGGTATAGCTCAGGCCGTGGCCGAACCAGAAAAGCGGTGTCTTGTGGGTTTTTTCAAAGTAGAAATAGCCGTGCGCGCTGTCGGCGGAGAGTACCGTAACCGAAATCCTGCCATAGCCGGAAGGCAGATCGTTCGCTGTTGCCGGAAAGGTGACATTCAAGTGGCCGCCCGGATTGACTTTGCCGAACAGCACTTCGGCAATCGCCTGTCCCTGGCTGCGGCCCCCGTAAAATGCGATGAGCACGGCCGGTGCATTCGACCAGGCCCCTGCGCACGAAGCGCTGCCTCCGGAATAAACAACGACCGTTTTCCGGACGCTCCCCATCACGCTTGAAACAAGGTTGTTCTGGTCGGTGCCGCCGACCACGGGTAGCGTATAATTCGGACGGTCCTGACCTTCGGACTCATTGTCCACGCCGATGCACACGACCGCGACGTCGGCGCCGGAACCGATATTGTCGGTGACCGTGACGTTGGGATAAGCCGCACAAAGGTTCCGGATTCCCTGAATAGGCGTAATGATGGTGTCGGGCGTCACTGCGCTGCTTCCCCCGCCGCCCCACCTTCCGACCTTGGCGAAAGGCCCCACGACCGCGACGGTGAAAGTGGCGCTCGTGTCAAGAGGAAGCACAGGCGCGCCTCCGATGCTGTCGTTTTTAGCAAGCACGATGCTCTCCTCCGCCTCTTGCAGGGACACCGCTTTATGTTCAGGCGATAAGATCACGCTTCTAGGGTAAGTATTAATCTGGTTGTCGCTGGTAAGTAAATTCCCGCCCCATGCCCACAGCCTGTCGTACATGCACCGTGTTGCCTTTTTAATAAGCGGCAGAGAGTCCCACTGACGCAATATGTGGATATAGAAGGCCGCATGAGACAGACCATAGCCCCACGGCATGCTCATGTCGAAATCCGTGTTGTAAACATATGATTCAGGAACAACCGTCTCCGCGCCGAGCCAGTCGGTCATAATGATGCCGTCAAAACCCCAGTCGTTTCGCAGGATGTCTTGGACAAGATGTCGGTTTGTCGCTGCGCGCTCGACGTTATCGCTGATTTCCGTGGGATCGCTGGTGGTAAATCCCGGAACACGGACTTTGTTATAGCAGGCCATGATGGCGCGCGCCCCCCCTTGCTTGATCGCCATTTCAAAGGGGACGCAGAAGAGCTCGCGCAACGCGCGCTCCGAGACCGTGACGCGCAGGCCGTTCATCCGGTACGCTTCCTGGAGATACGGAGTAAAATGTTTGGGAGTCGCGATAACTCTTACGCTTTGCAATCCCTGCACCTGACCGGCCGCCATGTTTCCGTTCAAGATCGGGTCTTCACCCATTGTTTCGAAGGCACGGCCCCAGCTGGGATTAACTACCAGGTCGCACAGGGGCCCGAGATTGCAATATAAACCGACAGCCCTTGCTTCCTGCCCGATTGCCTCTCCCACGCGAAAGGCCAGAGCAGGGTCCCACGTACAGCCGAGCGCGGCCTCGGTCACGAACAGCGTCATCGTGTCCCCTGCGCCGTAGATCGCAGGTCCGCTTGCCGGCCCGATGGGCCACCGTATTCCGTGTGGGCCGTCCGAACACCGCCACCCTACAAGCAGGGTTGAATTGCTGCTGCTGAGCGGCTCATTGTCCGAGCCGAAGCCCTTCCAGTCGCCGTTGGCATAGAGCATGCGTTGACGCACATTAAGCGACATGAGCCTGACGAGTGAATCCGCTTTTTTCCACATTTCGCTCATAGTGGCATTGGCGGTAACAGTGGCGACATAGTTGCCTGAAACATCGTTGATGAGCCTGGCGCGGAAGTAAATGGTTTTAAGGGTATCACCGGCATTGTTCTGTTTTACAAGACCGACGTCGCCATTTTTTTCAAGAATAATAATCGAATCCACAGTACTCATCCTCGTGATTGCAAAGTCAAGGAACACCGAATCTTTCCCTTCGGCCACAAAGGTATAGGTCAGGCGGCCCATGTAATCATACGCCGTGTCCGATGTATTTATCAGGCCTTTTGAATAGGCCTTGAGAAGATCGACCCGCACGTTGGAAATCCGCGTCGCCCATCCCGGAAGGGTTAATGTTGCAAACAATAGAGTCGTAAGTATGGTTCGGTTCATGGTTTGCTCCCTTATCTGCACAACAGGAGTTTGAGGTTCTGCACGGCGGAACCGCAGATAATCCGGGCGATATAGACCCCTCTGACGTTTTCCTTGGAGATATTCCAGGTGACGGTCCCTGCGTTCATTGAAACGGGAATTGCCTTTATTGTCCTGCCGAGGAGTGAATAAACGACGATGGTTCCCTTCTGGTTCCAGGCTTGGGAAGGGAACGACCATGCAAATGTCAATGTTCCAGCCCTTGAGGAAAGGCCGGAATATTTGAAATATGAGGAGGCATGCGGGGCGCTTGCCGGCATTTTGACCGCGACTTCGGACGGAAAGGTAAACGGAGCGCTTGTTGCTGTTATGGTCTGGGCTCCCGGATGGACCGCCATCAGCAACAGGACAAACAGGGATATTTTCCCGCAGGTTTTCATTCTTCCCCCTTCAGTGAAATGAAACGATTAACACGCATTGTAAAACATAGCAGATTTTTACAATAATAGTATTAATTATATATTATTTGCCGAATTTCAGCATATATTATTCTAAAAGATAAAAAGGACCAATGGAAGATACAATAGGCAACAAGGTAATAAGTTGCATATGTGGTGGGGTGATTTTTTTGTCCCGCAGTGTAGTGCGGGGCAATTTTTTTTTGGATAAAAGACTATAGCCTCGCGCCTTATCCGCAGCGTATCTTATTATTAAAGGCACAAAACCGCCCCGAATTCTCTGAGGGGAAAACACTGAGGTGAATGCTTTCCATGCGCACACCGGCAAGGGTATAATGAACCATCTCGGGAAAATCCTATTGTTTATCCTGACGGGATTTTTTAATCTCCCTGCCTCTGCGCCGGATTCTACTGTTATTCCATCCGTGGAATCGCTGATAGTAAAACAGGAATATGACGATGCGATAGAACTTCTCATCCGGCACCTGCAGACGGCGCCGGACGATAACTACGCCCTTTATTTACGTGTGGCAATCGAACAGACCGAACTGCTGGATTATGAGTCCTACGCCTTGTATTCCGAGCGTTTTTTAACAACCGCAGACAGCATCCGGAAGGTGCTTGAAAACCGGCTGGGCAAGCTTTACGGAAAAGATTCCACAGAATGTCTTTTTTATATTGCGAATATTTACGGCGGGATAGGGGTCATCGAGGCGAAATGCGGCAGCTGGTTTCCCGCCCTCAGGAGCTCCCTGGCTTCGATCGGCATGCTTAAAGAGGTGCTGAGGCGCGATTCGACCATGCATGCCGCGATGCTCGGAACAGGTGTTTTCCATTACTATTTGAGCAAGAGCTTCAAATGGCTTCCTTTTATCTCTGCGAACAGCGAAAATGAGGGTATCCGCGAAGTCGAAAAGGCAACGGCCGCTCCGTTCCTCTACGGTTTTGCGGCAAAAAATTCGCTCTGCTGGATTCTTATCGACCGCAAACGGTTCGGTCGCGCGGATACCGTTGCCCTGTCTGCTCTTGATGAAGCACCTGGGAACACCATTTTTCTGCGGATTCGCTGCCTTATCGCGCTCTGGAGTGGGCACTGCGATCAGGCAGTCATGCTGGGGCAGAAACTCTCGGAAATCTCATGTGCGCGCGATCCGGTCAACTGGTCGGATTATGTCATGTCCTGCTATGTCCTGACAAGTGGTTATGACCGGTTGGGAAAAGGGAAAGAAGCTCTTGCCGCCGCGGACGGTATCCTCAGTGCCAAAATTCCGCCGGAATTCATGAAAATCCCGCCTATCAGGAAGAATCTGAAAAAAATTCAGGAAGTGAAGAAAAAGTACCGGAAGTTATAACCGCTGTCTAAGGGTACCGCCGTTTGTACCCTGCACAGGAGCGCTACCGCTCATCGGCCAGTTTTACCCGTAGATCATCAGCTACCGCCTGCCGCAGTTTTTTCTCGATCACTTCGGTAAGCGTCATGGTGGAGAACGCGCAACCGGAGCAGTGGCCGGCGAGACGGACAAAAACGGTGTTTCCTTCGAGATCGACCAGCTCGCAGGACCCGCCGTCCCGTTCGAGCAGTGGCTTCACATCGCTTTCAAGGGTGTGCCGGATCAAGTCGATTTTCTGGAGCGTGGTAAGACGGGGTGCCTGTAGTACTGGAGTTGGCCGCCTGATGCTGTGTACGCGGTCGATGATTTTCTGGATTTCGGTATGGCAGCCGCCGCAACCGCCGCCTGCTTTGGTAAAGTTTGTTACCTCTTCGACCGTGGCAAGGCCGTTCTCCCGGACTGCGGTTTCGATCTCCTTGTCAGTGACGCCGAAACAGGTGCAGACGATGGTCCCTTCTTTCAGGGCGGGTTTGGTCTCCTTGCCGCCTGATTCGAAATAGCGTATCGCCGCGTCGAGCGCTTCCTGGCCCATAACACTGCAGTGCATTTTTTCTTTGGGCAGGCCGTCGAGCGCTCCCGCAATATCCTTATTGGTGATTTTTTTAACTTCGTCGAGCGTCTTTCCTTTACACATTTCAGTAAGAACGCTCGCCGATGCGATGGCGCTGCCGCAGCCGAAAGTCTTGAAGCGGATATCCGTAATTTTACCTTTGTCATCCAGCTTGAAGGTCAGGCGCAACGCGTCGCCGCAGGTGATATTGCCCACTTCGCCGAAGCCGTCAGGGTCCGGTATTTCTCCGACATTCCGGGGATGAAGATAATGGTCGCGTACTTTTTCAGTATAGTCCCACATGGTGTCCCGCGCTCTACCCCCTTCTCGTTCCGCCCCTTTATTAAGAGGGCGGAAGCAGGTCGGGGTAAAAAACACTACAGCAACTTTTCTTCCGGCACATTACTGATCCCGAAAAGCTCCTTCATGATATGTTCGAATTCAGAGACGATTTTATTTACCGTGTCGGCATCCACCGGGATGCGGCCCGCCGCGACCCTTGAATGGCCACCGCCGGTACCGCCCAGCCGTTCAGCGAGCTGTTCGGCGATGGCTCCGGCGCGATTGCTGGTCTTTGACCGGATGGAGAAAAAAATGTGGTTCTTAAATACGCCTGAACTGACCATCCATTCCAGCCGTTCGAGGCTGTGGAAGAGATCGGCCATTTCTGCGACATAGTCCGGGGTCGTTACGTTTCCAAGATAGGTATATCCGAACGTGTCTGAGGTATAGGTCGACTCCACCGCGCGGTGAAGTATCCGGAAAAATTCCTCATCCCGGTCCGGATTTTCTATGCGTGAGAGCAGATGGTGGTCCATTGTATCGAACAGCATCTTGTAGCAGACGATATCTTCAGGGACATTTTCACGCCGCATGTCGCCCGTATCGGTCTTTATGCCGTAGAAAAGGGCTGTCGCAAGTCTGGGGCTGATGGGGCAGCCGGCTTCCTGAAGATACTCGGTAATAATCGTGGAGGTTGCGCCGAATTCTTTCCGGATATCGTAAAAATATGGAGCTTCGGCCGGCGGCGTGTTGGGGTGGTGATCAATCACCGCATGGACTGTGATATTCAGAGGAAGAGGTACGTTTCCTTTATTGGGGAAAGAATCGACCAGAATAATCCGTTCGTAATCTTTGACTTCGGTGAGCACGAAAGGAACCGTGGGAATATTGAGTACACGGATCATTGCCCTGTTTTCCGCGCGGCCTACGAATCCGCCGAACGAGATGACTGTAGATTTAACGCCCCAGAAATTCATGAGATGCAGTATCCCGAACGCTGAGGCAAGGCAGTCGGGATCAGGGTAATCGTGGGTGATTATAAGAACGGAGTTTGCCGGAAGTATACGGTTCCGGAACAGTTTGATTTTTTGGCGGGAGGTGTTGTGCTCTGTCATACGGTGTTGACCGCTTTCCTGGGAAATAGCACTCATGGAAATGTCCGCTTCAGCGGACTATTGTTGGCATGCCGTGGAAACGGTAGTTCTGGATGATGGTAGTGCATGGGAAGGATGGCGGTTGAGTTATCATACCAGATTCCCTCGATACGTCAATAAAGCAAAAAATAACTACTTCATCCGGCTGCAACGATAATATAATTTATGATACTTTTGAATGGTTTTACGGGTCTGTAAAATGAGATACGCTATAATTTCCGATATCCATGGCAATGTCGAAGCGCTCCAGGCGGTGCTTGTGGACATTAAAAAACAGTCGGTTGATTCCGTGATATGCCTGGGGGATATCGTCGGCTACTATCCCGATCCTGAAAAATGCGTGGAGTTGGTGCAGGCGCAGGCATCGCTGTGTGTCGCGGGTAACCACGATTATGCGGCCATCGGCCGCATCGATACCGGTAATTTTACCTACTATGCTTTTGCCGCAATGGAGTGGACCAAGGCGAACATATCGGAAGCCACTAAAGGGTATCTGGGGTCATTGCCATTGACCATTGAAAAAGACGGCATCTTTTTTACCCACTCGTCCCCATCAAACCCCCAGGCCTGGGTGTATGTGTTCCCCGACAGTGAAGAGGCGGTGTTCGAGGCATTCAACAGCCTGACATTCCGCTTGAATTTCATCGGCCACACCCACTGGCCGTCCATCATGATCCAAAACGAGGACCGGATCATGCTGCATTCGGAGCATATGATAAAGCTCAACGGCGCCCACTATTATCTGATCAATGTCGGGAGCGTGGGGCAGCCGCGTGATTTCGATTCGCGCTCATGTTACGGCATTTATGACACCGAAGCGCAGACCGTTACTCTCATGCGGGTATATTACGATTTTACGATCACCCAGCGCAAGATCCGCAGCAACCATCTTCCGCTTTTTCTTGCCGAACGGTTGGAAAAGGGAAGATAAAAAAACATGAGGAACATATGACCTTAGACCAGATTGATGACATTCTCAGGAACAAGGGATATCCTTCACGGGAAGAAATGGCGGACTTCCCGCTGGGCAAGCTTCTGCTAGCGCTTGACAGCAGCGCATGGCTTTCGAGCGGGAGGAACGTTGAGCTATACGAAAAGGAGAACCCGAATTCACGCGACCTCGGCAAGGACGAGCAGGATCTGTCCGTTGAAGAGCTTGAGGAGCGGCTGCGGGAACAGGAACGAATATTAAGCACCGAGAAGATCACCGAGGTGTTCCGCCACCACAGTATCTATGTCATAAAGGCGTCGGTCATGCTGACCACCAACGCCTACTTCCGGATTCTCGAACAGTCCGATATCTGGTCGGCCGAGCCGTTTGCCTCCTACGGCCAGTTCCTTCAGTCAAAAAAAACCGACAGTCTCCTCGGGACGGCCGACAGCTATTTCAGAAAGTTCCTCAGGTTTGCAGCGCTGTACCATGACATCGGAAAAGTAATTAACCGGGAACGTCACGGGCTTCTCGGCAGACACCTTCTCGAAACGCTTGGCGATGCCGAAACTACGGAGATCCGGAATCTTCTCCGATATGACGGTGAAGATTATTTCCCGCTGCTTATCGAACTTGTCGGGAACCACGATCTTTTCGGGACACTGTGTACGGGTGAGGCCTCACGGCCGGTTCTGCTCGATGTGTTGCGTATCAAAGATCCCGCCAGGGTCCTCGGTTGCCAGGCGACCCTGAATATCGCCGATATCTATTCGACGCTCAGGGCCAAGAATCTGCAGATGGATCTCCGGATTTTCCAGACCGTACTTGAAGACTGGAAGATAATGGCCGATTGCATCAAGGATGAAAAACAGCGTGAACCGGTACTGTTCCAGACCGGTATGGAGAAAACGGTTCTTTTTTACGCGCAGCAGCGGGCATATGCCGCGGAACGGATACAGCGGATGCTGGTTTCTGCGATATTCATGATTACCGAAATCAAGGGAATGTGGGGTACACTGGCGGACCAGCATGCGATTGAAGAAGTACTGGACAGAATAGAACACAAGCTGGACAGGGAGAGTGAACAGGTGACCGTTCAGGAGTTGAAGTGGCTTGCCGCAAAGGTGGCCCGCAAAACGAGCCGGAACGTGCTGTCGGGCTGCATCGAACGCATCGCGGCGTCGCTTCCCGCGGACCGGGAACTGGTGGATGCGCTCCAGGAAATCCGGAACGAATGTTCGGTAACGCAGGATGAACTGCGATCGTGGGCCAAGAGAATCACGGCAGAGATTGTGGCCGACGCCTTGCGCAAAAGGCTGGGACCGCGGCTGGTTGATTTCTGCGATTGCTTCGCGCTCGTGTGCAAATTCAATTACGCCCTCAGGTTCATTCAGCCGCTCGTCACCGCATGGATCAACGAAAAGGTCGCTTTTCTGCGCGTGCAGGACCGGCTCGACGATCCGAAGCAGGTGTTCGAGATGATCGATGTCCGGGAGATCGCCACGATCATCGTCGAGATTTTCTCACGTATCATGGAAAATTATCAGGATCTGACTTTCCAGAAGGGGCAGCGCCAGCGGAGGATCGGAATAGAACTCCTCGGCGTTACGCGCTCAAACACTATTTTGAACCGCATCATCGAGCTGCTGTTGAGCGAGCGAATGGCCGAGGGCGTCAACTGGGTGGTGGATGAAGCAACCGCGTGGTATTTTATCTGATTTGTTAAGCATATTTTTCCGCAGGTCCGCCGAAAACATCGGTAATCATTCTCGCCAGGCAGGGAAGCGATGGGTCGCGTGCGCCCATGAGCAGCACGCAATCACCCGGATGAGCATCGTTTACAAGGATAGTTAACAGCTCGTCACGATCTTTAACCGTATCTGTTTTAAACGGAACCTTGCCCAGGCCGTTAATAATATCTTCGGATGAAATATCTTTCACGGCCGTGCCGCCTGCATAGTAGATCGGCAGAAGGTACAGCGAATCAGCTGGCGCGAAGATCGAACGGAACGTTGAAATATAATCGTCCTTGAGAAATTTCGTAGGTCCGAAACCGTGAGGCTGGTAGACGGCGATGATGCGCTGGGAGAGCCCGCGGGCAGCCGCGACCGTTGCAGCTATTTTCGCCGGATTATGGGCAAAATCGTCGATCACGTAGATCTGCTTCTGCGTGCGGGTAAGAGTGAAGCGGCGCGCCACGCCCTGGAAGTTTTGAATTGCAGCGGCAATCTTTTGCAGATCACACCCCAGATGTTCGCATACGCAAAGTGCGGCGCAGAGGTTCTCGGCATTGTGGGCGCCGGGCTGCGGCAGATACATTGCGATGCCGCTGCGGTATACGGTTACCGAGTCGGGTTGGAGTTCGATCCGGTCGGGTTTCCACGTTGCCGAACCGACGGAGCCGAAACGTTCCTGCGCCGGGATGCGGTCGAGCCCGCGGTCATCGGCATTTACGACAGTCCAGCCGGACTGTTTGGCAAATGCCTGAAACAGGGATTCGACTTCGTCAATGTTTTTATGGTCTTTGGAAATGTTAAGTATGACGCTAACGGCAGGCCGGTATTTAACGAGCGTTCCGTCGCTTTCGTCCGCTTCGATCACCAGCAGGTCTGACGACCCGGCGAACGCGTTGCCGATCAGCCCCTCTTTTTCAAGCCGTACGAGCGGAGCGCCGCTTATGAGCGACGGTGATTTTCCGCATGCGGATAGAAATTCGAAGATCATCGCGGTGACAGTCGATTTGCCGCTTGTTCCGGCAATTGCAATGGTTTCTTTTGCATCTATAACCGCCGCAAGGACGTCGGAACGGTGGAGAATGGGCAGATTTCGCCTGCGTGCGGCAGCGATGTCGGGGTTGGACTCTTCGATGGCGGTCGAAACGCACAGTGCATCGGTCGAAAAGGTAATGCCCGATCCGTCCTGACTGAAAATATCGCAGCCGCAGCGATCAAGTTTCAACCGGACGGTTTCCGTATCAGGGTTCGTTAGAAGGCGATCTGACCCCGAAATCATTATATTCTGCCACTCGAGATACTGTGCAAGCGCGCTCATGCCGGAACCGAATATGCCGGTAAAGTGGAGACGGGAACAGGAACTGCCTTTGACGGTGAGGTGTCCTGCGTCTATGAATACGAGAGTTCCTTCGTTGACAGTATCGAAGAGGCTTATAATATCGTCCGAGTCAAGACAGACACAGCCGTGGGAAAGGGGGGTGCCTATACGCTCTTCTCTGCTGGTTCCGTGGATGTAAATATACCGGTCATATGAGTCGATGCCGGGTCCTCTGTTCAGGCCCGGTTCGAGCCCTTCCAGTCGCAGGATTCTCGTAAGGATATAATTATCTTCAGTCAAACCAGGCTTCCAGTCCACCCCGGTATCGCGGCGGTCGCGGAAAATCCTTCCGGACGGGGCGCCGGCACCGATTTTTTCTTTGATGCAATGGAGGCCGGTCGGCGTTTTGTTGGAATTTTCCCGGTTGCCGAGACCCCGAAAAGAAGTTGATGCGTTGAACTGTCCGCTTACAGAGGGTCCGCTGCATACGTAGATGGCCTGTTCTTCTGTATCGACAAAAAGGAAAATATCGTACGGATCGGAAAGCAGCGGTTTCAACCGCTCGTAGATTTGAGTAAGGCGGTGGGGTTCCATCGATATATTTTACTGAATATTCAGTGATAGCCCTTTCGATGGCAAAATAATATAATGGGTATTGTTCCGTTTACAACCATTTAGAAAGAACGAACATGTCCAACAACAATAACCAGAACACGTCGTATCCCGCTTCGCAGGAGGATACGTGGCGTCTTTTCCGCATCATGGCCGAGTTCGTCGAAGGGTTTGAAACGCTGTCCCGGATCGGTCCATGTGTCACGATTTTCGGTTCTGCGCGTACTCCCCGCAGCCATAAATATTACGCTATGGCTGAAAAGGTGGCGCGGCTTGCCGTAGAAAACGGGTACGGCGTAATAACCGGCGGCGGTCCCGGCATCATGGAAGCGGCCAACAAAGGCGCGGCAACGGAGTACGGCACCTCAATCGGCCTCAATATCCAACTGCCGTTTGAACAGAAGGCTAACAGGTATATCAAGCAGCTGCTTAGTTTTCGGCATTTTTTCTGCCGCAAGGTGATGTTCCTTAAATACACTTCTGCGGTGATCATCATGCCGGGCGGATTCGGCACCATGGATGAAATGTTCGAAACGCTTACACTCGTGCAGACGCACAAGGTGGCGACGCTGCCCCTTATTCTTATGGGTAAATCTTACTGGCGAGGGCTTCTGCAGTGGATTGAGAAAACGGTATGCGCGGAGTACGGTTATATTTCATCGGAGGATATGTCGCTTATTAAACTGACCGACGACCCGCATGAAGTCATCGGCCATATTAACGCCGTCGAGGGAGCGAAGAAAGTCAGGGCGAATTTTGCATAGCGGCCCGACGCCGGTGTTGATAAAAACAAAACGAAACCTGCACAGTCTTTTCTTGCCTTATACAACAGCATATTTTATTTTCTCCATCCGATAAAATATTTTTTCCTTCAAAAATACTAATCCTCATGATTGAGTTTGCGAAGCAGATAGCCGATAAATGGAATATCTCACCGTCGCTTTCCGAGTTGCTGTGTAACGCTTTTCTAAACGGCGATACGCCGTATTACCTTGCAGAATACCGGCCCGAGGTCGCGGTGGAAATCCCTCTCTCCTGCCTGTGGGAGATTTATGATTTTCTTGACAGCATGTCGGAACTTGCTTCCAAGAAAAAACGCGTTCTGAATGCGCTGAAAAAAGCGGATAAACTTACCCCGGACATTGAAAAACGCGTCAATTTCATGACCAGTCCTTTTGAGCTCGACGATATGCTGCTCCCCCTGCGCCCAAATCCACGGAGCAGGGGACAGCTGGCGATAAAAAAAGGGCTGGAACAGTTCGCCGATATCGTGGCGCGCCAGGAAGCACAGGACGTTTCGATAGAAGCGATGGCTGAGTCGTACGTCGGCAAGGATCCTTCCCTCAAATCAGCGGATGATGTACTGCAGGGGATCAGGGACATTCTTGCGGAACGGTTCGCTTATGATGATACCGTCCGTACCATGGCGCGCGAATTCGCCTATGACGACGGTTGTTTTGAAATAACGCCTAAAAGTAAGCAGGACCAGCGGTTTATCCGTTACCTCGCCAAAAAGATCCCGGTTGTTGAGCTGACAAAAGAAGAAGCCGTGGAGCTTCTGGCCGCCGAGGACGAAAAGGCGATACGCCTGCGGCTCAGTGTTCAACTGTTCCGCATTTCCGAACTTTTACGGCACCATTTTATCAGGAACCCTGATTTCAGCGGGTTTGACCTCCTGTGCGGAATCATCGATGACTGCTGGCTGCGCCTTCTTCAGCCGATCGTTGAGCGTGACGTAAAAATCCGCCTGCGTGAAGAAGCGGAGTCATGGGCGGTACGGCGGATTGCACCTGAGCTGGAAAAAAAATACGGTGAAGAGCAGCGTCGGGGATCGGTCTGCATCGTAGACGCGGCTCATCCTCGGCAGATGTTTTTCATCGTCGTGAATGGACACGGTGAACTGCTCAGTGCAACATCAGAGAAAAAACTTCCGGACGGAAACATCGCCTCGTCAGAACGCCTCCGGCAGTTTTTTCTCCGTCACCGGCCGGCAGACATTGTCATCTGCGATAATGAACAGGCGACGGCGGCGGAGGCGGTACTTGCGCAGGTCATCCAGCCCGGCGAAGGTGTACGACCTCTTCCAATAATACGCTACAAAGTGGACGCGGCCATGAAAAATCCTTCTGAGTCCGCATGGGTGACTAAGAAGTATGAAATGCTGCTTGATAATGACACCCGGAAGGTCTACGGGATAGCACTGCAGTTTCTCCGGCCGCTTGAACTTATTCCGTCAATAGGGATGCAGTATTATTCAGCGCATCCGCTTCAGCATACCCTTACCCCGGACTCGTTTATTAAAATAGTCAACCGGATCGTCACCGATTCGGCGCTCCGCAAGGGGATACCCGTCAAGGATATCGGCGAATTTCCGCTTTCTGGAAAAGAATGCATTACCGCTTCATTGCTCCAGGCAATCCGTTCAGCCGATGCCAAAGAACCGTTCGTTTCCAAAAACAGTCTTCTCGGTGTCGCCGGCATGACCGAAGTGAAGTTCAGAAACCTGGCCGGATTCGTCGTAGTTCCGACAGCCGATGATTTCCGAGACCGCTCGCTTGTTCATCCCGACTACTACGGGTGGATTGAGGAGGCCGGGGAACAACTGAACGTTTCGCTCGATACGATCGCCGGTGACCCGGAAATCCTCAGGTCCTTTGCAGTGGATGACCCGGTGAGAAAGATATACATAGAGAAAAAGATGATCGCGCAGATCATGGCGGGCGTTCGTCTGTCCGCACCGGCGCTGCAGAAGTCGCGCCGGAAGTTAAAGCTGGCGGAGATCAAAGACGGGGCGATCGTTTCGGGCAGGGTCACCAATATCACGCCGTTTGGTGTTTTTGTCAATATTAATGCGGTGTGCGACGGTTTGATCCACATTTCGCAGCTTGCCGACGAATATGTAGAATCGCCCGAGCAAGTGGTGACGCTTCATGACCGGGTGGATGTCCGTATCCTGAAAGTAGATGCAAAAAAACGGCGGATATCTCTCTCGATGAAGGGCCTCGGGAAAAAAGGGCCTCGTGTAAAACCCTCACAGGGACAGCTCAACACCCTGGCGGAACACTTCAAGAATCGGTAATGTGATCAGCTGTTTTTACCCGTGATATCCAGGGGGATGTCGGTTCGTTTCCCACCCGTCCAAAGCGTTTCGAGGCTATAGTACGAGCGCAGGTCGGGAAGCATGATATGCACCACCACATCGGTGAAATCGAGCAGTATCCAGCGTCCCTCATCTTCGCCTTCACGGTGCCAGGGACGGGTGTTTTTCCTCGCGCAGCGGTCGATGATCGTATCGGCAATGGCGTTGTTCTGAACGGCTGTTTCGCTCTGGCAGATAATGAAAAAATCGGCGCAGGCAGCAGCTTCATGAAGGTCGATGACGGTAAGTCCTTCCGCCAGTTTCTCCTGAGCAGCAGAAACGATAACCTCAACCAGCTGTTTTCCGCGTAAACATTTAATCGTTGTTTTATTCACCGGATCCTTTCTCCGTAATCGGGCCCAATGATGACCGTGACGTCACAGGAGCGGTCTTCTTTGCGAATGAGGACGCAATGGTCTGTGTTCAGCGCCCTGGCGATCTGCCGGGCGATGGTCATGTCTTTTGTGTGCGAGATAACGAGCGTGAACGGGTAATTCCAGCTTGCGGCATTGCCTTTATTGGTCACGTCAAATTTTTTTGCCCGCAGAAAATCGGTCATTTTATCGGCAGCGCCTGCTGCACCGCAGCCGTTGAGTACACGGATACGGCCGATTGAAGGAACATTCTCAACAACGGGCTGTTCACGCTGCAGGGAATCGGTTTTCACCGTGGCTGCAACGGGTAGAGCAGCGGACCGTTCGGGACTCCGGATGACACCGATCACCATGGCGATAAAAAGGATAGCGCTGATGCTCAGAAAGGTCGAGAGGTTTTTTGAAAACATGCCGCTTCAGTGCTTTTGATTAATGCTGACGATGCGCGGTTTATGCCCTGCGATTTCCTGCGGTTCCAGGAGCAGATAGGTCAGCACCATGACCTCGTCACCGACCATGCCGTGGCGCGCTGCCGGGCCGTTTAGTTCGACGCATCCTGATCCGCGTTTGCCTTTGATCGCATAGGTGATGATGCGTGTGCCGGCATTGAGGTTGAGCACATGGACCTCTTCGAAAGGGAGTATTCCGGCCTTTTCCATATATTCTTCGTCAAGCAGGATGCTGCCCTCATAATCCGGACGCAGAGCGGTGATCCTGATATCTCTAATCTTTGCGCTGAGAAACATTCGTTGCATGACAGTAATCCCCGGTTTCAGATCCTCACTTTTTTTGCCCGTTCTCCAGTTAACAAGAGAAGTGTGTGTTGCGAGGCCTTCAGTGTTACACGGTATCAGTCGTTCATTATACTTTATAATCTTTAAAAAATATATTATTTCTTATCGAAAAAACTCATCATTTAATTCAACTTTGTTAATTTGGTGATCTCATCCCTGAGCTTGGCAGCATCTTCGTAACGTTCCTCACGTATGGCTTTTATAAGTTTCGCTTTCAATATCTCGAGCGGCGTCGTTTCCCGGGGATCCGTTTCCCGGCGTGTTTTTTTCTGAACCGGCTTGCCGTAG
The DNA here is from genome assembly GCA_049514575.1 of Chitinispirillaceae bacterium. Lineage (GTDB taxonomy): Bacteria > Fibrobacterota > Chitinivibrionia > Chitinivibrionales > Chitinispirillaceae > BOG-1184. The sequence continues at coordinate 8,773 of JBEKUX010000033.1, read as the reverse complement.
GTGTCAGGGATATTTTCAGCTTCCTTCCCCTGCGCAAGAATAATCCCCGACTCATCCATGACTTTTTCTTCCACGAAAATGGGTGCGGTGAAACGGAGGGCGAGCGCAATGGCATCGCTCGGACGCGAATCGATTTCCATGGTTTCGCCCTTGGTTTGAATGAACAGGCGCGCGTAAAAAGTGTTGTCGATAAGGTCGCAGATTACAACTTTTGTCACTTTGCAGCCGAGCTTTTCAAGAGCCGATTTAAACAGATCGTGTGTCAGGGGCCTTGGAAACGAAGCGTGGTAAATTTCCTTTGCGATGGATTGCGCCTCCATCTGGCCGATGGAAACGGGAAGCGTTCGCCGGTCGCCTTTCCCTCTGAGCAGGATGATGAATTCGTCACCTTTTGCCGTAAGAAAGACATTGATGACATCGACAGAAATCATAGCCGCCTTGCTGAAAAGATTGTCATGAGTCAAGAGGTTCCACCTCAATGGTCTGCGAACGGTCGGGTCCTGTGGATACGATCAGGACCGGAATAGCATAACAATAGTCGCGCAGCCGCTCTATGTAGGCGATAGTTTTCAAAGGAAGGTCGCTGATTTTTTTACAGCCGGATATATCGGTTTTCCATCCGGGCAGCGTTTCATAGACCGGCTTGACTTTTTCAAGCAGTGAATAGTTCGACGGGAATTGTTCGACCTTTTTGCCCGACAACTCGTAATGTGTGCATATTTTTATTTCGTCAAGCGTATTCAACACGTCGATTTTGGTGAGTGCCAGACGCGTAAGGCCGCTCAATTGCGCCGCTTTCCGCACCATCACGCTGTCGAACCAGCCGCAGCGCCGCGGGCGTCCGGTGGTCGCGCCGAATTCTCCGCCGACCGATCGGAGTTTTTCACCGGTCGCGTCGTCGAGCTCCGTGGGGAAAGGACCGTTGCCGACACGCGTCGTGTAGGCCTTCACGATCCCGATGACATGATTGATGTTCGCCGGTCCGATGCCGCTGCCCGTGCAGGCGGCGCCGGCGATCGTGTTTGATGAGGTAACAAAGGGGTAGGTGCCGTGGTCGATGTCGAGGAAGGTACCCTGCGCGCCTTCGAACAGCAGGCGTTTTTTCCGGCGGACTGCTTCAAAGAGGTAGCTGCCCGTATCAATGATGAAGGGCAGCAGTTTTTCGCGGATCGTACGGTAATTCTGAAGGATCGTTTCGGCATCAAGCTTGATAACAGCTTCGTAGAACGCGGCCATGTCTTTTTGCTTGCGTGAAAAGTTTTTCTTGAATTTTTCTGCGAACAGGTCCCAGTCGCGTATTTCACCGACACGCATGCCGATTCGTGCGACTTTGTCAGCATAGGCCGGGCCGATGCCCCTGCCGGTGGTGCCGATCTTTTCCTGTCCCTTGCTCGACTCGGCCGCCGCATCTTCAAGCTTGTGGTATGGCAAAACCAGATGGGCGATGTCGGAAACGAAAAGCCTGTTTTCGACCGAAATTCCGGTGGCCCGGAGCTCCTCGACCTCTTTCAGAAACTGTTCCGCGTCAAACACCACGCCGTTGCCGACCACGCATATTTTCGACGGGGTCATGATGCCGGAAGGCACCATATGAAAGATGAACTTTTTTCCGTTAACAACCACCGTATGCCCGGCGTTTGCGCCGCCCTGAAAGCGGACAATAATGTCCGCCTGGGTGGTCAGGTAATCGATGATTTTCGCTTTTCCCTCATCACCCCACTGGGTACCGACGACAATAGTATTTGCCATGAATGTATCCTTACATTAAGTCCGCAGCCGCACTCCGAACTTTTCCTGCATGGTCCGGATAAGTGTGGCGCAGAGGCCTTCGACGTCCTTATCGGTCAGCGTTTTTTCATCGGACCGGAGGCGTACGCCGAAGGCGATGCTTTTAAGGTTGGTGCCGAGTTTTTCGCCACGGTAAAGGTCAAACGGCCGGACCTCGGCGACAAGGGGCGAGAGTCTGAAAATCTCTTCGGAAATTGCGCCGGCGCTCAAATGCTCAGGCATGACAAAGCAGAAGTCCCGCTCAAGCGCCGGGAATCTGGGCAGCGGTTTATACTGCGGCCGGGGCAGGGGAGCGGCCAGAAAACCGGTGATATCCAGCTCCGTATAATACGCCTTTGTTTTAATATCAAAATGGTCGAGCACGTTTCCGGCAATTTTACCGGCAAGGCCATGCATCTCTTCACCCAGAGTAACTGCGGCAGACAAGCTGTCGAACATGACCGCCAGACCTTCGGCGTTCGGGGTTATTTTCGGGTGTTCTGAACCGGTATACGCTGCAAATGTTTCGAGGATGCCTTTTAAAATATAGTAGCCGCAGGGTAGCCCTTCGGCGGTGTTCCACGCGGCCGGTGTCCAGTTGGACTCGATGAGGATGCCGAGAACGTCCCGTTCGCGGCGTTCGCCCGTTGCGAGGATTTCGTAGGTCTTGCCGACTTCGAAAAATTTATTGTCGCCGTTTTTACGATTGAGGTTGTAGGCAAGGACTTCAAGCATGCTGCCGGCCAGAGTTGTGCGCATCTGCGCCATGTCCGGCGAAAGCGGGTTCAGAAGAATGACGGGTTTTTTGTCGGGCGTAAGGAGCGCGCGACGTTTCTCCGAGGTCATGCTGTTCGTCACGATTTCGTTGAAGCCCGAATACGCCATTGCATGACGGACCGTGTCGGCGGCATGTTCGGTTTCAGGCAGCTGGTTGCTTAAAAATACGCGAGCATAAAGGGATGCGGGAATTGCATCGTATCCGTACAGCCTGCCGACTTCTTCAATACAATCTTCCTCAATTTCAAGATCATGCCGGTACAGCGGCACCGTACAGTGTATCATGTCCGGCCCCTTCTGCACACAGGTACAACCGAGGGAAGCAAGAAAACCGGTTATTTTCTCGTCCGCAAACGTTTGCCCGAGGACTTTACCGACGCGGCTCGGTCGCACGGTGATCGTGCGTCGGTCAAACCTTTTCGGATAGACATCCGCGCGGCCAACGGCCACGCTCCCGCCGCCGCACTTGACAATAAGACAGGCCGCAGTGTCGAGTGCGTCGACGAGGCCGGTCTCCGGATCAACGCCGCGCTCGAAGCGGTAGGAAGCGTCGGTCGATAGGCCGAGCCGTTTCGAAGTCGTGCGGATCGTTCCAGGATCAAAGAACGCGCATTCGAGAAAGACGTCGCTTGTTTTGTCCGAAATTTCTGAACCGGCGCCGCCCATGATGCCGGCAAGCGCCACAGGCCGCTCGCCGTCGCAGATAAGGAGGTCGCTTCCTGCAAGATCGCGCTGCGCATCATCGAGCGTCCTGAAGGCAAGCGGTTTTCCCGCCTTCCGTACGATGATTTTTTTTCCTGCGATCAGGTTGTAATCGAACGCGTGCATGGGCTGGCCGTAATGCAGCATGAGGTAGTTCGTAATGTCAACAACGTTATTGATCGGCCGCAGGCCTGCCAGCGTAAGACGGCGCTGCATCCATTCGGGCGACGGTTGTATCGTCACGCCTCGAATGAGCCTGCCGGCATACCGAGGACAGCCGATTGAATCTTCGATCGAAACGGTGATAGCTTTCCCGATCGGATCCTTTGGCTGTTCTTCAGGCTGGACCGCAGTTTCTTTGAGCGGAACGCCGTACCGGGCCGCGACTTCCCGCGCAACACCGATGACGCTCAAACAGTCGCCGCGGGACGGCGTTATTTCGATTTCAATGACGGTGTCTTCCGGGTAATAGGTTGACAACTCGTCGCCGATTTTGAAATGGGAGGGCAGAGACATGATGCCGCTGTGGTCGTCGGAGAGGCCGAGCTCGCGTTCCGAGCAGAGCATGCCCGACGACTCGATACCCCGGATTTTCGCTTTTTTAACGGTCATGTCCGGGCCGAGCACCGCGCCGACCATCGCGAGCGGCGAAAGCATGTCGGCTCTGGTGTTGGGCGCGCCGCATACGACGGCCAGCGGCTGGCTTTCTCCTGTATCAACTTTACACAGCGTCAGCTTGTCGGCGTTCGGGTGCTTCGAGACTTCCAGGATCTTTGCCACTATCACCTTTGCCGGAACGCGGATATGCTGAATGGAAGCGACTTCAAGGCCGGCGCCGGTCAAGGCATCGGCAAGTTCCTGAGCAGGGACATTGATGTCGACGATTTCTTTGAGCCAGCTGTAAACGATTTTCATAGGTTTAAGTTTTAAGCCTTACCACGCCCCCTAAATCCCCCGAAGGGGGACTTACAAGGAGTTTATTGTTGATAATAATTTACTTCCACAAAAGTCCCCCTTCGGGAAATTCAGGGGGCGTATCAAAACTGCCTTAAAAATCTCACGTCATTCTCATAAAAAAGACGGATGTCGTCGATGCCGTATTTAAGGAGCGCAATGCGTTCGATGCCCATGCCGAACGCAAAGCCGGTATATTTTTCGCTGTCAATGTTCACATTTTTCAATACGTTCGGGTGGACCATGCCGGCGCCCAAAATCTCGAGCCAGCCGCCCTGTTTGCAGATGCTGCAGCCTTTCCCTTTGCATAAGAAACATTCGACGTCGATTTCGACGCTCGGCTCCGTGAACGGAAAAAAACTCGGACGGATTTTGAGCCGGGTTTTTTCGTCGAAAAAGGCGCGCGAAAAAGCTGTGAGGGTACCTTTGAGGTCGGCAAAGCTGACGTTTTCGTCGATGTACAATCCCTCAACCTGGTGGAAAAGGCAGTAGCTGCGGCTCGAAATCTCCTCATGCCGGTACACCCGGCCCGGCATGATGCAGCGGATCGGCGGTTTCTGTTTTTCCATGACCCGGATCTGCACCGGCGAGGTGTGGGTGCGGAGCAGCGTTTTTGCGGTGTCTGCCGATACGTGAAACGTGTCCTGCATGTCGCGGGCAGGGTGGTCGGGCTTGAAATTGAGCGCCTCGAAATTGTAGTGGTCGGTCTCGATATCGGGCCCGTAGGCGACGGTGAAACCCATGCCGATAAAAATGTCCCGGATCTGGCTGCGGATCTTCATAAGCGGGTGCAGGCTGCCGCAGGGTAACGGGTAGCCGGGGAGGCCGTAATCAATCTGCGCGCCCGATGCTGTTCTGCCTGCTCCGGCATTTTTCAGTTTTTCGAGCTCTGCCTCGAGATGCGTGCGCAGATCATTGACTTTCTGTCCGAATTCCCTGCGGATTTCCTCGCCGACCTCTTTCAGGGTTCCGTATAAATCCTTAATGACGCCCTTTCTGCCGAGGTATTTCACCCGGAACTGGTCAATATCCGCCGCATTCCGCAGTCTCGTCAGTTCTTCGAGAGCATTTTTTCTAATCTCTTCGATTTGTTTTAGATGATCTGACATATTAATTTAAACAACTTTTCATTTGCTAAAGACTTTTTGCGGGGTATGGGGTGGGCACCATTATTGCAGGACCGGACTTCATTTGACCCCTACCCTCAAACTCTATACCGTTGAAATTAAAAAATCATTTCTTTAAACGGAAGGATGTATGCGGGTGCGGGTAAAGAATTATATAAACTGTGCCCCTGCCTGCGCCGAAGCTTCGGCAGGCAGGCACCCGCCACCCCGAATAAAGCCTTTAGCCAAAGAAAATTAATTTTTTATTTTTATTATGACTTTACTAATTCTACTATCTTTTTAAAGCTCTCCGGCTCAAACATTGCCAGATGTGCCAGCGTTTTCCGGTCAAGCTCGATATTCTTCTTTTTCAGGCCGTCGATAAAGTCGCTGTATGCAAGGTCGAACTGCCTGACAGCGGCATTGAGACGCATTATCCAGAGCGACCGGAAATGGCGCTTGCGCTGCTTGCGGTCCCGAAAGGCGTATTTTCCGGCCCGGAAAAAAGCGTCTTTTGCTAGGGTGAAGTTGTTTTTCGTCCTTCCGAAATACCCTTTGGCCCGTTTGATGATTTTTTTCCTCCGCGCCCGCGATGCGACGCGGTTTTTTGCTCTTGGCATTGTCTACTCCTTTACTGTTGATTATTCATTTCTTTCGTTAAATAAATCCGAGTATTCTGTCTTTAATCCGACGAATCACGGTTACGATTCGATCATGGAACGGACTTTCTTCTCAAAACCCCTGAAGATAAGCGCGCCCTTCCGCAGGTGGCGTTTTCTCTTCCGGTCTTTCTTGTTGAGAATGTGACTTTTAAACGCCCTTTTCCTCTTTACGTGCCCGTGGGCGGTGATGGAAAACCGTTTCACGGCTGAACTCCGGTTCTTTTTTTTCGGCATGTGCAGTCTCCCTTTGTTGAAAATAGTTCGATAATCGATTATACCACCGGTTGATTTACCGGATTCAGGGCGGCAAGCTGTTCGCTTTTTTTCCGCTCTGTTTCCTGTTTGCGAAGGAAATCCTTTATCTTCGCCTTGTCAGGTACAAAGATGGAAATGAGATTTCTTCCTTCCATCTTCGAGTTCATTTCAATCTGCGAAAGGTCGATAATCACGTTCTTTGCCTTTTCCAGCATGCGCGCGCCGAAGTCGATATGGGTTATTTCGCGGCCACGGAACACGATGGTTATTTTTACCCGGTCCCCCTTGATGAGAAACTTGCGTGCATGGTCCATCTTGAAGTTGAAATCGTGCTCGTCGGTTTTCGGATGGAGCTTGATCTCCTTCAAATGCATCACGTGCTGTTTCTTTTTCGCCTCTTTGGCTTTTTTCGCCTTCTCATACTTGAACTTGCCGTAATCCATAATTTTGCAGACCGGCGGGTCGGCGCTGGGCGAGATCTCGACAAGATCGAGTCCCGCGGTCATTGCCTTGATAAGGGCGTCGCCGACCGGCAGGATGCCGAGCGGCTCTCCGTCGTTGCTGATGACCCGTACCCGCGCGACCCTGATTTCGTTATTGATCCGGGTATCGTCGGCTCTTTTCGGGGGCAATCGAAAACGGTTGATAGGGTACCTCCTGGTTGATTATGGTGAATTGAAAGACGGCCGGCCTTCTCGCACAGCAAGCGCGATAAAATCGCCCAATGTCATTGAGCCCTTGTCGCCTTTTCCGTGACAGCGCACCGAAACGGCATTCCCTTCGACTTCTTTTTCGCCAACGACCGCCATGAAGGGGATTTTCTTCATTTCCGCGTCACGGATTTTATAACCTATTTTTTCATTGCGGTCGTCAAGTTCGGCGCGCAGGCCGGCGTCGCGCAGCCTGTCCGCTACGGTCCTGCCGTACGCCAGAGTTTTTTCCGATATAGGGAGCACTTTGACCTGCACCGGCGCGAGCCAGCAGGGGAGCGCGCCGGCATAATGCTCGATGAGTACGCCCATGAAGCGTTCGAGAGAGCCCAGCAGCGCCCGGTGGATCATGTACGGACGCTCACGCTCGTTGTTCGGGCCCGCGTAGGTGATGTCAAACCGTTCCGGTTCATTGAAATCGAACTGGATGGTCGAGCACTGCCACTCCCGGTTGAGTGCATCTTTGATCTTGATGTCGATTTTCGGGCCGTAAAACGCGCCGCCGCCCTCGTCGACTTCAAAATCGAGGCCTTCGGCCTTTACGGCCTGTTCGAGCGCAGCAGTGGCGTTTTTCCATTTCGCCTCGTCGCCCACGGCATTTTCCTTCGGCCGGGTCGCGAGGTAGACTTTGAACTTTTCAAAACCGAAGGATTTGAGCATGTAAAGGCAGAACCTGAGCACGTTCCGGATTTCGTCCGGCATCTGGTCCGGCCTGCAGATAAGGTGCGCGTCGTCCTGCGTGAAACCGCGGACCCGCAAAAGACCGTGGAGCACGCCGCTTTTTTCGTAGCGGTAGACGGTGCCGAGCTCTGCCCAGCGCAGCGGAAGGTCGCGGTACGAGTGCATGGTGCTTTTGTACATCATGAGGTGGAACGGGCAGTTCATGGGCTTGACGAAATACTCCTGTTCGTCTATTTCCATGGACGCGTACATGTTCTCGCGGTAGAAATCGAGATGGCCGCTGGTTTCCCAGAGCTGCGCCCTTCCGATATGCGGGGAATAGACGATCTCGTAGCCGTTTTTATAGTGCTCGTTGCGCCAGAAATCCTCGATGATGGTGCGGAGCCTGCCGCCCTTCGGGTGCCACAGAACAAGGCCGGGACCCACGGATTCGTTTATGGAGTAGAGATCGAGTTCGGCGCCGAGCCTGCGGTGGTCGCGTTTCTGCGCCTCTTCGAGGAGCTGCAAATGCTCTTTCAGCATCGCCTCTTTCGGGAACGAGATGGCATAGATGCGCTGCAGCATCTTGTTTTTCTCGCTGCCCCGCCAGTAGGCGCCAGCGGTGGAGAGTACCTTGAACGCCTTGATATATCCGGTGTCAGGCACGTGCGGGCCGCGGCAGAGGTCCTGCCACTCGCCCTGCCGGTATATGCTGGGTTTCCCTGTTATACCGTCAAGAAGTTCGAGCTTGTACGGTTCCTTCTTTGATTCAAAATACCTGCGAGCCTCGTCGACCGATGGTTCCTTGCGCTCGATCGGCAGTTTCCGGCCAGCGATTTCCTTTGCGCGGGCCTCGATTTTCGCCAGATCTTCCGGTGAAAAGTTTTTTTCGACGTCGAAATCGTAGTAGAACCCGTTGTCAATCGACGGGCCGATGGCGATCTTCGCGGACGGGAAAAGTTCCTGAACCGCCTGCGCGAGCACGTGCGAGGAGGAATGCCAGTAGGTCGATTTGCCTTCAGGTGAATCGAACGTGAGGATTTGCAGCGTGTCGCCGTCATGGAGCGGTGCAGAGAGGTCCACGGGAACGCCGTTGACCTTTGCCGCAAGGGCCGCTTCCGTAAGCCTGCGGCCGATAGCGCCTGCCGCCTCGCGCGCAGTGGCGCCCTGGGCGAGGTCG
>JBEKUX010000032.1:0-34836 GCA_049514575.1 Chitinispirillaceae bacterium | reverse complement strand
TTTGCCTTTTCTCCCGAATTCTGGGTGAAAATATTCGTCGTTATCCAGCTCATTTTTCTTGCCGCGGAATTTTCTCCCGACATCAGCACGAACGGCGACGACGCGAAGTATTACATTATCGGCAAATCGCTTATGTCCGGCAACGGATACCGGGACATGTACAGTCCGCAGAACAGGATCCATACCGATTACCCTCCGCTGTTTCCCGCTTTTCTCGGAACCGTAGGGGCGTTCACCGCGACTCCCCTTATTCCGAAAATCGCCGTCGGTCTCCTGAGCGCAGGCGTTCTGCTGCTGTTGTTCTGCTATCTGCGGCGCACGGCCCCGAAATTCACGCTGCCGGTCGTGCTCATTACCGCGATTTCTTCTCCATTCGCAAGCCATGCAACGCTCCTCATGAGCGAGATACCCTATTGTTTCGCCACGCTTGCCGCCCTCATGCTGCTGGATCTCTACCGGCGGCGCGGAGGCAGAGGTTTGGCGTTCTGGGCAGCGGCGCTCGTGGCGGTCATGCCGGCATTCATCCGAACGGTCGGTATTGCGTTTGTGGCTGCGTGGCTCGTGGAGAATGTTCTTGACAAAAAATATCGGCAGACTATAGCCCATTTGCTGCTGTTTGTCGGCGCCATGGTGCTTCTCCGCTTCGCGACCGAATGGCACAGTTCCTATATGGATTCCCTGTTCAGGAAAAATGCATATGACCCGGAACTCGGCTTTTTGAAACCGGCGGAGATGATCGTACGCATGGGACAGAACTCCTACCAGTACCTGTTTGCCGTCCTTCCCCATTTGATCCTAGGCGTGGGACTCACCAGTGGCGCTTCGGTTGCCGTTGCTCTCCTGGTCGCACTGCTTGCAGGTATCGGCTGGGTCAGGAACTTCGTATTACCCACCCGGTTTTTAAGCTTTTACCTTATGTTTTACGGAGGCATCCTGAGCATGTGGCAACCGCAATGGACCAGCGAGCGTATGGTGATACCGGTCATACCCTTTATCGCGCTGTTTTCTCTGCAGGGTCTCGAAGCGATACTTCGACCGCTGTTCTCAAAAAAAAATGCGCCGGGAGCGGGTGAGCGATTAACAACCGGCATTCTCTGGGCAGCAACGCTCCTTATCGTACTGCCCAATTTCAGCGACCATGTCCGGCAGTTGGAGGCGAGCGAAGAACTATCGAGCGACTGGAAAAACTTTTACAGCTGCGCCGACTGGATACGCCTGAACACGCCGCGCGATGCTATTGTGGTAAGCAGGAAACCCGAGCTTTTTTATCTGCGGGCGCTGAGAAAGGGGTTCATTTATCCCTATTCGCACGAAGGTGAAAAGGTCATTGCCGCCCTGAAGGAGGGAAATGCGCGGTACTGCGTTCTCGATAATTTTTTCTGGACCGGGACGACCGCCCGCTACCTGTATCCGGCGGTTACAAGCCATGCGGAGATGTTCCATATCGTTTATTCGCTCCATAATCCCGATACCTATGTTCTGGAGTTTGTGCCGAGATGACGGTAAATAAAAAAAATATTTTCTATCCGGCGCTCCTGTGCCTGTGGGCGGCTTTTCTTCTTATCCGCTACAGCGACCACCGGTATTTCGACACGCCGCTTCCTTCCGCTGGCAATGGCGAGATCGGTGGCGGAACAGGCACAACGGCGTCGGTACGCTCCACCATCATTGGGCTCCGGAACAACCTTTTCAAGGAAAGAAAGCCGGCAGGGAGAGCGTCGTTGCTGGAAAACCTTGGGTACGCTTATTTCGATCTGTATAAAGGGACCGGCGACCGCGTCATGCTTGATTCCGCGCTTTTTTTCATACAACAGGCAACCATCGAAAAGCCGGGTGATGCCCAGCTTCATTGCAATGCCGGCGGTCTTTTTTCCGAGATCGGCGATGCGCAGCATGCGCTTCAGCAGTACGAACTCGCGCTGCATGCCGATTCCACGCATATCCTTGCCCTCTTGAATGCCGGCATGTGCTCCTATTTCGCCTTCGGCCGGCGACCGGAGGCGGCGCACTATTTCGCCCGGGCGCTTGCCGTCGACAGCCAGCTTCCCCTGTGTCATGGATTGCTGGGGCTTATCAGCCTGGACGAAAAAGATTCGGGTGCCGCATGCGAAAATTTCGAAAAGGAGGTCGCTGCCGACCGTCTCGCACTTGTAAAAAATCGCTTCGCGCTTACGCCTGAAAACGTCCGTTTCGCGGCCTCGAACGCCCACTATAAACTCATGGAGCTGTATTCCACAAAATTCCCTGACCGGGCAAAGGCATACTTCCACTTCGACGAGTACGGTAAAATCGAAAATGACCCGTCAAAGAGAGAAAAAGCCTCGATTGAAATGAAGCGGTATTGGGGCGAAAAGTAGCAGGATTTCAGAGCAGTTCCCGCGCAATCCCGTCGGCCATGAGCAGTCCCTGCCGGGTCGGCTTCCAGAAGGGTTTTTCGTAGGTAAGCAAACCGCGGCCCATGAACGTTGCAAGCTTCTTTTTGTTGACATAATCGGCGAACGGCATACCGCAGTTTTCCTGAAACTCCTTCTCGTTGATGCCCTGAACCCTGCGCAGGCCGAGGAAAATCATTTCCATACCGAGTTTGTTCGCGTCGATTGTTTCGGTGAATTCACGCGGGAAAAGGTTCTCTTCCGTCATTTCGCAGTAATGGTTGACATCCCGTACATTGGCCGAGCGTTCAGGGGGGAGAAATGAGTGCGCGGAACAGCCCAGGCCGAGATACGGCTCATGATTCCAGTACGCAATGTTGTGACGGCATTCGTGGCCGGGTTTCGCGAAATTTGAAACTTCATACTGTTCAAAACCGTTTGTTGCCAGAAAATCCCATACCTGAGCGGTCATTGAGGCCATTGTCTCATCGGCGGGAAGAGGAAGCATTGACCGGTGGCGGCCGAAGGGCGTCCCGTCCGCAACGGTCAGTTCGTACGCTGAAATGTGCTTTACATAGGGAGAACCAGCTACCTGTTGGAGCGTGGCCATGAGCGTTTCGGCGGTCTGGCCCGGCAGGCCGTACATGAGATCCACGCCGATCGAAGCGAATTGTTTGAGCAGGGGATCGACAAGGATGCGGCGGCAGAGGTCCGACGAATGGATGCGTCCGAGCACCGGCAGCTGGCGATCGTCAAGAGATTGGAAGCCGAAGGTCAGCCGTGTCACGCCGGCATGCAGAAATACCGAGGCCTTGTCACCGGTAAACGATTCAGGGTTGCACTCCACGGTCCATTCGCAGTCCGGTGCAATCGAGAAGGTACTGCGCAGCAGCGCACACAAGGTGCTCAACTGGCCGGATGAGAGGACCGAAGGGGTTCCGCCGCCGATAAAAATGGTCCGGACTGTCGGCGCACTGTCGCTGAGATATTTATTGTAAAGGTCGATTTCCTTCGACAGCGCGAGGAGATAGCGTTCCGCGAGAGAATCATCGTAGTCTACGGAATAGAAGTCGCAGTACCGGCACTTTTTTGTGCAGAAGGGAATATGGAGGTAGAGGGAAAGCGAATTCATTCTAATCCGGAAAGCCCCCCTTGCTGTCGGTGACTCCTCAAAATGACAAACGAATTACTCTGTTACGGCGGGCAGAGCGCGCACACCGAACGGAAAAGTTCTGTCGATAAATAACGGTCTCCGCGGTCCGGCAGGACCGCCACTACGGTTGAACCGCGCGGCAGTTCCTTGGCGGTTTCAATCGCGGCCCAAATCGCGGCGCCGCTCGAAATGCCGCAGAACAGACCCTCCTTGAGCGCCAGCTCGCGCGTGAACGAAAAGGCGTTTTCATCCGAGCAGGTGATTTTTTTGTCGATAAACGACGGGTCATAAATCTCCGGCACAATGGATTCTTTCATGTTTTTCAACCCCTGAATACGGTGGTTGAGTTCCGGCTCGACGCCCACGACTTTGGTGGCCGGATGGTGGTCACGGAAATACCGCGAACAGCCCATGAGCGTGCCGGTAGTGCCCATGCCTGCCACCACCATTGTCGCCTCGCCTTTCGTGTCGCGGACGATTTCCGGGGCAGTTGTTTCGTAATGCGCTTTCCAATTGGCAGGATTGGAAAACTGGTTAGGCATGAAGTACCGGTTGCCGGACTGTTCCATGATCGCGTGCGCCCGCCTGATGGCGCCGTCGGTTTTGTCGCATCCGGGCGTCAGTTCGAGTTCAGCGCCAAGTGCAGAAAGAACGGACCGCCGTTCTTCACTCACGCATTTGGGCATGGTGAGTTTTATCCTGTAGCCGAGCGCAGCGGCGATCATTGCCATGCCGATGCCGGTGTTGCCGGAGGTGGGCTCCAGAATGGTTTTGTCGTGCGTCAGGTCGCCGGAATCTATCGCGGTTTTGAGCATGTAATAGGCGGGGCGGTCTTTAATCGATCCGCCGGGATTCGCCCCTTCAAGTTTGGCAAGTATCTTCACGCCGGTTTTTTTGGAATCCCACATTTTTGAAATCTCGGCGAGCGGCGTATTGCCGATGGCATCGATGACGCTCATGGGAAACGGGTCCTTCCTTGGTGAAAACCAATATAGAACGTAGAGCCGGCTGCGTCAAGGGGATGGCGCCGGCTTCAGCCAGTTTTTTATTGTTGCAAGCGATGCGCTGTCGGATTCGAGCCGGAAGTCCGGTTCACCGGTTTTATGGGCATCGAACCACAGCATGGCGCCGATACACGGGTTGTCGTCCATGAATGAAAGCAGTTCTTGGAGCCACGCAGGGCGACGCGGATCGGCCACGCACCCGATTTCCGTAATCCAGAGTGGCTTCCCGAGCGGTTTGACGCCGAAAAGCGACGCTCCGAAGAGTTCTTTAACCGATTGCCATTGGTGCCACGGGTCGTAACGGTCGCCGAAATTGTATCCGTCAAGACCAATAATGTCCACGACTGGATCGCCGGGGTAGTAAGGAAGCAGGTCGTGCGTAACGGTTTCGCCGCCGTAGAGCACGCCCGGGGAAAAAATCCATCGGACATTATCGGCATGGGTCTTTTTGAAAAGCGCGTACGTGTGGTTCCAGGCAGCGATAAAATCCGCCGGTTTCCGGCCCCAGGAAAACCAGGTGCCGTTCATTTCATAACCGAAACGCAAGTAAAGCGTGACCCCGCTCTGCGCCACAGCGACAGCGAACGCGGAAAGCGTGCTGTCCCATCTGCCAAGCGCAATCTCTTTTAACAGGGTGTCGTTGCGGATAGAATCGAGTGCGAGTGAAGCAAGGTTCATGCTGATCACCGTATGTATGGATCGGGCGGAATTGGCACTGACAATCTCCTGCGGAAACGGGTCGTCGATCTGCTGGAACCAGAGCGCATAGGCGGGTACCGTACCGAAGACAGCGGAGAGCGAATCAAGATGTCCGGTATAATTTTCGTAAAATTCCGGGGCGAAAAAACCGAAGCGGCTGGCATTGGATTTCGGATCAGTCGTTTCATCCTGGCCGCAAACGATGAGCGGAGGTTCTGGCCCGGTCAGCCGGTTGCAGCTCAGGTAGGGGAGCAACAGCAGCGGTAAGCATAAAACCCGGGGAATTTTCAAGACCTTCGGCATTTTTTCTGATTTGTTCCGTTGTTATTCGAGGAGGTATTTTGTCACAGCGGTTGTCTTCTTCAGAAAATAGTATTGTTTCCCATGAAATGGTTCTACGGCATATCCCTGCTCGTGGTGGCGGTGCTGGCCCTGTTTCCGGTGTTCCTGCTGTCCGGCGATACCAGGGAGCACCATACCGGCGCAATGGTCTACCGCCTCACCTATTCTGCGGATGTCAAGTCAATCGACCCTGCCACCTGCGGTGACGATATGTCGCAGATCATCCAGGCGAACATATTCGAAGGGCTCTACGCATATCACTATCTCAAGCGGCCCCTCGAGGTGATTCCGCAGCTCGCCGAGTCCATGCCCGAAATCTCGGCCGACGGTCTTGTTTATACATTGCATCTCAAGCCGGGAGTTGCCTATCACCGGAACCCCTGCTTCGGCCGCGATCCGACAGGTCGGTACGTCTGGGGCACACGCACGGTCGCGGCGCGTGATTTCGTGCTCTGCTTTAAACGGGTTGCAGACTACCATATCAACACCGGTCTGGCCTGGGCGTTCGTTTCCAACCGGATTGTCGGCCTCGATGCGTATCGCGAAAAAACCCGTCTTTACAACATCGGCGATTTTTCGAGGTACGATCTGGATGTCGAAGGTTTGCAGGCGGTCGATTCGCTCACGCTGCGGATCAGGCTCCTTGCCCCGTTTCCGCAATTTATTTATGTGCTTGCCATGCAGGTGTTCGCGCCCGTGCCGCGCGAGGTGATCGATTACTGGCTGACGTCGGAGAGCGACGGCCATGGCGGCCGGCGGCCTCTTGCCGTTCACGAATGCAACCCAGAAATTTCCGTGGCCGAGCCGGAGGCGGCGGTAGGCACCGGCCCGTACCTGCTTGACGAAATGAAACGTAAATGGAAGATCCGGCTGGTGAGAAACAAAGAATACAGGCCCGACTACTACCCGCCTGAAGGCGAAGGCCCGTCAAAAGACTACCCGGGAGATTCAGCGGTCGGGCTGCTTGTTGACGCGGGCAAGCGCGTGCCGTTCATCGATGAGATCGATTACCGGTATGTCGACGAACAGTACACATCGTGGATGCTCTTTCTTTCAAAGCAGGCCGATGCGGCCGCCATCCCGCGCGAGACGTTCGAGGCGGTCGTACGGCCCGACAAGCAGCTTACCGATTCCTGGAAAAAGCGCCACATCGTTCTTGCGCGGTATACCGATCCTTCGATCTACTGGATCGTGTTCAATATGGAAGACCCGATTCTCGGCCGGTGCAAAGCGTTGCGGCGGGCGATCTGTCTCGGGTACGATGTGGAGAGCGAAATCAAGGTGCTCATGAACGGCCGGGGCAAGCGGGCGACCAATATCATTCCAAGCGATTTCAAAGGCCATGCCGAGGCCGGTCCGGGCTCCTTCTGCCGCTACGACCTCGCGGCGGCAAAGCAGGAGATGGCCATTGCCAAAAAGCAACTCGACTCCATGAAACTGCTCCAGGGCGGCGAAATACCGGCGCTCACGCTCGACCTCAACGACGGCTCCTATGCCATGCGCCAGGCAGAGTTCATCGCGCAGCAGTTTTCCGCCATGGGGCTGCGCGTCAAAGCGGTTTTCAACGACTGGCCCACGCTGCAGCGGAAAGTGAACAACAAGCAGGTGCAGATGTACATGATGGGCTGGGTCGCCGATTACCCTGACGCGGAGGACTTTCTGCAGCTCTTTTACTCGGGAAACATCGATAAAGGAACGAATAACTCGAACTACCGTGATAAACGGTTCGACAGCCTGTACGAGCGCGTCCGCGTCATGCAGGATTCGCCTGCCCGCACCGCGCTCTATGTCGACATGATCCATATCATCAGCGAAGATTGTCCTCTCATGCTCGATAACGAGCCGGAAAACTTTACGCTGTTCAGCGACTGGGGATACAACGTCAAGCCGCACCCCCTGCCGTACGGTTTTTCAAAATATCGAAGGGTCGATCTCGAAAAGCGGCGCGCCGAAGGGGGGGAGAACTAAGGCTTATGGAACGCTACCTTCTCCGCAGGTTAACACAGGCCGTATTCACGGTTTTCGGCGTCATGCTTATTACTTTTATTCTGTTCCGGGTCATCGCCGGCGACGTATCGAGCTCATATGTAAACCAGAAACTCGGGGCCGAAGCGCGGCATGCGTTCAATGAAAAGCACAAGCTCGACCGGCCGGGTATTTTCAATTTTCATCGCCGGCTCGAACTGGTCGATCATACGGCAGGCCTGGGGCTGTTTTCTGCCAGGGACAGCGGTTCGGCAACTGCGGCCAAAGGTCTTGATCTGCACCTTGCGCCCCTGCAAACCGGCAAAAGCGCTGCATCCGGGAGCAAGGCTGTAACGATTACGAGCAAGCTGATCTTCAATTTGAAGCCGCAGTCGCAGCTTTCCCTGATCGCATCGATAAAAACGGGTCAGCACGGAACCCCCCCCAAATCAGCGCCCGGCGGTTATCAAAAGATCATCATCGGGCTTTCCGACGGCACCACGCTTTCTATCGATCTGGCCGGCGTCCGGTCGGTCGCGGACCTGATCGCTGCGATTGAAAACAATCCTGCGAATCGCGGGAAATGCACGGCGGCCATAACGCGATGGTCTCTCAAAAAGCTGTTCGATTCGCAATTCTTCTGGCACCTGTACGAGAACGTCACGTTTTCGGGTAGAAGCTATGCAACCGAACAGACGCTCTTCGACATCATCGGGGAGCGGGGCAAGTTCAGCTTATCAATTACGGTCCCGGCAATGGCGTTCGGCTGGCTGTTTGCCATGGTGCTCTCGTGCCTCGTCGCCTATTACCGCGGCGGCCTCATCGACCGGCTGACGGTATTCGTGACCGTGCTGGGCATGTGCGTTCCGACCCTCGCCTATATGCTCATCGGTCAATGGGTCATGTTCATCGTCGCGCCCAGGTATGCCGCAGGGCTGGCAAGTCCCTGGAGCATCTATGTGCCGGTCCTGATCATGGTCATTTCCGGGCTCGGCTGGTCGGTCAGGTTTTACCGGACCATCATTCTCAACGAAATCACCAAGGACTATGTGCGGACGGCCCGCGCCAAAGGTGTTCCTCTTGCCGGCATCCTGTTCAAGCATGTACTCAAGAATTGCATGCTGCCCATTCTCACCGAAGTGGTGACCGAAATCCCGTTTCTTATTACCGGTGCGCTCCTGCTCGAAAAGTTTTTCGGCATTCCCGGGCTCGGTGACCTGCTTTTGACCAGTATCACGTCGCGGGACGTCCCGATCATCACGGGACTCACGTTTTTCACAACGATCCTGTTTGTCATAAGCCTGCTTGTGACGGACATTCTCTACGCGGTCTTTGATCCGCGGATACGATTGCGCTAGGGACCCATTATGAACGCACCTGCGACCCTCGTCGGAAAAAGCCTCTGGAGCAAGGCCTTCGCACGTCTGCGCCGCGATCCGGTCGCCATCGGCTGCCTCGCGGTCATCGCGGTCTACGCGGCGATCGCGGTCATAGGACCGTTTGTGCTCGGCGGTTGGTTTACAAGACATAATTACGATCTGCGCAACGCCGCGCCGTCGTGGCGCTACCTGCTGGGGACCGATGCGCTCGGGCGGTCGGTCCTGCAGAAGACGCTGCTTGGTGCGCATGTGTCAATGACCGTGGGCTTCATGGCCAACATCATCGCCATCCCGCTGGGGCTTCTGCTCGGCGCGCTGGCAGGCTATTTCGGCCGCCGGATCGACGATATTATCACGTGGTCCTATACCACGGTCTCCTGCATTCCCGGTCTTATTCTGCTCATCGCCATAAAGTTCGCGTTTGCCGACCGGAAAATATTCGGCGGGTCCTCGTTCGAGATTGACCTCTCGGGCATGGCCGGCGTGTACCTGGCGCTCGGCCTCATAAGCTGGATCTCCACCTGCCGTCTCGTGCGCGCCGAGACTATGAAGATCAAAGAACTCGATTACGTGCTCGCGGCCCGCGCATCCGGCAGGGGCGATTTCGCCATCCTGTTCCGGCACATCTTGCCGAATGTCATTCATATCGGGATAATAAACTTTTCTCTCGGGTTCGTGGGCGCGATCAACGCCGAAGTAATTTTAAGTTTTCTCAACATCGGGGTGCAGAACATGCCGAGCTGGGGAAAGATGATCAACGATGCGCGCATGGACCTCGTGGTCGGCCGCTGGTGGGAGCTGGCGGCATCGGTGACGGCAATGTTTATCATCGTGCTTGCGTGGAATATTTTCGGGGACCGGTTAAGGGATGCATTGGACCCGAAATTAAAATAATACTATTGTTAACTTGTCAAATAATATTGCTTAATTCCCCTCGTCCTGAGCTTGTCGAAGGATGAGCGCGGGGAAAATGATAATATTTATGACCCGATTAGGGTTTGGGCGGGGTCGGCATGTAGAGACGCACGGCCGTGCGTCTCTACACAATGGGCGATGCTCGGAATCGCCCCTACGAAATCGCCGTCCTGAGTATGCCTGCGCGGAAGAGAGATTAGGGCGGGAGATTTAGGGTTTTGGGTGAGAACTAATACGTGTTATACGCAATATTATGAATAATACAAATCGAACTTTGAGTGAATTAACAGTACTTTCAGACACAGCAAGAACATTGTTGAATTTTGGTGCTCGTGCATTATCAAAAGAATTATCTCATTCGGAAGATGACCATTTTGCTTTTATGGTTATTGCATTTTGTTTTCGACAAATGGAGCATTTAAAATCTTTGTTCATTTTATATAAAAATGAATGTTTTCAAGACATGCAATTTATCGCAAGGTCAATGCTTGAAGGAATGGCTTATCTTAAATGGGGTTATAGGAATAGAGATATTGTACCTTTTAAATGGGAAAGTTATTCTTGGATTACAGATTATAGATTAGCTATAAAAAACACAAGAGAAGGAAAGGATTTAGATAATGTAAGAAAAGAAATGATAGTTAAAGGATTAGATAAATATGGCAAATTATTCTTAAAAAACAAAAGGAAGTTAATTGTTGATTTTGAACAGGATCCATTTGTTAACTATTGGCATATTGATGATCAACTTAAAAAGGTAAGATCTTATGATCTTTTCAGCGATATGAAAGCACCTCAATTAATTGAAGTATATGAAGATTTATCCGATTGGGTTCATTGGAATATTTCTGGCATTGGAAAAATAACAACAAGAGAATTAAATGAATTCAGTTTTAATTATGATGACAATCAGAGCGTTAAACTTTCTTTTGCTACCGGTTTATTATCTTCATTTGAATCCTTTATATTACTTGAAAATCATTTAAAATTGGAATTAAAAGAAGAATTAAATAAAATTCAAGAAGATTATTTAAATAACTTGGAAGAAGCAAAAAAATCAAAGGGCGTATAACAACGCACTCAATCTGGACTGATTCTTTAACCGTTCCCAGCCTATTAGCGCCGTGTTGAGTAGGGAGGATAGTATTGACTTTACGCACCAGAAACTCGTGGGTGGGGGTATACGGATGCTCAGCGCTGCACTATCGGCGCCCACCCCACACCCAATCAAAAGTCTTTAGCCAAAGATATTTATTTGAATCATTAGAATTAGTAAAGAATACAACAATATGTTAACAGTTAAAAACCTCGCAACTCATTTCTCCACCGACGACGGCATCGTCAAGGCCGTCGACGGCGTCAGCTTTCGTATTGATAAGGGAAAGCTGTTTGCCCTGGTGGGCGAGAGCGGTTGCGGCAAGAGTGTTTCGGCCCTGTCGATCATGCGGCTCATCGACTCGCCGCCGGGACGGATCGTTTCCGGGAAAGTAATGCTAGACGGAACAGACCTGCTCGGCCTGCCGGAAGCCCGGATGCGCGAGGTACGCGGCGGGCGGATCAGCATGATCTTTCAGGAGCCCATGTCGTCGCTCAATCCGGTATTTACGTGCGGCAATCAGATCGTCGAGGCCATCGAACTCCACCGCGGATTGTCGGGCGCCCGGGCGCGGGATCTGGCCGTTACCATGCTCGCGAAGGTCGGCATTCCCGATCCTGCGCGCCGGTTTCATGAATACCCGCACCAGTTGTCGGGCGGCATGCAGCAGCGCGTGATGATCGCGGCCGCGCTTTCATGCAACCCCACCCTCCTTATCGCGGACGAACCGACCACGGCGCTTGACGTTACCATACAGGCCCAGATCATCGATCTTATCAAAGACCTGCAACGCACCGAACAACTGAGTATTCTGCTCATAACGCACGATCTCGGCGTGGTTGCGGAGACCGCGGACACGGTCGGCGTCATGTACGCTTCGCGCATCGCTGAAATTGCCGATGTAAAGACACTCTTCGGCAGGCCGCGACACCCGTACACACAGAGCCTGTTCAGGTCGCTGCCGCGGCTCGGCGCTAAAAAAGAGCGGCTCGAAACGATCCCCGGAAGCGTGCCGAACCCGCTTGAGTTTCCCTCCGGCTGCACCTTTCATCCCCGCTGTTTTCTTACACAAGAGCGGGCAATGCGGGCGCCGGCAAAGGAGACGGTCGAGATTACCTCCGGTGCAGAAAAGTTTTCAGTATTGAAACGGTGTGCCGAAAAAATGCCGGCATTGAAAGAAATTGATGAGGGCCACTGGTGTTCGTGTTGGGAAAGCCCGGGATATGCGGAAGGGAAGGAGACGGATCCTTCAAAAGAATGAATAGATATGTTTTGGGGCTAAAGGCTTCTGATTGAGTAGGGGGCGGGCACCGATAGTGCAGCGCTGAGCATCTGTATGCCCCCGCTCACAAGTTTCTATGGAATTGAAAATGCAATCTATGATATAAACGGAAGATATGTGCAAAGGGAGTTGCCGGGGTCGTCTCGCGAACATAGGGGGGCGCCCCAAGGGCGGGGGACCCCAGAGAGCGAGGTGACCTCGGTAACTCCCGGGACATCAACATATGAATACGGCTAATACACAACCTCTGCTTGAAGTCAATGACCTTAAGACTTGGTTTGAGGTAAGGGCCAACAGCTTTCTTTCGGCAAAGAGCTATGTTCGGGCGGTCGATGGCGTTGACTTTACTATTGACAGAGGGAAAACTTTGGGGCTCGTGGGCGAAAGCGGGTCGGGAAAAACGACCGTGGGCCGGACCATTCTGGGGCTTATTCCGGCCACCGGCGGGAAAGCGGCGTTTGACGGCATCGACCTCTTTTCACAGACGCCCGGACAATGGCGCGCCATGCGCAGGCGCATGCAGATCATTTTTCAGGATCCCATGAGCTCGCTCAATCCGCGCATGACCATTGCCGGCATTGTCGGCGAACCGCTCATGGTGCACGGCTCGCTGTCGCGGCGGCATCGGAAGGCCAGGGTCGGCGAACTGCTGGAACGCGTCGGACTTTCGGCCGGCTATATGAACCGGTATCCGCACGAATTTTCCGGCGGCCAGCGGCAGCGCATCGGTATTGCGAGGGCCCTTGCCAGCCAGCCCGATTTTGTCGTGTGCGACGAGCCGGTCAGCGCGCTCGACGTTTCGATACAGGCGCAGATACTCAACCTGCTTGACGACCTGCAGAAGGAGCTTGGCATCAGCTACCTGTTCATCGCGCACAACCTCGCGGTCGTGGAGCATTTTGCGGACGAGGTCGCGGTCATGTACCTGGGCAGGATCGTGGAAAAGGCCGATGGGGATTCCCTGTACGCCCGCCCGACCCATCCGTATACGAAGGCGCTGCTTTCCGCCATTCCGGTTCCTGATCCGGACAATAAAACCCTCCGGGTGCGCCTGCCCGGTGAAACGCCGTCGCCGGTCAATCCTCCCATGGGCTGCGCGTTCCATCCGCGCTGTCTCTTTACACGAGAGATGGCGCAGAAGCTCGGCAGCAGGGAAACAACGGTTATAAAAAGCGGTGAAGAAGAGGTGAGGATAGTAGGCAGGTGTATGAAAGAAACCCCGAAACTCAAGCCTCGGACCGACGATCCGAAGCATTTACATGCGTGTTTGCTGGTGTAAGAACGTACCGAAGCTAATAATATTTCTTTAGCTAAAGCAAAAATAGTTATTATTTACAGATTTATTTCCACACTTCCCTTGAACGCTATAGTTGCAGGGCCAGTCAGGTAGACCTGACTTGTTTCCTGTCCGTCCCACTCGACGAAAAGGTCGCCGCCGGGCAGGTGAACAATGACTTTGTTGCCGAGCAGTTTATTTACAATACCCGCCACCACGCTTGCGCAGGCGCCGGTGCCGCAGGCCATGGTTTCTCCGCACCCGCGTTCCCATACGCGCATGCTGATTTCGTTTCGTGAAATGACTTTTACAAATTCGACATTGGTTTTTTTAGGAAAGAAAGGGTGGTTCTCGATTTTCTTTCCCCACACCCGCACCAGATCGTCAGTAATGGCGTTCTCATAGATGACCGCATGCGGGTTTCCCATGGACACGGCCGTGACTTTGAAAATCCTGTCTTCAACATGCAGCTCCTCATTCAGCATCGTGCCCGAAACTTTCGCCGTGCCTGACGGCAGGCAGGTGGTCGGGATCTGCGGCGTGGAGAGGACCGGCCTGCCCATGGTGACGCGGACAAGACCATTTTTTATCAATTCGGTGGTTCTGCTGCCCGCGTTGGTCTCGAATATAAGCGACCGTTTCCTTGAAAGCTTTAATTTTTTCACATAGAGTGCGCAGCAGCGAATGCCGTTGCCGCACATCTCGGCTTCGCTGCCGTCGCTGTTGAAGATTCGCATTTGGAAATCAGCGATCTTTGACGGCAGCAGCAAGATAAAACCGTCGGCGCCGATGGAGCGGCGGCGGTTGCACAGCCGTATGGCTTCGCGGGCGATCAGATGATCGGAAGCATGGTTTGGCCGGATTCGATGGGTAACGATGAAATCATTCCCCAGACCTTCCATTTTCAAGAAACTCAGAGATTTAATCATAGCGCTGCTCTGACGGATATCAATGGTAGATACATCCTGTTACGAATTTCATGTACGAGGTCAATAACAAGTCACCCCACAATACCGCAGCCCACAGCCCCAGCGCAAGAAATGGGCCGAAAGGAATGCGGCGGTCCTGATTTAAACGCCGTGAGATCACGAGCACCGCGGCACCCACGGTTCCGAGCAGGGAACCGAAAAAAATGGTTAAGAGCGCGAATTTCGGACCCCAGAGCGCGCCGACCGCGGCGAGAAGCTTGATATCGCCCCCGCCCATGGCCTCGTCTTTACGAAATATAATTTTACCGAGCCAGCCCATGCAGTAGAGCGTGCCGCCGCCGATAATGGCGCCGAAGAACGACTGTACCGGCGTTGTGTCGCCGGGAAGAAATGAAGCGATAAGAGCAATGCACAGCAGGGGAAGGGTAACGGCGTCCGGTATTATATAGTGGCGGAGATCGATCACGGTCACCGGGATCATGAGCAGGAGCGCGAAACACTGGAGCGCGATATGGGTATCGTGGTACCAGCTTGACGAGCGGGAGACGGCGACCGTATACCACAGACAGAGCGACGCTCCGGCAGTCACCAGTTCAATGGCCGGGTAGAGGGGAGAAATTTTCCGCCCGCAGCCTGCGCATTTCCCGCGGAGCAGCGCATAGCTCACCACCGGGATATTTTCCCATGGCCGGATCGGCCGGTTGCATTTCGGACAGTAGGACGACGGCTTGACAATCGATTCGTGGCGGGGAAGTCGCCAGATGAGCACGTTGAAAAAAGAACCGAGGATAAGCCCGAAACAGACGACAAAGATCGATGCAACAGGTTCCATTTTGTTACCGGCGCTTGAAATCCGCGGTCGTGGTTTTCGAGGTGTCCGCCTTTTTCTTCGGCAGCTGCGGTTTCTTCTGCTTTTGCGGCATGTCCTGACCGATATTTTTTTTGAACAGTGCGCGTACGTAGGCAACGCCGGAAAATTTCATCCCTGGAGGAAGTTTGTCGTACATTTGAAACACGATGGAATGGTGCACTTCCCGGGTAAATTTGCCAAGAGGAAACGAGGCGCAGGAAAGGCAGATGACCCAGAAAATAAAAGCAGCTTTCGCCAGACCTATGGCCCCGCCGAAAAAGGAATCAATCCATCCGAGCGGGGTAAGGTGAACGATTTTTTTTAACAGCCACCCAGTCCCTATGATGGCGAGGAAAACTGCAAGGAAAATAAGCGTAAAAGTCACGGCGTTTGCGAGGTAGGGCGGGTTGAAACGGCAGAATTTCACCAGATCCGGATAATAGAGAAACGCTACAAAAAATCCAACGATAAGCGCAATGAGCCGGAAAAGTTCGCCGATAAGCCCCCTGCGGGCTCCGACGAAAATGAAAAAGGCGCCTGCAATAATAAAGAGAATGTCGAGGGTATGCATGGTGGTTGTTACAATGAAAGAAAGGGCGAGATGGTTCCCGCCCTTTCCGTTTTATGAATGGAACAGACCCTTATTTGTTTTCAAGGATTCCGACCACATGGTTGTCTTCGATGATAAAAGTTTTCTTTCCGGCGCTCCGGTAAACCCACTCTTCCTGCTTCGCCCATTTCTGCTTGATGATTCTTTTCTGGCTCGGTTCACCAAGGAGAAAGAGCAGCGTTTCCTGCTCGATGCCGATTTCGAAACGGCCGTCTTCGAGACAGGTTTTATCGGTTATCGGAAGGTCAGGATGGTCCTGGAGATATTTGTCGATCTGGTCCGGGCTCTTTTTAATGAACTGTGTTCCCCCGCACCACAGACAGCAGCAACAGGCGGCCAGGAACAGTCCGCTAACGAGTGGCAAGCGCATGTTTGAAATCCTCCAGAGAAGAAAAAATTTTTACCAGTTTCGCGAGCCCCACGACTTCGAGAACGTCTCTGACATATTCGCTGGGTTCGATGAGCACCATTCTGCCGCCCTTTTTTTTCAGCGTTTCGTGGCAGTAAATAAGCACGTTGAGCGCACCGCTGTCAAGGTAGGTCACCTTGCATAAATTGAGTGCGATCGCGACACGGCCCTTTTCAATGAGGGTATTGATATAGGACTTCAGTACGATCGAGTCTTTCAACCGGTCGATTTTGCCGGCAATGTCAATGACGAAATAAATGCCTTTTTCGCTGCCGCCGAGTTCCATTAATTCCCCTTGTCAACATTCCTTTTATTGCCGGCACGCCGGTGCCGGAACGTCACGGTAAGGAAGTAATATAATAAACTCGATATGCCGTCTCAAAATGCAATTTCGGATGGTCGCGGGAGGGGGTTAATCGAGCGTATAGATTGCGGCCGGGGTTTTGTCCTTACCGGTTTCCACCAGATGCTCAAGGCGTTTGATGAAATCGGTCGCAGCGTCGTCTTTCGAGCACTGACCCACCGCGATGGTGATGGTGATGCCTCCGGCGGCAAGCCCGGGAATCCGGTTGGTCCGTTCCCGGATATTGTTTTGAAGGCGTTCGGCAAGTTCCATGGCCTCGCGTTTATTGGTGTTCGGCAGCATGAGCAGAAAGAGTGCGTCCGAATGGCGGGCGAGAATATCAACGGTTCGAACCGCCTTTTTAACGAGCTTGACGATTACGGAAAGCATTTTATCGGCGGTTTCCGGGGCCGCGGTCCGCAGGTCGGCATTGAACATAATGAGCGAAAGCGCATGTTTATATCGCCGTGCGCGCATCATCTCCTCTTTGAGCCGTTCCTGATAAAAACCCGGGGTCGTGATCCGTTCGGGCAGCCCGTCTTCTCCGGCGCCGGTTTTGGGCGCCGACACTTTTGTAAATGGTCCGGCAGCCTTCCGGTCCTGAGGGGAAATGCGTTCGGATGGGGCAGCCCCTTGAGTGACCGGCGCATCGATACCCAGCTGGTCGTAATAATCGATGCACGCGGTACGGATATTGACGGTCCGGTATAATTTCAATTCAAGACGCCGCTTATGCTCTGTTATTTTTTTCCAGTGATTGCGTGCTTCCCGTGATGAAATAGTGATCCCTGAAAGCGCTTTAATGAGAAAACCGAAAGGGCCAGCCTGAAGGCTGGCCTGCGGAAAATCCGGGGTATTCTCAAGCAGCGTTGTAATAAGGTTGAATGACCGCCGGTCCCCGTTTTCCAGCGGTTTCCTGATAAGTTCTTCGTACCCCTCAAAAGCAATCGGAGCAGTCGTGGTCATAGGGTGGTAAGGCATCCTTCTTTTCGATAGGGAAAAGCGATTGAATAATACAATATTCTCCGCGTAATTGCAAATAGCATTGAGGGCCGTCAACCCGTCGGACGATAATACTTTGCATGACCCGTTAATTATTTTATCCTTTTCCGATAAAAGCGACAACTCCCTAAGGGCTGCCATGAGTCTTTTTGAAGTCAAATGTCCTCTCTGCAAAGGAACGCTCTGGATCGATCCGGCGAGCGGCAAGGTCGTTGATCATCAGTCCGCCGACCACAAAAAGGGTGATTTCGACGAGTTCATGAAGAACCGTCAGAAGGGCGTTGCGTGGGACGACCGCATGCAGAAGGCCAAAGACGAAGAAGCGAGAAGGAAAGCGGAAATAGAGGAGAAATTCAGGAAGGCGAAGGACGACAAAGACGCGGGTAAACCTGATGAAGGCGTGATGAAATCGCCGTTGGATTGGGACTGAACTAATAAATAATAAATATTTTCTTGAGCTAAAGGCTTTATGCGGGGTAGGGGGCGGGCAGCGTCGTTGCAGGATTGAGCTTTGGGTTACCCCCACCCACAGGTTTCAGTGGAATTGAAATCAAAGTCAGGCGCAGGTTCAACTTCCGTGCAGTACCTTCCTGAAAGAGGCTTTTGGCGGCCTGAAGCGAGGGGAAGCTGGAGTTTCGCACTATAAGGTCGAGAGAGGTATAAGCATAAAATTTAAAGGGCCTTTCTAAATCGCGAGCCCCTCGCAAAGGGGGAGTCCGCTTCAAAAGGCTCTGGAAGGAAGTGTACTGAACGGAAGACTATACCGAAACCCCCTTTTGAAAGGAAGTTCAATGAAAAAGATATTCGCATTATTGTTTGCTGGAATTCTTATTGCCGGGTGCGCGAAGCACTACCCCGACGGAGTGTATGCGGAGATCAAAACGAACAAAGGCATCATCACTGCGGCGCTTGAGTATGAAAAGACGCCTATTGCCGTCGCGAATTTCGCAGGACTTGCGGAAGGGACCATAAAGTCGATGCTGGGGGAGAATGTGCGTTTTTATGACGGCCTGAAATTTTATCATCTGGTGCCGAACGCAATGATAATGGCCGGGGATCCGAAGGGTGACGGGACCGGCGGTCCGGGTTATACCTTCCCTGATGAATTCAACGCGGACCTGAAACACAGCGGTCCCGGCATGCTTTCCATGGTTAATGACGGTCCGGGCACGAACGGTAGCCGGTTTTTCATTACCCTGGTTCCGCTGCCCAAGCTTGACAATTCAAACGTTGTTTTCGGGCATGTTGTCCGGGGAATGGGCGTGGTGAAAAAACTGATTGAAGGCGACCGCATCGAAACCGTGACCATCGTCAGGAGCGGTCCGAAAGCCATGGCGTTCAAGGCCGACCAGGCTTCTTTCGATGCACTGATAAAACAGGCACAGGCGCAGGAGGAGGAACTGAAGATGAAAAGGGCACAGGAACTCAAGACCCAGCTTGCACAGCAATTCCCGAACGCGGTGCCCACAACATCAGGGCTCCTGTATGTCGTGCAGAAAAAGGGAACAGGTAAAAAGCCGGTCAAGGGAGACGAGGTAAAAGTGCATTACACCGGAACGCTTCTTGATGGGGGAAAGAAATTCGACAGCTCCCGTGACCGTAACGAGCCGTTCGAATTCACGGTCGGTGTCGGACAGGTGATTCGGGGATGGGACGAAGCGATTCTTGACATGATGGTGGGTGAACGCCGGACCGTCGTGATTCCGCCCGAACTGGCCTATGGCGGCCGCGGTGCAGGAGAGGTGATCCCGCCGAACGCGACGCTTGTTTTTGATGTCGAATTGCTGGAAATTGTGGGGAAGAGGTGAGGGAAGGATATTGACTGAAATAGAAAAAGAGATCTGCTACCATGAAACTATTCGTTCCTGGGCGCATCTGCCTGTTCGGCGAACATACCGACTGGGCAGGCGGTTATCGACGGATTAACGGGAGCCTGGAAAAGGGTTTTACCCTTATTTGCGGGACGAATCAGGGGCTGTACGCTGAAGTAAAGCCCCATCCGGCAAAACTCATTTTTAAAACCACCCTTGTCAGCGACCAGTTTGAGATTCCGATGAAGCGCGAAGCGCTGCTCGAGGAGGCGCAGAAAGGCGGCGTGTTCAGCTATGTCGCGGGCGTTGCCTATCAGGTACTGACCCATTACCGCGTTCATGGACTCGAAATCGATAATTACCGTACCGATCTTCCGGTGAAGAAAGGGCTCTCCTCAAGTGCGGCGACGTGCGTTCTTGTGGCACGTGCATTCAACCGGACGTACGATCTCAAGATGACCATCAGGGGAGAAATGGAATTCGCCTACCTCGGCGAAATAACCACGCCATCACGGTGCGGCCGCATGGACCAGGGATGCGCGTACGGTGACCGCCCGGTCATGATGACCTTTGACGGCGACAGAATCGACGTCGAGGAGGTTGTCGTGGGAAACAATCTTCACTTTGTCATTGTTGATCTGGGCGCAGGCAAAGACACCAAGGAGATACTAAGCAAGCTCAATCACAGCTATCCCTTTGCGGAAAACGACCTTCAGCGCGGCGTGCAGCGCTACCTCGGCGAGATAAGCGCGGGGATTACCCGCAAGGCCGTTGATGCCTTGCGCCGCGGTGACGCGGTAACGCTGGGCATGCTCATGAAGAAATCCCAGGAGGAATTCGACCGCTCCTGCATGCCCGCCTGCCCTTCACAGCTCACCGCCCCGGTGTTGCACCGCGTGCTGGGCTTTCCCGCGATTCAGCCTTTTATCCTTGGCGGGAAGGGCGTCGGGTCCCAGGGTGACGGTACGGCGCAGTTTATCGTCAAAGACGGGGCCGCCCAGGCGAAAGTGATTGAGATCATTGAATCCCAGCTCAACATGACATGCCTTAACCTTACGATCGGCGCCGCAAAAAAGGTCCGCAAGGCCGTCATTCCGGCCGCGGGGTTCGGCACGCGCCTGTTTCCCGCGACAAAAACCGTAAAAAAAGAACTTTTCCCTGTTATTGACAAAAACGGAATCGCCAAACCGGCGATACTGGTGATTGTCGAGGAAGCGATTGCCGCCGGAATCGAAGAACTCTGTGTGATCGTGCAGAAGGGCGACCGGGAGGTGTTTGAAGAATTTTTCCATACGCCGCCGCCGGTGGAGCATTTTAATAAACTCTCACGGGAAGCGCAGAAGCAATCTGCGTCCATACTCGAAATAGGACACCGGATCACGTTCATCGAGCAGCCGACACAGGACGGGTTCGGCCACGCGGTATACTGCACGCGGGAATGGGTGGGTAATGAGCCGTTCCTCCTCATGCTCGGCGATCACCTCTACGTTTCCGATACCGGGGTTTCCTGCGCTCGGCAGTTGCTTGACATATATGAGCAATACGGCAGGAGCGTCGTCGGCTGCAAGAGCACCCCGGGCGCTGAAATTCACAACTTCGGAACGGTCGCGGGCGTCTGGGAAGTGCCGCAGTCCCTCTTGTCGATTACTGAATTTGCCGAAAAGCCCGATGTACCATATGCCGCCGAGCACCTGCACATGGAAGGTATGGCAGAAAATCAATTCCTTACGGTGTTCGGGCAATACGTCCTCTCGCCAAGGATATTTGAATTTCTCCAGGACCATATTGAGCATAACATGCGCGACCGAGGCGAATATCAGCTCACGCCGTGCCTTGATACGCTGCGACAGGAAGACGGTTTTCTCGGCTATCTTGTGCAGGGAAGACGATTCGATATCGGCGTTCCCAGGGCATATCTTCAGACGCTTATCGACTTCGCCTCTGCGTAAAGACAAGGACGGAAAAGGAAGGCGCTCGCGTACTTTCCTAATTACTTGACCGCGTTTATTTTGACAACATACACGCCGTTCGATACGCCGAAATCTTTCTGCAGGTCAACGATGTTGTTAATTATTGTTTTCCTGTTAATCATTCTTCCGCCGAGAGAATAGACAGCAACCGTTTTGGTCCTTCCCGCATACGCCGGATTAAGCGTCAATCTTTCCATCGCTGTGATAATGTCCTTTTGGTGCGGAAGTAAGGCACATTTCTCCCCGCGCTCTCTGACGCCTACTGCCTGCCAATACATTTTATTCGCGCCTACGGCTATGGTGTTGACGACCGCGGATGTACCACCGTTGACAACGCGCGCTTCGAGCCTTACATAGCGCGCGCTCTGCCTCGGGAACTGGGACCGCTTGACCATGACGTCCGCGGCCCATGTTCCGCTGTCAACCGGCGTAAACGTCGTCCCATTGGTGCTCACCAATACACGGTACGAGGTGATATTGCCGGTCGTGCTGTTGTTATCCCGCCTCGGCTGATACATGAGCATGTCGATCGTATCGTAGACCCGGCCGAGGTCAAGGGTCACGTACTGGGGCAGTGCGCCGCTCGAGGTCCAGAGCGACTGCGCGTGGCCGCCGGAAAAATCATTGGTGTTGTCGATGGCGTTGACCGCAGTGCTGCTGTTGCTTGACGCCGTCGCGCTGACCGGCGTTATCGGCCGTTCGATCATTGCGGGCTGCGCAGGCAGGGCCGCCCGCGAAGCGTTCGGGCTCCAGGAAGGACCGACCTGTCCAAGACGCGTGACAATGGCTGCGTCAAGGAGACCGGTCTTGTTTGGCGGGCAGTTGAGCAAAAAATTGCACCAGCGTGGTTCCAGCGTGGCAAGGTGCTGCGTGATGAAACTCACGGTCTTGAGCTGGTTGGTATCCGCCGCGGTGCTGTTCCAGAACCAGTCGCCTGCAATGGTGTTCTCCTGTTGAGAAGCATACGTGTTTCCCGTCGGGCAGGTAATGCCCAGCGGTTCCTCAAAGTCGGCAATGTCCTGTTCCCATGGTTCATAGAGCAGTCCGTTATGGTCGGTAATGAGACAGTGCGGTTGCAGCCGTTTGACCAGTGCCCGGACATACTGGATGGGAAACGCCCAGTGTCCCATGTCCCAGGAGTATCCGTCGAAGATCAGCATGGGTATTTCGCCATAGTTAGTCAGAAGTTCGGTAAGCTGGCCCATGACATAGGCACTGTCCTGCGGCCATTCAGCGCGTACCGTTGCAGGATCGGCATAGGAACCGGGAATGCCGCACGCCACGTCCCACATGGAAAAGTAGAGCCCGGGCTGCAGGCCGTAAACCCGGAACGAGTCAACGTACATTTTGACTATGTCGTGAGGATAGGAGCTTTCCATGACGGTATAGCGGCCAGCACCTCTGGGCGGGGTTTGCTGCGACGGCCAGAGGCAGAAACCATCATGGTGCTTGGTTACCAATGCACCGAATTTCATCTTTGCGGACACTGCCGCGCGCGCCCACTGGCCGCAGTCCACGTTGGTGGGCGCGAATGTCTTAGGGTCGGTCCGGGCCTCGCCCCAGCCCGGGTAGAAGGTGTTCATGTTGAAATGGATGTACATGCCGAACCGCCAGTTGACGGTACGCCGCTGCAGCGAATCGAGCGCGATGTTCTGGGCGAAAGCCGACATGACGCACGATCCAAGAAAAAGCATCAATGGTATAAAGTAACGTTTTCGCATAAACCGCCCACTTCTTTATTCAATGGGTTATAATTAACGTGTATGGTTAATCTTCACTATATAAACTCCTCCAGAAACGCCAATATCTTTCTGAAGGTCAAATGATTTGCCTGAAACGATTTTCTTCCCGGCCAGTTTCCCGGACAGATCGTATACTGTTACGGCGGCATTATTTCCATAGTCAAGCATGACCCTGCCCATGGCTTTGCATATGTTTGCTCCGGAAGGCGCCTTTAGGGTTGGCGCGGTTTTCCGCGTAATGCCGACCATCTGGCTGTAGGGCAGGTACGCGCCCACTGCTATCGTGTTGATGACCGCGGCAGCGCCGCCTGAGACCGCGACAGCTTCGAGCCGCACGTATCGCGCGCTCTGCTGCGCGAACCGGGCCCATTTTATGGTAGAATCACCCGGCCACGTTCCCCAGGTCCCGCCCGCCGAGGTGCCGGTCGTGATCTGCATATAGGTCGTGTTGTTCGTGCTTACATAGATCCGGTACGAGGTGATATTGCCGGTCGTGCTGCCGAAGCGCTGGGGCTGGTACATGAGCATGTCGATGCTGTCCCGCACACGACCGAGGTCGAGCGTGACCGATTGGGGCAGAGCGCCGGTCGAAGTCCAGAGCGTCTGCGTATGATTGCTTGCGGGACCGTCATTGCAGTTATCGATCGCATACCAGGCGGTGGCGCTGCTGCTCGTCGCGGTCGCCGAAAGGGGCGTAAAGGGACGTTCTATTCTCGGAGGCGCCGAAGGCATGCCGGCACGCGTCGTATCCGGGCTCCACGCTTTTCCGACCGCGGCCAGCCGATTGACTATCGCGGCATCCAGCAGGCCTGTCCTGTTCGGCGGGCAATTGAGGACGAAGTTGCAGTAACGGGGCTGTTCTGTTGTCAAATGTGAAACAATGGTGCTGACGCTTTTCAGCTGCGTGCTGTCCGCCGCGGTGCTGTTCCAGAACCAGTCGCCGGAGATGGTCTGTCCCTGGCACGACGGGTAGGTGTTCCCGGCCGGCACGGTGATGCCCAGCGGTTCTTCAAAATACTCAATGTCAACTTCCCACGGGACCGCGCCGTTATGGTCCAGTATGAGGCAGTTGGGCTGGAGTTTTTTAACCAGGCCCCGTATATCCTCAATTGGCACTGCCCAGTGCCCCACGTCCCAGGAATAACCGTCGAACGCAAAAAGGGGTATTTCACCGTAGGTGCCGCCGAGCAGCTCGGTAATCTGACCAGTGACAAACGCCTTGTATTTGCTCCATTGCAGGGTGTCCGGCCTCAGTTCATAGGGCCCGGGAACACCGCTGGCCTGATCCCATATGGAAAAATACAGGCACGGGATTATACCGTATGCCCGCATTGAATCGACAAACATTCTCACGATGTCGTGGGGATAGGCGCTTTCCATGACCGTGTAATGCCCCAGCCCGTTCGGCGCATTCTGCGCCGATGGCCAGAGTGCGAACCCGTCGTGGTGCTTAGTGGTCAGGATTGCATATTTCATCTTCGCGGATACTGCCGCGCGGGCCCATTGTCCGCAGTCGACATTCGTCGGAGCGAATGTTTTGGGATCAACCCGGTTTTCACCCCAGCCGGAATAGAAGGTGTTCATGTTGAAGTGGATGAACATGCCGAACCTCAGGTTGATATGCGCCCGCTGGAGCGAATCGAGTTTGGTGTTGATCTGGGCGGACACGGACATTATCGGAAACAGAAGGGCCGAGATGGTTAAACGTATGACCAGTGAAGAAAATCTAAACGCCACCCTTACACGTGCTTTTCTCATATTAATCTCCATGTTAATTGTGTTGATCTGGAAAAACTCATTCACTGTTTCACTGTAATGGATGAACAGCGAGCGCAGCCATGGCGCAGCCATGCCTATTTGAACGCAACCAGTTTATCGGCTTCCCGCTGATTCATATAACACAATTTGATCCAGTCCGCCGACCGCGCAGTCCCTTCGATTCTGATTTCATCCATCATTCCATTGACAAAAGAGTGACCTGTAGCCTGGCCGAGTGTAACTGGTTTCGAATTGGTCCTGGGGATTGCGGAAATCGGGCCCGACACGGACGCTTCGGCGCCGTTTGCATATAACCGGATCGCCGCTCCGTCAAATGTGCCGACAAAGTAATACCACGCGCCGGTCGTCATAGGCACGCGTGTTCCGCCGTCCTGCAGCAGGCCGCGCCACCAGCTCCCTGCGGGCATGTGCTCCATGCGCACGCTGACGGAATCTTTATCGTACCACAAGGTATAGCTGGAATCCTTGATAATAAACCGCTGATAATCTCCGAGCGTGTCCAGCAGGACCCACAATCCGATTGAATAATTTCCGGGAACCGAAACGTTTCCGGCGTTCAGATAATCATCTTTTCCATCGAAACTCAATGCTTTCCCAACAGCGCCATTCACGGAATTTACCGCTGTCATCGAACCAAACGGCGTTGCATTATGCGCATTGGCGGTGCGATCTTTAATCGAGGCGGTTCCTGCCGAAGGGTCCTCGTTCATGTGCCATACGCCGATAAAACCGTTTGACGTGTCGAATACCGAAGCGCCGCTGGAACTGTCCGTCGCTTGCTCATTTCCCCAAAACAGGGTGATGAACTGCGTGCTGTCGCTGCCGTACACCGTATCGACCTTTACCCAGATTTCCGCCTGCTGGTTTGCCGCGTCCCATCGCTCTGTTTCATAGGGGAGAAACGTGTTGCCTGATTTTGTAAACCGTATATCCGCGCCGTTCGACTGCGCCTGCGAGAAATTAAAATTGCTGCTGGTTAATCGGATTAGAACAGGGAAACCCATTACATCTCCGGCCACGTTTGCACCGGTGGGTGTTGTATTCAATGTCAATTGCCTGGCGTATTTCCACAAAGGGTTATAGACAATGGCTGTGTCGTTGGAAGTAACAGGAACGTAATATCTGATTACGGTAGTGGTGGCGCTGTTTGTTATCGAATAAGATATTGCCGGAATAACGCCGGAAGGTACAGAATCCAGCACCACGAAGTCGCTCCGGTTGTTCAGGAAGGTGAGAAATGTGGTGCCGGGGATATACACATAGCCGAGTGTTTTATCGACGCTGTTCGGAAGCATGAGCTTGACGGTACCGGGTGCATATAAGGTGCATGGGGGGGCCGTATTGTCCGCTTCTTTTGCCTCTATCCTGGCAATAAGCGCTCGCGTGCGGAAAATCATGTGCACGGCTTGGATCGTATATATGCGGCCTTTTGGCACGGTGAATCGGTACATTCCATCGGTCGCTGTCGTATCAATGCGGGTATTGGCAACCGTCGCGTCTTTTGCCGGGTCGAAGTCAGAAAGCGCGATCTGCACCATGACGTTGCTTGCCGGAGAACCCTGATCGTTCATTACCCTGCCGATGACCCGCGCATTACCTGCTTCAGAACCGCCAGAAGGGTCAGCGCAGCGCAGATAGAAAAGCGTTGCAGCTGCGGTTACAGCAGCAATCAGCAATTTTGTTCTATCGGTGATGGTTCCTCTCATGACAAATTACCTTGTTATGCTCTTGCCAGAATTCATGGTAGAGCGCGGAATCAATTGAAATCCGGCTAGGCACACCATGTCGGGATTTTTATCCTCTTTTGCCAAAACCAGCAGCCGCTTCCTGAAATCCTGTATCTCTTTCTTTATTACATAGTATGTTTTCCTGGAAACGCTCAGCGTAAGCGAGGAAATGTCCCGGTTTTCGAGGTCCACGGTGTCGAGTGCCACTATGCTCTGAGCGAGGGTCTGCCGGTGGTAATTTCTGAGGACGGTTGATCGTACCTCATCGCCGCTCGAGATCACCGGCTCTGTTCGGAAATACCTGCCGGCGGCGGTTTTTTTCAGGAACCCGGTTTTAAGCAGATAGGCCACGGCATTTTCCGCCTGCTGGGACGTGATGCGCGGAACGCAATACCGGGCAAGCAGGTTGAAATCATCTCTGCAGTCCAGAATGACCGCGAGTTCCCGGATGACCGGGTAGTACCATTTGCTGAAAAATTGCAGTTTCTTGTCGTCCATCCTGAAAATACCCCATCGGTAGCGGAGCGTCAGGAGGTTTCTCAACAGCTTTTCCGTATTGTCTATGTTTATTTCGGACTTGAACCGGACCAGTGCCTTGAAATAACGGGCCTCGTTCCGGTTAAGGCGCAGCGCCCTGCAGAACTTTGCAACGTAACTGTCGCCGAGGTTGCGTGTACCTTTCAAAACGCGGAGCAGATAATTGGGGCTAGAAATTCCGGCCTCGCGTGAAAAGAGGCGGTGGGAAAAGCCGGGTCGCTCTTTTTTCCTGAAATCATAGACCGCCCGGAGATACTCCCGGTAATTGAAAAAATTATAAACATCGACGGGTTTTATCCGGTTGCTCGCCATAGTCGCTAATATAATACATTTTCCGTATGAATGTACAAATTATTTTATATTTATGGTAACAGTATGCTGTAATTTACCAGTTGATTTTGGCCTATATTCATAAATTGTATATTTTTATATTATATTTATGGTAACATTCATTTGGGCTGTAGAAATCTCGGCTTTGTCAGGAAAAGAGGGGCCGTCTGCCTTGCCTGTTCACAGATTTGATCGATATTACGGCCGATCTCGCGCGCATAGATTGTTGAGGATTGTCATATCGGACGGCTTCAGTTGCAACGCAGCACGGTAACACTGACACCACGGAGTTGCCGGAGATAGGTGCCGAAGGGTCATAAAACCCAAAGCCGAAATGACCTTTTCTGATGATATAGCCTTTTTACCCGAGGCTCAGGGA
Organism: Chitinispirillaceae bacterium; assembly: GCA_049514575.1. Taxonomy (GTDB): domain Bacteria; phylum Fibrobacterota; class Chitinivibrionia; order Chitinivibrionales; family Chitinispirillaceae; genus BOG-1184. The sequence goes on along the minus strand of JBEKUX010000032.1, from coordinate 6,935 downwards.
ATCACTAACTGTAGTAGGACGGCTGAGGAAAGTACACTATATATATGCAAATCTCTTTCATTGCGACCTAGTTTATTATATTTTGTTATTGTCATGCATCAGTCCTTCCGGAACATTAATTTTCTTTCTTAACAGCAGCCATGAGCACCCGCATCAATATCCCGATTTACGACGAAAGCAAGATCAAGACGCTCTCCTCGCTCGAACACATCCGGCTGCGCACCGGCATGTACATCGGCAGGCTCGGCGACGGGTCCAACCCGGACGACGGTATCTACATGCTCCTCAAGGAGATCATCGACAACTCGGTTGACGAATACATCATGGGGTTCGGCAAGAAAATCGACGTTGCCGTGGAGAACAACACGGCCTCGGTCCGTGACTACGGCCGCGGCATACCTCTGGGAAAAGTGATCGACTGCGTCTCCACCATCAACACCGGCGCCAAGTACAACGACGACGTGTTCCAGTTCAGCGTGGGGCTGAACGGGGTGGGCTCCAAGGCGGTGAACGCACTGGCGAGCCACTTCAGGGTGGTCTCGTACCGCGAGGGCGAATTTTTCGAAGCGGTGTTCGGTCAGGGGAAATTCAAATCGAAAAAAAAGGGGACCACCAAGGAGCCGGACGGCACCTATGTGGAGTTTGTGCCTGACCCGGAGATCTTCAGCGAATACAAGTTCAACCATGAGTTCGTTGAAAACCGGCTCTGGAACTACGCCTACCTCAATGCCGGGCTCAAGCTGTATTACGACAAACTGAAGATCGAGTCGAAGAACGGACTCATGGATCTTCTGCAGGCTGAAGTGGGCGAAAAGACCGTGTACCCTATAGCCTATTTCCGTTCCAAGCAGATCGAGTGCGCGTTCACGCATACCGGAAGCTACGGCGAGACCTACTTCTCTTTTGTTAATGGCCAGTGCACCTCGGACGGCGGCACGCACCTGTCCGCGTTCCGCGAAGGGTTCCTCAAGGGGGTGAATGAGTTTTACAAGAAGGACTGGAACGGCGTGGACGTGCGTGAAAGCATCGCGGGAGCGGTCGCCATAAAGCTCAAGAGCCCGGTGTTCGAGTCGCAGACCAAAAACAAGCTCGGCAACGCGGAGATCCGCGGCTGGGTAATCTCTGAAGTCAAATCCGGCGTCGTGGATTTTCTCCACAAGAACGGCGAGGCGGCACGGCTCCTTGAGTCCAAGATCGCGCAGAACGAGAAGCTGCGCACCGAGCTCAATGCCGTGAAGAAAGAGGCCAAGGAAGCGGCGAAGCGGATCGAGATAAAGATCCCGAACCTGAAGGACTGCAAGTTCCATCTGCAGGACGGGGCCAAGGGCGAGGATTCAACGATCTTCATCACCGAAGGCCAGTCTGCCGGCGGATCGATCATTTCCGCGCGCGACGTGCTCACGCAGGCCATTTTTACGCTCAAGGGCAAGCCGCAGAACGTGTTCGGAAGGAACCGCGCCGCCATCTACCAGAACGAAGAGCTCTACAACATGATGATGGCGCTCGGCATCGAGGAGGACGTTGAAAACCTCCGCTACAACCGGATCGTGCTCGCCACCGACGCGGATGTGGACGGGTTCCACATCCGCAACCTTCTCATGACGTTTTACCTTAACTATTTCGAGGAGCTCGTGGTCGCCGGCCATGTGTTCATCCTCGAAACGCCGCTGTTCCGGGTGCGCAACAAGCAGGAGACGCGTTACTGCTACAGCGAAAAAGAGCGTGACGCGGCAGTGAAGCAGATAGCCGGTCCCGAAGTGACGCGGTTCAAGGGACTGGGCGAGATCTCGCCGAACGAGTTCGGGCAGTTCATCGGCGAAAATATCCGGCTCGTTGACGTGAACGTGAAATCGGTCAAATACATTCCTGAGACCCTTGAGTTTTACATGGGCAAGAACACGCCGGAGCGGCGCGATTATATAATGGAAAATCTGATCTGACCTCACCCTATTTCCCCGGCCTTCGGCCACCCCTCTTTCCCTCTCCTGACAGGAGAAGGAAAGAGGGGGCGGGGGAGATGGGGTGAGGCCGAGGACAATATAATGGCCTTTATTAAAAATTTATACGATACCAATTATCTGGAATACGCCTCGTACGTTATCAAGGACCGGGCAATACCCCACCTCGATGACGGGCTCAAGCCGGTGCAGCGCCGCATCCTGCATACGCTTTTTGAAATGGACGACGGCAAGTTCCACAAGGTGGCCAACGCAGTGGGCCAGTGTATGCGCTACCATCCGCACGGCGATGCGTCGATCGGCGAGGCGCTCGTCGCGCTCGCCAACAAGGACCTCTTTATCAACAAGCAGGGAAACTTCGGCAACATTTTCACCGGCGACCCGGCATCTGCGGTGCGTTATATCGAGTGCCGGCTCTCTCCGCTTGCCAAGGAGACGCTTTTTAATCCCGAGATTACCGAATTCGTGCCTTCGTACGACGGCCGCAATCAGGAGCCGGTAACGCTGCCGGCAAAGATCCCGGTGCTCCTGGCGCTCGGGGCCGAAGGGATCGCGGTCGGCATGGCCACCAAGATCCTGCCGCACAACCTGATCGATCTCCTCGAGGCCGAGATCGCGTGCCTGAACGACGAGCAGGACCTGCTGTATCCGGACTTTCCGACCGGCGGGCTCGCCGACGTGTCGGAGTTCAACGACGGCAACGGCAGAGTGCTCGTACGCGCAAAACTTGACACGAGCGACGAGAAACGGATCGTGATCCGCGAGCTGCCGTTCGGCTCCACGACCGAATCGCTCATCGCCTCGGTAGAGGACGCGGCGCGCAAGGGAAAGCTCAAGATCGCGGGCATCAGCGACTATACGGCCGAGAACGTCGAGATCGAAGTGCGCCTGGCGCGCGGGGTGCACACGCGCGACACGGTGGACGCGCTCTATGCCTTTACCGAATGCGAACAGGCGCTCACGGTCAACATGCTGGTGATCAAGGACAACAAGCCGGTCACCATGACCGTGTCGCAGGTGATCAAGCACAACGCGGACCGGCTGGTCGAAATCCTGAAGGCAGAACTCAAGCTCGAAGAGAAGCAGCTCAGGGACAAGCTCCACGCCAAAACGCTCGAACAGATTTTCATAGAGAACCGGGTGTACAAGAAGATCGAGGACAAGTCGTCGGCCCAGGGCGTGATTGATGCGGTGCTCAAAGGCCTGGAACCCTACCATGATGAAATCAAACGCGAGGTGACCGTTGAGGACGTCGAGACCCTGCTCAAGATACCAATCAGGCGTATCAGCCAGTACGACATCAACCGGGCCAAGAAAGAGATGCAGGAGATCAGGGACCGGCTCGCGACAATCCGCAAGCACCTTGGGGCCATCACCGAATACGCCGTGAGTTTCCTGGAGAAAATCATCGAAAAATACCGCGAAACCTTTCCGCGACGCACCGAGATCATTTCGTTCACCAAAGTTGACGTGCGCGAAGCGGCCCAGCGCAACCTGAAACTGCGCTATGACCGCGACACCGGGTATCTCGGGCACGAGGTGAACGGCAACGTGCTGTTCGACGTTTCGCCATACGACCGCATACTCGTGATCCGCAAAACCGGCGCCTACTCGGTGTCCGACGTGCCCGACAAGATGTTCGTTGACAAGGGCATGCTTTACTGCGGGTTCGCGGACAAGGAGACCACGTCGAAGACCGTGTTCACGGTCGTTTTCCGCGACGACGAGACCGGCTATCCGTATATCAAACGCTGCCAGATCGAACAGTTCATCCTGAACAAGGGATATTCAATCGTGCCGGAAAAGTGCACGCCGCTCAAGCTCACGACCGACCCGAACGCCGAGCTGCAGGTAGAGTACAAACCGCTCCCGCGCATCCGCGTACTCGAAGAGACGTTCAAGGTAAGCGATTACCTGGTAAAAGGCGCCAAGGCAGGCGGAGTGCGGCTGGCGTCCAGAGAGGTCAAGTCCGTGAAGTTCGTAAGCCTCGACGGAGGGCAAGTGGAGCTGGGAATAAAAGAGAGACCTGAGGAAGGGGAACAGACGGAGCTTCCAATAAGAAAGAAAGAATAATATTTTTTTGGATAGCTGTGCCCAGGCTACAAAATGCCCTTCCATTGGGCGGGCAGCCTCCCCCGGGCACCTTTCTTGCCAAGTAACAGGCGCCGGTGTGGGGGCACTGTCAAGGGTTTATCTCGTTTGAAAAAAATCGAATTGCCTTTTAAAATACAGTCGCCGATGAAAGTATCGAGAGAGGGGGCGTTGGCTTGAAAAGTACCCTTGTACAGCGGCCCGGACAGACAGGAGCGGACTTCGCGTAAGCGGATTTTAGAAATAGTGCCGCATAACTGCACAAGCTCCTGTTTGGCCGGGGGAATTCCGCCTTACAAGGGACTTTGAGAGCCAGCGGCCCCGAGGAAAACAGGCGGGCGGGGGAATTTGAGAGAGCGAGGCGACCTCGGTGGCTCCCGGAATGTGCGGCATATAAATATTAAGGGCGGGTTTTAAACCCGCCCCTACAAGTGCCAGAAAAAATAAAACTTACTTTTTGATATACTCCAAAACAATCTTCAGAATCCGCCGTATCGGCTCGGCCGCGCCCCAGAGCAGCTGGTCGCCGACGGTAAAGGCCGCCACATAGTCCGGGCCCATGAGCATTTTACGGATCCTTCCAATGGGCACGGTGAGCGTGCCTGAAACCGCGGCAGGCGAGAGTTCCCTGAGCGTCGCTTCCCTGGTGTTTGAAACGACCTTCACCCACTCGTGGTCGGACGCGAGCATGGCCGTGATCTCGTCAAGCGGTACCTCTTTTGTCAGCTTGATGGTGAGACCCTGGCTGTGGCAGCGCATTGCGCCCACACGCACGCACACGCCGTCGACCGGGACCGTCTTTCTGGTGCCGAGGATTTTATTGGCCTCGACGCCGGCTTTCCATTCTTCGCGGGTCTGCCCGTTTTCCATAGGTCTGTCGATCCAGGGGATCAGGCTCGCCGCAAGCGGCGCGCCGAAATGTGCAACCGGCATTGCGCCGCCCCTGAGCTCTCTGGTCACGATCCGGTCAAGATCGAGCGCCGTTGACGATGGGTTTTTCAGCGCGTCTCCGGTTGCCGCGGACAGATGGGCCATCTGGGCCACGAGTTCGATCATGTTTTTCGCGCCTGCGCCCGACGCGGCCTGATAGGTCATTGACGAAATCCATTCAATGAGGTTCCGCCTGAAGAGGCCGGACAGGGCCATGAGCATGAGGCTTACGGTGCAATTGCCGCCGATATAGTCTTTTATTCCTGCTTTGAGCCCGCGGTCGATCACGTCGCGGTTCACCGGGTCGAGTACGATAATGCTCTCATTACGCATGCGGAGGGTCGAGGCTGCGTCGATCCAGTAGCCTTTAAAGCCTTCATTCCGCAGCCTGTCGTAAACTTCGGTGGTGTAGTCTCCACCCTGACAGGAAACGAGAACATCGAATTTCGCGAGCGATTTGAGATCGTGCGCGTCCTGGAGCAGAGGCGCGGCCATGCCGACCGAAGGGCCTTTGCCGCCCACCTGCGAGGTGGAGAAAAAGACCGGCTCGAACCCTTTGAAGTCATGTTCAGCGGCCATGCGCTCCATGAGCACGCTCCCGACCATGCCGCGCCATCCGATAAAACCTACCCGTGCCATACCTGCCCTTTCTGAAAAACCAGAACTTTACAGATAGTACTCAACGATTTCCGTCCATGAAAATAATTTTTATCTTCCCCGCGGTGCAAAGAAACAATGGTTCTTTGCAGAGCGACAACGTTTTGAACAAATAAAGAAAGGCCGGCTCCGAGAAGCCGGCCTTTCTTACAAAGCGCCGGAAAACAATGTCCGGCGGATTTCTACCAGCGCTGACGGCGCGGACGGTCGGTCTTCGGACGGGCCTCGTTGACATTGAGCGCCCTGCCCTTGAATTCCTTGCCGTTCAGGGCCTTCATCGCGGCCTGGGCCTGTTCGGCCTGCGCCATTTCGACAAACCCGAAGCCCTTCGGCCGGCCGCTGTCTCTGTCGGAAATGATATTGACAGACGTCACCTCGCCGAATTCCGCGAAAAGCTGGCGGATTTCGTCTTCCGTCGCATCAAACGACATGTTACCGACATAAATATTCATACAAACCTCTCCTCATTCTATGCCATAGTATGTTCATCATCAATTTCTCAATTATGGCACAGGATCAAGAATTGATGGGCTAGTTTATTAGCCGTTTATTGTCAAAACAATGTAAGATCATTTTTTCGGAAGATATGTTCTATAGACAAGTGTTCGGATAGGTTGATAAATACCGGTTATAAAGGTGGTTTATATAGTGATGGTCGATACGAGGTTAGTAGAACTTTCCCGATAAGGTTTTTTGTTACGTATAGAATATATATATAATTTCAGGCTGTCAACAACTTTTTTTAATTTATAGTACATCGAAGCCGGCATCAAAACCGTGCGCGGTAAGAATATCCGGTTCCGCAGTTCTCAGCTTTTCTGGATGGTAAGAATCTTTATTGCGGTTTTTCCTTGGATGAACCGCGTACCTGTTCGAGCTTCTCAAGCCTTTCGGCAATAATTCTTTCCTGTGTCCCGTTGCCCGCAGCCTTCACCACTGCTAGCGCCCTCCGGAGAAGCGGAATTGCATCGGTCAATTGCCCGGGGAAAACGGGATGAATAGAAGTAATTTTATCCCGGGTTATTTCACACCAGCGGCAATTGCGTCATGGACCGCTTTTTCCGCACTCCCGATATGGGCCAGGGCCCGTTGCTTCAAGCCCTGCGCTGCCTTATCGTCTTCTTCGTGTTTTAAATCCTGCGATGCTTTTGCAAGCAGCTCAAGCGCCTGGCGGTAACGGTCGGTTTTAATCAGGGTGACGTCGAGGGGCGGATGTTCGTTCAGGTTTTTCCCGTCATCGATAGCTGCTTCCCTGATCTCCCTGAGTGCCGCGTCAATCTCTGCGATCGCATGGCGCTC
>JBEKUX010000031.1:0-61558 GCA_049514575.1 Chitinispirillaceae bacterium | reverse complement strand
CATCTCAGGTTTTGTGAAGAAAGAACGGATATTCATGCCGACCAGTTTTTCAGGGGGAATTCCAAGCAGTTCAATGCACCCTTTGTTCGACCAGACGAAATTTCCCTCTGCATCCATGGTAAAGATCATTTCCGGCAAACGATCGGCAAGAGTATCATAGCGCAATTCAGACGACAGCACCTTCCTGACCGTTTGATAATTATTCCGGGAAACAACCGCACTGAGCCAAGCTGCAAATAAGAGCAGTGATGTTTTCGTGCAATAGCTGAATAGTGATGGATACATATCCTGGCACAGGGCGAACTGGGCGAGAGAGAAAGTGGTATATCCAACAACCGAAATCACACCGCTGAAAATTGATAGGGTGGTTCGGTAGTGAAAAGCAGTAAATGCAATCGCGATGAAATATGCCGCGAAGACTATGCCTGCTGTTTCATCTGTCGCAGGACAAGGCATCAGCGAAGAGCATAAAATCGCCGTGATAACAGCGACATCGAAAAATGTCAGCAGGTAGACATACTGTTTTGCGACACGTCTTTTCTGTTTGGTAAGGAGAAGGTAAAAAATGCTATAGCCGGAAAGAACGGCAATTGCGGCAGCCTGGATGCATAACGCAACACGGCTTGTCGAACTTAATATCCACGCAGGAATAAAAATAATCGCCAGTGCAGCTGCACACCAGAGGCGGACCCATGAAAGCCAGCGTTCCGACTTAGTCTCTGCGACAAAGATCGCCTGCGTCTTTCCCGGAAGAATTTGTATCTGATCTGTTGCCATATGCGCGATCAACCTTGCTGTGTTCAGCGTGCCTGTCGCACAACACCTGGCAGCTCGTATAAATGCTACATTTATTTCAAAAAAAATGCCATCAATCGTTAACCGAGGATAAAATAGCTTACGACAGTGCATATCTCCATAAATTTTCAATATGTTCTAATGGTTTAACAGATTAAAAGCGTATCCGCTGCTTTGGGCAATGATTTCGCCATTGAGGGAGGTCTGATAGGTAGCAATCCCCATCTGGCTGAGCCACAGCAGAACCTGATACGAAGGGTGTCCGTACTGGTTGTTGAGGCCGCATGAAATGAACGCACTGTATGGTTTCACATATCCGTAGAATACCGGATCAAGCGACCCGGCGCTGCCATGATGCGGAACCACCAGAATGTCGGCCGCAAGGCCGCTGTTTTCACACAGCGAAAGTTCCTGTTCAGCGCAGGTATCGATATCAGAAGTGATGAGCGCTCCGGTCAACCCATTTTTAACCAGGAACACCATGCTGTACCGATTTTTCATCGAGTCATTGACAAAAAGCGAGTCACCCGCGGTGTCCGGAGGCCACAGGCAGCGGAGAGTTACACCGTAAAGCAATGCCAGCGTATCACCGCGGGCGATGGTACGGAAGCGGATCCGGTCCCGCATTTGGGGAACGTTCTTGCGGATAAACGCCGTGTCCTCAAATGAAGTCACTACGGTGATGCCGGTCCAGGCTAAACCGGTATCAAGCATCTGCAGGCCGCCCCAGTGATCAAGATGGTCATGTGAAAGCACTATCGCTTCGATAAAGGGACTGCCGAGCCCTTCGAACTGTCCTTTCCACTTTGGATATTCTTCGGGCAATCCCATGTCGAACAGGACCGCTCTGTTTCCGGAAATAACTGCCTGAGCAAGTCCTTCTCCAACGTCAAAAACTGCGAATGTAACAGGAGTTTCTGCCGGTCTTTTTTCCCAGCCGGAATTGCATGAAATCAGAAGGACTGAAAACAGTACGGCTGTTTCCCCATAATAATTTTTAAAAGAAAAACGACATTTTTCCGCGCGCACGAAGGGTCTCCCATGAAGAAAACGGTAATTGCTGCTCAATGGTTATGTCTGAAAAGGTTTTCGCATAAAGCTGCAAGGTCTGCCGAATACCGGATGTTTTTTCCCATTGTCCGGAACGTGTTCCATATATTGCAAGCAGGGGAGCAAGCTCCATGGCATGTCCGGTTTTAAAACGGGGCGATATTCTCAGGCTGTTGCTCCAGTAACCATTCGATACGAATACGACGCTGTTCCAGCAATTGAAAGATATATCGTTATACAACGGCATAGAATATTCCAGCGACGCCTGCTGGCGTAGCTTGCAATACTCGCCATCCTGAAACAACGGCATCCACGAGTACCAGACCCGGTAATCAAACCCGGAGGGCTTTCCGGAAATTTCCATTGTGGCCGAACAATACTGAATCCGGTTTCCGGCAACAATACAGCTCAGGCTGGGTGCATAATTGAAAAAAACACTCTGGCGGTGATGGAATGAAAAATCCGCATTTAGAAGATTGCCTGTTGCTGTTTCGCCCATTCCGGTTTTTGCAAGCAGGAGATGGCCCATTTCGCTCCTTGGTGCAAAGAAACCCTGCGATATACCGGCAAGTGTCCCTTTGAAACCTGAATTTTCGGCATCATGTGACCAGTTGAAATGCCACGCTGCCGTTTTGCAATGCTGCAGGTCGAGTCCGCCAAGGAGTTCGCATTTCCACGACGCCGCAGGGCCGATTTTAATTCCTGTCTGAAAATACCGGTAATTTCCGTTATGATTATTATCTTCAGTGGTTTGCAGAAAAGAAATGCCTCCGGACCACGAGATCTGTCGTGATAGATACAGACATCCGTTCATCTGTCCTATTTGCTCGGTCCGGCCTGAATGAAAGAATGCTTCGGCAGATGCATGTCGGTACTGCTGCTCGGGTTCGGAAAAGAAATCCACGGACAGGCCGTTCCAGGTTCGTGAGGTCCCCTGCAGCCAGTTTTCCGTAATTTCAGTGTCGGCGCCGCTGGTTGCGGGGAAATATCCGGTAAAAAGATTATTGAAAAAAACCGGGTTGAAATTTCCGCCTGTTATTCGCAGATGTTTTTCCGGCACAATTGTTATTGATCGCCGGAACCAGCGGCCGTATGAATCGGTGAAGTCGGCCCTCCCGCTGGCATTATTGCCGGAAGGGTCACCGATTGCAAAAAGCGCATATTGCCGCGCCGCAGCAGACATCCCCCACCGGGAGAAATAGAAGCCGGCCTGCGCAGGGGCCGAAACCGAAGAATCATTCTCAAAAGACAGGATCGGTTTAAACGGGACCAGTTCCGGAAAATCGGTAAAAAACTTCTGCTGTTCATGAGCATGCCACGGGAGATACGGCGAAAGTTCTTCCGGGGTAACAGGAAGATCCGTGGGAAGCTCAGAAAAAAGTTCCTGCAGGATACGGAGATCGCCCAGAGGTACACGGACCGGCATGGTATAAAAAGGTTCCAGTTTCAACCAGACCGACGAGTCGAGCGTTCCCTCGCCGAGCATTTGCTTCGCTTCGTCCTCATCGGCCGGCAACTGCGGAAGATTTATCTCAATAGTAGCAACGGCGCTGCCGGTCAGAGCAATACACAGCAAGAAACCGGATATCAAAAAAAGCCTATGGATGAACAATGGTGTCACAGGGTATTTTATTCCCCGGTTGCAAGGATAATTAAAGAATCTGCAATATACTAAAGGAAATCAATGCGGCGACATCAATTTGTCTTATTTCTCCTGACCCTGATCTCCAACGCTTTCTGCGCTGATCAAATCAACTTTTTTCCGGAACGCACGGAGTTTTTCAGCGTTTCCGCACTTGAGTTCCGGCACTATCTTTATACCGGATCCGAAAACGGCCGTGTTGTCAATCATGGAAATTTAGGCGTTGAGTTTCCTGTCGCGGATTTTTCCAACGATAATGACAAAAACTATTCCGCCGGTATCGCTGCAGCCGCTCATCTGGTCATGTATCCCAAAAACCTTAAATTTGCTGTGGATAATTTCTATGCAACGCTCGCGGTATATGCCGAAGCCAAACTGTCTCCAAAGTTTTCGTTACGGCTCTATCCGGTTTATCATGTATCAGGTCACCTTGCGGACGGATCACCGGACGATTCCGCACTGATCCATGCAAGGGCAGTGAGCAGCGAAATGGCAAAACTTGAAGGGACCTGTTTATTGTCACCCGGGATAACAGCCTCTGCAGGATACGGATACTATTACCATGTCTGTGCTCAGCATGGGCTGACCGACCGTTTCGACCTTGCATTACAGTGGCTGCCGATCCCGGATAAATTGATCAGTCCTTATCTGACGATTTCCGGCCAGCTCATCCATCAGTCGCAATGGCATTCAGGGTTAGATGTGGAAGCCGGTTCTCGGTTTATTGGCGAAAAGGGCCGCGGCATCGCCATAGGATTCCGGTATTTCAACTGCGTTGACCCGGGCTATTACTTCGACCGGAGAGAAAAAAGCGCCGGCGTACAGGTTGATTTTTTGCTGTAACATCCGATGGACTAAAATTTCGTCATCCATCATGGAGATGAATATATTTTAACAAGCCATTGTTAATCACTACATTCAGAAGATAACCTGTATCATCAGGAGCCACATAAAACTTTAACGAAAGGATAGACGTATGGCTCTGGAATTGTCGAAAAAGGAAGTGTGGTTTGTCACAGGCAGCCAGCATTTATACGGTCCGGCAGTGCTGAAACAAGTCGCGGAAGATTCCAAGAAGATTGTCGAGGCTTTTAGAAAATCAAAAGATATTCCTGTTACCATCGTATTCAAACCGGTCATGAAAGTACCGGATGAAATCACCAAACTGTGCATTGAGGCCAACGCCGCAAAGAATTGCATCGGCATCATTACCTGGTGCCATACGTTTTCACCTTCTAAAATGTGGATCAACGGACTGAAAATCCTGCAGAAGCCCATATTGCACCTGCACACTCAGTTTAACCGCGACCTGCCGTGGAGCGAGATCGACATGGATTTCATGAACCTGAACCAGTCCGCGCACGGCGACCGTGAGCACGGATTCATCATGACCCGTATGCGCATCGACCGTAAAGTCGTGGTCGGCCACTGGCAGGAAGACGATGTACAGAAGCGCATTGGCGTATGGACACGCGCTGCCGCCGGCTGGGACGACATGCAGAACATGAAGATCGTCCGCTTCGGAGACAATATGCGCGAAGTCGCGGTCACCGAAGGCGACAAGGTTGAAGCGCAGATCCAGCTCGGGCTTGCGGTCAACACCTATGGCGTTGGCGACATAGTCAAGATAATCAACAAGGTCACTGACGCGGAGATCGACAAGGTAGTCAAAGAATACGATTCCATTTTCCAGGTCGCACCGGCAGGCAAAAAAGGCGGCGAATTTTATAACAACGTCCGTTACCAGGCGCGCATTGAAATAGGCATCCGGTCGTTTATGGAAAAAGGCGGGTTCAAGGCTTTCACCACCACTTTCGAAGACCTCCACGGTCTGGAACAGCTTCCGGGTCTTGCTTCACAGCGGCTTATGGCCTCGGGCTACGGTTTCGGCGCAGAAGGCGACTGGAAACACGCTGCACTGGTAAGAGCGTGTAAAGTGATGGGTGAAGGGCTCAAGGGCGGCTGTTCATTCATGGAAGATTACACCTATCACCTTAATCCGAAAGGCCAGAAGGCCCTTGGCGCGCATATGCTTGAAATCTGCCCGACCATCGCTGAAGGCAAATCCAGGCTTGAAGTGCACCCGCTCGGCATCGGCGGCAAGGCTGACCCGGCGCGGCTTGTTTTCACTGTGCCCACAGGCCCCGCAATACTCGTGAGCCTTATTGATATGGGCAACCGTTTCCGCATGATTGCCCACACGGTCGACTGTGTTCCTCCGGAAGCGCCGCTTCCCAAACTGCCCGTCGCGTCTGCCGTCTGGGTGCCGCAGCCCAACCTCAAGATCGGCGCTGCTGCCTGGATATACGCCGGCGGGGCCCACCATACGGCGTTCAGTCAGGCCCTTACCGCGGAATATATCGAAGACTTCTGCGCAATGGCCGGGCTTGAATACGTGTGCATCGACAAGAAAACCGATCTCACGAGTTTCAAGAAGGAACTCAAGTGGAACGAGATGTACTACCTGCTTGCCAAGGGAATCTGATTGTAACACTATTCCAGTGATTAATAAAAAACGTCTGCCGGCTCTACCGGTGGACGTTTTTTTTATTGCGGGAACTTATTTTCCATTACGTGCATAGTTTTATAATTGAAAAACCTGCGGCCAGATAGAGAGAATAAGGTAAAGGATATGTCCGGTGTAAAACGGGTATTTGTCGAGAAGAAAGCTGGATTAGACATTGCTGCCCAAAACCTTTTTGAGGATCTTCGCGATAATCTTGGAATTAAAGGACTTGAGAAAGTGCGGCTAGCCAACCGGTATGATATCGAAGGAATTTCGGACAAGGAATATTCCGCAGCGCGCGATATCGTATTTGCCGAACCGCCGGTTGACCGTGTTTACGACGAGAATTTTCCTCTTGCATTCGGCGAAAAGGCCTTCGCGGTCGAATACCTGCCCGGCCAGTACGATCAGCGTGCCGATTCTGCCGCCCAGTGCATTCAGATCATCACGCAGGGTAGCAGGCCGATGGTGGCTACGGCCCAGATTATTATCCTTAAGGGAAACATCGGTAGCGCCGATTTCGATGCGGTAAAAAAATATTGCATCAATCCGGTCGATTCACGTGAAGCTTCGCTTGAAAAACCTGCAACGCTTGTAATGAAGCTGGAAAATCCGCCGGAGGTACCGGTAATAACAGGGTTATGTACCATGTCCAAAGAGGATCTTGAACATGTCAGGGGAAGTCTTGGCCTTGCCATGCGGTATGAGGACCTTGCGTTCTGCCAGAGTTATTTCCGTGACACCGAAAAACGCGATCCTACGCTTACCGAAATACGGATGCTTGATACCTACTGGTCCGATCATTGTCGTCATACGACTTTTCTTACCAAGATAAACAAGGTTACTATTGAAAAGTCCTCCTATACCGGACCGATTGAAGAAGCTTATCAGGCCTATCAAGCTGCGCGCAAATACGTATATGACGGGAAGCCGCCTAAGGCAGTATGTCTTATGGATATTGCTACTATGGGAATGAAGGAGTTGCGGAAGAAGGGGCTGCTTGATGATCTTGACCCGTCGGACGAGATCAACGCCTGCAGTATCGTGGTGAAGGCAATAATTGACGGAAAAGAAGAACCTTGGCTCGTCATGTTCAAGAACGAAACACACAACCACCCGACCGAAATCGAACCGTTCGGCGGAGCGGCAACGTGTCTCGGCGGCGCCATACGCGATCCTCTGTCCGGGCGCTCATACGTATATCATGCCATGCGCGTGACCGGGTCCGGCGATCCGCGTCGAAAAATCGAAGAAACGCTGCCCGGTAAGTTACCTCAGCGCAAGATCACCACCCTTGCGGCACAGGGGTATAGTTCCTATGGCAACCAGATCGGTCTTGCCACCGGCATGGTTTCGGAGGTGTACGACGAGGGGTTTGTCGCTAAAAGAATGGAGGTCGGCGCCGTAATCGGCGCAGCGCCTGCCGCAAATGTGTCGCGAGCGGTGCCTGCTGCGGGCGATTTTGTTTTGCTTATCGGGGGCCGTACCGGTCGCGACGGATGTGGCGGGGCAACAGGTTCTTCAAAGGAGCACAACGAGCAATCAATACAGACCTGCAGCGCGGAAGTGCAGAAAGGGAATGCGCCGACCGAACGCAAGATACAGCGTTTGTTCAGGGACCCTGTTGTCGCCGGAAAAATCAAACGATGCAATGATTTTGGCGCCGGCGGCGTTTCGGTCGCTATCGGCGAACTCGCGCCCGGGCTCGAAATTGATCTTGACGCAGTACCGAAAAAATATGAAGGTCTTGACGGAACAGAATTGGCCATATCGGAGTCGCAGGAGCGCATGGCCGTTGTTATCGACCCTGCGGATCTGCCTTCGTTTCAAAACGCCGTGGCCGAGGAGAACCTTGAAATGGCGGTCGTGGCGCGCATCACAAGTACAAGCCGTCTGCGAATGCAGTGGCGCGGTAAAACCATAGTCGATCTTTCCAGGGATTTTATCGATACCAACGGTGTGCAACAGGAAAGCGTCGTGACGGTGACATCCCCGAAAGCTGCCGATAATTTCTTTAATAAGACACTGCCGGTACTGCACGGTTCCCTTAAAGAAGCGTGGCTTACCACGATGGCCGACCTTAATGTCTGCAGTCAACGAGGCCTCTCCGAACGATTCGACAGTACCATCGGAGCCGCGTCCGTGTTCCTTCCATTCGGTGGGAAGTACCAGGCAACACCGATTGAATGTATGGTTGCCAAGCTGCCTCTTGTTAAAGGAACAACCGTCACGGGCACTGCAATGAGCTGGGGATATTTCCCTCGGCTTTCGGCCTGGAGTCCGTTTCACGGTGCAGTGTATTCGGTCATCGACGCGGTAGCGAAAATCGTGGCGGCAGGCGGCAGCCACAGGGGGATCAGGCTCACTTTGCAGGAATATTTCGAAAAACTCGGCAGCGATGCTGAAAAGTGGGGGAAGCCTTTTGCGGCGCTTCTCGGCGCGCTTCACGTCCAGCAGAAGATGGGTATTGCTGCAATCGGCGGCAAAGACAGCATGTCAGGCACCTTTAAAAATATTTCGGTGCCTCCGACACTCGTAGCGTTTGCTCTCACTGCTGTTGACGTGCGCATAGTGATCTCGCCCGAGTTTAAAAAAAGTGGCCATACGGTGCTGCTGCTGCCCCTCCGCAGAGATTCATCTGAGATGCCCGACTTCTCCTGCATCGATAAAATGTATTCGGTAGTATACAATGCCATAGGCAAAGGATCGATCGTCGCCGTCCATACGGTTCGCATCGGCGGGATTGCTGAGGCGATCGGTAAAATGAGCCTGGGAAATAGAATAGGTTTTTCATTCGCAGGGTCATTCGACTCGTCACGGTTGTTTTCCCCGGATATAGGTTCGCTTGTGGTTGAAATAAACGACGGTGCAGTTGTTGAAGAGATATTCAAAAATATTGACTGCGTCTTGCTCGGTTCTACTACTGATGCCCCTAGTATTAAAATCGGCAACGAAGTGTTAACCATCAGGGAATTGGAACAACAGTGGGAAGCTCCGCTGGCAAAAGTATTCCCTGCACAACTGCCACAACCGTCGGTACATATTGACGGGAATGATCATTCAAACCCTAACCTCAAACGGCTTCGCGCACGGGTAGCTCGGCCGAGGGTATGTATTACCGTATTTCCCGGAACCAACTGTGAATACGATTCAGTACGTGCGTTCGAAAAAGCCGGTGCAGAACCGCACTTGTTTATCATGCGGAACCTTTCTTCCCACGAAATCGACGAATCGATAAACCGTATGGCGGAACTCATAAAAAAAACGCAGATTCTTATGATTCCGGGTGGCTTCAGCGCCGGCGATGAACCCGACGGTTCGGGGAAATTCATTGCCGCTTTTTTCCGTAATCCGCGCATAAAAGACGCAGTAGACGAATTTCTTCACCAGCGGAACGGGCTCGTGCTCGGCATCTGCAATGGCTTTCAGGCCATCATAAAGCTTGGACTCGTTCCTTAATAGGCCGCCATATTTCTCGCATGGCATATACGCGTGTTACGTCGGTAAAATCTCCATGGTTTTCAAAAGTTAATGTTGGTGATATACATGCACTACCAATTTCTCACGGCGAAGGTCGCTTTGTGGCGCCGGAACAGCTCATTGCCAGGCTTTTTGATAACGGCCAGGTGGCCACCCGGTATGTGGATCCTGACGGGCACTACGTTGACGACTATACCGGCAATCCAAACGGTTCACATGGGGCCATAGAAGGTATTACCAGCCCTGACGGTAGAGTGCTGGGCAAGATGGGACACTCCGAGCGCAAGGGCGATTATGTGGCGAAGAATATTTCTGGCGACAAGGACCAGAAAATATTTGAGTCGGGTGTTGCGTACTTTCAGTAATCAGCCTTACTGCAAGCATTGATATAACGTCAAATTACTTCATATTTTAACCATGGTTTTATTCTACAGGAGAGAGAAGTATGATCATGTCTTTAGCAGCGTGGTTTAACGGCGGCGGCCCTTTCATGTGGGCGATATTGGCGGTACTCGCCTTTGCAGTGGCGGTCGTTGTAGAACGACTCATTTTTTATTATATCACCTGCCGTGACCGGGGAACGCAGCTCGTTGCCGAAATTGCACGAAACCTCAATAACAACGATACTG
This sequence comes from Chitinispirillaceae bacterium, assembly GCA_049514575.1. Taxonomy (GTDB): domain Bacteria; phylum Fibrobacterota; class Chitinivibrionia; order Chitinivibrionales; family Chitinispirillaceae; genus BOG-1184. The sequence continues at coordinate 51,456 of JBEKUX010000031.1, read as the reverse complement.
ATAAAGCAAAACTGTCAGTTGCGGGAAAGGCGCCGGTTGCCGTGCTGTTGCGCACTGCACTCGAACGGTTCACTGCAGGAATGAGTATCAGCGAAATCCAGGAGGGTGTTGAGGAGGCGGCAATCAAGGAACTCCCGCGGCTCAGCGATCGGCTTAACTATCTGGTGCTGTTCGCCAATATTGCCACGCTGCTTGGCCTTTTAGGAACCATTATGGGACTGCAGCTTGCTTTTTCGTCTCTGGGCTCGATCGAGGCTTCTCAAAAAGCGACTAAACTGGCGCAGGGAATCTCAGAGCTCATGGTATGTACGGCCTTCGGGCTCATGGTTGCCGTACCGAGCATGGTCGCGTATACTTTCCTTCACAACGTCCAAACCCGGCTCACGAGGGACCTCGATGAATCGATTGTCAAAATCATGAACTATTTCAAGAAAAAGCGCGTATGAGACTTTCGCTGTTTCAGGAAAACAGGTTATTGTCCGAATCGGGTGAAAGCAACGAGATCGATATCGCACCCGTGATGAATATGTTTATTGTCCTGGTCACTTTTCTTATCTCCATGGCCGTGTTTACTCATGTCGCTATCATGGAATTTACCCTGCCACCGAATGTCGGCGCAGGTCTTGACCAGTCGAAAGGTAAACCCAAACTCAGGTTGACAGTGCGGGTAGGGGCAGATTATGTGGGTATTGTGCTTGGCGATAAACTACTGGATTCATTGCCTGTCGCAAAGGGTAAGTTCCCTTTTGATACGCTTGCAGCAAAACTGCAAATACGACGTAAAGAAACAGCGCTCCATGACGAAATAATAATTGCATCGCGGGACGAAATCGCGTTCAAGCAGGTGGTACATGTCATGGACATCTGCCGCGAGACCGGATTTTCAAAAGTGGGACTTTCGAGCGCAACCGTCAATCCGGAGGCAGGGAAGTGAACCTGAGTAAAAAAACGGGTTTCGGACTTGGCAGAAGCGATACTGGTACCTTCAGGCCACAGCTCACGTCGCTTGTCGACGTCATGGCAATTATACTTGTATTTCTTATTAAAACGTTTTCAACCGAAGGCAATATAATCACGCCGTCATCCGACCTGGAGCTCCCGGTCTCGACCTCGACTAAAAAACCTACGCCTCGATGGAGCATCGAAATCGCGCGCAACAGCGTCATGTCTGAAGGAACCTTTATAGCCTCAACCGGAGCCTATGCTAAAAAAGATTCGCTTCTGATCCCGGAGCTGTTGAGGTGGCTTGAAAATAAACGTAAACTGCGTTCAGACACAACTTCACAGGCGCTTATCCAATGCGACAAAGAGGTGCCGTACGCGATAGTGAAAAAAGTAATGTATACCTGCAGCAAAGCGAAATTCATCGATTTTTCAGTACTGGTTATTCAGGAGGAGTAGTGCAATCCTTGAGACGTGATTCACTTCTTAAAGTGTATGAGTACGAGATCGAAGTGGAAATCGCCCCCGGCGAACGGTTGTTCAGGATAGTAACGCTGTGTTCTTTTTTACTGTTCGGATGTATAGGACTTTACCTGCGCACACACAATCCGCCGCCGCAGTTACTTGAAGAAAAAATGGCCCGAGCACGGCAGGTCTCATTTATAATTGAAGAAGATAAAAAACCTAAAGTGGCGATAGTTCAACCCAAAGCATTACAACCGAAACCCTTACCTGTAGAAGAAAAGAAACCTGAACCATTGCCGGAAAAACCGATTGACCTGACGAATAAACCGGTCCTAAACCAGAAGATTGAAGATGCGAAGCCGGACAACAGCAGTGCAAAAACTACAGAACCGGTGCGCCGGGTGTACGGTCTACGCAAAGTATATTCCATGGGTATTGGTGACGACGGCGCCGCTTCTGACGCTGTGGTAGGGAAACTGGGCAATACGCTTGCCACGGATATTGATACATTTACCGCAACAGGAAATGAGCTTAAAGGAATTCTGGAGCCGGTTACAACGGTTCGATCAATGCCGAGATATAAAGTCCAGGTAAAACCTGAATATTCAAAGGCGATGATTGAAAACGGAATTCAGGGAATTATCAATGCGAAAATCCTTATTGATGTCGACGGCAAAGTGAAGAAAGTGATAGTGCTGGACGATCTTGGCTATGGATCGAAACAGAAGGTATACGAAGCGTGCTTGAAGCTGGAATTCGAACCTGCAAGGATGCAGGATGGACGCGCGGTCGCAGTATGGCTTACGGTTCCATTCCGGTTTGAAATTACCCAATGAAAATCAATGCTATGAATAAAACAGCTTATATAGTTTTCTTTTTCTGCCTTATTGGTTTTGGTTATGCCGAACAGGTCAACGATCGAAAATCAACAGACTCCTTGCCGCCGTCGAAAGAACACGTCGATTCGATAAAGAGCCAAAACGATTCAGCCGTGGCCGCCGCGCCGATTGAGAAAGAACCGGTGCTTGTAAATTTTGTAAAGGCTGTTTATCCTCAAGCACTCCTTAAACAAGGCATCATTGGCACGATAACGCTTACCCTGCTCGTGAACGAACAGGGGAGGGTAGACAGTATTGCCATACTCAAAGGCATTCATCCGGAGCTTGATACCGCCGTTGCAGTGGCGGCAAAGCAGTTCGTATTTACGCCTGCATTGGCAGGCGGTAAACCAGTACCCGTGCTTATTACCTACGAATACCATATTACCCTCGAAGATTTTGTCAGGAAAATTGATGAATATGTCAACGTATCAGGGAGAGTCGTAGAACGTGGTACCCGTAATCCGGTGGTCGGCGCCACATTATATGCTTCTTTTATGGATACGACGGTAGACACGTCACTTGCAATGCCGTTTTCTTTTTACCTGAAAAAGATCGGAAAATTCGCGGGTCAAAGCCTGCAAGGCAGCGATATAGTCACTCAAACCGATTCACTGGGCCGTTTTTCATTTAAATCGCTCCCATCCGGTCCTGCAACTATCATTATCATCGCACCCGGATGTGAAAAATTTACTGATACCATTACTATAACACAGAACCGTTCTTTGCAGATACAATTCCGTATAAACCGGCTTTCTTATTCCGATTATGAAATAGTCGTTTACGGCAAAACCGAAGAAAAAGAGGTGTCAACCCGCTCACTGGACATAGCTGAGATCCAGAAATTGCCCGGTTTTTCCGGCGATGCAATCAAAGTTATTCAGGCCCTGCCCGGCGTTGCCCGGCCGACGTTCATAAGCGGCGATATCGTGGTGCGTGGTGCTCCCACCTGGGACTCCAAGTTTTATCTTGACGGCGTGCCTATTCCGACGCTTTATCATTACGGCGGCCTTAAATCCACCTATAACTCCGATGCGCTGCAGTCCATTGATTTCTATCCAGGCGGGTTTTCAAGCCGTTTTGGCGGCGCAATCGCCGGCGTTATCGATCTTGCCGGACGCGATGCAAAACGCGACCGTTTTCACGGATATGGGGACGCAAATTTTATCGATGTATCGGCAATGGTCGAAGGACCGGTAGGTAAAAATGCGGGTATTCTTGCAACCGTGCGTCGCAGCTTTGCAGGGGACCTGCTCAACTTTGCTGCACAGCATCTCGGGTTCCTTGATATTCCCGTCAGCATTGCACCGTATTATTATGATTATGTGGTACGCGGCGATGTCGATATTAACAAATCAAACAAGTTATTTATCACGCTGTTCGGTTCAAAAGATGCGCTGTCGCTTGTCATGCCGAACTCACGCGGCGGGTCGAGCGAGGTTGATTCGCTTTCCAACGAGATCAAGGAGTCATCTTCCTTTTATATGGAGATGGCGGGCATCGACAGTAAAATTTCAGCTAAACTTACCAATAAAGCGCGAATAGCAATCAACCGCGACAGCAGTGACGCGTCTCTCCTCGGCAGAAGGCGTTTAGGGAACAGTGGATGGGAATACACATTGCGTGATGAACTGCGGTTCGAGATGTCGCAGCGGTATACGATTGCCGGTGGTCTTGAACTCTGGTGGAAAGACTACGTCCAACGGGGAATTTTTCCCAATAGCGACAATACTTTTCTTTACGATACTATGGATTCCCATTTCGGACAAGTCGGACCTTATGCTCTCCTTGAATGGCGGCCGACGCCAAAACTTTTAATAATGCCTGGGGTCAGGTTCGACTATTACAACGAACTTCACTACCGGGGATCCATTGTGCCTGAATTCTGGAATTACCAATTTTTCAATAATAATCAAGGAATTTCAGGAGAACCGTCTTTGCGCTGTACCGCACGTTATCAGACCGCTCCGAAACAATTCGCGAAATTCAGTATCGGAACCTACAACCAGAGTCCGCAGCCCATAGGATATGTTACTGACGCCAACCTCGGTAATCCGCTGCTTCCGGCCACCAAGGCGCGCCATATAACCGGCGGCTATGAATGGCAGATCACCGATCTCATTTCTGCTGACATCCAGGCCTATCACAACCAGCAGTGGGACATCCCGCAGGAGTTGACCGCGCAGGAACTTATCCAGAACCCTTCTGCGCCGCGATTTTCCGCCGGCGGACTGGGCAGAATGTACGGCCTCGAGCTCCTGCTCCGTCATGACCAGGGAGGACGATTTTTCGGCTGGATCGCTTATTCGCTTTCACGAACCGAACGGTATGACCATGACGAGCACCAATGGGTGTTATATGATAAAGACCAGCCACATAATCTTCAGCTCATCGGCAGCTACCGTTTGCCAAATGAATGGCAAATCGGAGTAAGAATGCGTCTTGTGAGCGGAAACCCGGAAACGCCGATAATCAACGACACCGCAGATGTTACCAACCGGGATTACAAGCCGGCGTTCGGAAAAGAAAATTCATCACGCGTCGATCCGTTTTTCGAAACCGATTTCCGTGTCGATAAAAAATTTATCTACAACAAGTGGATGTTTTCGATCTACCTGGATGTCCAGAACATTTTCTATTATTTGTATGCAAGCCCTGAATTTACCGTATACAACTATAACTATACTCAAAAAACAAACATTTCAATTCCATTTGTTCCAGCGCTCGGCATCCGGGCGGATTTTTAAAAGGGGGCAGTTGTGAATTTAGTGCGATTGCCGATCGGGATGTTCCTTCTTATAACGGCAATGTGCGGGATACAATTCCCTACGCGTTATGACCGGGTTGAAAACACACTCGTACGCCCGCTCGCTTTTGTCTATGATAACCACACCCTTGCAGAAGGGAGCCCTGGCGATACGATTACCCTGCATTCCTATTATGCAGGAGAACGCGTAAGCAGTATCGATTGGACCATCGCAATGCAGGTTCTTTCTTCCGACTTTGGTGTCAATATCTTCGGTGATCCGATCAGCCTTTCGACCTACACTGTACCGGGCAGTTACCATGAATACTTCGGGGGCACTACGGACTCTGCAACGCTCGACTTCGTGATCCCGGCTGATATCATACGAAAGCAATTCGCCAGTTCGGCGACGGTAATGAGCCTCCTTCCCGCTCAAACCGTATCACTGATTCCCCCATCGATAGCATCAGAACCCGTGCAGATTCTGGTGGACGCGCTCGACGACATAGCATCAAAAATACCTAACCAAATTGCAGACCTGCCGTACGATCCGGCCTACCAGTGGCTCACGACAACACTGCAAAACGGTGGATTGGGCATCGCTGGCCTGGAGCCTTTATTACAGATATTTTCCATCAATATAAAGATATTTGCTCTGGTTAATGGAAAGTACAATGTCGAATCAACCTACACCGTGCGCTATAACGATAAATTCCATTTCCTTGACAGCAGAATCCCGGTCAACCATAACCCTGTGATTAACTGGATCGAGGTGTGCCGGTTGAAAAAGGGGGCCAGCAGTTCGTCCTTTGACCCCATTGCCGATGCCGACAAAATCGACACAACCTTTCGGCTTGATATCGCAAACGACACAGTCCCTATTGACGAAGGGTATCACTATTTTCTGGTTTGTGACAGTGCAGTGGCATCACTTGACTCGGGTTACAGCCTGACCAGCTCAAATGTCCAGCGGGAAAATCTCTTGTGCGACTGGCTTTTCCGCGATGAAGATCAGGTCCCCGGCATTCCGCTCGATTCACTTGTTGCCCTCGGAAGCGGGCGTTCAAACGCCGTTGAACTGCTGCCGCCCGTTGATACGCGCATGCAGCACTTCTCGCTCTGGCTGGTCGGCTACGACCGGTTCAGAGGAGAACGGTTGCGGCCGGTGGGCTTTACTTTTCTTTTCCGTCATGGAGTGTTTAGATTCAGCGAAGCGTATAAAAATGCACATCAGTAAATAATAATACCTCTTTAAAAAACGTCAGGAGATTTTATTATGGTCTTCGGGAAACAGATCACGGTCCCTATGAAGGGATTTTCTGACATCAAAGATATTACCGGCCTCGTTACGGAAACAGTATCCAATTCTAAAATCAAAAATGGTATTGTTACCGTGTTCGCAACCGGCTCGACCGCTTCAATTTCAACCGTGGAGTATGAGCCGGCGCTTGTTGAAGACATCCGCGAGCGGCTTGAAGTAATAGCACCGCGTACCATGCATTCCAGACATTCGGAAACTTGGGGCGATGACAATGGATTTTCCCATATCCGGGCGACCGTCATGGGACCCGGGATCACGGTGCCTTTTACCGATGGCAAACTCGAACTTGGCACCTGGCAGCAGATCGTGGTGATCGACCACGACAACAGGCCGCGATCACGTACGATATCCATCAAGGTGATTGGTGAATAGGGAAAAGTCTTCGGTACGGGAAAACGGCAGCTAAAATTCGTTGAGTCGTATTTTTTTACAGCAAAGTTTTTTCAAGGGAATTGGCATCTTCTTTTCGGCAGGATGACCGATTGCTACAATCAAACAGATACGCAGGTGGCATGGGATTTTAAGAAGACCGCGCACATAAGCTTCGGACGATGTGCCATCACCCGTTTCCCTGTTCCTGATCTGAATCCAGCAGCTTCCTAAGCCGCACGAAAGTGCAACCATCTGCACAAGTATCCCTGCAATAGAACAATCTTCCACCCAAACGTCGGATAGTTGTTCGTCACCGCAGACCACAATACCAAGCGGCGCTGACGCAAGGAATGATGAGCCATGCTTTTTACAGCGCGATAACTTGTTGAGCAGTTGCGTATTATTGACGAAGATAAAATACCATGGTTTATTATCCCGTGATGAGGGCGACCTGAGCAAAGACTCCTGCAAGATTCGAATGGTTTTAGGAGTAATTTTTTTATTTAAAAACTTTCTGATGCTTCTTCGCTTCCTAAGCAATGCAATCATGTGGTGCCTCTTGATCTTTCTTATCATGTTAACGAAAGGGTTATAGTGCGCTACCATCTTACTTTTAATCTTCTCATCAGCGCCTTGTGTGCACGTACCTTTTCTCTATTAATAAACGGAAACACCAGTAAAATACCTGCTGTAAATCCACCGATATGCGCCCAGAATGCCACACCGCCACTGGTACCGGTAACTGAAGGAACAGTGCCTACCAGTTGGAGCAAAAACCAGTAACCGAGCATGAGCCAGGCAGGCAGAATGACACGCTGTATGAAGATCCCCAGGAATATCAGTACATGCACTCCGGCCCGGGGATAAAGCAGGGCATAGGCTCCCATGACACCGCTGATAGCTCCGGAAGCGCCGACCATAGGAACCGTGCTTGCCGGATTTGCATATATCTGAGCTCCCGCAGCGGCAAGTCCGCACAAAAGGTAAAAGAGAATGAACCTGATCCTACCCATTACGTCTTCGACGTTGTCACCAAAAACCCAAAGGAACCAGAGGTTGCCGATAAGATGGAACCAGGAACCGTGCATGAACATGTGCGTAATCAGCGTTGACCAGCGGGTCGTTCCGCTGAAAGTGTAAATTATAAGACAGTTCAACGGGATATGTGTGCCTTTATGTACATGGTGAAGCAATTCGCCGGGAATGAGGCCAAATTCGGATATGGAACCGGAAAGCGATGGGTTGGCTCCGAAACCCTGTACAACGGCCCATACGATAAGGTTGGCGAGGACAATGACAAAAGTAATGATTGATCGGCGAAGTGTGGGATTGTCGTCATGGAGCGGGAACATGTTTAAAAAAATATATAAAGAGCCGGAATTATTTTAGTGATTTCAAAAACAGCAGTGAAATATTTTGGCTTGGAACGAATGCATGTCTATTTAAAAGTCTCTAACTGTGCAGAAGAAATTGTCATTAAATACTCCTGGTTTTATACAACATAACGCTTCGAGCAAAAGGAACGTATCAATATGCAACAAGATAAACCGATTGAAATCGTACATGAAGTAACGCCTGCCAATAAAAAGTTCTTACCTGAAGGCCATAGAAAAAGACTTCTGGAGAGGTTTGAGGAAAATGGCATCGGCGCGTTCCACTTGCATGAAATCGTTGAATTGCTGTTGACTTATACAATCCCACGGCGCGACACTAAACCGCTCGCCCGGGATCTGGTGCGACGGTATAAGAGCCTGAGCGCCCTATTCAGTGCCCGTGCCGAGGAGCTGATGAAAACACCTGGTTTCGGGAAAAGGTCGGCATCCCATTTCTCGCTGATACGAGAATTGACCGCATATTGTTTGAAGGAAAAATATGATCAAAAGTCAATGATTGGCCACCGGCGGGATGTTGAGGAGTATCTCCGTTTTTATTTCGGCCGGCGCCGTGATGAGTACGTAGCCGCACTTTTCCTTGGTAACCGCAACCAAGTACTTGAAACAGAGGTCATTGCAGGTGGAACAGTCAATCAATGTGCGGTATATCCGCGAACGATCATGGAAAAGGCTTTGCATTATGGCGCTGCGTCCATCATTTTAGCGCACAATCATCCCGGGGGAGGGCTGCGGCCTTCGGAAGCCGATTGGATATTGACCGAGCGTTTGTTTGCCATCTGCGCCCTGCTCGAGATTCCTTTACTTGACCACCTTATTATTTCCCAGCAGGAAGTAGTGAGCCTTAAAGAATTCCCTCGGTGGCCAGTACCATCGGTAAAATAACAAATCCTCTATGGTTTTTGTCCTGATGATAAACTATTTTTGCATTCAGAAAGTTTATTTTATTCGAGGAGGTTACCACTTTGCAATTCAACCCAAAACTTTCATGGGAATTCCTTTCCACTGAAGAAATTGCCTCTAAAACATTACGTGCACTGCGTAACCATATAAAGCATGTCAAAGAAGTGTCGCCCTATTATAAGGAAGCGTTATGGGATATTGCTCCCGAGGATATTAAAAATATTAACGATTTTTATCGTTTACCATTCACGGGCAGGGGTTCTTTATCAGATCACCCGGAAAAGTTTATTGCCGTCGAACATCAAATGATCGTTGAAACCGTTGCTACCGGAGGAGCTACCGGTAAACCGATTTTCTGCCCCCTGACCTCTAACGACCTTGACCGCCTGGCTTTCAGCGAAGCTCTGTCGTTTCACAGCATGGGGATTTCCCCGGGGGACAGGGCACTTCTTTTTTTGGGAATGGATCGATGGTCGCTTGCTGGTATCGGGTGTTACCGGGGGCTCATGCTGGCAGGTGCCAATACCGGCCGTGCCGGAATTGTGGCTCACGACCTCTGCAGACAGTATTGCGAATCATTTAAACCGACGGTGATCGTCGGTGCGCCTTCATTTCTACGCAGGTTGGCGTTGGATTTTGGAAAAGCAGGGTTCAAATTCAAAGAAAGCGGCATTAATAAAATAATTGGGGTGGGCGAGAGTTTGAAAAGCCAGAGGATGGAAATCAACACGATTGGGAAAAAGCTTGAAGAAATATGGGGAGCAAAAGCTTTTGTGAATTATACGATTACCGAGATCGCAGATTCTTTCTGCGAGTGTGCCGAACAGAAAGGCGGGCATGCACATCCTGAACTCATGTTTCCTGAAATCGTTGACAATGACGGCAATCCCGTTTCGGACGGCGTACCCGGCGAACTTGTGACGACGTCGCTCGGTGTTGAGGGGATGCCGCTCGTACGATACCGTACCGGCGATTTCACCTTCAAGGTTCCGGGTGCCTGCCATTGCGGTCGCAATTCAGTTCGTATCGGACCCATTCTTGGCAGAACGAACGAGATTATAAGGGCCAATGGTCTATCGGTATATCCATTAACGTTGACTAATGCTCTTGACGAAATAGACGAAATTAATGACTATATTATTATCCTTGAAAATGGTGACGCGCGTGGGGACCATGTAAGTATCCATGTCGCAACACAACCGTCGGCAATTGAAAAAATAGCGAAGCATGTGCGAAATGCCGTAAATGTAAGCTTTCCCATCCTTATTTCGAATATTTCGACGATACAGTCGATGAGAGGCAATTGGCATAAACAGGTCAGGATCGTCGACTGGCGGCAACAGGCCCAACGACGGAAGTGATTATCTTTTTTCTGCGAAGGAAGATATCAGACAGATCATGAATCTTGGCGTGCGCGCATTATGGAACAAGACCAAATTAGTTCTATCGAAAGAACTTCATGCAAACACATCGCCCGTTCGTCTTTCGCTTTCGCTTGCTCTCGGGGTGTTTGTCGGTTTATCTCCATTTTATGGAATACATACTGTCATCGTTTTGGCGCTTGCATTCATATTAAGGCTCAATAGGCCGCTTGCTTTGATTGGATCCGGCATTACATTGCTTCCATTTGTTCCGTTATGGATCGCTGCAGGAATATTTGTAGGGAAGATCGTTGTGCCGGTGGAAACCGCGAGCCGCATCATTGATTTTGTAAAGAACTCAATGACGCCAGAACAGTTCTGGGGTGTAGCTTCCGGTATTGCAAAGTTTTGCAAACGCCTTCTTCCGCACGCCGTTTTCGATAATGTAGATGAAGAGGCAAGCCATGGCGTTATCGATGGTTTTGTCCAGTGGCTGATTGGCTGCAGCGTGTTTGCAGTTATCGGGGCAGTTGTTACCTTTGCTGTCTGTTATTTTATACTTGTCCGGAGGGAAGCAGTTCGTCGAAGAAAACTACTTGATGAGAACGGATGAATTCCTTAATTGGTATAGGTGTTATCTCTTTTATCGTTGCGCTATCCGGTGCACTTATGCCTGGCCCGCTTCTGACTGCGACGGTTGGAGAGAGTGTCCGCTATGGCCCGCGCGCCGGACCACTCCTGATCGCAGGCCATGCAATTCTTGAATTCGCGCTGGTGGTTGCGCTTTTTCTCGGACTCGCGCCATTATTGATTGATAAAAAAGTAACGGCTTGGATAAGCCTGGCGGGGAGTTTGATACTCCTGTGGCTCTCCTTCGGCATGTTCCGCACGCTGTCTTCCCTTTCTTTAAGAGCCGTTGATTCTTCGGAAAAAAGCCATGGCAGGCTTATTACGTCCGGTATTCTTGTCAGTTTGTCCAATCCTTATTGGACCATTTGGTGGGCCACCTTCGGCCTTGCATATATTCTGCAATCGAGGCAGTTGGGCATGGTTGGTGTCGTTGTATTTTTCGTCGGCCATGTGTTTGCCGACCTTGCCTGGTATTCACTTGTTTCCTTTTCGGTAGGCAAAGGAAGACGTTTTTTTAACGATACGACATACCGAAGGTTGGTTGGATTTTGCGCCTTCTTCCTGTCCGGGTTTGCAGTATGGTTTTTCTGTGCCGGAATTAAAAAACTCATTTAACAAAATAGTATGTTGAAAATATACCTTAAAAAAGGCCGTGAAAAACCTGTTCAGAACGGCCATCCATGGATTTTTTCCGGTGCCATTCAAAAGATAGAAGGTAATGTCGGGCCGGGTGTGCCTTGTATTGTAATAGGTAACGATGGAACGATTCTGGGACAGGGGTATTATAATGCAAAGTCTTCCATCACGGTCAGAATGCTTACACGAGGAGATGAACCACCTTTTACCGGACAACTATTACGGGAACGTCTCGAACGGGCGGTTTCCGTACGGGCTCCGGTCATCGCAGATTCAGGAACCGATTCATGCCGTCTTGTCAATGCGGAAGGGGATTTTCTTCCGGGACTCGTGGTTGACCGGTATGCCGGCGGCCTTGTTGTGCAGATAGGCACTGCCGGCATGGAACGTATGCGTGGAGAAATCATGGCTACTCTCTGTAATTGGTGCGCACCTGAGTTTGTTTATGAACGTTCCGACACTGAATCCAGGGAGCGTGAAGGCATGCTGGCTGAAGAAGGGCTGCGTTCAGGAACGCTGCCGGAACCTCTGGTTATAAAAGAAAACGGGATTAAATTCATCGTTGACCTCTCAGGCGGCCAAAAGACCGGATTCTATTTTGATCAGCGGAACAACAGATTGCTTGCACGAGCGTATGCAAATGTGAAACATTGTCTTGATTGCTTTTCCTACAGCGGAGCGTTCGGCCTTAACCTGCTTGCGGGGTTCGCTGCCTCGATAACCGCCGTGGACATTTCAAAAAATACAGCTGCATGGTACAGTAAGAATATGGCAATTAACGGATTTGATGCTTCCCGAACCGAGTACATCTGTGCTGATGCGTTTGACTATTTGCGCGCTGCCGGCAGACGTTACGACCTGATAATCCTCGATCCTCCGAAATTTGCTAAACATCCATCGGACGTTCCAAATGCCGCTCGTGGCTATAAGGACATTAATCTTGTTGCCATGAAAAAAATATTGCCGGGCGGAATTCTTTTCACTTTTTCCTGCTCAAACGCAGTTGATGCACGGCTTTTCCGTCAGATTATATTTGCCGCCGCCGTTGATGCCGGCAGGGAAGCTCAGCTGCTGCATATTCTTTCAGCAGGCCCCGACCATCCGGTCAGCATGGGACATCCGGAAGGTGAATATCTTAAGGGACTCGTAATGAGGATCTATTGATTTTATACAAATTTTATCAAAAATATCTTGACTAATTTGTTGCAATACATCATATTTAACCATCATAAGGTTCATCGTAAGAATAATTTCCTTGTGCGTGACCTCGCATTTTGCATCAGTTCGAATGAGTAATCCCGTAGTTTTGATACCGTGTAAACATAATGAACTGCAATGCGTCGCCGCTGTTTGATTGCTTCATTGTTTAATGTTTTCAAATACAGGAAATGTGTAAGTACTATTCTCCTAAAGTAATCTTCGTATTTTTTAAATACATACATGGATAAAACAATATTTGATAAATAGTAAGATAACTTTATTTTTATAAACATTAATAAATTGAAAATGAGGGTAATGTGCCATGAATGTTGTAGAACTTAAGGCGATGTCGATGTCGGAGCTTAATGATTTTGCTGCAAGCCAGAATATTGGTGAGCACCGGAGCCTTCGCCGTCAGGAGTTGATTTTCCAGATTCTGCAGGCGCAGGCGGCACAGAGCGGCCAGATGTTTGCCGAAGGTGTCCTCGAAATCATGCCCGATGGCTTTGGATTTCTCAGATCACCGTCCAACAGTTATCTTTCCGGCCCTGATGATATTTACGTCTCGCCTTCTCAGATCAAGCGTTTTTATCTGAAAACCGGCGACACCGTATCAGGTCAAGTGCGTCCGCCCAAGGATTCAGAGCGTTATTTTGCGCTGTTACGTGTTGAAATGATCAACTATGAGGATCCTGAAGAGTGCAAAAAGAAGATAAATTTTGATGATTTAGTCCCGCTTTTTCCGGACGAACGGTTTAACCTGGAGTATAATCCGAAGGACGTCGCCACGCGCATCATGAATCTGCTTACACCCATCGGAAAAGGTCAGCGTGGGCTCATTGTCGCTCCGCCGCGTACCGGCAAAACCGTGCTTTTGAAAAGTATTGCCAACGGGATTATTCATAATCATCCCGATGTTTTTCTTATTGTACTGCTCATCGATGAACGTCCCGAGGAAGTCACCGACATGCAGCGTTCGGTAAAAGCCGAGGTCATAAGTTCGACTTTTGACGAGCCGGCCGAGCGCCACGTGGTGGTCGCCGAAATGGCGATCGAACGGGCGAAAAGGCTTGTCGAGCACAATCGTGACGTTGTAATACTACTCGACAGCATTACGCGTCTTGCCCGCGCGCACAACACGGTGGCTCCCCATTCAGGCAGGATACTTTCTGGAGGCGTTGATTCGCAGGCTCTTTACAAGCCTAAACGTTTTTTCGGTGCGGCGCGCAATATTGATAATGGCGGGTCTCTCACCGTCGTCGCCACCGCACTTATCGAGACGGGCAGCCGTATGGATGAAGTGATTTTTGAAGAGTTCAAGGGAACAGGCAACATGGAACTGGTACTTGACCGCAAGATTTCCGACCGTCGCGTTTATCCGGCCATTGATCTTATGCGGTCGGGGACTCGAAAGGAAGAACTTCTTCTTACCGAAGAGGAGCTCAACCGGATGTGGATTCTGAGGAAGTTTCTTGCGACTATGACGCCGATCGAAATGATGGAATTCCTGATCGAGAAAATATCGAACACGAAAAATAACAAGGACTTTCTTGACGCAATGAAGAGTTGATCTTTTTTAAAAGGTCGCCTATGAAAATCGCAATTTTGGGAACAGGAAATATGGGCAAAGCCCTTATCGCCGGATTGCTCCGCAAGTACGGAGGGGAGATAAGGATCATAGCTTGGGACAAAAGCAGTGACGTGCTGAAAAACATTGACAGCGCGGTAACCATTGCAGAACCGCGGAAATGGTTCGATGGTGAAATGATTCCGGACGCAATTATTATTGCAGTCAAGCCCTTTGATGTCGCTGCGGCACTTGCTCCGGTTATCGAGAATGGAGGCAAACGGCTCGGTTCTCCTCTCTGGATATCGATCGTTGCAGGCAAGAGTATCGCCGTGCTGCAGAAATTATTTCCGGACAATGCTGCTGCGAACGTACGGTTCTGCCGCGTGATGCCGAACGCCCCTGCTCTTATCGATGAGGCAATGAGCGCTTACGCGTTAAGCGAGAACGCCAGACCGGATGACGCTTCCATCGTTGAAAAAATTTTTCATGCCTGCGGCAAAACAATCGCGGTACCGGAAAAATTAATGAATGCGGTTACCGGCCTTTCAGGATCCGGGCCTGCCTACGTTTTTTTCTTTCTCGAATCGCTGATCGAAGCCGGCGTCATGGCGGGCTTGCCTCAGCGAATAGCCCGTGAATGCGCGCTGCAAACGGTTATAGGAGCGGCCAAACTTGCCGCTGCCTCACCTGAAAGTCTTGCCGACCTTAAGATGAAAGTGATGACTCCGGCTGGAACAACCGCAAGCGCCTGTATGGTCCTGGAACACAATTCGTTCAAGGATGCCATAATCAAAGCAGTGATGGCGGCGACAAAACGGTCTGAACAGTTGGAGAAATAAGGATATCGCGTCAAGGAGCCGGTTTTAAGGGCTTCGTTGGATGCAATCCTGCTGCATCATTGATCCGTTTGCGCAGTTCCTTGGACGCCTCAAATGCCGGTTTAAATCCTGCAGCAACCTGGATAAACTGATTTGTTCGCGGATTGCGCGCACGGCGGGCATTTTTCTTTTTAATCTTGAAACGGCCGAATCGTCGTATTTCAATATTACTACCGTTCTGAAGCGACTGCGAAACAGAATCGAGGAAACATTCGACGATGATTTTTGTATCCACCCGTGTCAGACCGGTTCGTTCTGCAATCTGTTCAACGAGATCTTTTTTTGTTACATTTTTCATCATCCTGGCTCCTTTTAGGAGATTTAATCGCTTTGCATATATGATACGAGTAAATATATCGCTTGATGGTTAAAATCAAGTTTTTTCTAATCTGATATAATACTATATCTTACAGAGTAATTGGTCAAGAGAAAATTTGTTAATTATTAGAGAAGGGTAATAAACTTGACAGCAATTCTTTTTGGAAATATTAAATACATTCAACTGAAACAATTTGTATACTTGCCGGAAGGGTACGATAAAATTAACTGTAAAGGGGATGTTTTATGAAAGTGAAACCGTTGGCAGATCGAGTCATTATCCTGCCTCTTGAGGCTGAAGAGAAAACCGCTGGAGGTATTATCATTCCCGATAATGCAAAGGAGAAACCTCAAAAGGGAGAAATTGTAGCTGTTGGTCCGGGGAAATTCGCTGATGACGGCCAGAAGATTGCCATGAGTCTTAAAAAAGGGGATAAAGTACTGTATGCAAAATATTCAGGATCCGAAGTTACAATCGATGGTAAGGAATATCTGATCGTGCGTGAAAGCGATGTATTGGCGGTGCTATAAATAATAATTACTAAATTAAGAATTTTAAAACATATTCAACCTATATAGATTGGAGCCATTAGCATGTCCGGTAAACAACTTGTTTTTAATGTGTCTGCGCGCGAAAAACTTTTGCGCGGAATTGATAAAATGGCAAATGCGGTACGGGTAACTCTTGGACCTCGAGGAAGAAATGTGGTTCTTGACAAAAGTTTTGGTTCACCTACCGTGACCAAAGACGGTGTGACCGTGGCGAAAGAGATCGAACTTGAGGACAAGTTCGAAAACATGGGCGCGCAGATGCTCAAAGAAGTCGCGTCAAAAACGTCTGACGTTGCAGGGGATGGAACGACAACCGCCACCGTGCTTGCGCAGATCATCGCCAGGCTCGGGATCAAGAACGTGACTGCAGGTGCAGACGCTATGGCGTTAAAGCGCGGTATCGACAAAGCGGTGGCAGTCGTGATCGGGCAGCTGAAGAAAGACTCAAAGCCGATCTCCGGTAAAAAGGAGATCGCCCAGGTAGCTTCGATTTCCGCGAACAACGACGAGGCCATAGGCGGCCTTATAGCCGATGCCATGGAAAAGGTCGGAAAGGACGGGGTCATCACCGTGGAAGAAGCAAAAAGCATCGACACGAACCTCGAAGTGGTCGAGGGGATGCAATTCGACCGTGGTTATGTGTCGCCCTATTTTGTCACCAATGCTGAAACCATGGAAACGGTGCTTGACGAACCGTTTATTCTTATTTATGATAAAAAAATAAGCACCATGAAAGATCTGCTACCCGTGCTTGAAAAGGTTGCCCAGATGGGGAAAAGCCTCCTTATTGTAGCCGAAGAAATTGAAGGTGAAGCGCTGGCCACACTTGTCGTCAATAAGCTGCGTGGAACACTTAAAATCGCTGCTGTCAAAGCCCCTGGATTCGGTGACCGTCGCAAGTCCATGCTTGAGGACATAGCAGTGCTTACCGGCGGTATCGTTATTTCCGAAGAAGCCGGTTTCAAGCTTGAAAACACCACTGTTGATTCGCTCGGCAAAGCCAAGCGGATCGTCATTGACAAAGAAAATACTACTATCGTCGAGGGCGGCGGCAAGACGGCAGACATCAAGGGTCGGGTCAACCAGATACGCAAGGAAATAGATGAAACCACCTCCGACTACGACCGGGAGAAACTCCAGGAACGGTTGGCTAAACTTGCCGGCGGAGTAGCGGTCATTAACATCGGCGCCGCTACGGAAACTGAGATGAAAGAAAAGAAGGCACGGGTCGAAGATGCGCTCCATGCGACCCGTGCTGCAGTCGAGGAAGGTGTCCTGGCGGGTGGGGGAGTGGCGTTTATACGTGCGGCAGGTTCGCTTGACACGCTGAAACTGGAGGGTGACGAAAAGACAGGCGCTGAAATAATCCGCCGGGCTATCGAGGAACCCTTGCGCATGATTGTAGCCAATTCAGGCATGGAACCTTCGGTCGTGTGCAACGAAGTAAAGAAAAACAAAGGCGCATTTGGTTTCAACGCCTACTCAAATACGTATGAAGACCTGCTGCAGGCCGGTATCATAGATCCGACCAAGGTCACGCGCACGGCACTCGAAAACGCGGCGAGCATTGCAAGCCTTGTTCTCACCACCGAGTGCGCTATTACCGAACTTCCCAAAGAGGAGAGCGATACGCCTGCTGGTGGCGCACCCGGCATGGGAGGCGGCATGGGAGGAATGGGTGGCATGGGTGGTATGGGCGGCATGGGTATGATGTGATCCATTTTGTCAGTTGATTTTTTACGAGAGGGGTGCACAAAATTGTGCACCCTTATTTTTTGTTTAATTTTTTAATCAGCAAGCAATTATTTACCTTAGGATTTATTTTAACTTTTGTCAGCAGGATCTCGAAAAAATTGTTATATTTGATATATATAGTACTAGAAATTCAAATCCCGACAGTTAACAGGGGAGTCGCGATATGACAATCAAAGTCAACCAGTATTCAAGGATTCTTCTCCCTTTTCTCGGTTTGGGGTCGCTTATTTGGTTCCTTGTTCGTGTTGTTCCCAAGCCGAGCCGGGCCGCATATCCCTGTATGCGGGTCGCTGCGCCTATTGCCAGTACCTTCGTATTATGGCTTCTGGGCGCAGGATCGTCGTTTCTGCTATTAAAACGTGCTCGATGCTATATCATGCATTCTCGGCACGTGATAGCAGTAGCTTGCATAGCAGCAGCCGGAATTACCGGCAGTATTCTTATCTCTTCGCCCCATTCTCATGTATTCGCCGCATTGAAGACCGATTCTCCCATCGGCGAGGCAAAGGGCGCGAACCCGGGCCGTGTGGTCTGGGTGCATGATTCGAATGCAACGAACTGGGGTGGTCTCGGCGATGGCCATTGGTGGGAAAACAATCATACGATCCAGACGGTGGTTGACCAGATGATGTCGCGTTCGCTACGCGAACTTAGCGGTATGTCGAGTGATTTCGCGGCTTGGGACACGCTGTTTCGATATTTCAATGCCACGCGCGGTAGGGGAAATGTAGGATATACTTCGGGAGAAAAAGTCGTTATCAAAACTAATTTTGTCGGTTGTAATTATGCCTACGGTGCCGTTGATACCAACACCTATACTATGGTCCGATATCCTGATTTCTTGAACACCTCACCTCAGGTGATACGCGCACTGCTGCGCCAGCTTGTCAATGTGCTTGGCGTCGCTCAATCCGACATTTCGGTCGGGGACCCTACGTGCTGTTATACCAATGAATACTATGATACCTGTCATGCAGAATTCCCGAATGTTCAATATATTGATCACTGGGGCAAGTTCGGTCGTACAAAGGTGGAGTTTTCAACTGTTCCAGTGTACTGGAGCTGCAGACCTGCGGGCGTAACACCGGATTATGTGCCGACCTGTTTTGCAGATGCGACCTACCTTATCAATTGCCCCGTTATGAAAAGTCATGCAGGGAATGGAATCACCCTTTGTGCAAAGAATCACTACGGATCGCTGATACGTAATCCGGGCGAGACGGGGTACTATGATATGCATACCAGTCTTGCGGTGAATGATTCTCAGACGGGAAGTTATCGAGCTATAGTTGACCTCATGGGCCACAGTTGTTTGGGGGGTAAAACAATACTTTATATCGTAGATGGACTCTATGAACAGAACCATAACTTGGATACCGTCCCGCATAAGTGGAGTGTGGCACCTTTCAATGGAGACTGGACATCAAGTTTATTCACATCGCAAGATCCGGTTGCGATTGAGTGCGTTTTGTATGACCTGTTCCAGCTCGACGATGATACTTCCCAATTCCCGAAAATGCCTGGGGGGCAAGACTATCTGATTGAAGCAGCACAGGCTAACAATCCACCTTCGGGAACTTTTTACGACCCGAACCATGAAACAGCGACGGAGCGGTTGCAGAGTCTTGGCGCCTTTGAACATTGGGACAACTCAGTTGACCGAAAATACTCGCGGAACCTTGGAACGGGGAATGGCATTGAACTCGTTTTCATCGATGGAGCAACTAACCGCATACGATCCTCCGGCCCTCCCGGTTCTGCACAGCCTGTTTATACTTTGCATGCACTACCCGCATCAGCAGCAGTGGAACTTTTTGTCCCGCGGGGTGGAGAGCTAAAGCTTTCGATTTTCGACTGTCGAGGCAGATTTCTTGGAAATGCTCTTGACGGCTACATGGCTTCCGGCAGCTATCGGGTGGATGTTGCACCTTCTTCCGGAAAGTACAGGTCGCTACCATCAGGCAGCTATATTGTAGCGCTTTATCGGAAGGATAACAGTGCAGCGTACCCCATTGCTTCATGCCTAATACCGATGTTAAAACGGTGAATACTGCCCGTTTTCTGCAACATGGTTTCCACGTAATAAAACGAGTCCTTCCTAATTGAAGATACGATTAATTTTCACAATATTTAAGCCAAATCAGCGGAATGTCTTGCAAGTTGATTCATTCTCTGAACTAAACTATTTTCTATAGCTTTCCTTTTTCATTTTAAGGTCATTGACCAATATTTTTAATTATGTTTACCACTATTCGTTCTATATATTCATCAACACCATTTTACACAGAGGAGACGGTTTATGGCTGAACAGGCAAAGGGGATGCAGTCGCTCATGGTTGAAAAAAGGAAATTTCCGCCTTCGGCGGAAGTATCCAAACGGGCGCATATCAAAAGCTTTGATCAATGGAAAAACATGTGGGAGCGTTCGATAAATGACCCTAAAAGTTTCTGGCTCGAACAGGCAAAAACCCTGCATTGGTTTAAAAGCCCTACCAAGTCTCTGGAGTATACTTGGGACACGGCAAAGAAAAACGTAAAACACACCTGGTTTGCAGACGGCGAGATCAACGTTTCATATAACTGCCTCGACCGCCATCTTGCCACGCCGGTCGCCGATAAGGTCGCTATCCTCTGGCAGGGTGAAAAAGAAGAGGCCGTACGGAAGATAACGTATAAAGAACTGCATGCTGAAGTCTGCAAATTTGCCAATGTGCTCAAGTCCAAAGGCGTTAAAAAGGGCGACCGCGTTGCCATTTATATGCCCATGGTACCGGAACTCGCAGTTGCAATGCTTGCATGTACGCGCATCGGTGCAATCCATTCAATTGTTTTCGGCGGCTTCTCCGCCGATTCGTTGAAAGGCCGGATCAACGATTCCACCTGCTCGCTGCTGGTGACCTCAACGGTTTCGCTCCGCTCAGGCAAATCCATCAAGCTCAAGGAGATTGCGGACGAAGCGCTCCGCGGATGTCCAAGCATCAAAGATGTCATTGTCGTCAAGGTTGATAACCAGGATGGTCCTATGACGCAGGGCAGGGACAGCTGGTACCACGATGAACTTGCAAAAGCAGCGCAGAAGTGCGATGCACAGCCCATGAACGCCGAAGATTACCTATTTATCCTTTATACTTCAGGATCAACAGGTAAACCGAAAGGTGTGGTCCACTCAACAGCCGGTTACCTGCTTCATACTTCACTTTCCCACAAAGTTATTTTTGACGTGCATGATGACGACATTTACTGGTGCACGGCGGATATCGGCTGGGTGACCGGGCACAGCTACATCGTATACGGGCCCCTGGCGAACGGTGCAACCTCCCTTATGTTTGAAGGTGTTCCAACCTATCCTGATGCCGGACGCTGCTGGCACATTATAGACAAATTCAAGGTGACGGTGTTTTATACTGCGCCGACTGCAATCCGTGCGCTCATGCGTGAAGGTGATGCATGGCCGGCAAAGTATGCCATGAATTCCTTACGTGTTCTCGGCAGCGTAGGAGAACCGATCAATCCAGAGGCATGGATCTGGTACTATGAACATATCGGGCATAAGCGTTGCCCGATCGTCGATACGTGGTGGCAGACAGAGACCGGCGGTATCCTCATTACCCCGCTGCCCGGCGCACACACCTTGAAACCAGGCAGTGCCAGCCGGCCGTTTTTCGGTGTTGATCCCGTGGTTTTACGGGACGATGGTACCGAATGCAGCCGTAATGAAGGCGGTAAGCTGTGCATACGCAGACCGTGGCCCGGCATGATGCGTACCATGTGGGGGGACCATCAGCGTTTCATCGATACTTATTTCATGATGTTCAAAGACCTTTATTTCACGGGCGATGGCTGCCGTGTTGATGAAGAAGGCGACTACTGGCTCATGGGTCGTATCGACGACGTGGTCAATGTTTCAGGCCACCGCATCGGCACCGCAGAAGTGGAAAGCGCGCTTGTCAGCCACCCCAAGGTGGCGGAGGCTGCGGTAACGCCAATGCCCCACGAGATCAAGGGGCAGGGGCTGTATGCGTTCGTGACGCTTGTGGATGGAGTAAAGGAGAGCGATGAACTGAAAAAAGAGCTCGCCGCCCATGTGCGGAAGGAAATAGGACCAATCGCGACGCCGGATAAAATCCAGTTTGCTCCAGGCCTGCCCAAGACCCGTTCAGGAAAAATCATGCGGCGGATTTTACGTAAAATTGCTGAAAATGACGTGAGCAATCTCGGCGATATAACGACACTCGCTGATCCGCACGTAGTGGAAAATCTGGTAAAAGGGAGGCAGTAGTACTTTAACATATCGAAGAAGGTTATGAATATTTATCTAATCATTTACCAACATCCATTCAGGTAAGGAGAACTTATGAACGACGCTACAAGTCTTGAGATCAAAGACTCGACGGCAAATCCAGCACCGCTCGGATTGTTCGGCTTTGGCATGACGACCGTACTGCTCAATATTCACAACGCAGGTTTTTTTGAGATGAACTCAATGATACTTGCAATGGGAATATTTTACGGTGGAATGTGCCAGATCATAGCTGGTATCATGGAATGGAAGAAAAAGAATACATTCGGGCTTGTCGCATTCACCTCTTATGGGGCATTCTGGCTTACCCTGGTGGCCCTGCTGATAATGCCAAAACTCGGATGGATAGACAAATCTTCAAACACCGGTATGATATGTTACTTAGTGATGTGGGGTATATTCACGTTTCTCCTGTTCATCGGGACACTTAAGCTGAATGTTGCTTTACAAGTTGTATTCGGATCACTCACCCTGCTTTTCTTCCTGCTCGCAATCGGGGACGCTACCGGAAGCATAGGACTCAAGCATTTTACTGGTTTCGAGGGGATTGTTTGCGGGGCTTCTGCAATGTATGCAGGAATTGCCCAGGTACTTAATGAAGTCTATGGCAGGACGGTGCTGCCGCTGTGCCCGGTGAAAAAATGATTATCTCCTGATTTCTTCAAAAGGACAATTAAAATGGCTGCTTTAAAAACACAGCCATTTTAATTGTTGCTGTTCCGGCAAGTAATTTAACTATTAATTTTATGAACAGGAAAAACAGTCCGGCGTATACTATCGATAGTTTTTTCTACTTGTTGCTTGATTTCAATCATATCCTCTCCCGTGGCGTAAATCCTTCCATCACGCAATCCGGCGCCCCATTCGGCATTGCCTAAAAAAACGCCGCCCATGCCAATGGACAAGCCGGCATCGGGTTCTCTGCCGCAGAGAATTGTCCAGGCCAGAGCCCAGCCGCGTGCCGTATGTTCGGGATTATATCCGCCGCCGCCCACCATGAGCAGAGGGATTCCCGAATCGCGCAGGAACGGCAGGGTATCGGCAATCGCGTTGTTGGTCATGCTGAGGTGGGTGAGCGGATCGACGGAAAGAATATCCATACCGATTTCAAGGACAATCACATCAGGGTTATATGCTTCAAGGAGGGGAGGGACAATTTTCCGAAACGCGAGAACAAAGGTGTCATCGTCCGTACGCGCAGGCAATGGCACATTTACGTTATAGCCGGTCCCTCGTCCTTCGCCGATTTCATCTTCAAACCCGCCCCATGGAAAAAGCGTTTTGCCGGTTTCATGGAATGAAACGGTAAAAACATCCGGGTCGCGGTAAAATGCGGCCTGGGTTCCGTTTCCATGGTGTGCGTCAAGATCGAGGCAGAAAACCCGCTTCCCGTTCGCTTTCAGTATTTTGCAGCCAATAACGACATCATTGATATAGCAGAATCCGCCTGCAGCTGCGGGAAACGCATGGTGGAAACCTCCGGATGGATTAAAAATGTAGCTTGCGGTTCCGTTAAGGATCAGTCCAACTCCGGTAATGGTCGCTCCAACGGCAAGTTCGGCATACGTATACAAATCGGGAAAAACAGGCGTGTCCTGAGTGCCGATACCCCGATGCAGGTCTTCGGCGCGGAAATCACCTTGTGAAACACGTTGCAGTGCTTCCAGATACACCGGTTCATGAAATAAAAGGAGTTCCGATTCTGTTGCGGGCCGCGGCGAAACTTCACTGGCAGAATCAACGGTATAGAGCCCCATGGAACACAGTATCTGTTTGGTCGCTGCCGCTCGCTCGGTTTTAAACGGACATTCAGGAGGATAATGGTATCGCTCGATCTCTTCAGAGTGGATGAACGCACCGTTTCGAGGCATGAATCATGTACTCCTTTTTAAGCAGAAACCAGACTTAAAATAGTATTAGGCGGAAGGAATAGAACCATTAGCAGAAATTGCCGCATAGTGTATATTTATAACCTTTTCCTGCCGGTTTTTATTCAATGCAGCGGTGATGCAGTTAATCATAGAGCGAAAGGTTACCAAGTATGTCCGACAAAAAGAACGAGCACCATCATCACCATGGGGAACATAAAAAGAATCACGATGAGGTGCAATCAGAAAATCTGTTGAAAAAAGAAGGGACGCAAAATTCTGAAACTCCGACCGCGGAACCTGAAGGAGGATCGGCGGAGCTGCCAATTGATACTGCGGAGGACCTGAAACTACAGCTGGAAGCTCAGAGCGACCGGTACCTTCGGCTCATGGCTGAATTCGACAACTTCAAGAAACGCGTTAGCCGCGATTATGAGCGGCTGGTTGAGTCGGCAAACGAAAGACTCATGGCCGAACTTATTGATGTGCGGGAAAATTTCGAACGTGCGGTAAAAAGCAGCGAGCAGTGCGCCGATCTTAAAAGCATATCCGACGGAATGAAACTGATTTTTTCAAAGTTCGATAACGTTCTCCAGAAAAACGGTCTTACCCCTTTTGGAGCTGCCGGTGAACCGTTTGACCCCCAACTGCACGATGCTCTTATGAAAGTCCCGAATAATACTATCCCGG
Organism: Chitinispirillaceae bacterium; assembly: GCA_049514575.1. GTDB lineage: Bacteria > Fibrobacterota > Chitinivibrionia > Chitinivibrionales > Chitinispirillaceae > BOG-1184. The sequence goes on along the minus strand of JBEKUX010000031.1, from coordinate 26,680 downwards.
AAGACCATATCGTTGAAGTTTTTGAAAAAGGATATATGCTTAAAAAACAGGTGGTAAGGCATGCCAAAGTGGTTGTCTCCGGCGGGATAGAGAAAAAAGAAACCAAGGCATAAAATTGACAGTTATAAATTACTGATTCTAGGGGTGAAAGCTTCAGAGTAATAATTTCAAAAACATATGGCAGAAAAAAACGATTACTACGAAATACTCGGGGTATCTAAAAACGCCTCAGAGGATGATATCAAGAAGGCATACCGTAAACTTGCCATGAAATACCATCCTGATAAAAACCCCGGCGATAAAACTGCGGAAGAGAAATTCCGCGATGCTACTGAAGCGTATGAAATACTTAAAGACCCTCACCGGCGTTCCCAATACGATCAATTCGGTCATGCCGCCTTCCAGCAGGGCAGTGGCGGGCCAGGCGGGTTCGGAGGATTCGGCGGATTCGACATTTCCGACGCGCTGCGCGCTTTTATGGCTGATTTCGGCGGAGACTCCATGTTTTCGGACCTGTTTGGTTTTAGTGGCGGACGTTCGCGGCGATCGTCGGGCGGCGGCGGGCAGGCGGTTTCCCGGGGAAGTGATCTTCAAATACGCCTTCCTTTAACGTTGGACGAAATTGCGAAGGGTATACAAAAGACTATCAAAGTAAAACGAAAAGACCGTTGTCCTGCCTGCGGCGGCAGCGGATCACAGAGCGGGAAAAAACAGACATGTTCTACCTGCAACGGGAGAGGACGGGTACGCCGGGTTGCTTCATCGTTTTTCGGTCAGGTTATCCAGGAAAGTGCATGCCCTACCTGTGGAGGCGAAGGCTATGTGGTCTCGGATCCATGTCCTTCATGCAACGGATCAGGTCTTGAATCGAAAGAAACTACGGTAAACGTCGATATTCCGGCAGGAGTCTCTGAAGGCAACTACATCACGATTCCTGATCAGGGCGACGCTGGCCGGAACGGCGGCCCTTCCGGAGATCTTATCGTGCTCATTCAGGAAAAGGAGCATCCGTTTTTCCAGCGTCACGGTATTGATCTGCTTTGTGAGGTGGACATCACTTTTTCTCAGGCGGCCCTGGGTGCTTCCAAAGATATAGAAACCATTGACGGCAAGGTGAGCCTAAAAATACCCCCAGGAACTCAATCGGAAAAAATATTCAGGCTTAAAGGCAAAGGACTGCCCGTGCTTCAAGGAAGAGAACACGGCGACCAGCTTGTGCGGGTTCATCTCCGAACACCCGAAAGAGTCAGTCGTACCGCGAAGGAATTGCTTGAGCGTCTGGCTCAGGAGGGATTGTAAAACAAAAGGAAGTCTTAGAAATAATGCAACAGACTATCGATAAAATCGTGGTTCTTGACTTCGGCGGACAATACGCCCACCTGATTGCCAACCGCATCCGGCGTCTCGGAGTATATTCCGAAATCGCCCTGCCTGATACGCCCTCGAATAAACTAAAACTGTATAAAGGGATCATTCTTTCCGGCGGGCCGAGCAGTGTGCTGGAACCAGGAAGCCCGACCATTGACCGTGCAGTTCTTGCGCTCGGCATTCCGATACTGGGACTGTGTTACGGGCATCAGCTTATTGCGTTGAAGCTTGGAGGTACCGTAACCAAGGGACATATAAGGGAATACGGCAGGGCTTCGTTGCGTGTCATTAATGATTCGAACCTGCTAAAAGGACTCGAACGTATCGAACAGGTGTGGATGAGTCACGGTGATACGGTGGAAAAACTGCCCACTGCATTTGAAATGCTTGGCTCCACGGACGATTGCGCGGCTGCAGCGGTCGGTGACCCAAAACGGCGAATATACGGGTTGCAATTCCATCCAGAAGTGACCGATACCCCTCATGGCATGAAAATCCTTGAAAACTTTATCGATATTTGCAAATGCAAAAAATCATGGAATCCAAAAACTTATGCTGAAACTATCATCGCCGAGATCCGTCGGAGATGTGGCGGCAATCGTAAAGTATTTCTTCTTGTTTCAGGGGGCGTAGACTCATCAGTCGCTTTCGCCCTTCTCATAAAAGCGCTGGGGCCAGACCGTGTCATGGGCCTTCATATCGACAACGGCCTTATGCGCTGGAACGAGTCCGAAGACATCCTTGAGTATCTCACGAAACACGGTTTTAACAATTTGAAAATCGAAAATTCGATCGATGACTTCCTTGATGCGCTGCGTAACGTTATCGATCCGGAGAAAAAACGCGTGGCGATCGGGAATATGTTTATTTCAGTCAAGGACCGTGTTTTCAGCAGGCTAAACTTCAATCCTGACGATTGGATCCTGGCCCAGGGCACAATCTATCCCGATACCATCGAGAGCGCCGGGACCAAGCATGCCGACCGCATCAAGACCCATCATAACCGGGTCGATATCATCCTCGATCTCATTGCCCGAGGCCAGGTGATAGAACCGCTGGCCCAACTTTACAAAGATGAGGTCAGAGAACTCGGCGAATCGCTCGGACTGCCGAAAAAACTTGTCTGGCGGCATCCGTTTCCAGGGCCAGGACTTGGAGTCCGCGTACTCTGTTCTGACGGTAAGGCCCCAAAAATTGAACCTTCCGCGTCGGAACAGCTTGCCGATATCGTAAAAGAAACCGGCTGCCATTCCATCATTTTACCTATTCGCAGTGTGGGCGTGCAGGGGGACGGTCGCACTTATGCTCATCCGGCGCTTGTAACCGGAGAATTGGATTGGAATCGCCTTGGAGAGCTTTCGACCCGTATCACCAATACTATCCGTTCAATTAATCGTGTCGTCTATGGATTGAAAGTGACCGTAGGGCTTCATTATCGCCTTGTTGCGGCCTATGTTTCCAGGGATCGGCTCGAAAAACTTCGGGCCATTGACCATATTGTAACCGAGGCATTACTTGCTTCAGGTGAATACGATACAGTTTGGCAGATGCCGGTCGTGCTCCTTCCGCTTATTAATGACAGGGGAGAGGAATGTGTGGTTCTCCGGCCAATCGTTTCTCAGGAAGCCATGACCGCAAGGTTTATTCCACTACATAAAGAAACACTTGATAAGATAATTGCTGATTCAAATAATATCAAAGGCATAGGAGATATATTCTACGATATAACAAACAAACCTCCGGCAACAATTGAATGGGAATAGTTTTTGTGAAAAAGATATTAACAATAATTATGTTCCTTACAATTAATTTAATTGTTTTTGGACAACAAAATTACAAACACATTGAAAAAAACACAAAAGAACTGAAACCAGAACAAGAACGAAGTGACGTAACCAAATAGTTCTGGATTACAAGAAGGTTATCAAGGAATTGTTGAACAGGCATATGCAATGGGAATCAGCGCCGATGATATGGATTTATTTAAACTTAATGTCATTAATGGTTATAGGTTTAATCCATATTTTTCGCTTGGCGTTGGAACTGGATTACGATATTATAGGTTCTTCCATTGATTTAAAAAAAGGTTTTGATTATGGTGGTTTTTTATTAAACCGACTATTGGCGTTAGTTTTGAAATTTCTAAAATATCTGCTTTGAATGTTGGTATAGGCTACGAATTGCAACGAAGGACATCATTTGGTGCAAACAACGATAACGTTAGTATTAATTTTGGAATTTCCTTTTAATTGTTAAACAAAATCAACCCTTGAAATAGTATTAATAGTCTCAATATTCCAATGTTATAAAAAAGAGTCTCTATTCGGCGCGTAAAGCTGATTACTATTATTTGACATTTGAAGCGTTACCTGCTTATTTTGAATAAGGAAATCATAGGTTAATAAAGGCGAACATACTTTATAAGGGAAGGTGTTATGGAATCTAATAATGAGTCATTAACAGATCTTAATAAAAGATTATCTGAAATTGAAAGTAGATTATCGAAATCAAGAGTTTTCTCAATTAATTTTTTTCCAAGGTCATGGGCAATTTTTTGGCATTGCATTATCTGGGTAATCATTTTTTATTTACCGGTTGTTTTAATAGCAATACCCATATATATGGGTTACATAAATGAGGCCAAAAAAAAATCCAATAAGAACATAACAAATACTTCGGTCGATGCGAAGTCGATGTTTTCTATGGGTGTTGTAAAAAGCAAATTGGGTTTTCTTGAAGTACATTATAATACCGATAAATGGAAAGCCAAGCAAACGGAAAATGGTTCAAGTGAATATCAATTTAACCTTATAAAGGGCGATTGCTATGGACTATTAATTACTGAAAAAACTCCAATGTCATTGAAGACGTTAAGAAACGCAGCAATAGAAAACGCGAAATCTGTGGGAACTAATGTGAGTGTAATTAATGAAAGTATAAAGAATATTAATAATAAAGAAATATTGGAAATGGATATGACCGGAGAAATGTCGGGTTTAGAGTTCCGTTATCATAGTTACTATTGGGTGGGGGATTCTGGGTGTGTACAATTTGTAACTTATTGTCATCCCAAATTCTTTGAGAAATACAAGAACGATTTAGATGAGTTACTGAATGGATTAAAAATATTTTAATTCATAACTCGCGATTTAATCAAAGAAAGCCAATACCGCGCGCCAGACCTGAGGTTAGGAATAGGGGAGCGCCGGGCAATAGTAAAAACCCCACCCTTTCTCTGCCAATAATTAACTAAAAAAAGCTATTTAACAACTTAATGTTACCCCGTTGTTACTCGCCGATTTTATCTTTTATTAGTATCAATAACTTATGGGCAATTATTACAATAGAATGGGGTTATCTCTATGAAAAAGTTATCCAGTATCGCTGTCATTGCCTTTTTGTTCTTCTGCCTTGCGCCTTGTAATCGTGTTTATGCTCAAATCAAAGTTTGTGTCGATGCCCAGGCCGATGACAATGACGTAACAGGGGAGAATCTTATCTTTAAAATTAAAGAAACTATCAGATCATCGGAAAACATGGAACTGGTAAACGATGAAAATGACGCAATGTTCCAGATAAAAATATTAACATTGGACCCGGAAAAGAAAGGCGGCTATACAATTTATTCCCTTGTCTGGACAGCCAAACTGCTCAATGGTGCCAATGCTTTTCTCAACCATACCATCGGCGTATGCAGCAGCGACAGGGTGGATTTAATCGCGGTAAATCTAGTGGCAAAAACAGATAAAATTATCAGTGACGCCCAAAAAATAATAAAGGAAAAACAGTTAAAAGTTTTTCCCTCATATAACAAGAAATAAAGGCTGATTATACCCTATTTCTTCAAGCACTCATCACGCCAGCTGCATTTCATCTGGTCGCACTTGTCTTTGCTTTTAAAACAGGGGGAGAACCCTTCGTAAGTTTGAATCTGCCGGATCAATTCGTTCCTGTTGCTGGAAGGATTGGTAATTCCCACAAGTTTTGCTTTTGCTTTTACATCAGCTAGCTTCATCATAGAAACCTCCGTTTAGAAATGGAAAAACAGTATTATTTGTTTTGACGGATACGAGCCACTAACGATAATTATAATGAAAATATATCATAGCATGATTGCCAAACAGGCGTCAATAAATTTCAATGTTAATCCTAATATTCGATTATCCGGTTTATTCATTTGCTTACCCAATAGAGCCGATTTATATTTTTAGACTTTTCCACCCTTCGGATTTCCATAAAAGTTAACGGAGGTTACATGAAGAAATATTCGGGGGCTTCGATCCGCAATGTCTGTCTTCTTTCACACGGCGGCGTCGGTAAGACGTCCCTTCTTGAAGCGGCATGTTTTACGGCAAAAGCCACTCCCAAACTTGGCAAAGTAAACAACGGGACCAGTATTTTCGACAACCGTCCTGATGAAAAAGCCCGTAAGATGACGATTTCAATGCATCTGGGCTTCTGCGAATGGAAAGAAACAAAGATCAACTTTCTCGACACACCGGGATTTCTCGATTTTCTGGGCGACGCGAAAATAGCGCTTCGTGTGGTTGAATCTGCCATTGTTCTTATCGATGCGCAGGATGGGATCCAGGTAGGGACTGAACTGGTTTCCCGACATATCGAGGAAGTAAAGTCGCCGCGAATGTTTTTTATCAACAGCATCGACAAGGAGAACGCCAATTTCGAGAAGACGCTTGGCGTTCTCAAGGAAACCTATGGTACTTCGGTGGCGCCGCTGACGATTCCGATTGGAAATGGCCCCGCATTCAAGGGAGTGATCGATCTTATTTCTAAAGAAGCCTTTGAATACGTGAAAGACGGCACCGGAATCGGCAATAAAATCGCCATTCCGGATGCTATGAACGGTATGGTTGAAAAATTGCGTCAATCGCTCATGGAGTCGATCGCAGAATCCGACGAAGCCCTGATGAACAAATATTTCGAAAGCGGTACACTGTCTGACCAGGAAATGCGCCAGGGTCTTGCAAAAGGGTTTAGCCAGGGCGCGATCCAACCGCTTCTGGTCGGGTGCGCATTGTACAATATCGGGGTCGATCATCTGCTTAACACGATTGTAAGCCTTTGTCCGGCCGCTGACTCGCGAAAAGAGCTGACAGTTGCAGAAGACGAACAGCTGAAAACAGTTCCCTGCGGTGAATCCCACCCGGCCGTGGCATTCGTTTTTAAAACGCTTTCCGAAGAACATCTGGGTGAATTCAACCTGGTCCGGTTATTTTCCGGCAAGTTCAGTATGGGACAGGATGTGCTTAATATCACCAGGCGCAATACCGAACGGCTCGGCAACATGTATTTCCTGCGCGGCAAAGAACGGACCGATACGAATGAGATCGTCGCCGGTGACATCGGCGGGCTTCTCAAACTCAAGGACACGCATGCCAACGATTCGCTAGCCGACAAAACGGTAAGTTACCACATTCCTCCGACTGTTTTTCCTGAGCCGCTGGTCAGCGTGGCAATATCAGCTAAAAACAAAGGGGAAGATGACAAAATCGGCGTCGGACTTGCTAAACTTCACGAGGAAGATATCACCTTTACTTATAAGTTTCACAATGACATCAAGCAATCGATACTGTCGACAATGGGGGATATTCAGATTGATGTTATCCTCGATAGCCTGAAGAACCGATTTAAAGTCGAAGTTGAGCGCAAACAACCGAAAATCTCCTACCGTGAAACAATAACCAAATCCGTGAAATACGTCGAGTATACCCACAAAAAGCAGAGCGGCGGCGCAGGTCAATATGCCCGTGTTTTTATTGATCTCGAACCGTTACCGCGCGGCAGCGGCTATGAATTCGTCGACAAAATCGTCGGTGGTGTAATCGATCAGTCGTTCCGTCCGGCTGTAGATAAAGGCGTACACACCAAGCTTGAAGAAGGAATCCTTGCGGGATACCCGATCGTCGATGTCCGCGTATCGCTTGTTGATGGAAAGACGCATCCGGTCGACTCAAAGGACATTGCGTTCCAGGTCGCTGGCCGCGAGGTATTTAAAAAAGCCTTTGAAATGTCTTCACCGATTCTCCTTGAGCCTGTTGTCGATCTCAAAGTCATGGTGCCAGACGAATATACCGGAGATATAATGGGTGACCTTTCATCGCGGCGAGGTAAAATAAGCGGAATGTTACCGGATGGAAAATCTCAGACGATTGTCGCCAAAGTTCCTGCGGCAGAGATTCAGAACTATTCCACGACACTCCGGTCGCTCACCCAGGGCCGCGGTTTCTTCACCAAGTCCTTTTCCCACTACGAAACCGTGCCGGCCGAACTGGCTAAGAAAATTATCGACGCTTCGGCCAAACAGCAGCAGGGAACAGCCGAATAATACTATTTACAAATTGCATTATCATATAACAGCATGCCTTACCTTAAAACCATCGAATGGGCCGACGACGCCGTTACAATCGTTGACCAGACGCGTCTGCCGACCGAACTTATGTATGAACGGATCGAACGCATTGAGATCATGCATGATGCGATAAAAACTCTCAAAATCCGCGGGGCCCCGGCCATCGGCATTGCCGCTGCTTTCGGCGTATATCTCGGGGTCAGAACTATCTCCAGCCAGGAAAGCAACAAAGTTCTTCTGACCGCTGTTCACCAGCAAGCCGATTATCTCGCGACTGCCCGCCCCACGGCGGTCAATCTGTTCTGGGCGCTGAACAGGGTCAAGGCAAAAACGGCTGAACTTGTCAAAAAGAACAGCTCAACAGCAACTATTAAAAAACTGCTGCTTCAGGAAGCGAACGATATACTCGAAGAAGACCGTCAGATGTGCCGAAGGATCGGTGAATACGGACTCGGACTTCTTGCAGGAAAAAAGGCGATTCTCACCCACTGTAATGCCGGCGGACTCGCGACCTCAGAATACGGAACTGCTCTTGCGCCTGTGTATGTGGCAGCCGAGCAGGGGAGACTTATCCATGTTTATGCCGACGAAACACGTCCGCTTCTTCAAGGCGCCCGGATTACGGCTTTTGAGCTTCAGCAGGCCGGGATTCCGGTCACCCTGATCTGTGACAGTATGGCGGCAACGGTCATGGCAAGGGGCCTCGTTGATGCGGTGTTTGTGGGAGCCGACCGTATCGCGGCCAACGGCGATACGGCCAATAAAATCGGCACCTATGGCTTGGCGGTCCTCGCGAAGGCGCATGAAATACCTTTCTATGTGGCGGCGCCCGCATCGACCTTCGACAGGTCAGTTCCGTCAGGAAAAGAAATACCTATTGAAGAACGTACGGGAAGGGAAATAACCCACGGTTTCGGAAAACAAACCGCGCCAAGCGGGATTAATGTTTTTAATCCTGCTTTTGATGTGACCCCATCGCACCTGATCACTTCATTTATCACCGACAGCGGAATAATAACCCCGCCTTTTTTGCCGAACCTTAAATCACTTGACAGGCATGTTTGACAAAAAGGCGACGGATCACCTATATTAAAATCAATTTGTATGCCTAATTATAAACGATTATTTCTGCTATCAACTCTAGCTATTGTACCAAATGCATCGGCAGTTGCGCTTTCTGATTCTTTATTGATTGAGGCCTACTACACGCAGCAGGGCCAAGACATCTCCCGCCATGAGCTCGAAGAATTTCTCCTGAAACAGAACGCAAGCGCGGATCTTACAGACAAATCAAAAGCGTATGGGGTGTCGGCTTTTGCTGTCGAAGCTCCTTTGTGGTTAATCTCCACTGGTATATCGGTATGGCAAGGGATACAATGTTATAAAGCGATTAAAGAGATTTATAATAGTCCGACGCCATATTTATTGAACAAATCAATTTTAAGCGATTTAACAAAGTGGACTTTGCCTCTCGTCATCGAATGCGAAATATCAGCTTTTGTTCCCAGTTTTCTGAGTCGCCGTTCCGACTATATGCTCCACAAGGCCGTTAGAGCGTATGATAGTTCTGTTTATCAACGCAATAACATGAACGTGGTTATGGACCATCGCATCAAGGAGGCACGACCTGGATGGTATTTGCAGGATCGGCTTCTGATGCCGACATCGGTAATGTATTCTGTTTTGAAAGAAAATGAAGCTTCACATACTGCAGCAAATACGTCTTTAGTATGTAGAACTATAGCCGTTAATGCTGGTTTTATTGGAGGAACATTAATAACAAATGGTATTATAGGACTTCTTGAAGGCGGTTTTACTAAAGACAATGTCGATATAAAACTAAGAAATACACAGCTTGGAATCGGCGTAGGTTTGGCTTTTGTCGCCGGCATATTTTCCATAATTTCAGTAGGAATCAGAGATAAGGCAATCGATTATTACAACGAACCGTTTCAAAAGGGCCAACCGTCGACCTTGCAAAATGATCAATTCTCGCCAGCACCTGCAGCACCCACGCAGGAACAGCATCAATAACTATCGTTATGCCATCCGGAACAGTTTGCGCCTATAATGATATCTTAGGGAACGGATTAATAAAATTGGATGAAGATTCAGGAATAGTAAAAGTTTCATACCGATCTATAATCGATAAGCAGGGTGGTTATAAAATTCTTAACGAAGGTCAGCGGGTTGAATTTGAAATAATTCGAACAAAAAAAGGCCTGAACGCTATAAATATTATAAGAGTCTAAATGGTGTAATTTGAGCAAAATTATTGAATTACGATAAAAGTAACCTAAAAACAAAATGGCGCATAATATATATTATGTAAACATAACTAAATATAATATTTTACCGCACAGTTTTGCCTGCTTCTTTTCCATTTTTAATGGTTCAAAAGCTGTTTCAACCCTAGTATTACATATCCGGCGATGACCGGTACTGCAAGATTATCGTTGATTACAAACGTAGGAGTTATTTTAAGCGGGATAAGTTCAAATAGAGTAATTACTATCGAGGTTACCCATATCATTAACGTAGGAGGTACACATCGTCCGCCGTTAATCCCCCACTTATCAAACAGGCCCGGCACAAACGGAAATACCACATAAAAAAGCAGTATGCACACGATAAAGCAGGCCAAAGAGCCTTCCAGCGTTTTCTTACCTATTTTGATGCGCCCTATACTTATTCCGATCAAAGCGGCCATCGCATCGCCTATTATAAAGAGAGTCAGAGCAATAAATGAGACATAGGGCCAGTTATTAAAAACTATCGAACATAAAAATGCCGAACCTACGACCCAAGTCCAGCCGCTTACATTAGAATGTTCTTCTTTTCGCATCATTGAACCGAAAATAGAGAGCACAGTTTTCTGAATAAATGGAACTTTAAACCGCAGCGTTTCAACGATGATCGATGAAACAAAAATTAAAAAAAGGAGTAATGGTACCAGCCAAAAAGGAAATGACCAGCGTGGTGCATAAAAAATACTGATTGGCATGAGTAATGCAAAAAGATGAAGTAATTTTCTTCTTATTTCTTCCCGAGAAAGCTTCATGTACTGCCTTTTTTTACTTTCATTTTTGTTCTACCTTTATCGGGTAATACCATGAATTATATGAAAACGATGAATAGGTTGGCTCAAGTTTAATCGTCAATCCCTGTTCCCTTATGCCATTTTTATCTTTTACTTCAAAATTAATAATCCCGGAATCGGATTGAACCCATCGTCTTTTAAAATATGTCACGGTATCGGTTTTAATTGAAGAAAAAAGGCTGATAAGGCTGTATTCTGTCGTACTGATACTAAGCGAATAGGAGCTATCTTTTTTTTTCATCAATGACGCCTTTTTCATACTGGTACCGGTCCAGAAATACTGTGCTCCTTTTCTTTCCGCGATAAAGGTCTGTCCATATCTTTTGAAAATCGCAATTCCTCGCGGTTCAACAAACTGGTTATCGCCGGTCCCATATGAGCCGAAGATATCAAGCAGCCTCAGATTGTGGTCGAATTTGATCACGCAATGGTATCGTGTGTCGGTTACCCAGTAATTGTGGAAATAATCGACGGCTCCGTAAACCGCTTCATGGCCTGCAGGCATTGTCGCGAGCGTTCTTAAGTTGCCGTCAAACCCTATTTTCCAGACGCGCGTACCGTTTTTATCGGCGCAGAAAATCACCTTTTCATCATAAAAATAACTCCAATGCGCACTGCCGTCTGCCACTGCCAGTGCCGTAGGCCCCTCGACGAACTTCCAGGTATTCAGTAACGCCGGAATTACGCGCCGCACATTTCCTGATGAGTCGAAGACCACGATGCGTCGGTTTCCGGGGTCGGTAACGTAAACATTTGCCTTTTCGTCTATTCCTACTCGTGAAGGTCCCTTCAGGCCTGGATCATTCGCCGACGCGCCATTAAATGCACGTACCCACTGAAGTTTCGATTTGGGATTAAACAGCCGTACGATGCGATTGTTTCCGGAATCGGCGACAAAAACATTTCCATCCCCGTCTGCTGCGATCCCTTTAGGCATGCAAAAGCAATCCTTACCGGTTCCATTCTTACCATAGCGCCCCAGGGATAACATTGATTTATTGTAAATGATCTCGCCTTGCCCCGAATTAACTCCGTACACCACCACTTCATCGTCATCCTTCTCGGTTGTCGGATCGTCCCACGATTTCAGACGGGCGGTGGCAAGTCCCTGCGGGTCATTAAAAAAAGTCTGGAGGCCGAAGAACAGAAAAAGATGGTTTGGGGTTGCCTTACGTATGCCGTATGTGTGAAGAAACGGAGGAAACACCAGCGACTCCCCTGCTGCATTTAACCAGAGGAAAAACAATATCATCAAAACTTGGAAATGTCTTTTCAATTTAATCCTGTTTTTTATGGACACCACCTAAAAATATTACCGGCTTCAGGGAGATGAAAAACAAGCTCATCGGAAACTTTTGTCATGCGATCAAATACCGATTGATCGATACTTCCTTCAAGAGCTTTAACGTTGCTCGTGACCTGTTCAGGAGTACGGCTGCCCACAAGAACCGAAACAATGCCGTTCTTTGTAAGTAACCATTGTATGGCGTAATGCGCCAAAGGCCGTTTTGCTTCAGTTGCAATAGTTTTCAGCTTCTCAACCGCGCTGTAAACATTAGGCCACACCTCTTTTTCAAACAACAGCGTATATTTGCGATGGTCGCCCGGAACAAAATCGACTTCTCTTCCAAACTTGCCCGTAAGAATTCCTTCGGCCAGAGAACTGTAGGTGACGATTGAGATACCATGCTGCCGGCAAAACGGGATGGTTTCGCGCTCTTCTCTCCGCCACAGCACATTGTAGCAGAGCTGGTGGACATCGATTTTTCCTGCTTTCATGACCTGCTGCATTTGTGCGACCGAAAAATTACTGACGCCGATATTTCTGATTAACCCTTTTTGGCGAATATGTTCCAGCCCTTCCATCATACCTGCAAGATCGCCGTTCTTTTTAGGCCAGTGAATATAAAACAGGTCGATCCGGTCGGTCTGAAGGCGCTTCAAGCTGGCAATTACAGCAACCTCAACTTTATCTTTAGGTAAATAGAGTATCTTTGTTGCAATAAGTACCTTATCACGTATTTTTTTCAAGGCTTTGCCAAGAAGTTCCTCGCCATGGCCGCGACCGTACATCTGTGCCGTATCAAAATGAGTGATTCCTTCCTCAAAGGCTTTTTGTATTGTTTCCAATGATTCACAGTCATCCTGGTTACCCCACTGGTCACCGCCAAGAGCCCAGCAACCAAGACCTAATGGGGTCACGTTCAGATTATTCATAGCAGTTTCTTAAAGCCGGATTTGATGTTTTTACTGTCACGTTAAGATACGCTTCGGCCTCTCATTAAGTCCACAATTTCCACACCTGGCTTTTTACCATAAAGGGTTTCCGGCATTGCGCCTGTAAGGTATTTTAGGCGTGAAACCGCTACGGCGCGGAAAGCTGAGATGTAATGCATACACACAGCACGTTCCTCTAAAATTATATTTACCTGTCAGTTGTTTCGATTCAGGTTTATTAAAGCATTCTTTCGTGGATAAAACTCAGCAGCCGCTAATTAATAGGGCTAAATATCTGTGGTGTATGGCGGGTTGAATGAAATATATAATTTCAGATGTTTTTAATTACGAAAAGCATATCGCACCTGATATTGGTAATAAATACGCAAGAAATATGGGGTGGAAAGTTGATACTTTATCTACTATTGATTTAAAAAATGAAGACACGTTCATCCTGGATGCGTTATTCGTTGAAAATGAATATCCTCAGATTGAAAAAATAATCGCTCACAATCCTGAAAACCTATTCATAATTTCTGTAATTGATCCGTGTTTTCACTGCCGGGAGCTCAGGCATTATAAATTTATTAATGAGATGCATATATACGATAATGTATGCATAGTATCAAGATATACACCCTCCGAAGTGTTAAAAGAAATAATGGATAGGTATGGCAGGAAAAGATTTTTCTTTCTGCCGAATGTGTTCGTGGATTATAATATAGAGTTTAAAGATTTCAACAAGAGGCATAATAAAATCATTGCATCTGGCGCTATCGATAAGGATGTTTATCCCTTACGGACCATGCTTCTCAATAGAATAAAACGGTCGTTTTTTTTAAAGTATAAAGTAAGTATTCTTAGGCATCCGGGATATATTGATATAATACCCGGAGAATACCTCCACGACAAAATAGGTGATAAATATGTCAGGTATTTGTCTGAGTTTAAGTATATGTTCATAACGCCTTCAAGGTGCGATTGCGAATTGCTTAAGTATTCAGAGTGTGCCGCGGCCGGATGTTTGCCTGTAGGAAAAACATGTTCAAGCCTGCCGGAACAGGCCAAGGAAAACATGGTGGAAATCGATTTCACTCGTATCGGAAAGTCAATTAAAAAGATCTTTTCTATTCCTGTCGACGAAGTAAAAGAGATGGTCCAAAATTATAGGAATATAATGATTAAAGAAAGGAGCAAAGATATACTAAACCATATGCTGAACGAATTTGTTAAAAATTACAAAAAATAAAGAGAATCTTGGGAAACATCAAACAGGCTTACTATGTCCGCGAAAATATTTGTCAATCTCGTACTTACCCTCTACCAGGTATAACGTCTTCAGCTAAAAAACTCTGTCACTTTATCTTCTTTATTCTATAGAGCCCAACTTCTTAAGAATTCCCAAAATTTGTTCTGGCATTTTGTACAGTAAACCGATAATGGCTAAATTCAAGCCTTTTTGGATACTTTGCGCATAACGATGTGCATTGCTGAAAAATAATTTATCGGAAAGCAGGAGCGTAGTATACGGGAAGTGGAATTCTAATGTTCATTTTTTCCCATGATCCTGCCTTCTTCGAGGTTTATAATCCGGTGCATACCCGCAGTAAGCTGGTTGTTGTGCGTGGCGATAATGAATGTCTGCTGCAATTCCCTGTTTGCCTTGTGGAAATAATCGAGAAGCAGTTCGCCGTTGCCTTTATCGAGATTACCGGTCGGTTCGTCGGCCAAGACAAGGGCCGGATCATTGACAAGGGCGCGTGCAAGCGCGGCCCGCTGGCGTTCCCCGCCCGATAGTTCGGTCGGAAAGTGCGTCTGGCAGCGTTCAAGGCCGAAAACCGAGAGCAGATTTTTTGCCCGGCCTTCACACCACTTTCTGCTCTTTCCGGCGATCATGCCGGGAATACACACATTCTCAAAAGCAGTAAAGTCAGGCAACAGATGATGAAACTGAAACACAAAACCGATGTTCCGGTTTCGGAAAGCCGAAAGTTCATTAAGGGATAATTTTGCGATGCTTATCCCCTCAAAAAAAACGTCTCCGGATGTCGGGCGATCAAGCCCTCCGAGGATCTGCAGAAGCGTGGTCTTCCCTGCCCCGGAAATACCGAGGAGCGCGATCATTTCGCCTTTATTGACGGAAAAAGAAACATCCTTGAGCACATCGAATGCCCCCGCTTCATCAACGAAAGTCTTTTTAAGGTGCTGTACTTCGATTATAGTTTCGGTCATAAATAATTTTCCCGATTATCACCTAAATTTATTATTGTTGTTTCTTGTATTATTCATATCGGATCGATTCCGCCGGCAGGGTTTTAGAAGCTTTATAAGCCGGATAGATCGTTGTCAGCCAGGCGATGATATTGGCGACCGCATATACTGCAATGACATCGATGCTGCGGATGATCACCGGCAATTTATCTATGAAGTAAACATCTCCCGGCAAAGGGATCAGCCGCCAGTGGTATTGGATGTAACAGAGAATGACACCGAGTAAAACGCCCACCGTTGATCCGATAAAACCAACAACCATACCGTAGGTCATGAAGATGCGCAGAATAGAAGACGAGGTCGCACCCATGCTCATCAGTATCCCTATTTCCCGCCTTTTCTCGAAAATCGTCGTAATAAGCGATGAAACGATGTTAAGCGCTGCAACTACCATGATAAGGGAGATGACAATAAAAATGATAAGCCGTTCAAGTTTCATCCATTTAAAGAGCGACCTGTTCTGAGATTCCCAGTCAGTGGCCCGATAAGGATATCCGCCGAGCGAATCCCTGATCTTTCCGGCTATCTCTCCTGCTTTGAAAAGGTCGACGGTCTTTATTTGAATGCCTTCAACGCCTTTTATGCTCAGGAGTTCCTGTGCCTGTTTAATGGAGATATAGATAAGGTTCAGGTCATATTCGTACATGCCGGTCTCGAAAATACCGGTCACGGTAAAACGTATCATTTTCGGTGTCGGTTCGGCATCTCCGTCCGCTGAGGCAAGCGCCATGAGTACTACTTCGGAACCTGGTCTGACCCCCATTTTATCTGCAAGGCCGAGACCTATCATAATACCAGGAAAAGAACGGTCACGATTAGATTTCGCCGCGTCAAGCTTGAACCGGCCGAACTTGACGGCCCTGCCGATATCGGTCACCGTTTGTTCGAGCGAATCATTCACGCCCATGATAAGGACGCCTTCCTGCACCTGTTCGTGCTCAATGCCGCCCTTGCCGGTAATATATGGTGCGGCAGCAGTCACGCCCTGCTGCTTCAAGATAATCAGTCTGAGGGAATCGTAATTTGCAATGGCCATGGTAGGATACTGGAAGATTTTTGCGTGCGCAAGTGTGCCAACGATCCTGTCACGGACCTCTTTTTCAAAACCATTGGCAATCGAGAGAGCAATAATAAGCACAAAACTGCCCAGGCCTACTCCGATCACCGTGACATACGTCCCGATCATCCTTCTGCCGCGCAGATACCGCAGCGAAACGAATGTCTCCAATGCCCTCACTGGGTTCCTTCCGGTCGAAGCAGCGGGAAAAGAACGACGTCGCGGAGTGTTGAGGCGTTGGTTAAAAGCGCAATCACACGATCTACTCCCATGCCCCAGCCCGAAATGGGCGGCATGCCGTATTCCATGCACTGAACGAAATCATCATCAACCTCCATTGCCTCGGTATCTCCTCGGGCGCGCGCCTCCGCCTGTTCCCTGAACCGTCCAGCCTGGTCCACCGGGTCTACAAGTTCTGAATATGCGTTGACCACCTCCCAGCCGTTTACAACGAGCTGGAAACGGTCAACCACCAGCGCGTTATTGTCGTTTTTGCGTGCGAGAGGCGAAAGATCGAGCGGATGGTGCGTAATAAAAACCGGATTCATGAGTTTGGGTCGTGATACTTTCTTGTAAAGCAGGTCGATGAGTGTTCCCCGCCCCGCCTTATTTATCTCCACTTCGGTTTCGAACCGGATCCCCTGGCGGTCGATTGCCTCCATCAGGCTTTCCCGCGTGGCAACAGTATCAATGTCGATACCGCAATCACGAACGATCAGATTGCGGAACGATATACGCGGCCACTCCCCGTCAAAATTTATCGTCGAATTTTCGTATGTCAATTTAAGGCCGCCGGTCATAGTCCGAAGCAGGTGTTTGAACAGCTTCTCGGTGAAATTCATATTATCTATATAGTTCCAGTAAGCGCAATAATACTCAAGCAGGGTGAAATCCGGCAGATGGGAGGCATCTACTCCTTCGTTGCGGAACGATCGGGCGAATTCGTAGACACGGTCGAATCCCCCGGCAATAGCACGCTTGAGGTATGTTTCAGGCGCAATACGCAGGTACACATCGATGGCAAGGGCATTATTATGAGTTACAAACGGACGCGCAAGGGCGCCGCTCGCTTTATTGGTCAGCACGGGTGTGTCAATCTCAAGAAATCCATTCGCGTCTAGAAAATCGCGTATAGTTTTAATGATCTGGGTCCGCTTTTTAAAACGCTCCCGGGATTCCGGTGCCGAGATGAGGTCAAGATACCGCCGGCGGAGCCGAAGCTCAGGATCGGCAAGGCCGTGAAATTTTTCCGGCAGTGGTCGCAGTGTTTTACTCAGAAAAGTGAAGCTGTCGATGTCAATGGTCTTTTCACCGGTTTTAGTGGTTATTATGGTGCCGGTGACGCCTATGAAATCTCCTATGTCGATATAATTCTTGAAATCTTCGAACCGGCCGGCGAGTTTGTTTTTCTGTACCGCGAACTGCAGTTTACCGTCAAGATCGTAAAGATGACCAAAGGCAAGTTTGCCGAAATAGCGTAAAGCGATAACGCGTCCGGCGACCGATACAGGTCCTGTTCCATCGGAAAGCGCCTGTGCCTCATGCAGACGGTGGGTACGGTCAAACCGGTCGGTGTAGGGATTCTCCCCTGCTTTCCGCATTGCTGCAACTTTATCAAGCCTTACCCGCATCTGCTCATTAATATCGGCCGTTGATTCCACGGATTAAAACTCCTCCATAAAAGTGGGTGCATGAAAATAAGTGATCTAAAATACTTCATGGTTCAATGGTTGTCGCTGTCCGCTACGATACGGTTTCTTCAGTCTGGTATGTAGGAACGCGGTGACAGTTTGTACGGTATTTTTGGAATCTTGAAGACCGATATGGGTAAAAAAGAAAACCCCGGAACACAAGAGCCGGGGTTTTCCAAGTAAAGAATTTAAAAAGTTATGACAGGTGCTTTCCTACAAGCTTTGTCATTTCAAACATGCTGACAACACTCTTGCCGCCGAACACCACTTTTAATTTATCGTCGGCACGGATGTTTCTCTTGTTGACCTTGTCCTGCAGGCCGTTTCTCTTAATGTATGCCCACAGCTTTTTCGTTACTTCGGTCCTCGGCATTGGATTTGCACCAATGACGGCTGCCAGTGCTGCACCGATTTTCATCGGTTTCATGAATGCAGCATTGGGTTTACGAGCGGATTTTTTCGCCTTCTTCTTTGCTCCTGCCATTACTCAAACCTCCTGTTTAGGTGGGAATGCATATGAAACAGCCTATGGTATAAATATAGGGAAAGTTACGGATAAAAGCAAGAAATAAACGCTGCATGCCCCACACTCTTTGTACAGGCAAAACCCATGATAGCTATAGCACATTGAATACGCAGTATGGAAAAATGTATTTTATATAGCTTTTTTCCATTCATAACAGGCGACAGCAATACACTTTTTTTTTAAACGAGGAGCTCTTTATGGCACGGTCAAAGGTACCTCACGACGGCAACTCGGCGGTTTCACATGTAGCGCACGCTGTCAATGAAGTCATTGCAATATATCCTATTACTCCATCATCGCCTATGGGCGAGATATGTGATGAAAAATCAGCTGCAGGTGAAAAAAACATCTGGGGTACGGTCCCGCTCGTTTCCGAACTACAGTCTGAAGGCGGCGCTGCAGGAGCTGTGCACGGCGCCCTCTCCAGCGGCGCTCTTACCACGACCTTTACCGCCTCGCAGGGGCTCCTCCTCATGATCCCGAACATGTATAAAATCGCGGGCGAACTCACTCCTACCGTGTTCCATGTGTCGGCCCGCTCTCTTGCCTGCCAGGCGCTTTCGATCTTCGGCGACCACAGCGATGTCATGTCGGTACGTCAGACCGGTTTCGGCCTCCTCGCCTCCACCACGGTGCAGGAAGCCATGGACCTTGCGCTTATCGCGCACGGCGCTACCCTTGAAGCAAGAATACCGTTCATCCATTTCTTCGACGGGTTCCGTACCTCGCACGAAATTCAAAAAATTGAAGAGCTGACATTTGACGATATACGCGCCATGATCGACAACAAGCTGGTGGAATCGCACCGGAAACGCGCCATGTCGCCCGACCATCCGTTCATCAAGGGAACTGCCCAGAACCCCGACGTCTATTTTCAGGGCCGTGAAACCGTTAACTCCTACTACCTGAAATGTCCCGGCATTGTCCAGAAATACATGGACAAATTCGCCGCCATAACGGGCCGTGCGTATCACCTCTTCGATTATATCGGCGCGCCTGATGCAACAAAAGTAATCATCTGTATGGGTTCGGGTTGCGACACGGTACACGAGACGGTAGAATATCTTAATGCAAAAGGCGCCAAACTCGGGGTCGTTAAGGTCAGGCTTTTCAGACCGTTCGATATTAAAGCGTTCGTCAAGGCGTTGCCTGCCACAGTGGACAAAATCGCAGTACTCGACCGTACCAAAGAGCCGGGATCGCTCGGCGAACCGCTCTATGAAGACATACGGACCGCGGTCGGCGAAGCGATGCAGAATAAGGAAACAAATTTTAAAGGATACCCGACCATTATCGGCGGCCGTTATGGTTTGGGATCTTTCGAATTTACCCCTGCAATGGTCAAGGCTGTTTTTGATGAACTCGATACGACGAAACCGAAAAACCATTTCGTGGTCGGGATCAACGACGACGTCACCGGGTCATCCCTCGCGGTCGACAAATCATTCTCGGTCGAACATGACGATGTATTCAGAGCGCTTTTTTACGGACTTGGCTCCGACGGTACGGTCAGCGCAAATAAAAACAGCATAAAGATCATTTCCGGTGAAACCGAAAACTACACGCAAGGTTACTTTGTGTACGACTCAAAGAAAGCAGGAACCATAACCGTGTCTCATCTGCGGTTCGGCAAGAAACCGATCCGGCGCCCCTACCTGATCACCAAAGCAAATTTTCTCGCGTGTCACAACTTCTCATTTATCGAGAAGTATAACATGCTTGATAACCTGCAGGACGGCGGTGTATTCCTGCTTACGTCGGAATTCGACGCTGCCACAGTATGGAGCAAACTGCCCGGTCGTGTGCAGAAGCAGATCATCGACAAGAAACTCAGGTTCTACGTGGTCGACGCGATCGGCATCGCCCAGGGCATCGGGCTCGGCCCGCGCATCAACACGATCATGCAGACGGCCTTTTTCAAGATTTCAAAGGTGATTGACGACATGCTTGCTTTCGATTCAATCAAATATGCGATAAAAAAAACCTACGGTAAAAAAGGGGAAGCGATTGTCGCGAAAAATATCGAATCTATCGACAAAGGTCTTGCCGGCATACAGGAGGTAAAAATACCTGAGAAGCCGACCAATCCGATCGAACCGATTAAAGTTGTCCCCGACAATGCGCCCGAGTTCGTAAAGACCGTGACCGCTGGTATTCTGAAACTGGAAGGAGAAGCACTTCCTGTATCGAAAATGCCTGCCGACGGTATCTGGCCATCCGGTACAACTAAGTATGAAAAACGAAACATCGCGGTGCAAATTCCCGTATGGAACCCGGCTACGTGCATCCAATGCCACCGCTGTTCGCTTATCTGCCCCCATGCGGTGATCAGGCCCAAAGCATATGATGCAAACTATTTGAAGAATGCACCCTCGACATTCAAATCGACCGATGCAAAAGGCAAAGAGCTTGCCGGGTTGAAATACACGCTCCAGGTTGCGCCTGAAGACTGTACCGGCTGCGGCGTTTGCGTTCAGTACTGCCCCACCAGAGGCAAGGGTGATGCCATTGTTATGAAGCCACAGACTCCTCTCCGCGAGTCAGAAGCTAAAAACTGGGAGTTCTTCCTGAGTATCCCCGACACGGATCCGAAATATTTTAATTACTCAACGGTAAAGGGCAGCCAGTTTATCCGTCCCCTTTTCGAATTCAGCGGTGCATGCGCTGGATGCGGTGAAACGCCATATGTGAAACTGGTTTCACAGCTCTTCGGCGACCTTGCGCTCATTACCAACGCGACTGGCTGTTCCTCGATTTACGGCGGTAACCTGCCGACGACACCATATACGACCAGAGATGACGGACGCGGCCCGGCCTGGAACAATTCGCTCTTCGAGGACTGCGCTGAAGGTGCTTTCGGCATGCGGCTTGCCGTCGATAAATTCAATGAATATGCAAAGGAACTTTGCGCTAAAATCCTGTTGGATGAATCCTGCGATGCTGATCTCAAGCAGCTACTAGGTGAGATGATGAGCGCCGATCAATCCACACCCGAAGCGATCGAAACGCAGCGGGGGAAGATCGCCAAAGCCAAAACCTTACTTAACAAATGTCCCTCCCCCTCCTGCAGCGAAATCCTGACCGTGATAGATTATCTTGTGAAAAAATCAGTCTGGGCGGTGGGCGGTGACGGCTGGGCCTACGATATCGGCTACGGCGGACTCGATCATGTGCTGGCTGCCGGGCGTAATGTCAACGTCCTCGTGCTGGACACGGAGGTTTACTCGAACACGGGTGGACAATCTTCCAAATCAACTCCCATGGGTGCCGTGGCCAAATTTGCCGCCAGCGGAAAGCCGACCATGAAAAAAGACATGGGTATGATTGCCATGAGTTATGGGTATATCTATGTCGCTAAAGTCGCGCTTGGCGCGAATCAGGCTCAAACCGTAAAAGCCTTTATGGAAGCTGAAAATTACAACGGGCCTTCTCTTCTCCTCTGCTATTCGAATTGCATTAACCAGGGATTTGACATGATTAATGGCAACGAGCAGCAGAAACGCGCGGTTGAATCCGGCCACTGGCCGTTATACCGGTATAATCCCGAACTTGCTGCGCAAGGTAAAAATCCATTGCAGCTCGATTCAAAAGACCCGTCGATTCCTCTTGCCGACTATGTTTATAACGAGAACCGTTACAAGATGTTACAGCGTTCTAATCCAGAAGTTTCTAAAGAACTGGTCGAACACGCGCAAAAAGTGGTTGCGGAGCGGTTTAAAATGCTCAAGTTACTGGCATCAGCATCCTGATAACTTATTGTCGCTCAAATTAATCCATCATCCTCCATTTAAAATAAATGGAGGATTTTTACTTCTTTTTTACAATTACGCTATTATATTTACTAATAGGGCATGTCTTGTGGCATAAAATATGCTTCCTCTTTCGGAAAGAGGAGGAGCTCTTATGAAAAACATATTTATTGTTTTCTTTATTTTAATGGCAGGTATCAGCGCTTTATCGGCGGAGGAAGTCGGAAAATTCAGCTATAAAGGCGCGCCTGAAAATCTGAACAATGATACAATCGTTGTCAGCGACACCATGGTCGCAATGTCGGAAAAAATATATGTCATGGTGGGGAATCATTTCGTAACCGATTCGACGTTGGATACACCTTCTATTTTCTTTGTTATTGACCATTCCAACAGTATGTCAATCCATAATATCGTAAATGGCGTAAATCTTCCAGTAAACGACCAGTGGGGAAACCGATTCACGGTTACATCCGCATTCATTGATTCCATCTATAAAAGGTTCCCTGCCGCTGAAATAGGCTTTTGCATTTTCGCTCCGAACCTCTATATGCGGCTTCAGGACGATACCATGTTTGATACGATTAACGCAGCAGGTTACAACAGAACCAACGGCGCATATCTGCCGTTACTCAGATTAAACAGAATGTATACCAGCACACCATACGGCATCACCGTGGGGCAAAGAAGCGGGCTTGATATTTTAAAATATTATCTTCAAACCGATACTTTAAACTTAACTCCTCCCTATACCGACAATACAGGATATACTGTTTCCCGCTATGTGGAATTGCACTATCACCCGGTGGCAAGGCCGGATGGTACTAATATTACTATCGGTTTTGAAGCAGCCAAGAGCGCGATGCAGCTATCCGCACATTCCAGAAACAATCAGTACGTTATTTTCCTGTCCGACGGCCTGGCAAACACTGGGGGAAACGGCTGGATTACAGGCGCAAATGTCCCGACAACATTTACCATATTTTTCACCCACGACACTGCGGTACCTGCAAATATTGCTACTATGACGACGAACATTCAAAACAACCTTTATTCAACCACCAATCCTCGGAGCAAGGCCTGGCCTTTCTTTAATTCCAGCTACTCTGCATTAATAAATTTCCTTATGGCGAATGTCTATTCCGTCATCAATACACCGCTCATTGAGCGGCCGACACGTATCTCCATCGGCTCACAGAGTGCGGTCAACTGGGCTGATTCTGCATTTACTCTGGGACGTCTCCTTCCCCTCAAAGGGCAGACAACGCCGTTTACCTATGTTATCAACTACCGGCAGAGTAAAGACGGCAAAGCGGTAAAGGACACGACAGATATCGTCAATTTTTATGTACGCACGTTTCCGGGCGTCTTGCTCGATACATCGCTGTATGTCGAACAGTACTGGAATCGTGACCTCCTGTTCCGTTTCAATGGCGTTCCGATATACACGATAGACGGAACCATGTCATCGGTAGAACTTCTGTTCGGTTACAGTCCGGGCAGCGCGAATTACAACTACACGAACATACAAGTGGAGCTCAGTACCACGGCGGGTACCGTTCATGACAGAGAGACCTACGGCCTTAACAGGATAGGCACTCTTGATTCTTTTTCAACAGTGTTCAACTTGGCAGTCTCCTCTTCCCCTGTCAAAGGCAACGGAATTCTGGAACATGCCGTGCCCGACGACACCATTATTGCAGTATTCCGGAACAGCGAAAACCCAAGACTGCCGCTGGATACTCTGCGCATCGCATGTCCGGTCCATATACCTCCCGGAACGCTCGGAGCGGTCCTCGACTCGGCCGTTACCCGCGACATGAATGGCAACGGTCTGATCGACCGCATAGACTTGACATTTAATAAAGGTGCGGTC
Organism: Chitinispirillaceae bacterium; assembly: GCA_049514575.1. GTDB lineage: Bacteria > Fibrobacterota > Chitinivibrionia > Chitinivibrionales > Chitinispirillaceae > BOG-1184. The sequence continues at coordinate 2,455 of JBEKUX010000031.1, read as the reverse complement.
ATAGACAAAAACGCGACCGGCAACTTCACCATTACACTCGGCAACCTTACTTTTACCGCCGACAGTATTGTTCCGCTTGGCGGCTTCTCATATGCCGTTTATATCGCAGAAAAACAGACCAATACGACGAACCCGGCGCCGCAGACCGCATGGAGACCTGTAGTCTCCATTACCGGCATTCCTGGAGTGGAGAATGTCACTGGATTTCTCACCACCGATGGTTGTCCTCCGGTCGTCTGGAGCGTTGTAAAGCGCATTATAAGTGATAATCCTGCCCAGGACACGGTGTTTGTTTCAATGAGTGAAAAAATCAAGGGACCGGATGGAAGCGTTTTCAGCGCAACCAATCAACCGCCACAGACGTTCAGTGTGTGGACCCAAGATGTAAATGGCACCTTCATTTCGGCTGACACTATTCTGTCAGGCATCGCAGCCTTTAACCGTATCGTTGATGACAGCATTCTTGTTTTTACCATGAGTAACGGCCGTTATTTGAGCGCTGATAACTGGGTCAATTTGCAGTGGATAAATCCTCTGATATTCGACCCGACCGGCAATGCGCCCACCTCGGTCAACCAGAAAGTCCGCGTCATTGTCGAGGGGACCGGAATTCATGTCACCATACCCGTCAACCCCACCGGCCCCACGGCCAGGCACTTTCAAACCGGCGATTATCTCGAATTCAAAAATTACCCTGAAGCCATGAACTGGGTAAGAGACGACAATGCCGGTATCGTCTTTTCAATACAAGGTCTTATCGTTCCAACTGTCGATAAGGACAAAGTGACCGGATTTTTAAAGATCTATGATATTGCCGGGAACACGGTCAATTGGTGTTCTACCGATAATGTTTTTGGCTCAGCGCCTGCTGGAAGTCCGCCTGAATTGAATATCTACTGGAACGGGATGAACCGCAAAGGGATGATGGTCGCGCCGGGTATCTATCGAAGTGTGATCTATATAACCTATCCGAGTTCAAGCAGGATAAGGGTCGTTAAACTGCTTTCGAAAATCGGTATCCACCGTTAAAAACCGGTTATACCAAGAATGGATTCCGTCCTGCATCCCTTACGAATAATCCAGCACTATCATTCCATGCCAATACCGGCCAGAAAGCTGCAGCGGTTTGCACCGACACTTTATAAACGCGAACATATTTCGTTGTCACGGAACATATCGGTTGTTTTCTGTTCCGATTATACAATCCGGAAGCTGAATGCGCGCTATCGGCACATCGACCGCCCTACGGACGTGCTTTCATTTTCTATGGGTGATGAAGATTTACTCGGGGAAATCTATATCTCTCTGCAGCGGGCGGCAATACAGGCGCGGCGATATCGTGTACCATATCAGGAAGAAGTTATCCGGCTCTTTATCCATGGATTTTACCATTTGCTGGGATACGACCATGAAACGAAATCCGACCGTTTAAAAATGGCATTAAAAGAAGACACTTCTTTTCAAAAGTACCTGTCGTCTTGATAAGTGCCGTACACAAAACGGTGAGACAAAAATTATCCGGCGTTTTTCATCCGCAGAATGCCGCGGGGGCTGTTTTTGACAAAGTCGATGATACGCTTAACATCCTCGTTGCCGGGGAATTCCTCGGCCAGTGCCGCTATCGATTCTTCAAGTTGTAGCTTTCCCCTGAAAAGTACCCTGAATGCGCGCTTTATTTCCTGAATGCGTTCAGGCGAGAAACTGCACCGTTCCAGCTTCACCTTATTGACATCGGCAACCCTTACCGGATCGGAGCCAGTCAGTGCGAACGGCACGACATCCTGTGACACATAGGAAAATGCGCCGATCATCGCATAATCGCCGATACGGGTAAACTGGTGAATGGCGCACATGCCGCCGATAGTGGCGTGGCTGCCGACCTCAACATGTCCGGCCATGCCGAGATTATTGGAAGCAATCACATGGTCGCCAAGCACGCAGTCGTGCGCTACATGACAGTAAGCCAACAGAAGGCAGTCGTTACCGATCACGGTCTCGCCGCGCACAGCAGTGCCGCGGTTGAGAGTACAGAACTCGCGGATCGTGGTGCGGTCGCCGATGCGCAAACAGGTCTTCTCACCCTTGAATTTCATATCCTGTGGAATTAAGCCGACAGATGCGCCATTAAAAATATTGCACTGTCTGCCGATACTGGTATACTCCCCGATCATGACGTGCGGACCAACCTTTGTTCCATTACCGATGACGACATCCCCTTCAATCACGGTATAAGGACCTATCAAGACATCGGCACCGATTTCGGCGCTGCGATCAACAAGAGCGGTAGGGTGTATGATGGTTACCATTTATAATTCTTTTGATTTTTTGGAAGTGAGCATTGCCATCAGTTCCGCTTCGCATACGAGCTTATCTTCCACATAACACTGACCCTTGAAACGGATGGTATCTTTTCTGTTTTGCAACATTTTGGTCTCAATACGTAAGCAGTCTCCGG
>JBEKUX010000030.1:0-35760 GCA_049514575.1 Chitinispirillaceae bacterium | reverse complement strand
ATGATGTTGTTTCCATTGTCAAGGCCAATGATACATACATTTTCAACGGGTATAGAAGAAAGGTACTGTTTACAGAAATCCGCAACGTCCGTGCGGTTTACAATCTTGATCCGATTGAAATTTGTCCGCTCTTTTACATAGGTAAGCCGGTATTTCTGAACGGTGTATTTTTTATTTTGCAGTTTTGAATCTCGTTCATTTGAAAAAATACTGGTTTGAATTGCAGATTTCATTTTAAAAGACTTTCTTATAACGGGTGTATTGTCATTTACAGAGAGGCGATAATGAGTATCTTTTCATTCTCGAAGTTTTCCAGCGTGTCGATTCTTCCGCAGTGCATACACTTTACTTTCCCGTCATAAAGTTTTTTTATCCAAGAATGAAGACAGTGGGCTTTTTCCGTTACCGCTTCGGGCTGGATCGTTGTTGCGTTCATGGTGCTTTTTCCTTTGAAGAGGTTTTTTTGTGCTTGTCTTCGACTGAGACAAAACATTCCCCCCACCGGGGGAACACCGGTGTTTGAACGCATTCAAGCAAAAGGAAACGCAGCAAAGGAGGGTCTGGGATGATTTTTGGAGGTACCGCCGGCATCAAAGGGACACGACATGGAGAGCGGTGCAACCGACACGGAATGCAGGTGGCCCATTGCCAGGCGGGGGAGCCAAAACCTCAAAGAGAGGCGTGCCACAGGACACGATCTTACCGGATGCCCTTGCGCGTAAGCTTTTGCGCCGTACCTTTGATTTGTACCACGGTGGCGGGGAATGGTATTGTGTCAGCAGGGAATGGCAATGACCGGATCGGATGTCCAAGGCCACAGAACGGTGGCCGGTTGGGGTTCAAATCTTTTTGTTTCTGCTGTGCCTAGCCGTGCCGCGATAAGTTGCCTGCAGACGCGGGGCGTGGCGGTACCGGTCATGCCGCAAACGAGCGGGGCGAGATGGCTTGACCGGGGAACCGCTCAAACGCATCCGCGATAGGCAAGTTCAGCGCGGCCGAGCGTGCCAGCGCAAGGAATCGACCGGCCATGCGAAGCGCAGTGTAGGCGAGGTTGAGTGACGGAGGCGCAGGTGTTTTTATGCGACGACATGACACGTAAACCCGGCCGCAACATAGCGTAGCTCAGTGGTAAGGGAGTACCATGCGCAGCCTGCGAGGTTAATGAGCGGAGCGAACGAGCAGGTTTCCGTGAGAGGCCAGGATTGCTTCGAGCAGAGCGCCGCGCCCGACCGCGAGATTTTGAGCCGAGGGCGTGACGAGAGCGAGGTTTCCATATAAGCGGAGCGGCGGCCGCCGTTTTGGTTATGGCCGCCGATCAGCGGAAATCAGCGCCCGGGCCGACGCCTGGCTCTGCATGGCGGCGTGCCGGATGAGCGCGAAATAAAAAGGCGGTTGATGTGCAGTCGGTGAAGTTAAATCCTGACAGAAGGAATTTCGCGGCAAGCCGTCGCTCGATGCGACGGTTGACGGTTCTTTCACTGTGGAGGATATCGTTTTCCCAAACCCCTGAGAAGGAAGATTGGGTATGCTTTCCGACCCGACGTAAAGCGGAGCGGTTCAGTGCGACGGAAAACGACTAAAATCAAAAATCCATAGTAAGCGGAGTGCCCCAGGAATCGGCCAGAAAAATGGAGGTCAAAGCGTCTCAGGAACGGCAGTCCCGGTTAGCGGACGAGTGTGAAGGTGCGCATCCGGAATGCAACGCAAGCCGGTTAAATGGTGTGTTAAAAGTGGTGCATGAAAAGAAACTGGAAATTGCAGATTCTGCTGAAAATTAGGCAGGTGTTTCAGAACTCCGAAAAGAGGAGGTTTTGGGACAGTTTTATTCCACTGGGCAAACTAAAGCAGAATTCTTTGCCTCCACCCATTCATTCTTCTCTTTGTGGGAGCTCTTTGCAAAAGTACATATCTGCCTTGAACCGTTCCAGAGGGGCTGAAGAAGCATTTGGTTTACCATTATTTTGCATAAAAGACCTCCTCAGATGTTAAGGGTGATGAATGGTGAAGTTAAGGCTGACAATGTAAGTTTATATCAAAAGCGGCCATGTGTCAACAGGTTCTATAACCATATCCACGATTGTACCACTTGTGGTGCAAAGAACTCCTTCTGCAGCCATTTCAAATATTATCGATGTTTTTAAGGGGATATAACATTAAGTGATGTTGGATTTGTATTCAATATCATAATCGTATACGTATAATCGTTCATTGCATTAAAACTTGCGCGTGCGGTGGTAGTGTCACCTTGTGCATTAGCAGTGACATCAATGTGACCTTGTGCTGTACCTTGATACGCAGATATAAAAGCAGAATCTATACCATTTATGTTTATTGTATTTCCGCCCGATGTTTTAATTTGAACATTGGCTTTTCCGCTGTGTTCATTTGCAACTCGGAATTGAGGTTCCTTCGAAGAATTCGTGCTACAACCAATTAATAATGCAATTATCCCAACACAAGAAATTCGAATAATATTTTTCATAGCTCTTCCCTTTCGTTTTCGGGACATCACCCCCGGCCTCAACGCATTATCAGAACGATATTTTTTTCTTTCTGGATTATCACCATTTTCTCTCAGTTATCCGTCCTCACGGCAACACCACCTTGAATAAACCCCTCAGATCCTCGCTTGCCGAAATCAGTCCCTGAACGCCCGGCGTTGCGCTGTTATCGGCGTATATTTTCCAGCGGTAGCTCTCTCCGTTATGAAGCGAGTCAAGTGCGCTACCATCGAAATTAAACACTACGCTTGTGTCCTGTTGGGTGATCTGCGTATTCAACAAGACCGTGCCATTCGTATCGTAACCGCCCCAGATACGGTCGCCGCTGCTGTTAAACACTTCTATAATGTATTCGTGGGCCGCAGGATACTTCATCCACGAAAAGGTAGGGGTTGTTGTTGAAACAGTTACAGGGTACACTGAATCGGCAGGATTGGTTGGCGATATGATGGTTATGGCACCGGTCACGCTGAAGTTAAGCGTTTTGAGCGTATCGGTCGCGCTGAAGGTCACGACCGGAAGACCGAACTTGCGTATCCAGTCCGGATCCATAACATAGCCGTCATTGCGGTAGCTTGCCCAGGCAATGTAGGTTCCCGGAGGAATTCCGGATAGAGAATAGTTTAGATTTGCATCGTTTATCGTATCCAGACCTGGAATCGCTTCACGCGTGAGCGGATTGACAAGCGTAATGTCAACCTGAGAATTCGGCGAGGCAAGAAAGGTTATTTTACCAGTGAGACGGACATTGGTGACAGCGACGACATGGAGGTTGATCCCTGTGAGTGCGGTATTTGCTGAAACGGTAATTAAGGTATCCGATACCTGCCCATAACCTGCCGCATAACACCGGAGCGCGTAAGTTCCGGCAGGGATGTTATAGATCGCGAAAAATCCCGCAGGACCCGACACTGTGGATAACGCAAGGGAATCCGTACTTCGCGTTGCCACAATAAGTACATTCACTACTCCCGAGGTTCCTAATACGACGGTTCCTGAGATACTTCCGGTTGATGCGGCTGCAGGATCTTCGGTAAGATTCACGTCTTTTATGACCGTATCATTGATCGCAGCATTGAAAGGCAGCGGTGCCGCGTTTGCGTCCGGAAACGGTTTGAATCCCTGCGCTGCAACATTCAGATAGTAAGTCCCGGCTGCAACCTCTATACGATAATATCCCTGATTGTCCGAAAGCGTACGAGTGACCGGTGCATTGGTACTGGCATTATAGACGATCACGTTCGCAGATGCAATACCGGCATTCTGCAAAGAGCTGATAAGAGGGTCTATGATACGGCCTGATATTACGCCATAGGTTAAAGGCTGAGGGTTATTGCCATTATCTTTTGAGCACCCAGCAAAGAATAAGACGCATAAAACTCCACTCATAAAAAATGCTGCCAGTTTTCCCATAATAACCTCTTCCCTGGTATAGTTGAGATGTTCCACAACCTGCCCTTGTTTCAATATACGAACCCAAGTAGTACCAGGTTACAATCATTCTTGTCACCGTTCGTTTTTCCGCTCGATTTTTTCCATCTTTTTTTCCAGAGATTTTTCCATTTTTTCAGCTTTTTCCTGAGCTTTTTGCTCCAGTTTTTCTTCCAAGTCATCCGTTTTATCAGGCTTCTGTTCCTGTTTTAAGATTGCATTAGCGCCGTCCTTGCTTTTCTTCACTGCGCCATATGCTGGCAGCGTTCTTGAACTATCCTTACTTTTTTCGGCTGCAAATCGTGCTTGGGATGGTGCCGCCGCAGCGGCTTGTTTCGTCGATCCGGTGCTTAACGTCTTATGTTCAATCACGGACGCTATTGGCTGGTTTTTCCTTTCCAAAGCAAACAGCTGTTTCATATATCCATCAGGTATTGAGCCATGATTGCTCTGCCGGAGTTGTTCAAGAAGCAGTTTGCGGTTTTTGACCGCGGCAAGAATCTCGGCACTGGAACGTTCTTTTGCCTTTCCCTCCTTAATCTTGTTTTCAAGCGGAGCGAGCGGCAGATTTGATTTCCGTGCTTCGCTGATGATAATGCCGAGAGAATCCGTGAAAATGTCACTGACATATGCGCGCGGCGACGTTTCGGAATTCAGCGCAAAAACCGAAGAAAAACCAATGCTGATCAGCACAAAAACACATGGGGTCATAAGTCGATCTCCGAGTTATATCCACCAAATCCGTCCGGAACGCAAGACGTATTCGAGGGGTCATTTTTCCATACTTTTCCATCAACAAGGAGAAGATATTGATACGAACCTTTTGACATCGGCAGGTCTGCGGCCCATGTGTGTTCACCGGTTTTTTTCATTGGGTTTTTTTGTTTATCCCAGCCATTAAAATCGCCAACCAAAGCTACGTTCGTTGCGTTATCAATGGTACATTCGAAATGCACCGACTCCACTGTAATGGTTTTTTCCCGCAAAACGATGTTAGTGCCTGAATGCAGGTGCTGTACGATAAAAATGCCGCATAGTGTAACCACCAGCGCTGCCGCCCATGCAAGCCGTTGTGGAGTTATAAAAAAAATAATTGTGGGGTGTCTCGATGGCTTTTCTATCGCGGCCATGACTTTTTGAGCAAACCCTTCGGGTGGAGCGACCGCGGGAGAATTCCGGAGCGCTTCCGCGATCCCACGCCATGTCTCGTATGCCTGTCTGCACCTGTCGCAACTGTTCAGATGGGCGACGACCTCTTTCCGGTCGTATTTATCACCCTGGCGATACAGTTCATCAAAACAAGCCTGCACGTGTAAACATTTCATAATAATGATACTCCGAATTTTTCAATAATTTGCTTCCGCGCCCTGAAAAGCTGAACCTTGATAAGGTTTTCCGACTTATTCAGCAACACCGCTATCTCTTTTATCTCGCGTTGTTCCATATAGAACAGCACAATCACGGCACGGTATTTTATATCGAGCAGTGACAGTATCTTCTGAACGTCAAGCCGTGACTCGACTTCCCGAGCGACCTCGCGGTCATCGCCCACACTCTCCACATCTACGGCTGCGGCGGTTTTCTGCCGGCGGCTCCGCGTCTTTCGGTAATAATCCCTGGCCGTATTGAGCGCTATCGTGCAGAGCCAGTTCTTCCATCCCTTTGCGCGGTCGAAGCGTCTCAAATTATTGTAAGCTTTGATAAAAGTGTCCTGAGCCGCTTCTTCGGCGTCATCTCTGTTTCCGAGCATACGGAACGCGATCGTATAGACATAACCACCATACTGCGTTACGATTTCCCGAAAACGGTCAGGAGACGCGATCAGAACTTCAGGTTCTGGTTTTTCCGTGTCCATAGTTATATACGAAACCGACGGCCGGGCGGTTACAGGTGGTTATTTAAGATTCCATCCAATGCTGATGCTGATTGCATGTGATGAATATATCGGTCGGGGAAGACCCGGATCAAGAACGGTGAAGTCGTAGTTGAGGTACAGATCGAGCGATCCCGTCAATTCCCTGGAATAGGACGCGAACGCCATTAACTGTGGAATCCTCTGCTGAGAAACTACGGGAGAAGAAGTCGCATTAAGGTCCTTGCCGCGATTTTTCTTGAATGTTAATATGTCACCGGAACCATAAAAAGGATATGACGTGTAAATCTGTGCGAGCACCAGATCACGTTTATCAAAACGATACGTGGCTCCTGTCACGAGCAATGGCTGCAGGAAACCGCTTGTCTCGCCGTTGGAGAGGTCAAGGATAATGCCTGGTTTGACAAAAAAGGTCAATCGGCTGGACAGTTTCCAGCTGCATTTCAGCCGCACATCGCTTTTAATGTCAATACGCGGCGAGGAGACGTCTTTAAGCAGTGAAAGATTGCAGGCAAAAGCGATTGGATTCCCCCTGTTGTACTTTTTATCAAAATGAATGGAAAACTCAGCATATTTCTCGGGTTTTGTCGGATCGTATCCGGTCGCGAAGGAGTAATAAGCGATACCACCGCCGAACGTTGTTGCCTGTTTTATCGATTCCCTGGTCACAGAGAAATCAGGGGCCAGACTTATTTCATCAGGACCGCCGAAATACCTGTTTGCCTCTCCACTGAAAGAGAGATTACGGGTCCAGTCCCGATTATCCCCGGAAATCCACGACTGCTCAAGTGTAAGAGAAGTAAAAGCGAAATCGCCGTACAGCGAATCAGGTGATTGCTGGGATGAAGCGTTGTAAGACTCATATGATCGCGGAACATTTGTTTTAAATCCGAACTTGGGTTCCACATTCAGATTGAATTCCGCGGAAATAAAGTGCGGGGAAACGAGCAGCAAAAGAAATAGTGATCGGCAGATTTCAGGTTTCATGAAAATTAAATATACATAGCGAATTTCTTGAAAAGGCTGTTACACTAATGAGGGGTAGCGGCAAGGAGGATAGAATTTTTCCCTGACGGAATTTCAAATCTCGGTTGATCCCTTCTTCTGTAACAGCCAGAAGGCGACCAGATCAGCCCTTGTGATGAGACCGATCGGAATGCCATCCCGCTTCACCACGATGCCGGTCGCGCCGGACAGAAGTACCCGGTAGGCCTCCGAAAGGTCGGTCGATTCTTCGAGTACAGGCAGGGTTTTTCCCATCACCGTCGCTATTTCCTGCCGGTCAAAATCAATGCCGTCGTGAAGGAGCTGCATCAACGACGCTTCGTTGAGACTGCCGACTATATCGTTTCCGTCGATGACCGGTAATTGGGAGATATTGAACTCCTGAATCAAAGAGACCGCTTTCATCAATCTGTCCCTTGGTGCAACGGCGATCAAGGGCGGAAGGTTTTTCTTCCCTGCAAGCAGTTCTCCTACCCTCACCGGCCGCTCGATTTTTCCTTCCCAGAAACCGTTCTCCTGCATCCACTGGTCGGAGAAAATCTTATTGATGTAGTTCCTGCCGGTGTCGGGCAGGAGCGCCACAATAAACTTCGGCCTGTCCAGGCGCTGTGCGTATTTCAGGGCCGCGGCCAGCGCGGTTCCGGACGAACCGCCGACGAGCAGTCCTTCTTCGCGCGCAAGTCGCCGCGCAATAGTAAATGATTCTTTGTCGCTGACCCTCACCATCTCATCGACCAGCTGGCGGTTGAATGTTCGTGGAATAAAATCTTCGCCGATCCCTTCGACCTTGTAAGAATGCGGGCTGTCTCCGGACAATATGGATCCCTGCGGATCGGCACCAACGATAGTGATACCGGGATTTTTTTCTTTGAGGTATTTTGCAGTACCGGATATAGTACCGCCGGTGCCCATACCGGCGACAAAGACCTCGACCGCACCTTTCGAATCTTCCCAGATTTCCGGTCCGGTGGTCAAATAATGGGCGAGCGGGTTGTTCGGGTTTTCGAACTGATTGGGCCGGAACGCGCCCGGGACCTCCTTTGCCAGCCTGTCGGCAACGCCGTTATAGCTCTCCGGAGAGTCGGGCGCGACAGAAGTAGGGGTGATGACCACTTCGGCGCCGTATGCTCTTAGCAGATTGACCTTGTCCTGGCTCATTTTGTCGGGCATGACGAATATGCACCGGTAACCCTTGACTGCTGCAACAAGCGCAAGGCCCACGCCGGTGTTCCCGGCAGTTGCTTCAATGATCGTTCCACCGGGCTTCAACCTGCCTTCACGCTCGGCAGCTTCAATCATTTTTAATCCTATCCGGTCTTTCACGCTGCCGCCCGGATTCAGAAATTCAGGTTTTACATATATCGGCGATTTGACGTTTTTCGTTATTGCATTCAGCTTAACGAGCGGCGTCCGGCCGATTACTTCCAGAATATTGTTGAACTGCGCCATAAATATCCTCCCCCATTGTCTGGTTCTCTGTACTTCGCACTTCGAGCGTTCACGATCGATTATTTGGGCGCTCCATCATTCTGCGTGAACACGTTTTCAACATGCTGATTCATCCTGTATAATTTTTTCACGTACCTTTCAGGGTGCTTATTAATTTTTTTTAAGCAATCATTGCAGCACAAATAAACACGCTTCGGCGTGAATTTCTCGTTTCCTTCCCATATGACAAAAAATTGTTGGTCAACTGGTTTACCCATGACCGGGCAAAGGGTCTGAATAGTCTGTGGGGCTTCCGTTTCCTGCGCTCTCTTTTCCGAAGGCACGGGCTGTTGGACCGACGAATTTCCACCACCGTGACAGCTTTGAGCATGAATGGTAAAAAAGAAACCCGTTGACAGTATCATTATCGATAACCATAGCCATAATTTCATTTTGACTCCCTCCTTATGTTTATTAACCATATAAGACGCACAAAAAAAGTGAATGGAACCGATGATCAATCACAACTGGCTGTTTTTCGAATAAGAACTGCCTGATAACCGTCAATATTTGATTTGTCAACTATAGTCTGACCATCTCTTACAAGAGAATTCAATACATTGACCACCCATTTTTCGTCCAGAAGGACCTCTATGATCTGGCCTATCTGCATGGCGTCCAGATCCATGGCGATACGGATGAAGTTCACCGGGCAAGGAACATCACGATAGTCCCTGAATACGTCCGATTGGAAATGACGGGATGGTCTGTTTTCTGCTATCTCCTGCATATATCCGTCTCCTGGTCTGAAAGTTTTATCGCCTCAGGGTCGGATGAGCATACCGGGCAGTTCAGGCTTCGGTGGACGACGATACTGCGAAAATCCATTGACAAAGCATCAATAAAAATCACCCTGTCTTGAAGCAGCGTCCCGGCCCCGGCAATGTATTTGATGGCCTCTACGGCCTGAATAGTACCAAGTATGCCCGCAACCGGCCCTAAGATGCCTGATTCCGAGCAGGTCTGCGTTTGTCCAGCCTGCGGAGTGGTAGAAACGATACACCGTAAGCAGGCTGAGACGCCGGGAAGAATTGTCATGGTCTGGCCAATAAATTGAACTGCCCCGGCGTGCGAAAAGGGAATGCTATACTTTACGCATGCATCATTGATGAGGAGCTTTGATGGAAAGCTGTCCGTTCCGTCGATGACAAAATTGTAATCATTGACGATTTCACTTATATTCGCCGCGCAAAGCCGCTTTTCATGCATGGTCACCTTTACATCACTATTGAGGTCCCTAATCCTTTTTCCGGCAATTTCAACTTTTGAGCGACCGACATCATCGGTTGAGTACAGTATCTGTCTCTGCAGGTTTGAATGTTCGACCACGTCAAAGTCTGCCAGCCCCAGGCAGCCGACGCCTGCGGCAGCCAGATACAGCGCAGCCGGCGAGCCAAGCGCTCCAAGGCCTACGATAAGGACTTTTCCTTTAAGCAGTCTGGACTGCCCGCGCAGCCCAATCTGTTTCAGAACGATATGGCGCGAATACCGTTCGATTTGTGAGTCGGTTAAAATCAGGTCAGTCGGCATAACATACCACATCTTTAAATTCGGAAACATCAGATAACATAATCGGCCGTATAGCCGTTGTCTTCCGTTTTGCACAACTCTTTCAGGGTCATGCTTTGCAGCACCTCAACCTGCACATCGTACAGCTTTTTCCACGCTTTCCTTGCCGAACAGTCCGGCGTCTTCCGGCACGTCACGGGGTTTTCAAGGCATTCGGCCGGAACTATAGGGCCTTCGAGAGCAGTAACGATGTCGAAGAGCGAAATCTTTTCCGGTGGCTGTCCCAGCAGAATCCCTCCGTTCGCTCCCCGAATAGTCCGTATGAGCTTTCCATCTCTCAGGAGGGCGAGAATATTTTCAAGGTACGGCGCCGATATACTCTGTGTCTGCAAAATTTCGCTCCGTTTGACAGGAACCGATCCACCCAAACGGCGACCGATTTCTATCATGGCGCGAAGGCCGTATCGGCATTTGTTAGACAACTTCATATTATTAATCCTCGGTTAGCCGGACAGTCTCATCGCTGGAACGAAATTACTACAGCGTCTTCCTTTTTTATGCATCAATTCATCCGTCGAATATGGTTTTCCTGCACTGGACGTTCTGATGCATCAGCTGTGCGTTTAACCAGGTGGCGATATGGCCGAGTACCTTTACTCGATTCAGATCGTCAAATGGACGGTGTCTGGTATCTTTGTACTCATAGCGTTCCTTTTCAACAGAGGACACGGAATGAAAAAATTTCCGGATTGCCTTCGCGGGCGTAATCCTATCATTCAATCCGTAGAGCATGAGCAGAGGTGTCTTCAGATCGCATGCATGCGCGTTTACCCATCTCCGGCATGCCTCGGTCTCCCTCCAGAATCCCGCACTCATCCGCTCATGACGTAACGGGTCTGCAGCCAGTGCATTCAATACTTCCACATCGCGGGTAAGTTTTTCATTTCCATTCTGTATTTCAACAACAAAATCAGGCTTGAAATGCGATACCCCTCTGAGGAAAAGTTTCATTACAGGTGAGATCCCGGAATAACTTAAGAGCGGGCTGATCGCGATGACTCCCTTGAGGCCTGCCGGATGATGTATCGCATAATCCAAACCGATCAAGCCTCCCAAACTATGCCCAAGCACGAAGACCGGATGTCCGGGTTCTCGAATGTTGATTAAGCGGAAAAAAGCCATCAGGTCGTCGCGATAGTCAGACCATGTATCGATATGCCCTCTTTGGCCAGAAGAACGGCCGTGTCCTCTCAAATCGAATCCATACCAAGCGTATCTTACAGGCAACAACTGCTCAACGATAGTATAAAGGCCGCCACTATGGTCGCCATGTCCATGTACCCCAACCACCACGGCCCTCGGTGTAGTTTCCGGGTGCCATGACTGGTAATACAGTTCTGTTCCACCCGTGCCTTGAAAAATTCCCTGACAGTGCCGCATGAAAAGTTCCTATCAGATTAAATTCCCGAACCATCCGAGAATATTTCTGAAATCGTCTTGATGCTTTTCTCCTCATCGCCGCCGGTAACAATCAGTTCTATTTCAGATCCCTTTTCAGCGCCTAAAAGCAGCAATTCCAAAATCGAGCACCCATCAGCCTTTTCGCAGCCTTTGCAGATCGTCACCTGCGAATCAAGTCCTTTGCTCTTTTCAAGCACGGCCAAGGCAACGCGCGCGTGTATTCCGTGCTCGTTCTGCACAATGACTTTTTTACTGCGCATCTGCCGTTTCCTTCATCCTTATAATGGAGGAGCATGGCAACGAGCCATGCTCCTGGCTGATCCTCAGGGTATCAGGTCAACGACAACGCTTCATCCAGCGCTTCGATAAGGTCGTCCGTGTGCTCTAGCCCGATCGACAGACGTACAAGGTCCGGTGTCAAACCTCCGGCCCGTTGCTGCTCTTCCGACAACTGGGAGTGCGACGTACTGGCAGGATGCAGAATCAGGCTCTTGGCGTCGCCAACATTTGCGAGATGAGAAAACAGCCTGATATTGTCAATCACCTTAACCGCCGCATCATAACCTCCCTTTACGCCGAAAACAACCATGCCTCCAAACCCATTCTTCAGGTATTTGCTTGCAACGGCATAGGTCGGGTCGTCTTTGAGTCCGGGATAACGTACCCATGATACCTTGGGATGTTTCTTGAGATGCTCGGCGATTATGAGGGCATTCTCCGAGTGTCGGGCCATGCGTACCGGCAGTGTTTCGACCCCCTGCAGGAAAATCCATGAGTTGTCCGGCGATATGGCTGCCCCGAGGTTCCGCAGTGGAACGGTCCGCAACCGCAAAGCAAAAGCGATGGGTGCCAGGATCTGGGGAAGATCAAGGGCCCATTTGAGACCGTGATAGTTGGCGTCCGGTTCGGTGAACAGCGGGTGTCTTCCGCCCTTCCAGTTGAACCGTCCTGCGTCGGTAACGATGCCGCCAATCGCGGACCCGTGGCCACCGAGCCATTTCGTGAGCGAGTTAACGACGATATCAGCACCAAGCTCGATTGTTCTGAGCAGGTACGGCGTCGTGAACGTGGCGTCAACGATGAGCGGCAGTCCGTTGCGGTGGGCTACGTCGGCGATTGCCTTTACGTCGGTATAATCCAGCACCGGATTGCCGATGGTTTCGATGAAAAGTGCCTGCGTTTTGGGCCCGATGGCCTTCTCGAAGTTTTTCGGGTCCTTCGGATCTACGAATTTGACTTTGATTCCCAGTTTCGGCAGTATCGCGTCGAACTGCGTATACGTACCGCCATAAAGGTTGTTCGCCGATACGATGTCGTCGCCTGCTTCTGCCAGTGTGATGATCGAATAGAAGACGGCCGCAGTACCGGAAGCAAGGGCGACCGAAGCCGGGCCCCCTTCAAGCTGGCTCACTCGCTGCTCAAGAACATCGGTGGTCGGGTTCATGAGGCGCGTGTAAATATTACCGAGTTCCTTGAGGGCAAAAAGATTGGCTGCATGCTCAGTGTTTTTGAACACGTAGGAACTCGTCCGGTACACCGGTACGCCGCGTGACTGGGTGGCGTCGATCAGCTGCCCAGCATGCAGGGCAAGCGTTTCAAAATGATAGGTTTTTGAACTCATGGATCAGTCCTTTCTGAAAATTGTTGGATAAATTTGATTAGTTTGTTCATAACAATGATTTTCTTTATTGCTGTTCATCCCATAGCCACGTACTCAGATACCGCTCGCCGGTATCAGGCAGAACCACTACGATAAGCTTTCCTGCGTTTTCCGGCCGCTGCGCAACCTGCAGGGCAGCCCAGAGTGCTGCGCCTGAGGAAATTCCTGCAAATACACCTTCCTGCTTTGCCAGATCCCTCGCCGTTGTGCCGGCGTCTTCTTCCTTTACTTTGATTATTTCATCGACGACGCTCCGGTTGAAAACATCCGGAACAAATCCCGCGCCGATCCCCTGTATCTTATGCGAACCGGGCTGGCCTCCGGAAAGAACCGGCGATTTTTCAGGTTCGACCGCGATGATCTGCACGCTTTTTTTCCTGCTCTTAAGTACCTCGCCAACCCCGGTGATGGTGCCGCCGGTACCCACGCCGCCGATGAAAATGTCTACTTTGCCGTCCGTATCGTTCCATATTTCCTCAGCCGTGGTTTTCCGGTGGATTTCCGGGTTTGATGGGTTTCTGAACTGTTGCGGCAAAAATGAACCAGGCGTTTTTCCGGCAAGTTCCTCGGCTTTTTCAATCGCACCTTTCATCCCTTTTGTACCATCCGATAAAACCAGCTCAGCCCCAAGCGCCTTCAGTATCTTGCGACGCTCAATGCTCATGGTCTCGGGCATGGTCAGTATCAGCTTATAGCCTTTTGCCGCAGCAACGAAAGCGAGCGCAATACCGGTATTCCCGCTTGTCGGCTCGATAATAACGCTGCCTTCTTTTAAGAGTCCCTTTCTTTTCGCGTCCTCGATCATGGCGAGACCGATGCGGTCCTTGACGCTCGAAAGTGGATTAAAGAATTCCAGTTTCGCTGCGATCTCGGCTGTGCTCTTATTCAATTTGGAGATCCTGACGAGCGGCGTGTTGCCGATCAGTTCTGTTATGTCCGACGCTATTTTCATACCTACCTCCTGGTTGAAAGGTTGAATGAAGCCTTGTGTTTTCCTGATAGACGTTTTCTCAGTGCAGCGCCTGCAACAAATCCTCGATCAGATCGTCTTTATCTTCTATACCGACCGATAACCGGACAAGGTTCTCAGTGATGCCGATCAGCGTCTTCTCCTTTGACGGGATGCTTCCGTGCGTCATGGTAAAGGGGTGACAAACCAGAGATTCCACGCCGCCGAGGCTTTCGGCGAGCGTTATGATCTCAAGGCGGCCGAAGAAGCGTTCGACTTCGTTTCTGCCGCCCCGCAACATAAACGATATCATTCCTGGCACGCCCCGCATCTGTTTCCGAACTATGGAGAAACCGGGATGGTCGTCGAATCCCGGAAAAAAAACCTTTTCCACATGAACATGCTGGCGTAAAATTTCCGCGACCGCGAAGGCATTACTCTGATGTTTCTCCATGCGAAGAGCAAGGGTCTTGATACCGCGCTGGACCAGATAGCAATCGAAAGGCGACGGCACGCCGCCGGCCGCATTCTGGTAGAACCTGCATTGCTTGAACAGATGGTCGTTATTGGTAACAATCGCCCCGCCGATAACGTCACTGTGACCACCAAGATATTTTGTCGTACTGTGGACCACGACGTCTGCGCCGAGGTCGAGAGGGTTCTGGAAATATGGGCTCGCGAACGTGTTGTCGACCGCGATGATGATTTCGCCATGCCCCGACGCCACGACTTCGTTTTTGAGCCTCGTGACT
Organism: Chitinispirillaceae bacterium; assembly: GCA_049514575.1. GTDB lineage: Bacteria > Fibrobacterota > Chitinivibrionia > Chitinivibrionales > Chitinispirillaceae > BOG-1184. The sequence continues at coordinate 21,131 of JBEKUX010000030.1, read as the reverse complement.
TCTGCAATGTCAATTATATTCAGCAGCGGATTGGTGGGCGATTCTATCCAGATGAGCCTGGCTTTGTCACTGATACCGGCAAAGAGCTTTTCCGCCGAATGTGTCGGAAGAAACCACGTCTTAATGCCGTATTTTGCATATACCCTGCTCAGCAAACGGTAGGTTCCGCCATAGATATCGCCCGTGGTCAGCACTTCGTCGCCCGGCTCAAGTAGATTGAGCACCGCTGTCGTTGCCGCTGATCCTGACCCGAAGCATAATCCGTATTTTCCGTTCTCTATACCCGCGATCGTCTTTTCAAGCGATTGTCGGCTTGGATTGTTCGAACGCGAATACTCATATCCCTGTCGGGTCATGCCGATCCCGTCCTGCTTGAATGTTGAACTCAGACACAACGGAGTATTGACCGCTCCGGTCGCAGGATCAGGCTCCTGGCCTTCATGCACAAGCTTTGTAGCGAATCTCATTGTTTGTTCCTGTCAGTATCGATCAATTTTCTGTATTGTGCTATTTGTTTATAATGTTTATAAACATTATATTTTAAATATAACAACTTTCCTGAAAAATGTCAATGTTTTTTTATCTCAGTGATTTTATTGCAAAAAACACTCTGGCTAACGTATTTTGTTTATGTAAGTTATAAACTTAATAAATTTTACGGATTTTTAGGAATTTTTACATGGTAAGAGCACTTGGATTACTTTCCGGTGGCCTTGATAGCACTTTGGCCGCAAAACTCCTGATCGACCAAGGTATCGAAGTCCATGCAATTAATTTCACTTCACCCTTCTGTACCTGTACGCCGAAGTCCGCTGGCTGCGCCTCCATACTCACTGCAATAAAACAATTAGGTGATATCCCGCTTAAGCGTATCGTTCTCGGTGACGAATATCTTGACATGGTGAAATCGCCCCGGCACGGTTACGGAAGAGGCATGAACCCCTGTATTGACTGCAGGATCATGAAAATCCGTAAGGCCGCGGAATATATGCGTGAGATCAATGCGTCATTTTTATTCACCGGTGAGGTGCTGGGCCAGCGCCCAATGTCACAGCACAAACGGGCAATCGATATCATCGACCGGGAATCAGGCATGGCCGGCCTTACCCTCAGGCCGCTCTCGGCGCGACTGTTTCCACCTACACTTTCCGAGCAAAACGGTTGGGTGGATCGCGGTCGGCTCCTGGCCATCAGCGGCCGGGCGCGAAAGCCCCAGATCGCGCTTGCTTTACATAAAGGAATAAACGATTTCCGATGCCCGGCGGGCGGCTGCCTTCTGACCGAACCGCATTTCGCCGCCCGGCTGAAAGATTATTTCGATCACTGCGAAAAACCGTCATGCGCGGACATCACCTTACTTAAAATCGGCCGGCATTTCCGAATGGCCGACGGCGGCGAAATCATCGTTGCGCGTGATGCCGTGGAAGGCGAAAAAATAGTCGGCCTGCGACGGCCCGGAGGTACGGTACTGGTCCCCGTAAAATTCTCCGCACCGGTAGTAATGTTTACCGGGTCGAACATAGCCGCTGCTGCGTTAAAAATGGCGGAATATACAAATCATAAAATTCCTGACGATGCGGAAATCTTTGTGGCTGATGATGAGGGCAGCCGAAAAACGTTCCGCGGATCTCTTTAATAATGCCTTACTTTATCAATCGTCTGATGATATCCGCAGAAGACCAGCTCCACGGCCATCAGCATCAATAAAAACCCTGTCCAAGTCTATCATTTAATGAGCTACGCTTTTTCCTGGTTTCCCGTTTTTAAAAAAATATTCTCCTTCGACCATTAAAATACCCCCGTCTTTTTAAATGCGGTTACGATAACATGAATCTCTACCAAAACGGGCATATCGTTTGCTGCTTCTATATGAGAATGAAGGAACGATTATGAACAGCAAGAGAATTGTTTCAGACATCCTATTTTTATGGTTATCGTTTTCAGCAGTGCTTCAGGCCCAAGATACCCTCGGGCTGGAGAAACAAACCATACGGTTGACAACGATCAGCGATCTTTTGGTTTCAAACAGTAGTAACAAATTACACAGTGACGACCCTCTTACCATTCGGACCAAAAATTTACCGAAGGACGCCTTGGAACTCAACAAAAAATATCCCTTATGGATACCTCTCGTCGATGTCGTCGGGATTAATGCCGTGATCAATCTGTTTGACCGGTATGTCCTCAACACCGATTATGTGAGAATAAGTTTACATTCGTGGGGGAACAATTTTCGGGCCGGATGGCCGTGGGGGCCGGGATGGAAATGGGACAGCGATGCTTTCGGCAACAACTTTTTATTTCACCCTATTTCCGGCAACTTTTATTACAATGCGGCCCGTTCGAACGGATACAACTTCTACGAAGCGTTGCCAATTACCTTTTTCGGCGGCTATATGTGGAAGATCTTCGGGGAAAACGGAAAGCCGGAGCGCGAAGACCTGATCAGTACCACGATCAGCGGCGTGTTCATTGGTGAAGTCACCTACCGTTTAAGCTCGGTTATTCTTGATGACCGGGCAATTGGGACCGAAAGAGTGTTCCGCGAAATCGGCGCAGGGCTCATTGACCCGGTACGCGCGATAAACCGGCTATTGCAGGGTAAAACTTCCAGAACTACCGCAAAAGAAGTGGATCAGAAAGAACCCCTAAAAATCAGGTTGTCTACAGGAACTTATTTGGAAAACAGGGATGCGCAATTCGGGACAGGAGACGTGAGCGGGATTGTCGATATACGTCTTGATTATGGTGATCCCTTCGAAGATCGGACCCGGAAACCCTACGATTTTTTCAAGGTCAGGACTCAACTCGATTTAGAGAAGGGAAGAGTGGTGCTCAACATAGCAAGCGGATACGGACTTCTCTACGGAAAGAATGCGTATCCTAGAAAGCTTGACATTCTTGCCGGCGCGTTCCAACACTGGGATTACTACGATGATACATATTTCGAACTGACTGCCGCCGGGTTTGGCCCCGGCTTGATCTCCAGGATCCAGCTTCCATCAAATTCCGAGTTTCGCGTCGATCTCCATGTTGCTGGTGTGCCGTTCGGCGCAAATACCACCCGACTCGGACCCTATTCCGTCGCTACCAGAGATTATGATTTTGTCGGCGGAATGGAAGCAAAGCTGGAGAGCGCCCTTGATCTCTGCGACCGGGTGCGGGCGACGTTTAAAGGCTCTTTTTTTCTGACGCATACTTATGTCGGCAATGCAAGGGATAATTACTCTAAAAGTAATGATAAATTTACTATAGTCAACCCCGGAATTGCATTCAGGCTTTACCGCAATCTCGGGATAGGGTTCGAGCATGTGGTCTATTCCAGCAACCGCGATCCGGACATATACTATAACACCAATTTCAAAAGATCGGAACAGAAACTGTATCTCACATATTATTCAGGAACCGATCATCGTAGGAAGTAAAATGGCAAGCTGTGATCAGTCACTATAAACAAGGGAGACATTACAAAACTTTTTCACCTCCCGAACGATTAATGTTACAGCATCGCCGCCATTAATATGATTCAGACTACAGGTAGAACCACAAGCAGCCTCATTTGAGGATGACCAGCGAAGAAGGTTTAAGATTGAAATAAATGCGGACAAAAACCACCAATGTTTCTTCCAATTCCTTGCGGAGTATTTATTGACCGTTTATACTCGTTTTCTGGAAATACCTCATACTTTTAATTGTTCGTGAATGAATAAACCGTTCCCAATTTTGCGAACGGCAGGCGTTTTTTGCATGCAGGAAGGGTTACTCTGAAGCCTAAAACAAACAATTTATGCCGTTTCGTAAAAGGTTCCCATTGATTGCGGCCGTAACGTCGCCTATTCCCATGTATTCTGTCCGCTGCGCATTTAAATCCTTCTTTTGCAATTTGCTTGTCTAGAAAGCTTTATCTTGGAATAACAATTGCTTTAATTTAAACTTTACACTATTATATATCATTGTTAAGTTTAATAATCGCGTTTGGACATTTCTAAGAGAAGGCACTATGGTGCGAATCCAAGGTCGAGGGTATTTCATATGAATAATGCTCGAAAAAACCAAAAAAGTACCGGTGGTTTGCCAAGAGCAGTATCGTTTTTTGCCGGAACCATACTCTGTTTTTTTTTCACTGCTTCCGCGCAGATCGACAGCGCGGCAAATCAGCGGATTTTTGATGCGCAATTGAATGAGCTGCTTAAAGAGGTGCTCTCCGGTAATCCTTCGCTTAAGGCCGCCGGGTATAAGGTCACCGCAGCCTCGGCGTCGGCTGCAGCAAAGAAAAGTCTCGATCCGCCCCAGGCCGCCGTTGAATTCTATCAGGCCCCCGTTACTTCATTTCCTAACCCGCTGAAGAACCAGATGGAGATCGACTATTCTCTGCAACAGATGTTCCCCTTTCCGGGCAAGCTTTCGTCAATGTCACGCGCCGAAAAGAAGCGTTCGGAAATGCTGGAAGCGGACAAACAAACCCTTGCCAGCGACCTTATCCGCGATCTGAAGTCCGCCTATTACATGCTTTACCTGGTTGACCGCAGGAAAGAGATACTTCTTGAAAAACGCGACCTCTTGAAAAACTTCGAAGAGATCGCCCGCAAGCAGTATGAAGTAGGGATGGGAAGCCAATCCGACATCCTCCGTGGCCAAACCGAAGTCTCTTTAGTTGTTAAGGACAGCATTGAGCTGGAGCAGAACCGTATTTCGGCAATCGCCATGTTAAATGCGCTTCGCAATAAACCGACAGGCGCGGCGATCCCATCGCTGCCGGAAATCCGGCCCCCGTCTATAGAATTTACCATAGATAAAATCATGCCACTTGCCGAGACGAACAGGCCTGAGCTTGTATCCATGAAACTCAATACTGTAATGCAGCAGGCCATGCTCAATGCCGCGAAAAAAGAGTTTTATCCCGATTTCATGGTGCGGGGGACCTACAAGCAGATGACGGACCTCCCAGATGACTGGGCGCTCATGGTCGGACTTTCCATCCCTGTCGCGCCCTGGTCGCTGAATAAAACTTCGGCTGGCGCCAGGAGCTCCGAAGCGCTGGTGTCGCAATCGACGCAAGATTATAACGCCATGCGCAATATGGTTGCATCACAGATCCAAGACGCTCTCGCGAAAGTGGAAAGTAACCAGGCGCAGATCCAGATAATCCGTCAGACCATTATTCCTCAGGCAACGCAGACGCTGCAATCCGTTGTCGCAGCGTATCAAACCGGGAAACAGGATTTTCTGATGCTCATCGATGCCGAGCGAATGCTGCTTATGGCGAAGGAGGACTATCACATGGCGGTCATGAATCTTTTAGCAAGTCAGGCCCAGCTCGAACGCGCCGTTGGACTGAGCTTGGATGAAATTGCACAATCGCTTACAGGAGGTCGTCAATGATTCGGTTAGACAAGACAATTGTCATAACCCTGCTCGGCGTGGTTGCGCTTGCCGGAGTGTCATCGGTGCTTATTTTTTGTCATAAGGCAAATAAAGGGAGCCAGGTTTCCGCCCAAAAGCAAATCTACCATTGTCCCATGCACCCAAATTATTTGTCGGACAAGCCGGGTTCCTGCCCGATTTGCGATATGACACTCGTACCGGTCACGGCGCCCGGTTCGTCGGGAAGTTCTGCGACCAAAAAAGAACGCAAGATTCTTTATTATCGCGACGCAATGAACCCTTCGCATATTTCGGACAAGCCCGGCAAGGCGCCGGACGGTATGGATCTTGTGCCGGTGTACGAAGACGAGGCGGGCGGTGAAGCGGGTGTGGTGAAAATCGATCCCACCACGGTGCAGAGTATGGGGGTGACGACCGAGACGGTGGTAGCGCGCAGCCTGAAAAAAGAGATCCATGTCTCCGCCAATATCGACCTTAACGAGAGAGCAATAAGCATCGTCAACACCAAGATCATGGGGTGGGTCGAAAAGCTCTATATCGATTATACCGGCCAGGCCGTGCAAAAGGGGCAGCCGCTTTTGGAAATTTACAGCCCCGACCTTGTTAGTACGCAGGACGAGTATTTGCAGGCAATCCGTTACCTGAAAAATCTGCCCCCAAGCACTTCGGACGAAGCGCGCAAAGGAGCGGCGAACCTCGTCGAAAGCAGCAAGCGGCGTCTTTTAAACTGGGACATTCCCGAAAGCGAACTGGCGGCGCTTGAGGACCGGGGTACAGCGAAGCGCACCATGACCATTTATGCACCCTCAGACGGCGTGGCGCTTGAGAAAATGGTGGTGGCCGGCCAGAATGTCATGCCCGGTATGGAACTCTATAAAGTCGCCGACCTCTCGGAGGTATGGGCCATTGCCAATGTTTATCAGGAGGACCTGCCTTATGCTAAAGTCGGGGCTGAAGCAACGATTGAAGTGCCATCCATAGCGGGCAGAACTTTCTCGGGAAGAGTCCAGTTTGTTTCGCCAGTGCTCGACGCCTCGACTAAAACCGCGGCGGTCCGTATCGCCGTCAGGAACACAGCGGATTTACAGCTCAAGCCGCAGATGTTCGCAAACGTAACGATACAATCGCCCATTTCGAAAAATGCACTTTCCATTTCGCAGCAGGCGGTTATCCATACCGGACAACGGAATATCGTCATCGTTTCGCTCGGCAACGGCTATTTCAGGCCGCAGGAGGTAAAGCTCGGCATGAGCGCCGAAGGATATGTCCAGATTCTGGCGGGCCTCCACGAAGGCCAGACCGTCGTGACCTCATCGCAGTTTCTTATCGACTCCGAGTCGAATTTGAAAGCGGCGATAGGCCAGATGGGCGGCACGGAAACGCCGGTGCCCGAACAAGCGCAGCAGGAAGGGAAACCAGCCATGCCTTCGACTCAGAATGGTAGTGATTCCGGGCAGATGAACATGCCGGGTATGGATATGGGTAAATAAAAATAATGAACTGGTCAGGAATTTTTTATGCTTGAAAAATTGATAACATGGTCGATTAAGAACAAACTCCTCGTGATCATGCTCACGGTCTTTGCGATCGGCGCCGGTGTCTGGGCGATTGTAACAACGCCGGTCGACGCGATCCCTGACCTCTCGGACGTACAGGTCATCGTGTATACCGAGTACGAGGGCCAGTCACCCCGCATCGTCGAAGACCAGGTGACCTATCCGCTCACCACTTCCCTGCTTTCAGTCCCGGGTGCAAGGGTCGTGCGCGGGTATTCGTTTTTCGGCTATTCGCTCGTCTACGTCATCTTCAAGGACGGCACCGACATTTACTGGGCGCGCAGCCGTGTGCTCGAATACCTGAACTATGCCCAAAAACGTTTGCCCTCCGGGGTACTTCCCACGCTCGGACCCGATGCAACCGGTGTAGGTTGGGTGTACGAATACGCCCTCACCTCGCCCAAGCGCTCGCTGCAGGAGCTGCGCTCCTACCAGGACTGGTACCTGAAGTATGGATTGTCAAGCATAGAAGGCGTTGCCGAGGTGGCGAGTATCGGCGGGTTTGTCAAGCAGTATCAAGTGACTGTGGACCCGGCGAAACTGCAGGCGTACGGTGTCCCGGTCAACGACATCGAGATGGCGATAAAAAACGCCAATGCCGACGTGGGTGGCGAGGTCATCGAAATGGCGGAAATGGAATTCATGATCCGAGGCCTCGGTTATATAAAATCCATCGAAGATATAAAAAAAATCCCTGTCAAGACCGATATGCAACGCGGCATTACGGTCCGCATCGGCGACATCGCCGATGTGGCGCTGGGGCCTGAGATGCGGCGGGGTCTGGCCGATCTTGATGGAAAAGGAGAGGTCGCTGGCGGCATCGTGGTCATACGGTTCGGCGAAAATGCGCAGAAGATCATCAAGGCCGTGAAGAAGAAACTCGAAGTGCTCAAGGCCGGGCTACCGCCTGATGTGCAGATCGTTCCGACCTATGACCGCTCGGCCCTCATCGAGCGCGCCATTGCAAACCTCCGCGACAAACTGTTCGAAGAAATTATCATCGTAGCGCTCGTCTGCATCATATTCCTTTTTCATGCACGAAGCGCATTCGTGGCGGTTTTTACCCTGCCGACGGCGATTCTTATGGCCTTCTACGTTATGCGGATGCAGGGACTCAATGCGAACATTATGTCCCTCGGCGGTATTGCCATAGCCATCGGCGCAATGGTCGACGCGGCGATTATAATGATAGAAAATGCGCATAAACACATTGAAGCGGAAAATATAAAGCCTCCTGCGGAGAGATTGCCGCACTGGGAGGTTATCCTGCAGGCGTCAAAAGAGGTGGGGCCACCGCTCTTCTGGTCGCTTCTGGTCATCACCGTCTCGTTTATTCCGATCTTTACGCTTGAGGCCCAGGAGGGAAGGCTCTTCAAGCCCTTGGCTTTTACCAAGACGTATTCCATGGCCGCGTCGGCGATACTTGCCGTCACCATCGTACCGGTGCTTATGGGGTATTTCGTGCGCGGAAAGATAAAACCTGAGCACGCGAACCCCCTCAACCGGTTCCTCATTTCGCTCTATCACCCGATAGTCAACTTTGTCGTCCGATGGCCGAAAACGGTGATCGTTGCCGCCATCGCCATCATGGCCGTCACGGTGCTTCCCTTCACGAAACTCGGCTCCGAGTTCATGCCACCGCTCTACGAGGGCGACCTTCTCTATATGCCGACTACGCTGCCCGGCGTTTCCATCACCAAGGCGAAAGAGATCCTTCAACAGACCGACAGAATCATTCGAACGTTTCCTGAAGTCGAGCGTGTGTTCGGCAAGGCGGGCCGGGCCGAGACCGCGACCGACCCTGCGGGTCTCGACATGCTGGAAACGATTATCATGCTCAAACCGGAAAAAGAGTGGCCTGCTGGCATGACGCCCGAAAAGCTCGTACAGCAGCTTGACGAGGCGATAAAATTTCCCGGACTTACCAACGCCTGGACCATGCCCATCAAAACGCGTACCGACATGCTCTCCACCGGCATAAAGACCCCGGTCGGTATAAAAATCTCCGGAGCGAATCTTGATACGTTACAAATGCTCGGCAAAGAGGTGGAGGCTGCCGTGCGCGAGGTGCCATACACCACCTCGGCCTTCGCTGAACGCGCTGTTGGCGGCAATTACCTTGATATCAAGATCGACCGGGACAAGGCCGGACGCTACGGTCTCAACGTCAGCGATATCCAATCGGTCATCGAGACCGCGCTCGGCGGTATGAGCATCACCACAACCGTCGAAGGGCTCGAACGCTATACGGTGAATCTTCGCTACAGCCGGGAGCTGCGCGACAATATCGAGGCACTCAAGCATGTGCTCGTCACCGGGAAGGGAGGCGGTCAGGCGACGGGCATGGGTGGCCAGCAAACAGGCATGAGCGGTCAGCAGGTGCCGCTCGGTCAGGTAGCAGATTTCGAGATCAACAAGGGACCCATGGTCATCAGAAGCGAAGACAGTCGTCCCAATGCATGGGTATTTGTGGACATGCGTGGGACCGATATGGGCAGCTACATTCGTCAGGCGCAAAAAACAGTGGCTGCGAAGATCAAGCTCCCGACCGGCTACAGCATCATCTGGAGCGGCGAATACGAATTTATGCAGCGCAGCCAAAAACGGCTCATGGTGGTCATTCCCATGACTCTGTTCATCATATTCATCATCCTTTTCCTTAATACGAAATCGTTTATCAAAACGTCGATCATCCTTCTGGCCGTACCGTTCTCTCTTGTCGGCACTGTGTGGTATCTGTATTTCCTCGGCTTCAACATGAGCTTGGCTGTATGGGTCGGGATCATTGCGCTTGCGGGACTCAGCGCCGAAACCGGCGTGGTCATGCTCTTATATCTCGATCAGGCATACGAAACAGCCAAAAGCAAAGGTCTTCTCACTTCACTCAAAGATTTGAAAGCCGCCATCGACCATGGAGCGGTCAAGCGCGTGCGGCCCAAAATCATGACCGCATCAGTGATCATGGCGGGTTTGCTGCCCATCATGTGGAGCCACGGCACCGGTTCCGATGTCATGAAACGCATTGCCGCACCCATGGTAGGAGGAGTGATTACGTCGGTGGCCATGGAACTGCTGGTATTTCCGGCGATTTATTACCTTTGGAAAAAAAAGTACATTCACCATAAATCTCAACAACAGGAGGCAGTATGAGTTTTTCGAGAAGTGTCGTTATAGCTTTTGCAGTCGCGATGTTTTCAGCAGCAATTGTTTTTGCACAGAGCGGGAAGGCCGACACCGGAAAAACAACAACAGCGAATGCCGGTGCCGAAAAAACAAAACAGCTAAAGCCGCAGACCACCTGCCCCGTAACAGGTGATCCCATCAATAAAACTTTGTTCGTTGATTACAAAGGGAAACGGATTTACGTTTGCTGCGAGAACTGCATCAATCCATTGAAAAAGAACCCGGAAAAGTACATCAAGAAGCTTGAGAGCATGGGCCAGAGCGTTGAGACCATCGTTGATGGAACTAAGAAGGACGGCAAGACAGGGAAAACCGACACGTCAATGAAGGAAATGGATATGAAGGGCATGAAGATGGCTAGCGATACATCGGCCAAGGTTGCGGATACCGGCTACTGGACATGCACAATGCATCCACAGGTACACAAAACTGAACCCGGAAATTGTCCGATTTGCGGAATGAAATTGGTATACAGGAAACAAGGCGAGCCAGCCGGTAAGACGAAAAGCATGGGCGGCGACATGATGATGAAGTAAACTACAAATCCAAAGGTGGGAGAGTATGCAAACATTAAATAATGTTAAAATCGAAGGGGCGAAAATATTTGGCGAATCGATTCAGTGCGACCCAGCAAAAGCAAAGAAAACGCAGGTGATTGAAGGCGAATGGCTCTTTGAAGAAGGCGGCCCCCAATTCCGGGCTGTAATCAAGTATGAAGGGGGACAAACCCGTTTTGACATGGACAGCCCGACCTTTATGGGTGGTGGTGGCAGTTTGCCCGGGCCGATGCATTACTGTTTTTACGGTCTGGCATCATGTTATACCGCTACCTTTGCGACAATGGCCGCCATGCTCGGTATACGACTTAAAAAACTTTCAACGCGCGTAGAAGCAGATATCAATTTTTCACGGGTCTTCGGTATAGGTGAACAGCCGATCATGGAGGAAGTCAGGGTAAAGCTTACGGTATCAAGTGATGCACCCAAGGAGAAGATCCGGGAGGTCGAGCAACTGGCCCTACAGCGTTGCCCTGTTGTTTTCACGCTCAGGAACCCTATTAAGCTTACCCCAAGCCTTGAAATAGTTAATGATTAAAAAATGACTTGTTAAGCGAAGTAGCCCTGCATGGAGAAGCATAATGATAGAATTTCAATACTTTAACGGGTGTCCCAACTCAGCAGAAACTTTAAATAATCTTAAAGAATTGATTGAAGAGGGGATGATTTCAGAAAGAGAAGTAATAATTTCAGAAATACCGGATATTGCCTCTGCTGAAAAGTACAATTTTCAAGGCTCGCCTACAATTTTAATAGATGGGATGGACATTTACACCGAGAAGAGACCGACAGGATTTAATTATACCTGCCGGGTTTATGAATTTAACGGAAAGAAAACAGGAATACTACCCAAAAAATACATTGAAGAAAAATAAAACAATTGCGGGGCTAAATCTTTAAGACTTCAGCAGGTATTGACTTTTTAGACACCCTTCATGTGAGATAGGTAAGATTATTGTTTATGAAAATCATAGATAGTGGCATGCCGGTGGAAGAATTATGGTCCGGTTTTTTCTCTCCCAAAGAGATTTTGAATAAAATGGGGTTAACTGCTAAAATGAAATGGATTGTTGATTTAGGGTGCGGTTATGGTACATTCACAATCCCAGCCGCAATTATGCTGCCGGGATCAATAATCTATGCAATAGATATCGAAAAAGAAATGATAGAAACTGTTCAGAAGAAAGCTTCCGAAGAAAATCTGAGGAACATAGTCGCTGTTCAACGTGATTTCATCGCCATAGGTACTAAACTTGCAGATAAGAGCGTTGACTACGTGATGCTTTTCAATATTTTACATGCTGAAAACCCGGTTGAAATTCTTTCTGAAACCTTTCGGATTTTAAAAAAAGGTGGGAAAGCAGGAATTATTCATTGGATTTTTGACAGCAAAACACCACGAGGCCCATCTCTCGAAATACGTCCGAAACCGGAACAATGTAAGCAATGGACTAAAAAGGCGGGATTTTCAATAATCGGAGAAACAATTTCACTCCCACCGTACCACTATGGTATACAGATTGGAGCTTGAAATGAAATTTGGAATCATTCTGGAGACGAAAGAACCGGAAAAGGCATGGAATGCATTCAGATTTGCCACAACATCAAAGAAAAATGGTCATGAAGTCAAAATATTTCTTATGGGTGAGGCCGTTGAATGTGAGAATCTGACGCATGATAAATACGATGTTGCAGGACAACTCAAGGCATTTATTGAAGTCGGTGGAACAATTCTGGCTTGCGGGACATGCTTGAAATCGCGCCAATTGAACGGCACAGACATTTGCCCTCTTTCGACAATGGTTGACTGCCTAAAAATGGTGGAATGGGCAGACAAAACAATCACGTTTTGATATATCCTTTTAATGGTAGCTACTCTTCACAAAGGAGCGACCATTATGCGCAAAGCATCTTTATTTCTAACAATGGTGATGTGTTTATCCGCTCTCAGCGTTCATGCACAATGTAACACCAGTAATGATATGCTACCGAAGTCCGTACTCCTGGATCTGTGCAGCTCGTGAAATAAGCCGCGGCACTGCTACATACAAAGATTTGCATTCGGGAACAATGAGCGATGTCCGCGCACCCATTGCTGTTAAAGTGCGAGCTATGTGTATGTAGTGGTCGGCATCAACTTGATTGAAGACATCTATTCCGCCCGCTCCGCCTGAAAGATAAATGCGCCCATTGACCGCATTATAGAAAACATCATCGACATCGCCGATACAGTCCATCATAGTAATCTCGCGTCCAGTATCGGAGCTTAAGACGACGAGCCTCGCAGGTGCGCGAAAGCCGATGAAAAGACGATGCTTGTTCTCATCCAGCGCCATAGGAAAGTTATAGCCCATACCCTTAACTTTCCAAGCTGCGATTTGTGCCATTTTCTCACAATCAATTACGGCAACTTGGTCGACGGACGGTATATTCACAAAAATCCGCTTCCCATTGGGTTCAAGCACAAAGGCTTCAGGATGCCCTGGCAATTTAATGCTTTTCAAAAGCATACCTTTTTCAGCGTCTATGATCGCTATTGCTCCATTACCATAGCCAACGAAGATTTGTTTTGTAGCGGAATCATACCGCATATTGTCGGCATCATCGCTTAATTCTAGTGTCCGATAGCCTATCAATGATTCGCTATTGAAAAATCGGACTGTCCCATCCCCGGCATTGCTTACGACGATGCATTCGAATTCATCGAGATAGAGCACGTTTTGTGGGGCCTTGAGGCCGGTAATTGTTCCAATTCGCCGGGCAGTTCTCACATTGATTATTTCGATGGTATTGTTGCCCAAAGCTGCGATAAATAGACGATTCCCTTTTGGGTCGAAAGCCATATGGTCGATTCGCCCTGAAACATTTGGCAGTGTAATTGTTCCAAGCAAGGGGAGCTGTTCCGCGGTACAACGATAATATCCATCCAAAATGAAGACGAGCACGAATAAAGGTATAAAAGTGCCGTATTTCATCGCGTCAATCCAAACAAATGAGAAGCATACTGTACACTATTAAAAATCGCAATGCCCGGTCACATTCTCATTTTTGAGAATCTGTTTTCGTAAAATTCAAAGCCGCTTTGACTGCTTTTGCCAATTCAGAGGCGTTCCCTTTTCCCCAATAATGCAAGAATAATATTCTTGGCTCCTCTTGTATCATATGACTATGTATTGCTACAATGTTAATGCTCGAACTCCGAAGTGATTTGAGTACGTTTCGCAGTTCTGCTTCCTTGACGGCAAAATCCCCATCTACCAAGGCATTTTCGTCAGTTCCGGCAAAGGCTGCCCAAGTATTAACACCCATTCCATTTCCAGCTTCACATCCACACGGCATGCGGGTCATTCTACCAATGGAAACTTTTACCATACCGTCCTTTTTATCGCTTGGAATGTCGAAAATGCTTTCTATTGTTTTTGCTGTAATATTGCTTGGACCGGAAATCTTCTGACCTTCAAACCCCAATGAAATTTTGGGGTGAGATTTACGAATATCTTTTATAGTTTCAAACGCCTTCCCGACTCCTCTGGCCAATATCGTCAGGCTATCGTCTGCGGTGATATGCATAAAAAACACTTTCGGGTCATCATAAAAAAAGTGGTTATGCAAGGCCGTAACTTGCAGACCATTGTCCAACAATGCGCTCATTACCGGATTTACTTCATCCTGAAAAAGTACCAAATCTCCCATTACCATTGCCTTGGATTTGCCTTCATCACTAAAAGCCGCCCAGGATGTTAGCCCCATAAAAGGCGGCATAACGAACCCATCAACCGAAATCGAAACGTCATTGCGGGGGCTTGTAACTTTAAAAATGCCTTCTTTCGCATTCCAGGTTCCCTTGCACCCACTTAAGGATTGTATGAGGGCCGTATCTAACTTCGCTTCCTTGCTATAGGTGACCACCGAGAAGCAAACGACAAAAATGGTGGAAAAAAACATTTTGACACTGGGTCTTCCTTCCATATCAACCCCCTTGTAATGTGGCTGTAACAACCCGATTTCACTCCGGAAATGGAAATACTGATTTACCAAAAAATACTGCAATAATTATGCCAATAATGACTGCATTGCAAATGGATTCAGCTCACGAAAAGGGAAAATTCGATTTAGCCTTAGTTCAACGTAATTTCATCACTACAGGTACAGGGCTTGCAAATAAGAGAGTTGACTACGTGATACTTTTCAACATTTTACATGCTGAAAATCCTGTTGCAATTCTTTCCGAAGCTTTTTGAATTTTTAAAACAGGAAGAAAGCCGGAATTGTTCATTGAATTTATAAAACTAAAGCCCTTGTTCACGAATGCACTCCGTGAACAATGACAATATATTTCCGGGTTTACTTTACAAGCTTGCTTTTCCTCAAAACCGTCTAGATAGAAAAAATTCGGGACAGGATAGTCAATCGGAATCGATGTTTTTCAATACTTTATGTCGAACTTGGGCTAGACTGCAGATTCGTTTCCAACAGCGGGAAGGGTGAAATAGAAAGTGGATCCTTCACCGACCGTCGATTCAATCCAAATCCTGCCTCCTTGACGTTCGACGATTCTTTTGCAAATAGCAAGCCCTATGCCCGTGCCGGGGTACTTATCCCTTGTATGCAGGCGCTGGAAGATAATGAAGATCTTCTCGAATTGCTCGTTAGGAATACCAATTCCATTGTCTTTGACTAACAGTGTCCACCAGGCTCCGTTCCGGCTTGCACCGATATGGATTCTACATGGCCTCGCTTCGTGCCTGAACTTGACTGCATTGCCGATAAGATTCTGGAAGAGTAGGATGAACTGCGTGGGGTCGGCTAAAACTAAAGGCAGCTCGTCGTGCGTGACCTTTGCATCAACCTCTTCAAGGCTTGAATGGAGGTTAGACACGGCACCTTCCAGGGCGATGTTTGTATCTATGGGCGTCGGTTTGCGGCCTTGGCTGTCTACCCGGCTATAGTCGAGCAGGTCGTGAATCAGTTGCGACATTCGTTCAGCCCCCCCGATGGCAAACTTTATATATTCCTCAGCCGTGGCATCAAGTTTCGTTCGATATTTTTCCTTGAGAAGCCCCAGAAACCCGGTCACTGCCCGAAGCGGCTCCTGTAAATCGTGGCTTGCTACGTACGCGAAACGTTCCAAATCCTGGTTGGACACTGCCAATTCTTTGGTTTTTTGCTCCAATTCCACCGACCGCTTCTCGGCGATTGCTTCCGCTTGCTTACGATCGCTGATATCGCGAAATGCCATGACTGCGCCGGTCACAACGCCATCTTCAATGATAGGAGCAGTAGCAAACTCCACCGGAAATCCGGACCCGTTTTTTCGGATGAATACCTCCTCGGCAACAAATTTGGCTGTGCCCTCCTTGAGGGTCGAATGGGCTATGCATTCCTCTACGGGATAGGGACTGCCGTCGGGCCGAATACGATGAAAGGTTGCATGCGCATTGCGGCCCAAAAGTTCGGAATGAACCCAACCGATCATTTCGGCGGCAAAAGGATTGACAAATATTATTCGTCCGTCCAAATCAATACCGCATATTCCTTCGCGAACCGAATGGAGGATGAGCTCGTTGCGCCGTTTTGCTTCCCTCAGCTCCGCGGTGGCCTCCTTTACCAGGTCTTCAAGATGGGCGCGATGGCGGGTTAGCTCCCGTTCACTCTCAAGCCGCTCGAAGCTTGCCCCCGCAAGGCCTGCGATGGCCAGATAGATATTCAGCAGTTCCTTCGGAAGCGCTCCGGCGTCCTTGTGGCCGATGAGCATGACTTTCTTTGGTTGAGACTCTTCAACAATTGGCAGAAAAACCGTCGTCGACGGCGAGGGAATCAAAAGGACCTTCGTTGTCAAAAATCCGCTGTCGAGCACATCCGCTATTGCCGTGCGCGTTTCATCCGTGAGGATGCTCCGGGCGGCATCCGGATCGGATAGGGAGCAGTGGTCAAGGGAGATTTCGCCGGCGGAGTCCCGCTGTGCGAAGACCGTCCAGCCTGCAGGGAAATAGGAAGTGATAAGCTTGCCCAGATGAATCCATACGTCCTGCTGCGCGGTGAGCCGTACGATGTACTGTGATGCCTTGATAAAAGCTTCGAACATCCACGGTTGATCATAGAGTGCTTTGGTCATGCTGCACCATCCTTGATCGGCTGGAGGTAGAGGTTTTCCAGAAATAGGGTTTCAAAATCTTTTGCTTTTGAGAGATTGACAATGATGGCCTGCCTACGCAGTTGTGCCATAGCGGAGGCCTCCTCCCGCACCATGAGCAGGCGTTCGCATCCGGCAAGTGCCGTGTTGCCACATAGTTCAACGCGTTTGAGCGCGATGTGCGGCAAAAGGCCTATTGCCTGGGCATTCGGGATATTCAGGTTGCGGCCGAATATCCCGCAAACACAAACACGGTTCAGCTCCCCCGCCTTCACCTTTGCCTCCGCCAAGAGGGTTGCGATGCCAGCGCCAATTCCCGCCTTTGCACGCTGAAACATGTCAACGTCGTGGTGAGACAACCGAAGGGCCGGGCCTGCGCTTGGTATGACAAAGCCGCTGGTGGGATTAGACACCGCAAATCGTCCGATGCTGGTCAGATCCTCAGAGCGACGCAGGCAGGCGATCAGGTCAACCAAGCCTGAACCGCATATCCCTTTGGCTTCCCCGCCACCGATCACCTCGTAGTAAATATCTAAGGAATCTTCATGTCGATTGACATGGCAAATGGCGCCCGCCTCGGCTGGCATACCGTATTGGACCTGGCTGCTTTCGAATGCGGGTCCTCCGGCCGCGGAAGTTACCCATAGCGCGGCTCCATCCCACAAGGCAATTTCGGAATTAGTCCCGAAATCGATCAATAAGCTCCCCGGGCATTGGGTTAGGCCCGTGGCCAGTAAGCCTGCCAAAAGGTCGGAGCCAACAAAGCCGGCCAAAGGAAGCGCAACCTCTACGACAGACTTCGGATGGATCCCCAGAGCGCGAATCCATGAGGCCGGATTTTTTAGACGGCAGTTGATGGGACTCGTCCAGCCACTGGGCTGAAGCAGAGGTTGGGGGTCGCTTTCAGTTAATAATATCAGCATTGCCGTATTCCCCACCACTGTGACGCGGGTAACCTGCTCAGGGCTCAGACCGTTGTCGATGCACATTTCTTTCAATCCCTCAGATAGTGCGTCGAGCGTTGCAACAGCAATCCTTCGGGCGTTGTCCGCCGACTCGGCAGCTGCGATCAGCCTGCTCACTACATCCGCGCCATAGATGGCCTGAGGATTATATCCGATGCGGCCGGCAACCCGGATGCCTTGCACAAGGTCCCATAAAGTGAGACTGATATGCGTTGTTCCCACGTCAACGGCAAGGCCTAATGTATTTGGATCAGATTGACCGATAGGAAAGGAACCCGGCTGTGATGGAAGACAGGGAAGATCGGCGGCGATCAGCGCGCGCCAGTTGGACTTGGCCGTTATCCCGATAATCCGGATGGATAAATCGTCTCTTGGCATGAGTTGGCAGGCAAATCGGATGTTGCCCTCAATCTGCTCCTTAGAAAGGAGAAGCTGCTCACTTCTGATTGCAGGGTTGGCTGCGCCGGATTCGATACGTATGAGGCATAGCCCGCAGGCACCGTTTCCACGGCAGCCAGAGCGTATTCGAATGCCCGCCGTCTCCAGCAGCTCACGCACGGAGAGACCCGGAGAAAAGGGTATCTGCCGCATGCCTTCGTCATATGAAACCGTTAGTATGGGCATTACTTCATCTCTTCTCGCGAATGGCATTGACCATTGCGGCAACATTCTCCGGTAAAGATTCAGGGGGTATTTCGCATCCTGAAGAAAGTATGAAGCCTTTTCGCTCGCGGAAGATGTCAAGCAGGTTTGCGGCCTGGGACTCGATGTCCTCCGGGTCTGCTTCCACAAAGGAAAGTGACTTTATATTACCGTCAAGGCAGGTTCCCGGAAGTCCAAGTATTGCTGCGGACGGTGTTATGCAGTAGTCGAAGTTAGCGATATTGACTCCGGCTTTGGGGTAATAGGGCAGAATCTGACCGGTCGGTCCGGCAATATGAAGCCAATTTGCGATTGCTCCTGCCTCCGATAAAGCTTCAAAAAGCCGCCGAAGCCTGGGGAGCTCAAACTCTCGAAAGAATTGGGGCGGAACGACAGCGGGCGATGCGGAAGGATCAAAAACTATCGGAAGATGTGCTCCGGAATTGATCTGAGCCCTGCCGAAAGCGATGACCACCTCCGTGGCAAAATCCATTACCCGGTCCAGCTTCTGAGGGTCATCGACCGCCATGTAAAGAGCGGTTTCAATACCGAGCAATTGCGTCGTAAGTGTAAATGGCCCCAGCACGCAGCCCACGACCAGCACCTCATCGTCAAGCTCTCCTCTCAAAATACGAAGCGCTTTGAGCATCTCCGGCATCCGTCCCGCGCTATTTGGATCGGGTAATGCCCTAGATTGCACATCACCTCGGGAGAGCGCGTGTTGTTGGATAGTTGGATATTGGTTGCTCCGATATTGGAGAGTCGAGCCAACGGCTTCGGTCTCAACATTGACATCCATCACTGCGAAAACCGCATCATAGCCGTAGCGCCTGAGAGCATTGATCTGGCAGCGGGCAATCGTTTCGCCATCGCGAACATACTCATCCACAGCCACTCCGGCCACCGTAGCGGCATGGGCGAATATCTGCGCTATCACCGGCGGTCGGTCTGTTTTCTGAAATTTGATCGTTGCGGCGATCCGCTCCATGCTGTTCATTTTTTCGCGCCAAGCCCTTCCAGATAGTGCAGAGCGTCGAATGCTGATTCCGCTACATAATCAACATTGAGTTTATCAGGTGAAGACTGCTTAAGCGCAGCACCACCGGCTATAATTTTTATCCCTTGCAGCCCGTGGTTCGCCAGCAGATCCTTTACTTTTTTTACCTGGGGAATAACCGGAGTAATCAAACCGCTTATGGCAACAGCTTTGGGGCGTTCTTGTGCGGCAGTCTCGATAAACCTTTGCAAAGGGCAGTCTTTGCCGCAATCCACAACAGAATAGCCATTGGCAATGAGGATCATTTTGAGGATATTCTTACCAAGATCATGGACATCCCCTTCCAGGGTTACTGTCACCACCTTGCCCTTGCCGCTTGTTCCCGGTAATCCACTTGGGTAGAGCAGCTTCATGACCTCGGTAACCGCTCGACCCGACAACATTATTTCAAGAAGATTGAATTGTTCGAGCGTGCATTTAGCGTCCAGCTTTGACATTGCGGCTTCTATGCCGTTAATAACAATGTTCTCGGCACTGAAGCCGGAAGAAACCAGATGTTGCGTGTGAATTAACGACTGGTCGGTATCCCCTTCAATTATCGCGGCAACGAGGCTCTTCATCGCGGACTCTGGCATGATCGCTACCCCAGTCATTCCACCCCTCGACTCATTCACTGAGGCATCAGTCCTGCAGTGTACCTTAAGGCGGGAATGTCGGAAAATCGATTATTAATTTACGTATAAAAATACTTCCATGATTTGCATCGGGGCAATTGCAATTCCCGTGTTATGAAAAAATATCATCCGCTGTTCCGCCTTCGTGAAATAATAGAGGTGCAAATCGGGCCAGCCATCAATATTTTATTCATTGTGCAGGAAAACAGATAAAAAGGGGACTCCTATTGTCGCCTTTGAATGGGAAATAGGGTCGTTGCGGCAAAGAAGATCTTTTCCATACAATCCGCGTCGCTAAAATAGCGGATGTTCAAAAGAAAGATATGCAAATACACCTAAGCTGTTTTCAGAAGGTCCTAAACCGATCGGCATCGCAATTCCAGGTACGATTTGTAATCCGCTCTTAAAGTTAATCGCAAAACGCACCCCCGGGTTAATAAAAAAAGCATCGTTTCTGGTTTTTGTACCATCAGCTTGAACCGATTCCGAAGAATTCCACACACATTCAAACATGAAATTAAATTTTTCTGAAAGAAGATAGATAAAACTTGTTCCGAAATTGAAGCCGAAAGTATTCGAGTGCGCCCCAGTTGCATTTTTACTGTTCGGAATAAATGTCGAACCCAGATTCCAGTGCGTTACCCATTTATCGGAAAGCTCTGTGCTTAGAGGGATATTTATTTGAAATCCGGTAGCTCCGCTTCCAAATCCTTTCTTATAATTCCCGGAAGGCAGCAGCAGCGATAGCCGTGGAGCAAGGGCGATGCTCTCTTTAAACACGAGTTGGTAACGATAATTCAGCAGGATATCGCCTAAGCCGGAAAGAGTCGGGTCAGGATGGTTGACCGGAATCGTGTAGGAAAATTGATGCGCTTGCTTGGGAACCGGCCACTCCTGGGTAAAAGAATACCCCCACGTTTTATCTTTCATGAACTGAAACGTTTGAATATGCTGGATCACGCCGTCCTCCTGATTATATGCTTCTTCAACCAGGAAAGAGTTGTCCTGAATTTTTTTCGCCTCCTGTGCCTGAGTTGAA